>NZ_MLHL01000040.1 GCF_002000545.1 Rodentibacter trehalosifermentans | reverse complement strand
GGTTGGAGTAAAACCTATCTACAATATTTGGCGGGGACAGGCGATGAATAAAATCTACCTTGCCTTTTACAAAGGATGTGCGCAAAACCGCTTTAAACAGCTACAGGATGGGATTATCCGCTTTCTTACTAAAGGGCAATATTCCCATTGTGAAATCGCCATTGAACGTTTGGAACAGTGGGGGCAGTACGATTATCGCCCCACTTATGATTGCTACACTTCAAGCCCCCGCGATGGCGGTGTGCGTTGCAAGCAGATTGATGTGGGCGATAGTACCAAATGGGATTTAATCCTCCTTGATAACGTCACCGAAGAACAAATTAAAGCCTATTTCCACCGCACTTGCGGCAAGGCTTATGACTGGTGGGGAGCGATTGGGATTGTGTTGGGAATCAAACAAAAACACTCTAAATATTTTTGTAGTGAGTGGTGTTTTAATGCCATTAAAAATAGCGATAAAGGATGGAGGTTTAGCCCGAATCAGTTGGCGGTGATGTATCAAGTGGATCGGTGAGATTAGGAAAAGTGCGGTAGTTTTGCCGTGCTTTTTTCATTATTTAAGGGGGAAGAGTGAATTGGTAGTTTGACGAGAGTGTTGGACTGTAGGTTATATGGCTGTGTCAATTTTGTGACAGTAATAAATGATAACTGACTGTAATAGGCTGTTTTAGACTTTACACAAAAATTGAACAAGAGATGTAAGGCTTTGATTTAAATATTGTTTTTTTATTGCTTGCGATAATCACTATCGAACTTGAGCTTTAACTATTTGATTTTATTGACAGTCAATTTCTTAATAGCCAAATCTTGTTCCCATTCCTGTTACCATTTTCAAAAGTCATCTAAAAAAATGTTGTTTTTTGTACTGTAAAATTGCCCTTAAAGCCCCTTTAAAATTTGCTTAAAAAATTGGGTTTGGGTGGTTTTGTTTTTTTGGTGTGTTTTGGTGGTGGTAGTTTTACCGGTAATTTTTTCGGTGCTTTTGAGTTTGCATTAAAAAAACGCGTGTTTTTACGTTTTTTGTGGTGGGCGTATCTTTTTACGGCTTTTTAGTTTTCGTTCGTCTATGGCGTTGTTTTGGGGCTAATTTGGGAAAATATGGCAATGTTTCGGGCGGTGATGTTGTGGTTTGCGGTGGTGGAATAATTGCGGGTAAAAATTTGGGCTTTGTGCCGGCAAATTTGCCAGCCGTTTTTTATTAGTGGTTATTGCCTTGGTTTTATTGTTCCCAAAATGCGAAAAAACAACGGCGGAATTATCAAGCGGAAAATTTAGGCTATCCACCAGCAAAACGCCCCAATTTTTAACCGCACTTTTTGGGGCGGTTTTTTGTCGGTCAAATGAAAAAAACGGGAATTTTTGCCGGAAAGTGCGGGCGGATTTTCTGAATTTTTTTGTATATATAAGCAAAAAGGGCTAGGACACATAGGACAACAAGGACACGGCGAAAATTATTGTTTATTTTCAAAAGGTTAGATTTTGAAAAGTGTCCTATTTTGCCAGAAAAAAATAGGCCATTTGTCCTAAAAAGTAAGGACACAATGCTTAAAAAGACAAAAAACGCCTAAAATTTAGGCGTTTTCCTATTTTTCTATTCCTCTTCTTCGTCCTGTTCGGCGGGTAAAATGATGAAATAGGCGCGCTGTCTTTTCGGGTCGTATTTTTTGGGAATACGGTTTAAATATTTGTACTGCGCTTCTTTTCCTCGTTGTAATATGCCCGCATTGAGTAATATCTCGCAAGCCTGTGTTTTGGGGTGTCCGTTGGTTGCCTCGGTGAAAGCGTGCGGGTACAAATAAAAATGCTCGTCTGTTTTCTCATTGGCTAATATCCGAAAGCCCGCCACCTCTTGAATTGTGCGGTAAGGGTTATCGGGTATTTCAATAAATCGGCTTTCTGAATATTTCAAAATCCAGCCGGTGAATTGTTCGATAACTTGTTCGCTTTCCTTACTTTTCACGCCATACACGGAAAGCCAATCATTGAACGCGCAAATTAACGCCTCGCTATTTTCCCTTTCTTGCCAGCCGGTAAAAAGTTGTGCCAGTTGTAGCGCGCTTTCCATAATAGCGAACCTATCCGCCACGCGGTACACTTGCGGATCCGCTTCTTGCGGTACTCTTTCCGCCCATTTCGCTTTTAAAGTGCGGTAGGTTTTGCGGGCGTTTTCTTGGTGTTCGTTAAGATAGCCAATCCATTCCCGCCCAATCGCGCCATAGTGTAGGCGGGTTGCTTCGTTTAGTCCGTCTGCGTGGGCTTTAGCGTTGCCGTGTTGGTGGAATAAATGCGCCTTTCTGATAGGGATATTCAAAAGGCGGATTAATTGCCCCGCTTTCACATTTATCCCGCCCGCTTGTAAAAAGGTTTCTACGTCCTTTTCGCCGGTGGAAAAAGCCACCGTGCGCCAGCGCATTAAGTCACGGTTTCCACCATCTCTTGCCCCTTGGATTTTGCCCACGCCGTTAAATAGCGCGTAAGCGGTGGTGTTTACCTCTTTAATGCTTGAGCCTTGCCCTATTTCATCCAACGTTAAAAAGCCGTCGTTATGGGCTAGTGCTTCGTTTAAAATGCCGTAGGCGGTTGAATACCACGTTAAACGCGTGTGTTCCGGGTGTCCGTAGATACTGCTGGCTATGTTGGCGGTGGTGGTTTTGCCGGTGCTTGAACCACCAAAAAGGTGCACGCCAAAAGAATCCGCCTCAAGAATGCCAATTAATGGCGCGGAGAGTGCCACCGCGACCGCGGTCATCATTGATGAATTTCCCTTGATATTGTCGGCGATATTTTCCCGCCAGCTTTCCACCGTGCCGGCTTGTTGATAGCCCCGTCCACCAGCGGAACGCCCCACAAATAAAACGGGGGTTTCGGTTTTGCCTAGGGTTTCCCCATTGGGTAATAAATATGCTCCGCCTTGCCAGCCTGTGCGGTTGGTGAGTGTCCAATTCGGGCGCACGCCCCGCATTAAGTGGTCGGCTAAAATGGTGCGTGCTTTTGTTTCACTGGTGACTTTAAGCCCTTTTTGGCGTAACTGTCGCCAGCCCTCCCGCTCGCCCATATTTGCACTTGTAATCGCTTCAATAACCGGCGCACTTTTGTGTTGCGGGGTAAATTGTAAAATTAAATAGCTGTCCGTTTCCGTTGCGCCTTCGCCTATCACTTGCACGGGGTCGGAAAGCCATTTTAATGTTTCTCCGGTGCGCTCGCCCGTTTGTTTGTCTATTTTTGGGATAACGTAAAATAGCCCCTTTTCGCCCTGTTCTGTGCGCTCTTCAATGTAAGGCGTAGTTTTGTTCGCGTTGTCGCGGTTTTGCTCGTCTATGGCGTGTTTAGCGATAATTTCCGCGTTGGTTTCCCCTTTGCGTATGCGTTGAATGTAATTTGATAAATCCTCTTTCAAATTGCCCAGGCTGTCACATAGTCTTACAGTTTCCGCCTGTGTACTTTCGGCGATATTGTGACAAATTGCCGTGATTTGCGCTTCGGTAAGTTCGCCACATTGAAAAATACGAATATAGGCTTGTTCTTTGTGCGCAATTCGCAAGCCGTTCAGTTCTTTTAACTGGCTTTCGCCTAAAATAACGGGTTTTTCATTGGTGGGCGTTTTTAAGGCTTGCGCCAGCAAATGCCATTCTATTCCTTGCCCTTTTCCCCACGATTGCCAGGCGTGCGAACCGGCAAGAATAAATAACTCAACGTAAGGATCTTTGTTATCCCTCAAGTTTGGGGCTTTTTTTCGGTAGTTACTCATTTTCTTCCCCTTGCGGTACGCTTAAGCGGTCAAGTGAGATAGAAGTAAAATCCCTCCCATATTGCGCCAGCGTTAAATCATTAGCGAGGCTGTTTAGGGTTAGTCCTATGCCTATCACGGTTGGTGCATTAATTTTTGATAAATGGCAATCTTCATGAATGCCATAGTTATAAATTAAGTTGGCATACATTGAAATAGCTTCTGCCGTGCTTTCTTCTTGCTCTTTGAATGTTGTGTAAAGCGTGTTTAATTGCTCGCGGTCGTGGATGAATTGGGTTAAATGTTCGCTCAAGGCTTTATGTAGAATATTACGCATAAACCACCTCCGTACGGTTGGAAGTGAATGCAATAGATACAGTTTGGGCGGTGTTTCCGCTTAGGGTTTGAAAGGTTGTCATTTTGAATTGTCTCGTTTGTTTAGTAAGTAAAGAATTATCGCCCTTGAGTGGGTGCGATAAGGGTTCAACTGCTACAAACGAATAGCCCCCCTTATTCGTGCATAAAGCCTTATTTCGGGGTGTCGCCCTTACCGCAAATTCGATATTTTTAGGGCGTAGTAAGCCCTTGAAAGGAATTTGAGATAAAAAAATACCGCATAGATAAGGGTTGCGGTTGCCCTCGTTTGTAGTAGTGCCGCAGATACTACCCATCATCACCGAACTTTGCAAGCTGTGATTTTGTTCAGGGGAAAAAGTGCGGTCATTTTTAAGATTGATTTTGCCGGCAAGGATTAACACGAACTCTCGGGCTAATATGGCTCGGGCTTGTTGTTCGCTGTCGGCATTAATGCGGATTTTTTGGATATGATTGGTTAAATCGGTGCGACGTATAGCCGCAAAAATGAATTGGTACATTTGCGTAACTCCGTTGATGATAGATTTAAGAGTTACCGCTCGGAAGTTTCCAGGCTTTGGGCGGTAACGTGTAACGGGCTGGAAAACTGCGATCAACGGAACACAGCAAAGGGCGGAACCTTTCCCATTACACGCTACCATAGATAGACACTCTTGAAGTTCAAGACTTTCTCGGCGTTCTTTAGGTGTGTGTAAACTACGCATAAAAAAACACGCTTGAGGCGTGCTATGCGCCGTTGATTTATCGTTCGAGTTTCCAGGCTCGGCGGTCGTTTTTTGCGACTGCGTGGGAATAATGCCAAAATTGACCGCAGTTTGCAAATTATTTTGTAAACTATTTCGCACAAGCGTACAAAAAGACGGCGCAAGGCGTAAAAATGCGCTATAATGCGCGCGTTTGTTTGAGTGTTTGGTTTGTAACTTTTTCATAAAATCAACTCTATAAAAATGCCCCATTTTTGGGGCCTTTTTGTTTTCAAAATATAGCGTTTTAAGCACGTGTGCGTTTGGCTAGTGCGGATAAATGCCCTTTTCTTTCGTGATAACTTAAATCAAGATTAATTAGCGCGGTGTTGGTTGCTTGCAAGGTTTTTAAGGTGTTAAGTTGCGCCACATTAAACGACTGGCGCACATTGCCCATAAATCCCCGCGCGCTCTTCCATTGCCGCACATTCACGCCCAAAATTAGGCTATCAAGCATTTCATTTTCACGGCTGTAATAAAACGGCTTGGGCGTTTTGCCGGCGCGGGCTAATTGCGCTTTGATGGCGTCCGTCATTTCGCGGTTACGGTCGATACTTTCCAACCGTGCGCGGGTTTGTGCCAGAGTGTTCTTATAAATCTTTGGCGCAATCCGTTTAAGCTGTTTTTCTGCCTCGATGAAATGCTGGCGAATTGCCCGTCCTATTTCGTTTTTCTCCATTAAGCAAAGATGCTTAGCGGTGTCTAGGGTGATGATGTAATCAATGAGCTTTTGAGGCCGTGCCATTGGTGAAGATTGTTCATTATTTGCGCTCGCCAATTTGGGTGAGCTCAAATTTTTTACAATCTCAAAATCTTGATGTTCAATAAATCCCGCTTGTTTAATTCGTGCCTTAATCCAGTTTGAATAGTCACGCCCTACTTGTAAAAGTCTATGCACTTCGCGGGCGTTGATATAGTGTTCTCCCTCTTCCGCTTGTCCAGGTTGGAGTAGGTTTAAAATTTCGTTTTTCATTCTTCCCCCCAATTTTCGCGCTGTTTTCGCTCATACAAGGCGAACGTGTCGGCAATTCCCCACGCTTTAACGGCAAACTCCACCAGCCCCGCACTTGCCAAAAGGCGCATAGTTACACGCTTATCGCTTTCTATGCGGCGTTTTAATATGGCTTTAAGGTTCTTTTGCGTGATAGGGTTATTCAGTAAATCACTTGCTCGCGCTCGTAGGGTGTTTGCCGGTAATGTATCGGCGCAATCCACCACCGCACGAAAAGCCCGCGTTGCAAATCCCCCATTTCTGATAAATTCTTGTAGAAATTCTTTCCGGTAACTTTCGTATTGCATAAATTCCCCCGCTATCTCGCCATTTTTAAACAGGCTTTAAGGCTACTTTCAGGGTAAAGCGTTGTGCGCCCCATTTTGATTTTTGTCAATTTCCCCGCCTTTGCCATTCGGTCTAATTTACTGCGGGAAATGCCCAAAATATTTTTAATTTCCCGCACGGTGTAATGTTTTTCTATTCCGTCAAATTCTGATGTAACTAAGTCGCTCATTTCGCCTCCTTGGTGTGAATTGTTATTTAATACGCTACAACAAGGCGCAATATAACGCAATGCACCAATTTTTATTTAAGTGATTGATTTTATGCAAAATAAACCACTATTTTTATGCAAAATATTTTTCAACTCGCACGCAAAAAATAATAGTCCCTTATGAATATTTATGCGTTTTTAAAATTAAATATTCAATTTAAAGAAAAATGCGTAAATGTTTTTAAGTTTCGTTTAAAAATTTTAAAAACGCCTGTTTTGTTTAAATTTCGGCGAACGTCGGGGAAAATAAAGGCAAAAAAGAAGAATTTTTTGCATAAAAAATGAATTTTTATATCTTTAAGCGGTATTTCTCATTTTTTTGATTTTACTAAATCAAATTTACAGTGATTTACAGTATTTTAGTTGAAAGAAAAGGGACTATAAAAAACCTTTCGATTGATTAAAGCTTAACCAGTTAAACATAGCAACACGCCCCCGCTTGTGTGAAATCGCTTCAAAATGATGATTATTCCTAGCCTTTGCCCACCCTTAACCTTGCCCCAACTTCCCGTTAGACTGGCAAAAATTCGGCAAAAAAGGGGAAAAGTAAAGGTGTTAAAACTGGAAGATGTGCGGTGTTATTTACCGGAAATTATGCAAGAAATAGCAGAGATTATCGGTATGGAAAATCTAGAATTATTTCTAAAAAATTTTGGTGGGGTTTGCTTTCGTTTTTCAAATGGTAAAGTTTATTTTCCTGAATTAGAAAATGCGCTAGGGGCGGAATTAGCGGAAAAATTGCAACGCCATTTTAGCGGTGAGGATATTTATATTCCCCTTTGCCATATTGCCTTAAAAGTTTTGCGCAATTATCAAATTAAAGCGGAGTTTGACTATTACACGCAAGAAGAAGGACTAAGCGGAAGAAAAACAGTGCGGCTACTTTCCCCAAAATATCAGTTATCCGATAGAACAATTTGGCAAATTATGCGGGATTTACGCTAAAAAATGGCGATATTTGAAAGACGGTTTAGGGGTACTACTCATTTTTACAGTAGCGCAAGATAAATCAAGAAAGGGCGCAAGCCCTTTTTTGTTGTCTGTTCATCATTGCCTGCTTATCATTTTCATGACGGGGGAAAATGGTGTTTTGGGGTTGTTTTTTGTTCTTTATTTGGTAAGAAATGGGCGGTAAATAGGAAAAAAATAGGACATTTACCCCAAAAAATAGGACATTTTGATAAAAAAATAGGACACTTTTATGATTCAGTGTTTAAGTAATATTTAATAACTTATTGAAATAATTATATTTTTATTCTTTATCTTAAAAAAGTGTCCTTGTTGTCCTTAGTGTCCTATTAGTTTTTTGTTATATAGGAAAAATTTTCACAAGATACAAAAAAGGGCGGTCAAAATTGACTGCCCTTTTTCGCCCCATTGCCCGGCTAACTGTTTACTATTTTTAAATGGTTTTGCGGTAAACTGCCCGCACTGCATTGTTCTACAAAATCCGCCCATTGTTGCATAATCACTTTTCTTTGCGCTAAGTAGGAGGCGTGATTGTAGGCTTTAGCCACTGCGCTACCTATCCTATGGGATAAGCACGCTTCACCAATTTCAAAATTAACGCCATTTTCGGCTAACCACGTACGCGCAAGCCCTCGGAATCCGTGCGCGGTTTGTCGCCCACCGTAGCCAAAGCGTTTTATCGCCATATTCACGCTTGAAGGGTTCATTGGTGCGCTATTATCCCCGCGCTTCAAAAACACATAATCAAAACGCCCATTAATGGCGTGCAAGCGTTTTAATAAAACAACGGCTTGGATTGAAAGCGGGACGGCGTGCGGTTCCCGCGCTTTCATTCTTTCCGCCGGTATAATCCAAATCTTATTTTTAAAATCAATTTCCGCCCATTTAGCCCCGCTTGCTTCGCTTGCCCGGGTCATTGTTAAAAGTTGAAATTGAACAAGCCAGCGCGTTTGCGTTTCTATGTTAGCATTTGCCAAATCTTTCATAAATTGCGGTAATTCATCAATTTCAATATGCGGATTATTCCGCTTTTTCGGCTTCTTCAGTGCTTGCCCTATCTTCGCGCAAGGGTTGAAAGGAATAAGCCCGCCATTCACGGCAAAATTTAGAATTTCATTAATATAGCCCGCCAAACGGTTTGCCATATCAATATTATTGCGCTGTTCTACGCGTTGCAAAGGAGAAAGCGCAAGCGTGGGGACAATATCCGCCACCGGATAACGCCCAATAAAAGGAAAAATATGTAAATTCAGACTTCCCCAATATTTGGCTAGTGTCTTTTCGGTTATTTCCCCGCGTTTTTTATCCCGCCACTTTTCCGCCACCGCCTGAAAGGTGTTAGCCTCGGCAAGTTCTTGTTCCCGTTTTACTTTCTCTTTGTGGGTTTGCGGATCTATTCCTTGAGCAATTAAGGCGCGGTATTCTTCCCGCCATTGTCGCGCTTGTGCTATGGATATTTCGGGATAACTTCCGATAGTGATATTTTTGCGCTTCTTAGTTGTGGGGTGGTAATAGTTAAAAAGCCATGTTTTGGCGGTAGTGGGCTTAACGCGTAACATAAGCCCTTGCCCGTCCATTAGGTTGTATTCTTTCTCCCTTGGCTTGGCTTTTTCTACTTCGGTATTTGTCAAAGGCTTAGTAATGATTGCCATAAAATCGCCCTTTTGGTAACAAGATTTTGCGTTAGTCTATCATCTTGTTCCCTTATTTGTTACTAAAATTCTCGGTCATTATGCGCTATTATGCGTTAAATAGCGCGATTAAGTGCGCTAAATTGCTGAATTTTAAGCATAAAAAAAGCAAGGTGATTTACCTTGCTTTATTAATTTGGTGGAGATAATCGGGATCGAACCGACGACCTCTTGAATGCCATTCAAGCGCTCTCCCAACTGAGCTATATCCCCGAAAGATGGCGGTATCTTAAATTTTACCGCCGCAGCTGTCAATATGAAATTATCATGAAAAAATCAGACGATTAAATATTAAGCATTTTGAGACTTAATAAAATCAATCGCACGCTGAATACGGGCAAGTACCCGTTCACGTCCAATTCCTACTAACGTCACATCCATTGACGGAGATTGTCCTGAGCCTGTCACCGCTACACGTAACGGCATACCGACTTTTCCCATACCTACTTGAAGTTCCGCTGCTGTTTGCTCAATGGCTTCGTGGGTTGAGTGGAGATCCCAATTGGAAAGTGCGGTTAATTTTTCTTTTACTTTTTCAAGTGCTTCCAACGCATTGCCTTTAAAATGTTTTTTTACTGCCGCTTCATCAAAGGTTTCAAATTCCTCAAAAAAATAGCGGCTTGAGGTTGCCATTTCTTTTAAGGTTTTACAACGTTCAGCAAGCATTGTCACAATTTCACTTAATGCGGGGCCGTTTGAGGTATCAATCCCCTGATCTTGATAATGCCATTGCAAGTGTTTTGCCACATATTCCGGCGGTAATTCACGGATATAATGATGGTTTAACCATAAAAGTTTATCGGTATTAAATGCACTGGCAGATTTGCTGACGTGATCCAATTCAAAGTACTTGATCATTTCTTCACGGCTGAAAATCTCTTGGTCGCCGTGTCCCCAACCTAAACGCACGAGATAATTGACTAAGGCTTCCGGTAAATACCCTTCGTCACGGTATTGCATAACACTCACTGCGCCGTGGCGTTTGGAGAGTTTTTGCCCATCATCGCCATTGATCATAGAAACGTGGGCATACACCGGAATTGGTGCGCCAAGCGCTTTTAAGATATTAATTTGACGGGGGGTATTATTAATATGGTCTTCCCCACGAACAACATGGGTAATACCCATATCCCAGTCATCTACCACCACACAGAAGTTATAGGTTGGCGAGCCATCTGTTCTGCGAATAATTAAATCATCTAATTCACTATTGCTGATTTCGATACGGCCACGCACCGCATCATCAAAGACTACCGAGCCTTCCGTTGGGTTTTTAAAACGCACTACATGAGGTTCATTGGGTGAATGGCTATGATCATTTAAACAATGTCGATCATAACGTGGTTTTTCTTTATTTTGTTCTTGTTTATGGCGTAATTCTTCCAAGCGTTCTTTCGTGCAGTAACAACGATAAGCCAAACCCTGCTCAAGCATTTCATCAATCACTTGGTTATAACGATCAAAACGTTTGGTTTGATAATAAGGGCCATGTTCCCAAGCCAAATTAAGCCATTCCATTCCCTCTAAAATCGCAGCCGTTGCTTCCGGTGTTGAACGTTCCAAATCCGTATCTTCAATGCGTAGCACAAATTCGCCCTGATTGTGTTTGGCAAATAACCAAGAATAGAGCGCTGTGCGAGCCCCTCCCACATGCAAATAGCCCGTTGGACTCGGCGCAAATCTTGTACGCACTTTGATATTTGGATCAAAAGGAAAAAGCGTTTCAATTTTCATTTTACTGTCACCTACAAATTTGAGATAAAACTTTGCTATTTTAGCGATGCTTCAAGCCGAATAATAGTAAAAACTGAAAATTAAGATGAAAAATTTAACGAATAAGCATAAAACGATAAAATTTGTTTGACGAAAGGTTTCACCATTCTATAATTTACCTCTAATCTAGAGTGGATAAAGATTGTACATTTTAATTAAGGTTTTAGAAAAGGTCATTGTGCTATCTACTCAAGATTTCTCATTAGTTATCCAATTAATTTAAATATTTTAAGCGAATCTATGATTCATAATTATATTCAATTAATATCTATTAACCTTATTGTTAATTTTTTTCTTCTATCTTTTTTATTATTCTATATTTGATGGTGAATAATTTTATTCCAATGGAAATTAGTGGAAATAGTAAATACGCTTCCTCATTTAAACGCCTCTATTTTTTTTGGGGGATTACGTTTTGATCTAAAAATTATTGCTGTTATTCTCTCACCTTTTTTCTATTAGGCTTAATAACGGTTTTTATCAACACTCATTTATTGTTATATAGTTTGTTATCATACATTGCTTTAATGTCTTTATTATTATCCGGTATTTTAATTGGAAATTTCTATTATAAAACCTATAATAACCATTATGATCTTTTCATTTTTGGATTGGTAGAGGATGATACAGAAGCGATTGTTAAAAATAGTTATGATGATTACCCTATTATTTCTTTATTTGTTATTATTTCTAGGTGTTAATTTTGAATAATGGCTATATTTTTGAATGGAATCCTTCTGTCAATTATATAACTTTAATTATTATTTCATTGCTACTATTTTTATTTTCCCGTGGTACTTTGCGTTCAGAACCTTTGGGAAGAAATCATGCACAGGTTAGTGATAATACAATTATTAATAAAATGGTGCCGAATGGAATAATTGCTATGCAATGGGCTTTTTCCGATAAGAAACAACAAATTAGCTTCGAGTATGTAGAAAAAGAGGATGGTGTTAAACTAATAAAATCTGTTTTTAATTCAGAAATGCTAATAAAAAAGACAGATAAAAATGATTATTTAGAAAATAATAAACCTCATGTTGTATTTGCATTAATGGAAAGTTTTGGCTTTAATTTTCTAGAATATGACAACATTAATAATAATGATCTCTTAGGTAAGTTACGCCCTTATTTTCATCAAGGATTTGTATTTAAGCGGTTTCTTGCGGAATATGTCGGCACTGCATCAACGGTATCTAACTTATTCTTTAATAGTCCGATATGAAAATATATCACAATCTATCGCGCAAAAAATATCATTACCTTTCAGCACTTATTTAACCTATAAAAAACAGGGGTACCGGACTATTTTTATTACATCCGGTAATATGATGTGGCGAAATTTTGGAAATTATTTTCTTAGACAGGGCGTTGATGAGGTCTATGATCAAAATAGTATTATTGATGCGTTTCCCGAAGCGAAGGAAACCCTATCCTATTGGGGGATTGCGGATGAATATGCCTTTAAGTTAGCAGAGAAATTATTAATTGAAAGTGATTCCCCGCTTTTTATTAGTATATTATCAATGACAAATTATCCGCCTTACCAAATTCCTCAAACCTATATACCTAAAAATTTGACGCCTTCACTATTAAAGGAAAAATACGGTAATAATGATAAAGAACGCTACAATACTTTGGCTACATATCAATATACCTGTAATGCTCTAGGTGAATTTTTTGATAATCTCACTAAGGGATCTTTACAAGATCGTATTATTCTTGCTGCAACAGGCGATCATCATGTCCGTTCACTAAGGGAAGATATGCCAAAAGAAATCTTTTCATCAAATTCTGTTCCTTTTCTAATCTATTTACCTGAAAGCTTAAAAAAACATCTGCCAATTTGTTTTGAGGAAAATCGAATCGGATCTCATAAAGATATTATGCCGACACTTTTTTCTGCGAGTTTATCCGAAGCGGAATATTGGACTGTCGGTGGAAGAAATATGTTGGCTTTACAAGATGAACCGCAATATGCTTTTGCGGTTACACCTTGGGCATGGGCGGATAATTCGGGTGTGATTGATTTGGCAGGAGAAAATGATATCAAGTATTTGTGGAAAGATGAACGATATGTATCAATGGAAAATATCGTATATGCTACAGCCGAAGAAAAGCAAAAAATTAAAGATTATCAAAAATTATTACATTGGCAGATTAATTATCTTGTTCAATCCGGAAAAAATACTTGATTTTACTTTCGTTTAAGCAATTTTTAATTTGGTTGTTAAATACCCATAATCTTATTGAAAAATTAAGTATCAAGATTAAAAAAACATCAGTTAAATCAAGTTTTGAAAAAAAAGTTTGACGAAAATTCGAAAATCTCTATAATGCCCTCCCACAACAGAGGGCGATTAGCTCAGTTGGGAGAGCACCTCCCTTACAAGGAGGGGGTCACTGGTTCGAGACCGGTATCGCCCACCACTTATTTTTAGGTACTCTGTTGTCACCCCAAAATTCTAAGCGATTCTAAGTGGGCGATTAGCTCAGTTGGGAGAGCACCTCCCTTACAAGGAGGGGGTCACTGGTTCGAGACCGGTATCGCCCACCACTTAGTCACTTAGAATTATCCGATAGCCTTAAGGCTTTTCATCGGGCGATTAGCTCAGTTGGGAGAGCACCTCCCTTACAAGGAGGGGGTCACTGGTTCGAGACCGGTATCGCCCACCACTTTATCTTTCAGTTCTATAAAAATATTTTCTTCTTTAGGATCTAATCTGGCAAATTTCTAAAAAACTTTAAAGAATCAATTGTGCTTTGCTTAGCCGTTTATTGCGGTGCTCTTCTTTACTTATGACAATAAAAAACCGCACATAAAAGTGCGGTTTTTTTTAAGCTGTTTTATTACGCTAATTTTTTGATTTGTGCAGCTAATTTCGATTTGTGATTTGCTGCTTTGTTAGCGTGGATTAAGCCTTTTGAAGCCATACGGTCAACCACTTTTTGCATTTCAACGAATGCGGCTTCAGCTGCTGCTTTCTCACCTGCTGCTACTTGAGCATAAACTTTTTTGATATAAGTACGCATCATAGAGCGTTGGCTTGCGTTGTGTTGGCGGCGTTTTTCAGATTGTACCGCACGTTTTTTTGCTGACTTGATATTAGCCAAGGTCAAACTCCTAAATTTCTGTTAATTAGTGTGACAAAATAAAGGGCGTCAATATGACGATATTTTATACGTTTGTCAATGGAAAATTTGTGTTGATTTCGGTGAGACACAACCGAAAGTAAGCATCGTTATTTTACAACCGCTTTCAATAGGGGCTCACACAAACGATGTGCGGCGAATTTTATCAGTTTTTTTACTTGGAATATAGCGTAAAAACAAAATTTCTATACAATTAAGCAAAAATTTTAGCCAAGAGAAGCACATTTTGAGTAAACGACTTTTAAAATCAGGTGTTATTGTCAGTGGTATGACCTTACTATCGCGCGTGTTAGGTTTGGTGCGTGATGTCGTTATCGCCCATCTGATTGGCGCAGGCGCCGCCGCAGATATCTTTTTATTTGCCAACCGTATTCCTAATTTTCTCCGTCGTTTATTTGCCGAAGGGGCGTTTTCCCAAGCTTTTGTTCCCGTATTGGCAGAATACCGTAAAAATGGTGATTTAAATAAAACCCGTGAATTTATTGGCAAAGTCTCCGGCACATTAGGTGGATTAGTGAGTATCGTCACCTTGTTAGCAATGGTGGGATCACCGGTTGTTGCCGCATTATTTGGGGTAGGCTGGTTTACCGACTGGCTAAACAATGGCCCTGATGCCCATAAATTTGAACAAGCCTCTTTGCTGTTAAAAATTACCTTCCCCTATTTATGGTTTGTCACCTTTGTTGCCCTTTCCGGTGCGGTGTTGAATACGCTGGGCAAATTTGGTGTGATGTCTTTTTCACCGGTATTGTTGAATATTGCGATGATTGCCACCGCACTTTTCTTAGCCCCCCAAATGGACAACCCGGATCTCGCCCTTGCTATTGGGATTTTTCTTGGCGGTTTATTACAATTTTTATTCCAAATTCCTTTTATGAAAAAAGCCGGACTTTTGGTGAAACCCCAATGGGCATGGCACGATGAAGGGGTGGCAAAAATTCGTAAACTGATGATTCCGGCACTCTTTGGTGTATCGGTTAGCCAGATCAATTTATTGCTGGATACCGTTATTGCCAGTTTTTTAATGACCGGCTCTATTAGTTGGCTTTATTATTCCGACCGTCTGTTAGAGTTCCCTCTAGGGTTATTTGGCATCGCCATTTCCACGGTGATTTTACCCACGCTTGCCCGCCATCACGTCAATCGAGAAGAGGATGTTGAACAAAGTGCGCTCAATTTTCGCCACACCATGGATTGGGGAGTACGGATGATTTTACTACTTGGCGTACCGGCGGCGATAGGCATTGCCGTACTGGCACAGCCCATGCTACTCACCCTTTTTATGCGGGGAAATTTTACCTTTAGCGATGTGCACGCTGCCGCCTATTCCTTATGGGCTTTTAATGCCGGCCTGTTAAGTTTTATGCTGATTAAAATTCTCGCAAACGGCTATTACGCACGGCAAGATACCAAAACCCCTGTCAAAATCGGCATTATCGCGATGGTAAGCAATATGGGCTTTAATGTGCTCGCTATACCCTTTAGCTATGTGGGATTGGCCATGGCTTCTGCCATGTCCGCAACCTTGAATGCCTATCTGCTTTATCGTGGCTTGGCAAAATCCGATGTGTACCGTTTTTCACGCCAAAGTGCGGTCTTTTTTGTAAAAGTTTTATTGGCTGCCTGTGTAATGGGGGCTGCGGTGTGGCATTACACACCTGCGATTAATGAATGGGCTATAATGAGTTTTATAAAACGGGTTCATTGGCTGGCTTGGTTAATCACATTTGCGGCGATCGTTTATGGCGGTATGTTGGTTTTGTTAGGGATTCGCCCCCACCATTTGCTGACAAAAAACTAACTAACCGCTATAATGCCGAAATTCTAAAATTTTCGTGGGTAAGGTGATGCAATTAATTCGTGGGCTACATCATGCAAGTCGGGTTTTACAAGGTTGTGCGCTCACAATCGGTAACTTTGACGGTGTACATTTAGGACATCAAGCTGTGTTGCGCCACCTTCGCCAAAAAGCCGACGAATTACATTTACCCGTGGCGGTATTGTTATTCGAACCCCAACCCCGAGAATATTTTATGGGGGCAAATGCGCCGGCCCGTTTAATGCGTTTGCGTGATAAGCTTTATTACTTACAACAAGCCAAGGTGGATATCGTCATTGTGGCGAAATTTGACCGCACTTTAGCAGCGCAATCGGCACAACAATTTATTGAACAAACCTTAGTCAATCAGCTCCACGTTAAATTTTTAAGCATTGGCGATGATTTTCAATTTGGTGCTAACCGCCAAGGCAATTTTGCTATGCTCAAACAATCGGGTGAGCGTTTTGGTTTCACTGTGGAAGACAACCACAGCTTTTGTTTGGATGAACAACGCATTAGCAGTACTACCATTCGGGAAGCCTTAGCAAAAGATGAGTTAGCCCTGGCAGAAAGTTGGTTAGGTAAACCTTATCGTATTTTCGGGCGGGTAATTCATGGCAATAAATTAGGCCGAACATTGGGATTTCCTACCGCCAATATCCGTTTACATCGCCAAGTTAACCCCATTAAAGGGGTCTATGCGGTCAAAGTGCGGTTAAAATCAGGCCAAATTTTTAACGGCGTTGCCAACATGGGAAAACGCCCAACCATTAACGGCGTTATGCAATTGTTGGAAGTACATTTATTTGATTTTGCCAAAACCATTTATGGCGAACTGGTTGAAGTGGAATTTTGCCATAAGATCAGAGAAGAAATGAAATTCCCTTCGTTTGATGATTTAAAAGCACAAATTAAACGAGATGCTGAAACGGCAAAAGCGTTTTTTAGGAGAAAACCATGCCGGTAATTTTACGTTTTAAAGGCTATGTTTTTTTCTTTTATTCAAACGAAGGCAACCCTTTAGAACCGCCACATATTCACGTTCGTCATGCAGAATCAGAGGCGAAGTTTTGGTTGGAGCCGGAAATTTCTCTAGGAAGAAACGATGGATTCAACGCAAAAGAATTGAGAGAAATTTTTATTATTATCGAAAACAATAAAACACAATTTACGGAGGCATGGTATGGCTATTTCAGCTAAAACAATTCGCTTTGATGAAAACACAATGTGGGTTGAATTGGATGATGCGCGTATTTTAGGTGTACCTTTAGCATGGTTCCCCAAATTATTACATGCAAGTAAAAGTGAGTTAGAAAGTTATGAATTAAGCCGTCGAGGAATCCATTGGGATTGTTTAGATGAAGATATTTCGGTGGATGGATTGCTTGCCGGACGTGGTGATGTCACACATCACCCTTTAAAAGTTGCTTAAATTTACTCTAAAAATTGGAAGATAAAATGACAGTCGATTACAAAAACACCCTTAACTTACCGGAAACCGGTTTTCCAATGCGTGGTGATTTAGCCAAACGCGAGCCTGTAATGTTAAAAAACTGGTATGAGAAAAATCTTTACCAAAAAATTCGTGAAGCCTCAAAAGGCAAAAAATCCTTTATTTTGCACGATGGCCCTCCTTATGCAAACGGGAGTATTCATATCGGTCATGCGGTAAATAAAATCTTAAAAGATATAATTATTAAATCCAAAACCGCATTGGGTTTTGACTCACCTTATATTCCGGGCTGGGACTGTCACGGTTTACCGATTGAGCTGAAAGTAGAAGGCTTAGTGGGCAAACCGAACGAAAAAATTTCAGCTGCAGAATTTCGCCAAAAATGTCGTGAATATGCGGCAGAACAAGTGGAAGGACAAAAGAAAGATTTTATCCGTTTAGGGGTGTTAGGTGATTGGGATAATCCGTATCTCACTATGAATTTTGATACAGAAGCCAATATTATCCGAACCCTAGGCAAAGTGATTGAAAACGGTCATCTTTATAAGGGTTCAAAACCGGTACATTGGTGTTTGGACTGTGCCTCTTCCTTAGCGGAAGCCGAAGTGGAATATGAAGACAAAGTGTCACCTTCTATTTATGTGCGTTTTCCGGCAGAAAGTGCGGACGAAATTGAAGCCAAATTTAATGCCAAAGGTAAAGGAAATGGTCCACTTTCTGCCGTGATCTGGACAACAACTCCTTGGACCCTGCCTTCTAACCGTGCCATTGCAGTAAACGCTGAGTTGGAATATCAACTGGTGCAATTAGGCGATGAGCGTGTCATTTTGGCAGCAGATCTTGTGGAATCTGTAGCAAAAGCAGCCGGCATTGAGAAGGTCGAAATTTTAGGTTCGGTGAAAGGTCAGGCCCTTGAATTAGTTCAATTCCGTCACCCTTTTAATGATTACTGCGTACCGGTGATTTTAGGCGATCATGTCACCACCGATGGCGGTACGGGTTTGGTTCATACGGCACCGGATCACGGTTTAGATGACTTTATTGTCGGTCAAAAATATAATTTGCCGATGGCTTGTCTTGTGGCAAATGATGGTAAATTTATTTCCACTACACCATTTTTTGCCGGCAAAGGTGTCTTTGAGGCAAATCCCCTTGTCGTAGAAAAATTGCAAGAAACCGGTAACTTATTAAAAGTAGAAAAAATCACCCACAGCTATCCGCATTGTTGGCGTCATAAAACCCCGATTATTTTCCGTGCGACACCACAATGGTTTATCGGTATGGAAGTGAAAGGACTACGCCCGCAAGCCTTAGGTGAAATTAAATCGGTGCGTTGGATTCCAAGTTGGGGACAAGCACGCATTGAAAAAATGGTGGAAAATAGACCTGATTGGTGTATTTCCCGTCAACGTACTTGGGGCGTGCCGATGACGATGTTCGTCCATAAAGAAACGGAAGAATTACACCCTCGTACCTTGGAATTACTTGAGGAAGTGGCAAAACGTGTGGAAAAAGCCGGTATTCAAGCTTGGTGGGATTTAGACGAAAAAGAATTACTCGGTGCCGATGCAGAGCATTATCGCAAAGTGCCGGATACCTTAGATGTGTGGTTTGATTCCGGCTCGACCTATTCTTCTGTAGTGGCTAATCGCCCGGAATTTGCAGGACACAGTGCGGATATGTATTTGGAAGGTTCAGACCAACACCGTGGTTGGTTTATGTCCTCTTTAATGCTTTCCACTGCAACGGATAATAAAGCGCCTTATAAACAAGTGCTCACTCATGGGTTTACGGTGGACGGTCAAGGACGAAAAATGTCAAAATCCATCGGTAATATAGTCACCCCACAAGAAGTGATGGATAAATTCGGTGGCGATATTTTACGCTTATGGGTCGCATCAACGGATTACACCGGTGAAATAACCGTATCCGATGAAATTTTAAAACGTGCTGCCGACAGTTATCGCCGCATCCGCAACACCGCCCGCTTCTTGTTAGCGAATCTTAACGGATTTGACCCAAAACGTGATTTAGTCAAACCGGAAGAGATGATTAGCTTAGATCGTTGGGCTGTAGCTTGTGCCTTAGAAGCACAAAAAGAAATTATTGAAGCCTATGATAACTATCAATTTCATACGGTGGTACAACGCTTAATGCGTTTCTGTTCGGTGGAAATGGGCTCATTTTATTTAGATATTATCAAAGATCGTCAATACACCACCAAAGCAGATAGTCTTGCCCGTCGTAGCTGTCAAACTGCCTTGTGGCACATTTCTGAAGCCTTAGTGCGTTGGATGGCACCGATTTTATCTTTCACCGCGGATGAAATTTGGCAATATTTACCAAAAACCGAAAATGAGCGTGCGGAATTTGTCTTCACTGAAGAATTTTACACCGGCTTATTCGGATTAGGTGAAAACGAAAAATTAGACGATACCTATTGGCAAAAACTCATCACTGTGCGTTCTGAAGTGAACCGAGTGCTAGAAATCGCCCGTAATGAGAAAGTCATTGGTGGCGGATTAGAAGCGGAAGTGACCCTTTATGCCAATGACGAATACCGTGCCTTACTCGATCAACTCGGGGATGAATTGCGTTTTGTGTTAATCACCTCAAAAGCCATAGTCAAACCACTTGCGGAAAAACCGGCTGAGGTCGCAGAAGGAGAACTTGAGGGCATTGCGGTAAGCGTGGTGCGTTCAAGCGGTGAAAAATGTCCACGTTGCTGGCATTATTCCGACAAAATCGGCATCAACCCTCAACATCCGGCATTATGCCCACGTTGTGTGGAAAATGTAGTAGGAAGTGGTGAAATTCGCCATTTCGCATAATGTGATTTGTCATCTTCAAAGTGCGGTTGATTTTGACCGCACTTTTCATTTATTTAGGAATTTTTATGGCTAAAACAAAATCCGGACTTTCCTTTCTTTGGCTCAGCGTGCTGGCTTTCGCCCTTGATCTATTCACCAAATATCTTGTGGTTCAAAAATTTGCCCTCTACGAGAGCGTGAATATTTTGCCGATATTTAATCTCACTTATGTGCGTAATTACGGTGCGGCATTCAGCTTTTTAGCGGATCACGATGGCTGGCAAAAATACTTTTTTATTGTATTAGCTATCGGTATTTCTTTGATGTTGATGTATTTTTTAAAGAAAAATACCGCTGATCAAAAGCTCCAAAATAGTGCCTATGCCCTCATCATTGGTGGCGCATTAGCCAATATGGTGGATCGCACCTATCACGGTTTTGTGGTGGATTTTTTAGATTTTTACTGGGATATTTATCATTACCCTGTATTTAATATCGCCGATGTGGCAATTTGTATTGGGGCGGGTTTACTAATGATCGATGCCTTTAAAACCGAAAAGAAAAAAATTCAAGATAAACAAGCATAAAAGAGCGGTCAAAAATGAAGATAATTTTAGCCAATCCACGGGGATTTTGTGCCGGTGTTGACCGTGCCATCAGCATTGTAGAACTTGCCCTCGAAATTCACGGTGCGCCGATTTATGTGCGTCATGAAGTGGTGCATAATCGTTTTGTCGTCAATGGCTTGCGTGAACGTGGTGCGATTTTTGTAGAAGAATTGAGCGAAGTGCCGGACGGTGCTATTGTGATTTTCTCTGCACACGGTGTCTCTCAAGCGGTACGTCAGGAAGCCAAAGATCGTCAATTAAAAGTGTTCGATGCCACCTGTCCGTTGGTGACCAAAGTGCATATGCAAGTGGCAAGAGCAAGTCGTAAAGGGACAAAAGCCATTCTTATCGGGCATAAGGGCCACCCGGAAGTGGAAGGCACAATGGGTCAATATAGCAATGAAGAGGGCGGGATTTATCTCATTGAAAGTGTGGAAGACATTGCCCGTTTGCCGGTAAAAGAAAGTGATGAACTAACCTTTATGACACAAACCACCCTTTCTTTGGACGACACCGCGGAAACCATTTCAGCATTAAAAGAAAAATATCCCTCAATCCAAGGCCCACACAAAAATGATATTTGCTATGCCACCACAAACCGTCAAGAAGCCGTGCGTGAATTGGCAAAATTGTCGGATCTGGTTTTAGTGGTGGGGTCAAAAAACTCTTCTAATTCTAACCGTTTAGCGGAATTGGCCTCCCGTATGGGGGTGCTCTCACAACTCCTTGATGACCCGGCGGATATTCAACCCCACTGGTTTGATCAAGTCAAAACTATTGGCATTACCGCAGGGGCCTCTGCACCGGAAGAGTTAGTCCAATCCATTATTGCCCGTTTAAAAGAATTAGGGGCAACGGAATTGGAAGAGCTACAAGGGCTTGAAGAAAATATGTTCTTTGAAGTACCGAAAGAATTGCGGATTAAGGAAGTTAATTAAAGAAAAACGGTATTCTAAATTATGTGTAAAAAGCCGTTTGCAGAAAGTGTCGGATAGCAATAATGGCGGATATAAATAAGACCAATTCTATCCGGCAAAATAATATCTAAACTATTAACGGCGGTAAAATTTCTTTGTTTTTGAGGGTAAAATTTCAATTAATAAGCATTTATTTTATATTGGGAACGGTTTCCTATAAGACTTCAGTAACCTTATATTGCTTATTATTAACTCAACTGCGGTTATTTTTGATAACGAATTAACCCTTCTTGCTGCGTGGTGGCAATCAGTTTTCCCTCTTGTGAAAAAATTTGTCCCCGTGCCAGCCCACGTCCGGCAAAAGCATTATTACTTTCGATAGCATGGAGATGCCATTGATTCAAATCAAATGGGCGGTGAAACCAAATGCTATGGTCAATGGTGGCGACTTTCATTCCTTGCTGCAAAAAGCCTTTTTCATGGGGGTGAAGTGCGGTCAAAATACAGTGAAAATCAGAAAAATAGGCAAGTAAACATTGCTGAATACCCAAATCAAGCGGCGCCTTTCCCTGTGTTTTAAACCAGGCATATTGTTCAGCGGGTAACCTTATGCCACTAAAGGGATTATTAAGATATTTTGTTCGTATCTCAAAAGGGCGCTCTACCACAAATTTTTCTTTTAAAGGCGAAGGCAAATGAAGTGCCATTTTTTGTATCATGGCATTTTCATCAATGAAATTCTCAGGCAGCCCAACATCGGGCATCCCACTTTGGTGATCAAAGCCCGTTTCATCGGTTTGGAAGGAGACGGTGATATGGCAAATCGGCTCGTTATGCTGAATTGCTTTCACACGCAATGCGGAGAAATTTCTGCCTTCACGCAAGGTTTCCACATCGTAAATAATTGGATATTGGCTGTCTCCCGGGGCAAGAAAATAAGCGTGACAGGAATGTAAAAGGCGATCTTGAGGGGCCACTTGCATTGCAGCTGAAAGGGCCTGCGCCACCACTTGCCCACCAAAAACCTGACGAAGCCCCAAATCCTGACTTTCCCCACGAAAGAGTAAATCATCAATTTTTTCGAATTTTAAGAGGTTGAGTAAATGTTCAAGACTGCTTTGCATAATGACGTCCTTTACAAAAAATGGCGCATTGAAAGTGAGCCATTTTAGCATAAGAATAATTTTTTCAATTAAAGATGTTTCACCCGGCGTTTCACTTCTTCTTGTTTCCCAGCGTTAAATGGTCGGGCATCGGGGCTGCCTAGGTAGCCACACACACGTCGGGTAACAGAGACTTTACTACTGTCGTGATTGCCGCATTTCGGGCAGACAAAGCCTTTGCTTGTGCAGTGAAATTCGCCGGTAAAGCCACAGTCGTAACATTCATCAATCGGTGTATTGGTGCCGTAATAAGGCACACGGTCATAGCTGTAATCCCATACATCTTCCAACGCTTTTAAATTGTGTTGGATATTCGGATATTCGCCGTAGCAAATAAACCCACCACTGGCTAAAGGCGGATAGGGCATTTCAAAATCCAATTTATCGTAAGGATTGACTTTCTTTTCTACATCTAGGTGATAGCTGTTGGTGTAGTAGCCTTTGTCGGTCACCCCTTCAATCATGCCAAACTGTTTGGTATCTAAACGGCAGAAGCGGTCGCATAAGTTTTCACTTGGGGTGGAATAAAGGCTGAATGCATAGCCGGTTTCTTGTTGCCATTGTTTCACGGCATTGTTTAAGTGACGAACAATCTCAATGCCTTTTTCACGCAGTTGTTCATCGTCAAAAATATGACCTTTTTTATAAAGGGCATTGACGGTTTCGTGAATACCAATATAGCCGAGTGAAATAGAAGCCCGCCCATTTTTGAAAATTTGTGCCACATTATCGTCGGCATTTAAACGTACCCCACAGGCGCCTTCCATATAAAGAATTGGCGCAACACGGGCCTTGGTGTTTTCAAGGCGGGCAATTCTTGTCATTAAGGCTTTTTTGGCAATAGCGAGACGTGCATCTAAAGTGCGGTAGAATTCTGCCTCGTTTTTGGATTCTAAGGCGATACGCGGTAAATTGAGGCTGACTACGCCTAAATTGTTACGCCCATCGTGAATTTCCTCGCCTTGTTCCTCATACGCCCCCAAGAAACTGCGGCAACCCATCGGTGCTTTGAAAGAGCCGGTGACTTTCACTACTTGATCGTAATTCAAAATATCCGGATACATTCGTTTAGCGGCGCATTCAAGGGCTAACTGTTTAATATCATAATTCGGATCGCCCTTGGCTTGATTCAATCCTTTTTTAATAGTGAAGACGAGTTTAGGGAAAACTGGCGTTTTATGGTTTTTGCCCAAACCACGGATACGGTTTTTCAAAATCGCTTGTTGGATTAAACGGGCTTGCCAACTTGTCCCTAAACCAAACCCAAAGGTGACAAAAGGCGTTTGCCCGTTTGAGGTATGCAAGGTGTTCACTTCATATTCGAGGGATTGAAAGGCATCAAAGCATTCTTTTTCAATCAACGCTTTTGCATAACCTTCTCCATTCGGAATTTGCCATTCTTGTGCATTTTTTAAATGTTTTTCATAACTGAGTTGTACATAAGGTGCCAGCACCTCATCGATACGATTAATCGTCGTACCGCCGTAAATATGGCTGGCAACTTGGGCGATGATCTGTGCGGTTACAGCGGTTGCCGTACCAATGGATTTTGGCGGTTCAATTTCCGCATTGCCCATTTTAAACCCTTGAGAGAGCATGCCTTTTAAATCCACTAACATACAGTTGAACATAGGGAAAAAAGGCGCATAGTCTAAATCGTGATAATGAATTTCCCCTTTTTCATGGGCTTCAACCACATCACGTGGCAGGATGTGGTGTTTGGCATAATGTTTTGCCACAATGCCGGCGAGTAAATCCCGTTGGGTTGGGATGACTTTCGCATCTTTATTGGCATTTTCATTTAACAATTCCACATTGCTTTGTTCAATTAACCCCTCAATCTCTTTTGTCAGTTTACTGCGTTTTTCACGGGCTAAATCACGATCATGGCGATATTCAATGTAGGCTCGTGCAATTTGAGGATAGCGACTTGCCATTAATTTGTCTTCGACAATTTTTTGGATTTGATTAATGTCGATTTCTTGTTGGTGGTGGGTAAAAATCGCATTGCTGATATCATGGCCAATTTGATGGCAATAAAATTCATCGTGAATATTCACCGCACTTGCCGCTTTTTTGATAGCTTGGATAATACGTTGAATTTCAAAATCCACGCGTGAACCATCACGTTTAATGACACTAAAGCCGTTCATTGTATGCTCCAAAATATAGTATTTCTAAAATTTCCGCATACTATATATAGATAAAAAGATATAATCAACACACAATATGTAGTGTTTTTGTTCAATTTTATAGATGGAAAATGGAGTAGAGCCTTGACTTCAAAGGGGAGAATAAAAATCTTATGTATGAGAATTAATCTCAAATAAATATTATTTTCGTGATCTTGATCAAGATTTTATTGATAAGGGGTGAAACAAAAAACGGCCGAAAAATCGACCGCACTTTTATATGATATTTTAAGCATTATGATGCGACCATCACCATTGCCGGGCGAATAACACGACCATTTAACGTATAACCTTTTTGTAAAACGGTGGTGATTTGATTGGCTTCAAAGCCTTCAGCCGGTTGCATTGAAATGGCTTGATGTAAATCTGGGTTGAATATTTCACCCACTGCACCGACTGCTTCCACACCATAGCGACCCACAGTAGAAATCAGCTCTTTTAACGTCAGTTCTACCCCATCAAATAACGCTTTTATACTTTCATCTTCCGTATTGGCAGGACTAGCCAGCGCACGTTCTAAATTATCAATGGTATTTAACAGGTCTTTTGAGAATTTTTCTAAAGCGAATTTATGGGCTTTTTCCACATCTTGTTCGGTACGGCGGCGGATATTATCAATTTCGGCACGGGTACGAAGTAACAAATCCTGTTCTTTTTTCGCGGTTTCTTCAACCTGAGCCTTGAGTTGTTCTTCTAATTCTTGAACACGGGCAATCGCCTCTTCTAAAGGATCTTCGGTTTCAACTGCTTCAACCGCTTCCTGTTGAATTTCTTCAACTTTTTCTTCATCTACATTCGGCTTTTGTGCTTGTTCAGACATTTTGTTCTCCATTCATTCAAAAATTGGTAGTATTTTAGCAAAATTAAAGTGCCATGTAATATAATGACGAAAATTTTGAATTCAAGTGCGGTCAATATTCGCCTAAATTGAGTACAAATGAACGATTTACACAATTCTTTTAAAATTATCGGCTTAGCAGGAAAACCGCGTAATGATGTGAACCTGCAAATGCACAAAAATGTTTACCACTGGCTAACTGAGCGTGGCTATCAGGTGTTGGTGGAAAAAGAGGTGGCAGAAAAACTGTCGCTCCCTGAACAAGCCTTGGCAACGTTAGAACAAATCGGGCAAGCGGCACAGCTTGTGATTGTTATTGGGGGAGACGGCAATATGCTTGGCCGTGCCCGTATTTTGGCAAAATATAATATTCCGCTTATTGGAATTAACCGGGGAAATTTGGGATTTTTAACCGATATCGACCCTAAAAATGCCTATGCTCAATTAGAAGCCTGCTTGGAGCGGGGCGAATTTTTTGTCGAAGAACGTTTCCTTTTAGAAGCGCAAATTGAGCGAAATGGTGAAATTATTGCTAAAGGAAATGCAATTAATGAGGCGGTGATCCACCCTGCAAAAATTGCCCATATGATTGATTTTCATGTCTATATTAATGATAAACTGGCTTTTTCCCAGCGTTCTGACGGATTAATTGTCTCCACCCCGACAGGTTCGACGGCTTATTCACTGTCAGCCGGTGGGCCGATTTTAACGTCGAATCTCAATGCTATTGCACTGGTGCCAATGTTCCCTCACACCCTCTCATCACGCCCACTGGTGATTGATGGCGACAGTAAAATTTCTATCCGTTTTGCAGAACATAACACCTCACAGTTAGAAGTGGGATGTGATAGCCAGATTGCCTTGGGCTTTTCACCGGATGATATTGTTCATATTGCGAAAAGTGAACACAAATTACGTCTGCTCCACCTAAAAAATTATAATTATTACAATGTATTAAGTACAAAATTAGGCTGGTTAAAAAATTTCTAAGTCACATCGTAAAAAAACCTTTACTGTATATTAAATCAGTATTAATATGATAAATATACAGTAACCAAGGATTTTTATTATGCTTACCCAACTTACTATTAATAATTTTGCCATTGTTCGTCAGCTAGATATTGAATTAGCCAAAGGTATGTCTGTGATTACCGGTGAAACCGGGGCGGGGAAATCCATCGCGATTGATGCCTTGGGTTTATGCTTAGGGCAACGTGTCGAAAGTGCTATGGTAAGAGAAGGGCAGGAACGCGCAGAAATTTGTGCAAGCTTTCATCTCCAATCAACCAATCTTGCTTATCATTGGTTACAAGCACAGGAATTGCAAGATGCGGAAAATCCTTCCGAATGTATTTTACGCCGAGTCATCAATGCCGATGGTCGCTCTAAAGCCTTTATCAATAGCACACCGGTTTCTGCGGCTCAACTTAAAGAAATCGGACAATATTTAATTCATATTAACGGTCAGCACGCTTCCCAACTTTTACTCAAAAATGACTACCAACTTCAATTAGTCGATGGTTTTGCACAACATACGGATTTGCTCAGCCAAATGCGTGATGATTATCGGGCATGGAAAAATTTACAAACGCAAGTGAAGCAATTTCAGCAAAAAGTCGCAGAAAATGAAGCCAGAAAACAACTCTTACAGTATCAAGTGGAAGAGTTAGACGAATTTAACCTTCGCCCGAATGAATACCTTGAATTAGAGGAAGAGCAGCGCCGTTTATCAAGCAGTGAGCAGCTCACCCAACTTTCTCAATCCGCTTTACAGCTTTTAAGTGAAAATGAAACGGTGAGTATCGATACCATGCTCTATCGTGCAACACAATATATTGATGAACTTGTTGGGCTTGATCCCCGTTATAGCGATGTACAAAATTTATTAAATGAAGCCCTCATTCAAGTGCAAGAGGCCACTAATGAAGTGCAACATCTATCATCAAACATTGAGCAGGATCCCATGCTATTACAGGAAATTGAACAGCGTATGGGGCAAGCATTGCAGTTGGCAAGAAAGCATCATGTAAAACCTGAAGAATTAGTGGAATGGCATCAAAAATTAAAAGCAGAATTGACCGCACTTTTAGATTTTTCGGAAAGTGAAGAAGCGCTTTTGGCACAAGAAAAAGCGGCCTTTAGACAAATGCAGGCAAGTGCAAGTGCATTAACGGCAAGCCGTCAACAATCCGCCGAGCGTTTAGCAAAACAAGTCACGGATTCTATTAAACAGCTTGCAATGGAAAATGCACAATTTTATATCGAAGTTAAAACCGATAATGAGAAAATCACAGCAGATGGGGCAGATCAGGTTATTTTTACTTTACGCAGTAATCTCGGGCAGCAGCCTCAGCCGCTTTCTAAAGTTGCCTCCGGTGGGGAGCTTTCTCGCATTTCATTGGCGATTCAAGTATTAACCTCTGATCAATCGGCGATTCCTACCCTCATTTTTGATGAAGTCGATGTGGGAATTAGTGGTTCAACTGCCAGTGTGGTAGGAAAATTGTTACGTCAATTAGGACATCAATGCCAAGTGCTGTGTGTAACGCATTTACCCCAAGTTGCCAGCTGTGGGCATCATCAATTTAATGTTGAAAAATTCACCGTAGAGGGAAAAACGGAAACCAAAATGACCGCACTTTCGCAAGATGAACGCATTCCCGCATTAGCCCGTTTGCTCGGCGGAAGCCAAGTTACAGAGCTTGCCTTAGCCAATGCAAAAGAAATGCTGGAGTCTGTGGGCGCGTGAAATGAGGGGAAAATAAAAAACACAGAAAATAAAGAAATTGCTATAATCCGACCGGTTTATTTTCCCGACAGGGTTATTGCAATTTTAGGTAGAGTATGTCATTACAATTGAATATGATAGCGTTGTTGTTGGTTATTTTAATCGTTCTCGGTTTGGTCAGCCATAACAGTGCTATCACCATTTCTGCGGCGGTGCTGTTAATTATGCAGCAAACTTTTTTATCTCAATATATTCCATTTGTTGAAAAATACGGTTTAAAAATCGGCATTGTCATTCTTACTGCGGGGGTATTAAGCCCGCTCGTATCAGGGAAAATCAAACTCCCGAACTGGGCTGATTTCCTCAGTTGGAAAATGGCCCTTTCTGTTGTCGTTGGTGTGTTTGTGGCATGGCTTGCCGGAAAAGGGGTTTCCTTAATGGGAGAACAACCAGTGTTGGTAACCGGGCTATTAATTGGCACGGTGGCAGGTGTCGCCTTTCTTGGTGGGATTCCCGTTGGGCCGCTTATCGCAGCCGGTATGTTGGCATTACTGTTGGGAAAATGATGATGAAAAATAAAGGGATATTGATTGCCGCTTTGAGCGGTTTTTTTAGTGTCGGCTTGGGGGCTTTGGCGGCACATGGTTTAAGCCATATGTTAGATGCTAAAGCACTGGCATGGATTGACACCGGTCTGAAATATCAACTCTTTCACACTTTAGCGATTTTAGCCCTCGGTTTGTCAGGCGGGCGAGATAACAAATTTGCCAATTTAGCGACACTGGCTTGGACATTAGGCATCGTCTTTTTTAGTGGCAGTTTGTATGCTCTTGCTTTTGGTGTGGGCAAATCGGTTGTTTGGATCACACCAATTGGCGGTATATTATTTTTAATCGGTTGGCTAAGCCTTGCTTGCGGTAGTATAAAAAGTAAATCAGAATGAAGAAAAGCACAATAAAATCCGAGTTTACGCCCTTACAACATTCTCTTTTCACCCAACTCGATAACCTGATGCTTGTAGAAAAGCGTCGGTTGTTCTCGCGTATTCAGGGTATTGCTAAAATTAAAAATCCACAGGCTCAACAAGCAGTCGCATCGGAAATCGAACAACAAATTCAACAGGCAAAATGGCGTGTGGAACAGCGCCAAAGTGCGGTTAAAAATCCGATAGTTTTTCCTGAAGATCTCCCCGTTAGCCAACGCAGAACGGAAATTGAAAAATTACTGTCGGCGCATCAAGTGATTGTGGTAGCCGGGGAAACCGGCTCGGGGAAAACCACGCAATTACCGAAAATGTGTTTGGAATTGGGGCTTGGGCGTTTAGGTATGATAGGACATACCCAGCCCCGTCGAATTGCCGCCCGCTCCGTTGCCACCCGAATTGCAGAAGAGTTACAAACCGAATTGGGCGATCTAGTGGGATATAAAGTCCGCTTTAATGACCAAGTCGGCGAGAATACTCAAATTAAACTCATGACCGACGGAATTTTGCTGGCAGAAATTCAAACGGATCGTTTTCTTAATCAATATACTTGTTTGATTATTGACGAAGCCCACGAGCGTAGCTTGAATAATGATTTTATTCTTGGTTATCTAAAGCAGCTTTTACCCCGTCGTCCGGATTTAAAAATTATCATTACTTCCGCCACCATTGATGTAGAACGTTTTTCCAAGCATTTCAACAATGCCCCGATAATTGAAGTCTCCGGCAGAACCTATCCTGTGGAAGTGCGCTATCGTCCTATTGTGGATGAAGAAGAGCAAGATCAACTACAAGGCATTTTAAATGCGGTAGATGAGCTTCAAGCAGAAGGCAAAGGCGATATTTTAATTTTTATGAATGGCGAACGGGAAATTCGTGATACGGCAGAGGCTTTACAAAAACAAAATTTAAAGCATACGGAAATTCTCCCGCTCTTTGCCCGCCTTTCTGCACAGGAACAAAATAAAATTTTTCATCCTAGCGGATTAAATCGTATTGTTTTAGCGACGAATGTGGCGGAAACCTCGCTTACCGTACCGGGCATTAAATATGTGATTGACCCGGGTACGGCTCGAATTTCCCGCTATAGTTATCGAACCAAAGTACAACGCTTACCGATTGAGCCGATTTCACAGGCGTCTGCCAATCAGCGCAAAGGCCGTTGTGGTCGGGTGAGCGAAGGGATCTGTATTCGTCTTTATTCTGAAGAAGATTTCAATTCCCGCCCGGCATTTACCGATCCGGAAATTTTACGCACCAATTTAGCTTCCGTGATTTTACAAATGATGGCATTAGGCTTAGATGATATTGAGGCCTTTCCCTTTGTTGATGCCCCGGATAGACGACATATCCAAGATGGTGTGAAATTGTTGGAAGAGTTGGGGGCGTTGGCGTGGAAGAGGATTAGAAAATCGCCCCCTCCATTTACGAGGGATACTGTCCGTAGCGCTGAGGAGGGAGAGCGTTCCTCAACATCAAAAGAAAAACGTGTTCTTACAAACCTTGGTCGTCAACTGGCCCAACTTCCCGTTGATCCCCGATTGGCAAAAATGTTGCTAAGTGCGGTCAATTTGGGCTGTGTTTATGAAGTGATGGTGATCGTTTCTGCCCTATCTATTCAAGACCCTCGTGAGCGTCCAACGGAAAAACAGCAGGCTGCAGATGAAAAACATCGCCGTTTTGCCGATAAAAAATCCGATTTCTTGGCCTTCTTAAATCTTTGGCATTATCTCCAAGAACAACAAAAAATCTTGAGCAAAAATCAATTTCGCCGCCAGTGTCAAAAAGATTTTTTAAATTATTTACGCCTTCGAGAATGGCAAGATATTTATCATCAGATTCGCCTTTCTGTGCGTGAAATGGGGTTGCCGATTAATTCCGAAAAAGCAGAGTATCCGCAAATTCATAGCGCACTTTTAAGTGGTTTACTATCCCATATCGGGTTAAAAGAAGTGGAAAAACAACAATATCTTGGTGCGCGTAATGCCCATTTTTCGATTTTCCCTAATTCCGCACTTTTCAAAAAACAACCGAAATGGATCATGGCGGCAGAATTGGTGGAAACCTCAAAACTTTGGGGGCGAATGGTGGCAGAGATTGAACCGGAATGGATAGAACCCCTTGCTGAGCATTTGGTGAAAAAATCTTATGCAGAACCTCGTTGGTCAAAATCCCGTGGTGCGGTGATAGCCGATGAAAAAGTAAGTTTATATGGTGTGCCGATTGTGCAGGCAAGAGTGGTCAATTATGGAGCAATTGACCCGGTTGTGAGCCGAGAGATTTTTATTCAATCGGCTTTGGTTGAGGGGAATTGGCATACCAAACACCCCTTCTTCAAACAAAATCAAAAGTTGATTAATGAAATAGAAGAGCTGGAGCACAAAAGCCGTCGTCGGGATATTTTGGTTGATGAGCGAACCCTGTTTGAATTTTACGATCAACGTATCGGTACAGAGGTCGTTTCACAAAAACATTTTGATACTTGGTGGAAGAAAGCCTCAAAACAGCATTCGGAATTACTGAATTTTGAGCGGGCTTTCCTGATTAATGATAAGGCAGAACAAGTCAGTAAACTGGATTTTCCCAACTTTTGGTATCAGGGTAACCTTAAACTCAAACTCACCTATCAATTTGAACCGGGCACAGAGGCGGACGGTGTGACGGTGCATATTCCTTTGCCATTGCTTAATCAGGTAGAAATGACAGGCTTTGATTGGCAAATTCCGGGTTTGCGTGAGGAATTAGTCATTGCATTGATTAAATCGTTACCGAAGGCGTATCGACGTAATTTTGTTCCGGCACCGAATTATGCTCAAGCCTTTTTAGGCCGTGCCATCCCTTTAGAAAAACCATTATTGGACACCCTCATCTACGAATTACGCCGTATGACGGGGGTGACGGTGGAGGCGGAACATTGGAACTGGGCACAAATTCCAAGCCATCTAAAAATGACGTTTCGAGTGGTGGATGAAAAAGGCAAGAAAATTGCCGAATCGATGGATTTGGATGCCCTGAAGTTTGCGTTGAAAGAGCGTGTACAAGAGAGCATTTCTGCGGTAGCGGATGACGGCATTGAACAAACCGGTGTACATGTTTGGAATTTCGCCGATTTACCGCAATTTTATGAGCAGAAAAAGCAAGGGTTTAGTGTGAAAGCCTTTCCGGCAATTGTGGATGAAAAAGATGCCGTCGGGATCAAACTCTTTGAAACGGAATTTGAGCAAAAGGTGGCAATGCAGCAGGGATTACGCCGCTTATTGTTACTGAATGTGCCATCCCCTATTAAGTATCTTCATGAAAAATTGCCGAATAAAGCGAAACTGGGGTTATATTTCACACCATTTGGGCGGGTGTTGGATTTAATTGACGATTGCATTGCTTGTGCGGTAGATAAACTGATTACGGATTTTGGCGGTTTTGTATGGAATGAAGAGGGTTTTGAAAAATTACGGGATTTTGTGCGTGAAAATCTCAATGAAGTTACGGTCGATATCGCCCAAAAAGTGGAACAAATTTTAACCTTTAACCACGCCTTAAACCAACGTTTAAAAGGTAAAATGGATTTTACGATGGCATTTGCCCTTTCGGATATTAAATCGCAACTGAGTGGGTTGGTGTATCAGGGCTTTGTGCAAAAAAGTGGCTACTCTCGATTGCCGGATTTATTGCGTTATTTACAAGCCATTGATAAGCGTATCGACAAGCTGGCTCAAGATGTGAACCGTGATCGTGCGGCAATGTTACGCGTAGATCAAGTCCAACAGGCCTATCAACAACTTTTAGCAAAATTACCCAAATCTAAGCCGATTTCTGATGAGGTGGCTGAAATTCGCTATATGATTGAAGAATTACGGGTGAGCTTGTTCGCCCAGCAATTAGGCACGAAATATCAGGTGTCGGATAAACGGATTTTGAATTTGATTTCAGAGTACTAGGGATAAAAAATGAAATTACAGCTACTTTCGGATACACATGGAACACCGTATTTTGTCGATCAAAATGCAGATTTAATCGTCCATCTTGGTGATTTTGGGAATGGATTGAGCGGTGCGATTGAATTTCATGAAAATTGTAAAAAATTTGGCAAGCCTTATGTTTTTGTGCTGGGTAATCATGATTTTTATCATGAAAATATGACGGAAGTTTATCGCAAGATTCTGGATTTAAAATTGAATTGTTTATTTGAGCATCAAGTCTTTGAGTTTGATGGATGGCGTTTTGTTGGGGGGACATTATTTACTAATTTTAGGCAAAATACGGTAGCTTTTCGAGAACACGAAAAGTTTAAATTGATATCTGAAAGATGTATTGCCGATTTCGGGTATATTTTTGATTATCAAGCAAATGAAAAATCTGAAAGGCGAATTACAGCTAATGATTATGTTCGCTTTTTTAATCACCAATTAAATTGGATTAATCGGTTTCGAGGAAAAGATAAAACTGTTGTTCTTACACATTTTCCGCCTTCTTTAATTTGCCAAGACCCTCAATTTGATAATTCTCCATTAAATCCATATTTTATCAATGATATTAGTTTGGACGGTTTTAACTTTTGGTTTTCTGGGCATACCCACTCTGCGGTAGATACTGTTTTCCAAGGATGTCGTGTAGTGATTAATCCATTGGGCTATCCAAATGAACACGGAAAAAACGGTTTTATTTCGGAGCTATTAATTGAACTGTAGTAAGTAATGAGTAATGAGAAAGCCTGTGATTATAAATCAATCACAGGTTTTATTTTTTGTGAGCCATGTCAAAGTTTCAACAAAAAGTATGAACCTTTTATTTGTTTTATCGTTTTTTGAGCGTATGATTTTCACCGCAGTATTTGGAGAAAAAGATGTCTGAAATTCAACAGTTTAATCAGCGTGATATTGAAATTCTTAATGAGGAAGTCGTGTATGACGGGTTTTTCACGCTCAAGAAAATTCAATTTAAACACAAACTTTTTGCCGATGGTGAAAGTGGCGTGGTCACTCGTGAATTGCTTATCAAAGGGGCGGCTGCCGCAGTAATCGCTTATGATCCGAAAAAAGATTCTGTGGTTTTGGTGGAGCAGGTTCGTATTGGGGCTGCCTATCATCCCGAGCCGAATCGTTCCCCTTGGTTGTTAGAGTTAATTGCAGGGATGGTAGAAAAAGGAGAACAGCCGGAAGAGGTGGCATTGCGTGAAAGCGAAGAAGAAGCCGGTGTGAGTGTGAAGAATCTCACGCATTGTTTAAGTGTGTGGGATAGCCCCGGTGGCGTAGTTGAACGGATTCATTTATTTGTAGGGGAAGTGGATAGCTCAAAGGCGAAAGGGATTCACGGTTTGGCTTGCGAAAATGAAGACATTCGAGTGCACGTTGTGAAACGTGAACAGGCGTATCAATGGATGTGCGAAGGGAAAATTGATAATGGCATTGCAGTGATGGGATTGCAATGGCTTCAATTGAATTATGCTCAGTTGCAACAACGTTGGCAACGAAGTTAGGAATCATCTATGAAAAATACGTTTGTTTATCGGGCAGAAAAACCGATTATAAAATTATTACAAATTACCGATCCCCACTTATTTAAGGATGAAAAAAGCGAGCTGTTGGGGGTGAACACGCAATCAAGCTTTTCGCAGGTTTTAACGGAAATTAAACAGGAAAATAGCGAATTTGATGTGATACTGGCAACCGGCGATTTGGTGCAGGATAGCAGCGATGAGGGGTATCAGCGTTTTGTCGAGATGATAAAACCTTTTGCTTTGCCGGTATTTTGGATTCCGGGGAATCATGATTTTCAACCTAAAATGGTGGAAAACTTAAATCAGCCGCCAATGGAAAAAGCAAAACATATTTTGTTGGGCGATCACTGGCAAATTTTATTGTTGGATAGTCAGGTTTACGGCGTACCTCATGGCGAATTAAGTCGCTATCAACTTGATTTATTAAAAACGACATTAGAAGCCTATCCGCAACGCCACACTTTAATTGTGTTTCACCATCATGTATTACCGACAAATTCTGCTTGGCTTGATCAGCATAATTTGCGAAATTCCCATGAATTACTTGATGTGCTTGCGCCGTTTAAAAATGTAAAAGCTATTTTATACGGTCATATTCATCAGCAAGTGGATAGTCAATGGCAGGGATACCAAGTGATGGCAACCCCTTCAACCTGTATTCAATTTAAAGCGGACAGTCAGCATTTTGCTTTAGATGACGTGCAACCCGGTTGGCGGGAAATTGAATTGCACCCTGATGGTCTGATTGTGACGGAAGTAAAACGGATTAAACAGGCAAAATTTTTACCGAATATGCAGGAAGAAGGGTATTAAATTGAGAACAAAGTGCAACTAAAAAACGTTCTGCATCCCAAAAGTTGGACTAAACTTCAACTGACTAAGATGCAGATTTTTATGGTTAAGTAAAACCAACTTTCACACGGTGAATTATCGAATTTTATTTTCAAAAAATAAAAACTGCTTGCTGTCACACCAATATTTTCAACTTAGAGATACAAGATATTTTTTACGCAATGAAACTTCTCCACCGTTAAAGGTGCGTAGTGTATTTTCACATTGCACTTGCAAATATCCCCGCTCGTCAATACCTTGTTCAATGCCGGAAATCACCTCCTGTTCGGTGAATACATTGACTTCATTATGAGAAAATGCATTATGTGCCCGCCATGCCTGCTGAAATTCCCCATCAATTCCCACATGTTCAAAGTGTGCTAACCGTGTATAAAGATGTTGAATCAACTTAGGTAATAAAATTTGGCGGTCCGCATTCGGCTCAATTTCACACAATTGAGCATAGGGTTGGTTAATACCTGTTTTTTTCGGTAACGACATATTAATTCCCACACCAATAACAAGATTTAAACAATCATTTTTTATATTCGCAATCTCAACTAAAATCCCGCCCAGTTTTCGTCCATCAAATAAAACATCATTCGGCCATTTCACTTGCACGCCAAAGGTTTCTGCAATCGCCAATCCCACCACCAAACTGAGCCCTTCAATGGATTTTCTCGGATCAACCGTCCAATAAAAGCTAAATATCATTTGACCTGCAAAAGGTGACAGCCACTGGCGCCCCCGCCGTCCCCGCCCACCGGTTTGATATTCCGCAATGCAAAGATCGCCTTTTTGAAGATGGGCAATATTCTGCAAAACCCACTCATTTGTGGAAGTGATGACCGGATAATAATGCACATGGTAGGGTGAAAGTTCGGTTGATATTTGGTGAGAATTTAATAAAGGTAATTGCGGTATGAGTTGATAATATGTGGTATTTTCTTCAATATTTAGCCCCAATGCCCGCAATTGCTGTACATCAAAAGCAATATTTTGTGAAAATTCCGCCAATTCTGACCGCACTTTGGGCATACAATCAGACAAACAGCTTAACAATGCCAAATTCATACTTTTTCCTATCACGAAAACGTTTGCCGATCATAGCATAAAACCTAAAAATTTCATTTTCAAAATGGTGCAAAATCTGTATAATCCCGCCGCAATATTTTTTGACATTCACTTTTAAACTACGGAAATATTGCTATGCTTAGAATAAAAAAAGAAGCCCTCACCTTTGATGATGTTCTTCTTGTTCCTGCACATTCTACCGTGCTTCCCAATACTGCAAATCTTTCAACCCAACTCACAAAAAACATTCGCCTAAATATCCCAATGCTCTCTGCGGCGATGGATACCGTAACTGAAACCAAATTAGCGATTTCTCTCGCACAAGAAGGCGGCATTGGTTTTATCCACAAGAATATGTCCATTGAACGCCAAGCGGATCGTGTGCGTAAAGTGAAAAAATTTGAGAGCGGTATTGTTTCCGAACCGGTTACCGTTTCACCAAATCTCACACTTGCAGAACTTGCCGAACTGGTAAAGAAAAATGGCTTTGCGGGTTATCCGGTAGTTGATGGGGAGAAAAATTTAGTCGGTATTATCACAGGACGTGACACCCGTTTTATTTCGGATCTCACCAAAACCGTTGCGGACTTTATGACGCCAAAAGATCGACTTGTAACCGTCAAAGAGGGCGCAACCCGTGATGAAATTTTCCGCTTGATGCACGAAAATCGTGTGGAAAAAGTCTTAGTGGTGAATGATGATTTCAAATTAAAAGGCATGATCACCCTAAAAGACTATCAAAAAGCCGAAAGCAAACCCAATGCCTGTAAAGATGAATTTGGGCGTTTGCGTGTGGGGGCGGCTGTGGGGGCTGGCCCGGGTAACGAAGAACGTATTGATGCCTTAGTCAAAGCTGGCGTGGATGTGTTGTTAATCGACTCTTCACACGGCCATTCCGAAGGGGTGTTACAACGTGTGCGTGAAACCCGTGCCAAATACCCTGATCTACCGATCATTGCGGGAAACATCGCCACGGCTGAAGGTGCAATCGCCTTGGCTGATGCAGGGGCGAGTGCAGTGAAAGTGGGAATTGGGCCGGGATCAATCTGTACCACCCGTATCGTCACCGGTGTCGGTGTTCCACAAATTACCGCCATTGCCGATGCGGCAGAAGCGTTGAAAGATCGTGATATTCCTGTGATCGCAGACGGTGGTATCCGTTTCTCAGGCGACATTGCCAAAGCCCTCGCTGCCGGTGCAAGTTGTGTGATGGTCGGTTCAATGTTCGCCGGCACGGAAGAAGCACCGGGCGAAATTGAGCTTTACCAAGGGCGTGCATTCAAATCCTATCGTGGCATGGGTTCATTGGGGGCGATGGCTAAAGGGTCATCAGATCGCTATTTCCAATCAGACAATGCCGCCGACAAACTTGTACCGGAAGGTATTGAAGGGCGTATTCCATACAAGGGCTACTTAAAAGAAATCATCCACCAACAAATGGGCGGCTTGCGTTCTTGCATGGGATTAACCGGTTGTGCCACCATTGACGAACTTCGCACCAAAGCAGAATTTGTGCGTATCAGCGGTGCGGGCATTAAAGAAAGTCATGTTCACGATGTGACAATTACTAAAGAAGCACCAAATTATCGGATGGGGTAGCGGTTGATAGAAGAGAGGTTAAAAAGTTAGCCACTCTTTTTATGTTATGAATGCATACAAAAAAGGAAATATATGCAAAAAAATAAAATTGCACTACTCATTGATGCGGAAAATGCCAACAGCTCAGCAATCGAACAAATCTTAGCTGAAGTTGGAAAATCTGGCACGATCACAGTAAAACGAATTTATGCTGATTGGACGGAAGAACGGAACAAAAGATGGAAAGAACAATTAAATATATATGCCATTAGCCCTATTCAAAAATTTGCCTATACTAAAGGAAAAAGCTCTAGCGATACTGCATTAATTATTGATGCAATGGATCTCCTTCATTTTAAGACTGTCGATGCATTTTGCATTGTATCAAGTGATAGCGATTATACGAGACTTGCACATAGAATCCGTGAAGAAGGTTTAGATATTATTGGAGTAGGTAAAAGCCATACCCCAGAAGCATTCAAAAAGGCTTGTACTCAGTTTATTAGAGAGGAAAATCTCATTAAAACCGCAAAATCCTTGGATGATCAAAAAAATACAAAATTTATTGATTACTCATTGATAAAAAGTGCTTTTGAAATGGTTGAAGATACAGATAATGGTATGGCTCTGCTATCTAAGTTCTCTGAGGCGCTAAGAAAAATTGATTCCGAATTCGATCATCGCTCTTACGGCTATACAACCTTTAGAACATTTTGCAAAAACTTGGATGGCTATGAACTTTATCTACATCCAGATAAAACAACAATCTCGTTGAAACAACAAGACAGTGAAAAAAAATGATGATATAGAATCTAATATTAATTATGACGAAATAAAAAAAGCATTTGAGAAAGTTGAAAAAAATGGGACTGCTCTATTATCAACATTTGCTGAATCATTAAATAGAATTGGGTTTCAATATAAATCTCATGGCTATAAACGTTTTTTTGACTTCTGTAATGATCTAGAAGGATACGAGATTATTTCTCATGACGATGACCAAACATTTTCTATTAAACCCCAAAATTAACGGATTTGATATGCTCCAAGCAATTATCTTCGATATGGACGGTGTGATTGTCGATACGGAATTTTTAGAATACGATTTGCAAGCACAATTTATCGAATCTATCAAAGAACACGACCATACTTTAACGCCCCTTGAGCGTTCTGAAGTGGTGGGAAAAGGGCTGTCGGAAATTCCTGAAATCGTGAAAAAATTAAGTGGTTCCTCCTTGCCTTTGGAAGAAATCAAACAACGTTATTTCGATTTTTTCAATCAACTCTTTGCGACCGTGGATTACCCTTCCATTTTTCGTACGGATATTCAACGTATCATTAATTTTGCTAAACAAAACCATATCAAATTGGCGGTTGCCTCCTCTTCCCGCCTTGAACATATCCAAAATATTTTGACAAAATGTGGTATTATTCAACACTTTGATTTTATCGTCAGTGGCGAGCAATTTGAACGGAGCAAACCTGACCCGACTATTTATCGTTACACCCTCGAAAAATTGGGCGTTCAAGCCCAAAATGCGGTGGCGATTGAGGATTCATTTTTCGGCATTCAAGCAGCGAAATCTGCCGCTATTCCCGTGATTGCCTACGAAGAAAAACGAATGTATATTGACCAATCCCAAGCTGATTATTGCGGCAAAGATATGAACGAAATTTTAGCGATTATTCAAAAATTACATTATTAACCATTTTATTAAGGTAAAAAATGAGCAACATCCACCACCATAAAATTCTCATCCTCGACTTTGGTTCACAATATACCCAACTCATTGCCCGCCGTGTGCGTGAAATTGGGGTTTATTGTGAGCTTTGGGCGTGGGATGTCACGGAAGAACAAATCCGTGAATTTAACCCAACGGGAATTATTCTTTCCGGCGGGCCTGAAAGCACCACAGAAGCAAACAGTCCTCGTGCACCGGAATATGTATTTAATGCCGGCGTGCCTGTGCTAGGTATTTGCTACGGTATGCAAACCATGGCAATGCAATTAGGCGGTTTAACGGAAACTTCCGATCACCGTGAATTTGGTTACGCCTCCGTTTCGTTGGAAAATTCGACCGCACTTTTTGCCAATCTCAACGATGGCGATAATAAATTAGATGTTTGGATGAGCCACGGCGATAAAGTGACCCGTTTACCCAATCACTTTTCTGTGACAGGCACAACACCAACTTGCCCGATTGCCGCCATGTCTGATGAAAATCGTCATTTCTATGGGGTTCAATTCCACCCGGAAGTTACCCATACGAAAAGCGGTTTGGAATTGTTGAAAAACTTTGTGGTGAACATTTGTGGTTGCGAAACCAAATGGACCGCTGAAAATATTATCGAAGATGCAGTAGCCCGTATTAAGGAACAAGTGGGCGATGATGAAGTGATTTTAGGTTTATCAGGTGGCGTGGATTCATCGGTTGTTGCCTTATTATTGCACCGTGCCATCGGCAAGAATTTGCACTGTGTCTTCGTGGATAACGGCTTGTTACGCTTAAACGAAGGCGATCAAGTGATGGAAATGTTCGGCAATAAATTCGGCTTAAATATCACCCGAGTGAATGCTGAAGATCGTTTCTTAAGTGAATTAGCCGGTGTGGATGAACCGGAAGCAAAACGCAAAATTATCGGTAAAGTTTTCGTGGATGTGTTCGATGATGAAGCCAAAAAATTACCGAATGTGAAATGGTTGGCGCAAGGCACCATTTATCCTGATGTGATCGAATCCGCCGCCAGCAAAACCGGCAAAGCCCACGTGATCAAATCCCATCACAACGTAGGCGGCTTGCCAGATTATATGAAACTCGGCTTGGTCGAGCCATTGCGTGAACTGTTTAAAGATGAAGTGCGTAAAATCGGTTTAGCGCTTGGTTTACCCGCTGAAATGCTCAACCGCCACCCTTTCCCGGGCCCAGGGTTAGGGGTGCGTGTATTAGGGGAAGTGAAAAAAGCATACTGCGATCTCCTCCGTCGTGCCGATGCGATCTTCATTGAAGAATTACATAAAGCGGATTGGTATTACAAAGTCAGCCAAGCCTTCACCGTGTTCCTCCCGGTTAAGTCCGTAGGGGTAATGGGGGATGGTCGTAAATATGACTGGGTGGTTTCCCTTCGTGCCGTTGAAACCATTGATTTTATGACCGCACATTGGGCGCATTTGCCGTATGATTTATTAGGTAAGATCTCCAACCGAATAATCAATGAAGTGGATGGCATTTCCCGCGTGGTCTATGATGTCAGCGGAAAACCCCCAGCAACCATTGAGTGGGAATAAAAACTGCCCTTCATATTATTTCAAAAATAACGAAAAGCCTTGCAATCGCAAGGCTTTTCTATTTACGACATACTTGTGAAAATTTTTGCGATTTTTAACCGCACTTTCATTTAGATCACCCGCTGGATAAGAGCAGAAATATCCTCTGCAAATTGTTCTTTTTCCGCCATTTCAGCGATTTGGGCGTGAGTATAACGTTTGGCGTTATATACCGCCACAATGCTGGTATCACCAATTTGCAAGAAATTGCGTTCGCCAAAATCGGTGTAACGTGTGGCTCCAATGCTGATGATGGCTTGTTTTGGATAATTTGCTGATTTGAGCAGGGACGCAATATGATTCATCGGCCCTTCATCAGGCTGATTATTCATTCGGTCGATAATCCAATCCAACAATTTTTGGTGAAAGTAGCTATAACCCATCGCTGGGCTATCAATGCCGTATTCATTCATCACACTATTACGTTTGTGAAAACAAGCGATATGAAAATCGTCCAATACACCACCTCGGTTGAAATGATCTAGGGGCAGCCAATTTGCCGAAATGCCTTTAGATTTCTCACCCCAGTTTTTCTTTTCGCAAATTTTGCGTGCATTAGGTCGGCGAATAGAACAATCGTTATAAGCAGCAAAATAGGTAGGCAAAAGTGCGGTCACTTTTCCATCAGAATATTGAATCTCACAAATCAACGCAATTTCAGGCTCAATTTGCAAATTATCCGCATCATTGGGAAAGCGAATTTCAGAAGGGGAAAGAGGGTAGGTGGTAAGAAATTGATATTCCTCTAAATTTTCACTCGGCACATAAAAGGGAAAAATCGCTTTAGGTTGCACCGCTTCCACGGTTTTTACCTGTAAAAAATCCGCCGCCTCACCCGCCTGCTCCAAATGCCCCGCAAAATTACCCGCCACGCCTAAGCCGATAAAGGTGTTGTTCATTGTGATCTCCTTTTTCAAAAAACGGTCGGAATTTTAACCTTTGATTAGTAAAAAATCATCAAAAACCTTTCGGTGCCCTTGCTTGATAAAGCAAAAATAACGCTTTAAAATATCGTAATTTTTTATTTGACAATCAGAGGAGGGCTCTATAATGCTTAACGCACAACGCACAACGCACAACAACTAGCCTAAACTTTCCTTTCTTTTCGTTAGCTTGCAAGGGGCTTTCCTATGCAAGTTAAGTCTCAGCAAGTTAAATCCAAACAACGTGTTGCCGATTTTGGCGAAGTCTATACCAACGAGCGTGAAGTCAACGCAATGTTGGATTTGGTTAAAGATCAAACGACCGATCCTGATAAAACCTTTCTTGAACCGGCTTGTGGCTCGGGCAATTTTTTAGTTGCTATTCTCCGCCGTAAACTGGATGCCATCGCTCAAAAGCACAAAAAAATTCAAAGTGAGTACGAACGCTATGCTGTGATTGCCGTGGGGAGTTTATACGGCATTGAGCTTCTGCCCGACAACGTGGCGGAGTGCCGCAAACGATTATCCACTCTATTTATCGAACATTATCAAAGCCATTTCCCCAAAACCTACAAAAATGAAGCAATCCGCAGCGTTGAGTTTATTTTGCAGCACAATATTTTGTGCGGCGATGCTCTCACGCTTAAAACTGAAAGCGGTAAAGAGATTATTTTTAGCGAATGGAAAATGCCATTTGGCAACCAAATCAAACGCCGAGCCTTTATTTACCGTGATCTTGTAAACAATTTCAGCGATCTACCGCTCTTTTCCGATGAAAACGGCGAACCCGTTTTTATCCCTGAACCCATTGAAGAATTTCCTCCTATCAACTTTTTGGAGCTAGGCAATGAACAATCTCACTAATATCAATTACAACCCTGATGTGTTGGACTGCTTGGCGAATTTATCCAATGATGAAGTTTTCACACCACCTGAACTGGTGAACCAAATGCTCGACCGTTTGCCGGCAAGTCTTTGGCAAAATCCCAATGCGAAATTTCTCGATCCAGTGTGCAAATCGGGCGTGTTTTTGCGGGAAATCGCCAAGCGGTTAATTTCAGGGCTGGCATTGCACATTCCCGATTTAGACGAACGGCTCAACCATATTTTCACCCGGCAACTTTACGGCATCGCCATCACGGAACTCACCGCTTTAATTTCTCGCCGAAGTCTTTATTGCTCCAAAAAAGCCAACGGCGAACACTCCATTTGTTCCGCCTTTGAAACGGAAGAAGGGCAGATTTTTTATCAGCGTGTGGAGCATAGCTGGGAGGGCGGAAAATGTTCGGAATGTGGGGCAAGCCAAGCGGTTTATGATCGCATCACAATGGAAAACCACGCCTATGGTTTTATTCACCAACAAGCAAGGACAAAATTAGAGTTAGAAAAAATGAAATTTGATGTGATTATTGGTAATCCACCGTATCAGTTAAGCGATGGCGGTGCACAAGCCAGTGCCGCCCCGATTTATCATGAATTTATCCAACAGGCGAAAAAGCTCGACCCTGAATATTTAGTAATGATTGTGCCGTCTCGTTGGTTCGCCGGTGGGAAAGGCTTAGATGATTTCCGTGATGAAATGTTAAACGATAAACAATTAAAAGAAATTCACGATTTCCCTAATGCAGCTGATTGTTTTCCTGGTGTATCTATTGAGGGAGGGGTTAATTATTTTATATGGGAAAAAGAATATCAAGGCGATTGTTTGGTTACGACCTATGAAAATAAAAAAATGGTTTCCCAAATGAAAAGACCTTTAAAGGAAAAAGGTTTGGATATTTTTATTCGCTATAACGAAAGTATTTCAATTTTAAGAAAAGTATTAGCCTTTAAGGATAAAAGTTTTAGTGAGTTGGTGAGCTCAAGAAAACCTTTTGGACTAACAACGAGCGTAAAAGGAAATAAAGATCCTTATGTTGGAGTTAAAGATAATATTATTTTATATATTCAAAATAAGAAGAGAGCATACATCAGAAAAGAAAGTGTTTTAATAAATAAAAAATGGATAGATGAGCATAAAATATATATTTCTTATGCTTATGGTATGGGAAATAAAGAACCTTTTCAGGTTATAAATACCTCATTTTATGGTTCTCCTGGCACTTGCTGTACTGAAACTTATTTAGTTATTGGAGGATTTGAAAGTAAATCTATATGTCAAAATGTGATGAGTTATATGGCAAGTAAATTATTTCGATTGTTGATATTACTAATAAAGAATACACAGCACGGTACAAGAAAAGTTTACGAATTAGTGCCACAACAAGATTTTTCAAAATCTTGGACAGATCAAGAGCTTTATGAAAAATATGGCTTAGATGAAAAAGAAATTGCTTTTATTGAAAAAATGATTAGACCGATGGAGGTGGAAGATGAGTGAAAAAATTGAAAATGTGGCTCATTTAGCTCAACGATTAAAAGAACTAGGAGAACCTAAAAAGGGCTATACTCGTTTTTTTCGTGGGCATTCTGATGAACGCTATGAATTAGTGCCGAGTATTTACCGTAAAGATGATAAAGCAAGTGATCCAAACTACCTAATAAATAATGAAGATAAAATTATTAAAGATGCTTTTACATATTGCTCAGATTATTTTTTACCTCACGAAACTCTTTTTGAAAAGTTAGTAAAATTACAACATTATGATTATAAAACAAGATTATTAGATATAAGTAGTAATTCTCTAGTTGGCTTATATTTTGCTGTGGGTAAGTCCGATAAACAAGAAGTCGCTAATGAGAATGAAGATGGAGAGGTTGTTGTATTAGATATTCCTAACGAATACATTAAATATGATGATAGTGATGTGGTTTCTATTTTATCAGCTGTTTCTTTGAGAAATAAAAGTTTTAATATTACCTCTTATATCGAACAAGGAGATCTTCTATCAGCTTTAGAGATAACTCCTTATATTATAGAGGAGCGAGAAAACTATGAAGAAATGAAAGATAGTGATTTTATTAAAATTTTTAATAAAGAACTAAAAGAATATGGAGCAAGTTTTGATGAGGGATTGAAATTAAGTATTATGCAGAAAAGAAGAGAGGCATTTAGGAAAATATTTAATGATTTGCCAGAGATAGCTAGATTATTACATGATATTAGAAAGGATAAACCAAGTTTTAATCCAATCATTGAAGCAAATGATTTTAATCGAGTTGTTTGTGTAAAGGCAAAACAAAATAATCCTAGAATAGCAAAGCAACAAGGAGCATTTTTGCTTTTTGGTATTGATGGTCAAAAAATAAAGCAAGCGGAAGTAGAGCCTAGCTGGATCGTATTAAAAGATCATCGGCTGATTATTGATAAAGATTCAAAAGAAAATATTTTAAATGAATTGAAATCTTTTGGTATTAGTCATCAATCACTATTTCCAGAATTAGACTCACAAGCACAAGATATTATGAATAAATATAAAAGCTAATTAATAAGCGGTAACCTTTTCACAAAAATTTGCAAAGAGAAAAAATTATGATACTTAATGAACTCAACCCTCCCAAAATCTACGCCTATTCCGACCGTTCTTTTCCCCATTGTTTGAAAGTGGGATATACCACACGCCAAAAAGCGGAGCAGCGGGTTCGGGAGCAATACCCAGTGAAAACCCCGGAACAGACGTGGAAAATCGAGCTGGAAGAATTGGCGGTGCGGGATAATGGCACGCTTTTTACCGATAAAGATGTACATCGGGCACTGAAAAAGGCAGGTGTTCGCCAAGTGAACGGGGAGTGGTTTGAATGCGATGTGCAAGCAGTTCAGGTAGCATTGATTTCGGTGAAAAAGGGTATTTGCAATCGGAAAAAACGCACGCTGGCGTTTGGAATGCGTCCTGAACAAGCTGCAGCGGTAGAGAGAACTCAACGTTATTTTGAGAGCTTTAAGCAAGATGAGGCAAACCGTGGCAAGGCTCCTCGCTTTTTGTGGAATGCGAAAATGCGTTTTGGCAAAACCTTTGCCACCTATCAACTAGCCAAGAAAATGGGTTGGCAGAAAATTTTAATTTTAACCTTTAAGCCTGCGGTGCAAGATGCGTGGCAGGAGGATTTAGCTAACCATACGGATTTTGAAGGCTGGCAATTTTTCGCCAAAGATGACAGTTTGCAAAATGTTGACCCAAATCGACCGCTCGTTTGCTTTGGTTCGTTCCAAGATTATTTGGGTAAAACTAAAGCGGGTGGTATTAAGCCAAAAAATGAGTGGGTACATAGTACCAATTGGGATTGCGTGGTGTTTGATGAATATCACTACGGGGCGTGGCGAGAAAATGCCAAGGATTTGTTTGAAGGTGAGGATGATAAACGGGAGCAGAATTTTGCCGAAAGTGATGAGCTCAAATCTTTTGACGAGGATTTATTGCCGATCACAACTCACCATTATCTCTACCTTTCAGGCACACCATTTCGGGCGATAGCCTCAGGTGAATTTATTGAGGAGCAAATTTTCAATTGGACCTATTCGGACGAGCAAAAGGCGAAAGAAACGTGGCAAACCGAACAGGGCAAAAATCCGTATTTGGCGTTGCCTCAAATGATAATGATGACCTATCAATTGCCTGATTCCATTCAAGATATTGCCCGCAAAGGCGAGTTTAACGAATTTGATTTAAACCGCTTTTTTGAAGCGAAGGGAAGCGGTGAAAATGCCTCATTTATTTACAAAAGTGAGGTGCAAAGCTGGCTGAATTTTATTCAAAATAAATTGCCGGAATTAGCAGTGGATACATTAAAAATGGGGGCGAGAAAGCCACCAATGCCATTTTCCGATGCGAATTTGTTAGGCAACTTATTGCACACCTTTTGGTTTTTACCAAATGTGGCGAGTTGCTATGCGATGCGGAATTTATTGGCGGAAAAGCAAAATCAGTTTTTTCATCAATATCAAATTATCGTTGCTGCAGGGGCGAGTGCAGGCATTGGGCTAGAGGCGTTACCGCCTGTGCAAAATGCGATGACAAAAAATCCGCTTGCTGCCAAAACTATCACGCTTTCCTGTGGGAAACTCACGACAGGGGTTTCTGTGCCAGCGTGGACGGGGATTTTAATGTTACGCAATGCTTCCAGCCCTGAAACCTATTTCCAAGCGGCATTTCGCGTGCAAACCCCTTGGGTGTTGAGAGGTTATGATGAGAGCGATCCGAATAATGAGGAAATTTTGAAACAGCAATGCTATGTGTTTGATTTCGCCCCAAACCGTGCATTACGCCAAATTGCTGAATATAGTTGCCGTTTAGATACGGAAAATACTAATCCGGAACAAAAAGTGGCGGAGTTTATCCATTTTTTGCCTGTGTTGGCATATGACGGCAGTTCAATGAAGCAAATTGACGCAAAAGGCGTGCTAGACATCGCAATGAGTGGCACAACAGCAACATTGCTGGCACGCCGTTGGGAAAGTGCTTTATTAGTGAATGTAGATAATGATACCTTAAAACGCCTAATGGACAGTGAAGATGCGATGAAAGCGTTAAAAAATATTGAGGGTTTCCGTTCTTTAAACCAAGATATTGAAACTATCATCAATAAATCGGAAGCGGTTAAAAAAACGAAAAAAGAGAAAGGCGATGATCTCACCCCTACAGAGAAGAGGGTATTGACTGCGGAAGAGAAAGAATATAAATCTCTTAGAAAGCAAATTCAGGATAAATTGATTAAATTTGCCACCCGCATTCCCGTGTTTATGTATTTAACTGATTATCGTGAACACTGCCTACGCGATGTAATTACCCAACTAGAACCACGACTTTTCCATAAAGTAACAGGATTGACCCAAAAGGATTTTGAGCTGTTAGTGCGGTTAAACGTGTTTAATGAAAGTTTGATGAATGATGCGGTCTATAAGTTCAAACGCTATGAAGATTCAAGTTTGGAGTATGCGAAGGCAAATCAGAAAGATAATAGAGTTGGGTTGTTTAGTACGGTAATTTCCCGTGAAGATTATGAAAACTATAAAAATTAGGCTTAAAATAGAGCGAAATGTTTTAAATTTCATCAAACGATAAAAAATTTAATTTTTTTTTGAAAAAACCACTTGCGTGGTGTTAAAAAATCCCTATAATACGCCGCACA
>NZ_MLHL01000004.1 GCF_002000545.1 Rodentibacter trehalosifermentans | reverse complement strand
GTGCGGTCAAAAATCGCAGCAATTTTGGGGATATTTCACGGCTGTGTTAATTGAATGTTGATTTCTATGGGAAGAGAGAGGGGAAGAAGAGAATAGCTTATTTTTCGCCGTAGGCTCAAGAGAATAATCTACCAATTTGAAATAATTATCGATTTTTGATAAAATTCCCTTGTTTTTAGAAACAATCTCTCAATGCCTACTGAGTGTTTCTGTCAAAATCGCACTTCTATGTGCTGTCATCGTAGTGGTTCCACTACACACTTTTTTGCCTCATGGCAATGTTTTAAATAAATCGAATTTTTAATTTATCGACTTCATTTTAAGGGGAAAGGTTTGTCTTTATCTCAATTTATGGAAAAGCGAACGTCATTTAATCCTTTTGTAATTGGATTGACGCTATTTTTTGTTTTGTTATTGGTTGTGATGATTTTAATCGCACCGGAGCAAACCCAAACATTATTAAACCAAGCGAAAGCCGGGATTTTTGCCAATTTTAGTTGGTTTTATATCTTAGCATTTTCGATTTTCTTAGGGTTTTTGTTGATTTTATCTGTCAGTAGTTTAGGTAATATTAAATTAGGGAGCGATGAGGAAGAGCCTGAATTTCGTTTCCTTTCATGGCTTGCCATGTTATTTGCAGCCGGTATGGGGGTGGGCTTAATGTTCTTTGGGGTGGCAGAGCCCTTAACCCATTATCTTTCCGAAATCACCGGCGGTGTGCCGGAACACCGCCAACAAGAAGCATTATTGCATACGTTATTCCACTGGGGAATTCATGCTTGGGCGGTATATGGCACCATTGCCTTAGCTTTAGCTTATTTTGGTTTCCGTTATAAGTTACCTTTAGCATTACGCTCTTGTTTTTATCCTCTGTTGAAAGATCGTATCAATGGAAAAATGGGGGATCTTATCGATATTATGGCACTGCTTGCCACCTTATTTGGGATTATCACCACACTGGGCTTTGGTGCGGCTCAGTTGGGCGCAGGTTTGCAGCAAATGGGCTGGGTGAGTGAAAATAGTTTTAGCTTACAAGTGATTGTCATTGCCGTGGTGATGGGCTTGGCGGTCTTCTCAGCCATTTCAGGTGTGGGTAAAGGGGTAAAAATGCTCAGTGAATTAAATTTAGCGTTAGCATTTTTATTACTTATTTTTGTCTTAGCGAGCGGCCCAACCCGCTATTTGCTTTCCGCATTTAGCGATAATATCGGAAACTATCTCAGCCATTTAGTACAACTGAGTTTTAAAACCTATGTTTATGAGCAAGAACATACAACCTGGTTTAGTGGTTGGACAGTGCTTTATTGGGCTTGGTGGTGTTCATGGGCGCCATTTGTTGGGTTGTTTATTGCCCGCATTTCCAAAGGTCGAACGCTTCGTGAATTTATCTTTGGTGTATTGGTCATACCCAGTGTATTTGGCATTCTTTGGTTTACCGTATTTGGTAACACGGCAATTTGGTTAAATGATGGCGAAGCGGCAGGGGCACTGGGGCAAATGATTTCATCACCAGAAATCTTATTATTTCAATTTTTGGCTTATTTACCTTTACCGACGGTAAGTGGGGTGGTCAGTTTGATGGTTATCGCATTATTTTTTATCACCTCAGCGGATTCGGGGATTTATGTTTTAAATAATATCGCCTCTCGTGATAAAAGCCTTGTCTCACCTAACTGGCAAACGGTGATGTGGGGATTATTGATGTCGATAGTAGCTATCGTATTAATGCAATCGGGTGGTTTAGCCAATTTACAGACAATGACATTAATGGTGGCATTACCCTTTGCCGTGTTAATGTTAGTGATGTGTTTTAGCCTATGGAAAGGGTTAAACGCCGATAAAAAATATTTTGCAACAAAGGTGAATCCAACCAGTATTTTCTGGACAGGTGAAAAGTGGAAAGATCGCTTAGAGCAAATGATGAGCCAAACCCAAGAAAAAGATATTTTGCGTTTTTTAAAACACAGAGCATTGCCGGCAATGCGTGAATTACGCCAAGAACTTATCAGCAAATATAATCTGAGTGTGGAAGTGAATGCGTTGCTTGAACAAGAAGAGCCTGCGGTAGAGTTGGTGATACAAAAAGAATCGTTGCGTGATTTTATGTACGGCATCAAATCTGTGGGACGGGAAGTATCCGAGAAACTCATCAATGATGAAAATCTGCCGCATATTCAGCATCACACCACTTATGAACCCTATACTTATTTCTTCGATGGGCGGGTAGGTTATGATGTGCAATATATGAATAAAGAGGAATTGATTGCCGATATATTAAAACAATATGAACGCTATTTAAGTCTCTTAGATAATGTGGGACAGGAACTCATGGCACACGAACAAACGGAATTGGCAGAGTAATTTTTCACACAAATAAAAGTGCGGTCAAAAACAGGAGTGATTTTGACCGCACTTTATACTATTGGAATTAAGTCAGATTATTTTGCTGCTTTTAATTCTTGGTAGTATTGTTCGTAGTATTGAATGGCATCACCTACGTCATCTTGCCAGTGGCTGTTTTGTAGCACTTCAGCGGTTGGGTAGATTGATGGATCTTCGGTAATTTCTTTTGGCAATACCTTTTTCGCTTCAACGTTAGCGGTTGGGTAGCCAATGGCTAAAGTGAGTTTTTCAGCCGCTTTGGCACTGAGCATATAGTTGATTAATTTGTGCGCACCATCCGGGTTTTTAGAGGTGCTCGGGATGGCTAAGGTATCCACCCAAAGTACCGGCCCTTCTTTCGGGAACACCATATCTAAAGGTGCTTGTTCTTTTTTCGCAATACGCACAGAACCATTCCATAATTGACCGACGTCCACTTCACCGGAGATGAAAGCGTTAGCCGGGTTGTCGGAATTGAAAGACAGCACATTCGGACGTAATTTTAATAATTCTTCATAGGCTTGTTTGATGATTTTTGGATCTTGCGTATTAGGATCTTGACCAAGTTTTAAGAGGGCAATATTAAATACTTCGCGGGCATCATCTAATAACTGGACTTTATTGGCAAACTCAGGTTTCCATAAATCGCCCCAAGAGGTGAAATCCGACCCTTTATAAGCATTGGTATTAAATGCGATACCTGGTGCTCCAAGTAATTGAGGAAGGGAATATTTGTTTCCTTTATCATAAGGTTTGTTCAGCCAATCAGGATCTAATTCTTTAATAACAGGCAGTTTGCTATGATCAAGCTCTTTTAACATGCCTTCACGCGCCATTTTAGAGACAAAATAGTTAGAAGGGGCAATAACGTCATAACCGCCGGCTTCACCTTGGGTTTTGAGTTTGGCATACATGGTTTCATTAGATTCAAGACTTGAAACGATCACTTTGATGCCGGTTTCTTTCGTGAAGTCATCTAAAAGACCATCCGGGACATATTCTGTCCAAGTATAGAGGTAAACCGTATCATTAGCAGTCGCTGGTGCATTGGTATTTTCAGGCTTGTTTTCTTTATCATTACAAGCGGTTAAGGTTGCTGCTACTAAACCGGCGGTCATTAAACCTGCAAATTTTTTCATTTTTGTTTGTTCTCCGTAAAAGAGGGGTAAAAAAACCACCTACCGTAAACAGTAGGTATAAAAAAACGCCTTGATGATGCGTCAAGGCGTATTCTATTTGATATTAAAGGGTTTGTGAAACCTTTTATCGTTTCTTAGTGGTTATTTTTACGCGTGATTAACTGGCTTGAAATTACTAATACTAAGGAAAGCACGATCATAATAGTGGCTAGGGCATTCACTTCCGGTGTGACGCCGGTTTTCACCAAGGAGAAGATGCGTAGTGGTAGAATCTCGTAGCTTACGCCACTTACAAAGGAGGAGACGACCACGTCATCTAATGAGATCGTAAAACTTAATAACCAACCCGAAACGATAGCAGGCAACGCAAGGGGAACGATAATTTTGCGTAAGATGGTGACTTCACTTGCACCTAAATCTTTTGCCGCTTCTAACATTCTGGCATCAAAGCCATTTAACCGTGAGAAAATGGTTACCGTCACATAAGGTAAACAGAAAGTCACATGGGCTAAAAGCAGTGACCAGAAACCTAATGAAATCCCCACAACCATAAATAAGGCAAGTAAGGAGACCGCCATAACAATATCCGGTGACATCATCACGATAAATAACATTCCGCTCACCGCTTGTTTTCCACGGAAACGATAGCGATATAATGCAATAGCGGTTAGTCCACCAATAATGGTTGCCAAGGTTGCCGCAAAAAAGGCAATAGTCACGGAATGAATGGCCGCCTGAATTAAGGTATCGTTATTAAATAAACGTTCATACCAGTTCCAACTAAATCCTTTCCAGCTTAATCCGTAGCGGTCGGCATTGAAGGAGTTGGTGACTAAGATAATAATTGGGATATACAAATAAGCGTATACCACAAACATAAACACATTACGCAGTAAACGGCTCATTATTCTAACTCCACTTTTTTATTCAATAGTTTATTTGCACGGTAATAGACGAAAATCAACAATGCCATAAGGATGGTTAACCCGATACTGATTGCTGAACCAAACGGCCAGTTACGGGAAATTAAGAATTCGCTCTTAATAACATTCCCCACGAGAAGCACTTTCGCACCGCCCAGTAAATCTGCCACATAGAACATGCCCATTGCCGGGAGTAAGACTAAAAGACAACCTGCGATAATGCCGGGCATAGTTAATGGCAAAATAACCCGGAAGAAGCGTTGGAAGGCGTTAGCACCTAAATCTTTTGCCGCTTCCAGTAAGCGTCCGTCTAATTTTTCAATAGCCGAGTAGAGAGGCAAAATCATAAAGGGGAGTAATAAATAAACTAACCCGATAATCACCGCTACTTCTGTATTTAAAATACGGATAGGCTCACTCAAAATGCCCATATCCATAAGCATGGTGTTTAACACGCCTTTCACACCAAGGAAGATTTTCATACCATAGATGCGGATAAGCGAGTTCGTCCAAAACGGTAAAACCACAAGGAATAACAAGAGCGGTCGATATTTTGGATGAATTTTGCTGACCATAAAGGCAAAAGGGTAGCCGATGAGTAAGCAAATGATTGTGGCAATCCCTGACATATACAAGGAATTCCATACCACCTGCGCATAAAGCGGATTAAACAGGTTGAGGTAGTTATCCAAGTTAAATGGCAGGGCATAGAAGTTGCTACCATCTCGGGTTAAAAAACTTACAACCAACACCAATAAGTTTGGGATCAGTACAAAGAAGATTAGCCAAGCGAAGATAATAGCAACAGCAATTTTTTGAAATTTATTATTGATTATCTTCATCGTTGAGTACTACCTCCCAACCTTCGTGCCATGTAATGCCAACACGTTGTCCTACACTGTGATCCATATGCGGATCGTCTTCATTAAAGAATTCGCTGACAAGTACACGCATACCGTTATGGTCAAATTCCACGGTAGATTCCAATGTCATCCCTTTGTAAGTGCGGTCAATAATATGGCCGATGATCGCATTGGATTGTTCGTTTTCATCAAGTTCTTCAATCACAATATCTTCAGGGCGGAGAAGCACTTGAAGTTTTTGATCTTTTTCGACCGGCATATCGGTATAAATATCACAGACACGACCTTCCACATTTGCCAAGACCACATTGTCGGATTTACGTTCAATCACTGTGGCATCAAATACGTTGATTTCACCGATAAAACGTGCCACAAACAAGTTGGCCGGTTCTTCATAAATTTCACGAGGTGAACCATCTTGTGCAATTTTACCTTTACGCATTAATACAATGCGATCAGACATAGTGATGGCTTCTTCTTGGTCGTGAGTAACAAAGATAAAGGTGATGCCTAATTGGCGTTGCAATACTTTAAGTTCATATTGCATTTGTTTACGCAATTTATAGTCCAATGCCGATAAAGATTCATCGAGCAACAATACTTTTGGTTTGTTGACAACTGCACGGGCAATGGCAATACGTTGTTGCTGACCGCCTGATAATTGGGTCGGTTTACGATCGGCCATTTCTTCCAATTGCACCATACGCAAGGCTTCAAGTACACGAGGTTTGATTTCAGCCTCAGGCACTTTTTGCATGCGTAAACCAAAAGCCACGTTCTCAAAAATTGTCATATGCGGAAAGAGGGCATAACTTTGGAAAACGGTGTTGATATGGCGCTTTTCAGCGGGTACATCGGTAATATCTTCACCATCCAAAATAATACGACCCGAATCTAATTCTTCTAAGCCCGCTAACAAGCGTAAAACTGTAGTTTTACCACAGCCTGAAGGACCAAGAATGGTGACAAATTCCCCATTATTAATGGTTAAGTTAAAGTCGTTAATAATGGTGTTAGAACCGTAGGATTTTTTGATTGAACGAAGCTCAATAATCGGCTTGTTTTGAACCTGATTTTCCACTAGCTTTGGTTTTCTCCCTAATTTCACCAATAAACTGGTACTGAGTAGAAATAAGAACCTGCAAGAATGCAGGGGCGACATAAAAATAGGTGCCTATGATATAGTGAATTTTCAATAATGAAAAGGACTTCATGCTTGAGGAAACAAAAAAATTTCCGGTCATAAAAACAAATAAAAAATTGACCGCACTTTTCCTTTTTTAGGCTTATTTTTCAGCTAATTATTGAATGTTTGCTATATATCAAAACTCTATCTTGAAGTTTAGGTTAGAGTCAGAACCATAAGTCGTAAAGGATGAGAAAAATGGATACAAATTATTATAAAAACAATTTATTAAACCGTTTTTTGCATTATGTTTCTTTTGATACGCAATCAAAGCCTAATGCAAAATCTTCACCAAGTTCTATTGGGCAAATGAAACTTGCTAAGCATCTACAAAAAGAGCTCATTGAACTGGGGCTGGAGCAGGTTGAGGTCAGCAAATATGCAGTGGTCACCGCTTTTCTTCCATCAAATAGACCGGAGCTTTCCCATACCATCGGTTTTATCGCTCATTTGGATACCTCACCGGAATGTAGTGGGAAGAATGTGAAGCCGGAAGTCATTGAAAATTATCGGGGGGGCGATATTGCTTTAGGAATAGGGGAAGAATTTATCAGTCCAGTTTATTATCCTTTTATGCATCAGCTTATCGGAAAAACCTTAATTGTGGCAGATGGTAACACCTTATTAGGTGCAGATAATAAAGCAGGAATTGCTGAAATTATGACCGCACTTGAGATCATTCAAAAGGAAAAATTACCTCATTGTAATTTAAGAATAGCCTTTACACCCGATGAAGAAATCGGTTTAGGCATGCAGTATTTTCCTTTGGCGGATTTCCTCTGTGATTGGGCTTACACTGTTGATGGCGGGGAAGTGGGGGAATTGGAATACGAAAACTTCAATGCGGCGACCGCAAAAATTTATTTTTCAGGAAGAAGTATTCATACCGGTTATGCAAAAGATAAACTGATAAATGCTCTCGCACTTGCCTGTGATTTTCACCAAGGTTTTCCTAAAGATGAGGTACCGGAGAAAACAGAGGGCAAAGAAGGATTTTTCCACTTGGAGCATTTTGAGGGGAATATTGAAAAAGCAGAATTACATTATTTAATTCGAGATTTTGATTTATCGTCCTTTGAGAAACGTAAACAATTTGTGTTGGATTGGACTGCAAAATTTAATGCTGAAATAGGCTTAAAAACACCTGTTGAATGTGTGGTTCATGAAAGTTATAAAAATATGTATGATGCGGTTCAAAAAGTACCTCAAGCCATTACTATTGCGGAAAAAGCAATGGATTTATGTGGTATCCATGTGATCCATAAACCTATTCGCGGAGGAACGGACGGCGCATTTTTATCGGAGAAAGGTTTGCCTTGCCCGAATATTTTTACCGGCGGATATAATTTCCACAGCAAGCACGAGTTAATCTCTTTGGAGGGAATGGAAAAAGCCACAGAAGTGATTACAGAAATTGTGAAATTCAAGAAAATGTAAATTTTTTCTTGCTTTTGTAAAGAAATGTAAATATACTTACCTCGGTTTTATTGAGATTCCTTTTGATAAAGCTAAACTTTAGAGATTTTATTCATAAATTCCTTTTGACACTCCCCTGAGCGATCAGGGGTTTTTTTTATATCTTCCTCCTTTTCTAATAAATGATTGATTGGTTTCTGCTTATTGTGAGTGGATAAATCAACTTTAATTTGCCTTTTGTTAGGTTTAAATCTTGCGGATTCACCAATAAAGTGCAGTCTTTTTTATCAAGGTTTTGTGTTTAGGGATTGGTTTTTTAAATCAATTTGATAGTTTTCAATCGGTAAAATCTTTTAGTATGATCCGCACGAATTTTACTCAACTCAAAAAAGGAACATACTATGACTTCAAAATGTCCGTTTTCTCATGCCACCCCTTTAACGATGGGAAATGGCGCACCGGTTGTTGACAATCAAAACAGCTTAACCGCAGGTCCTCGTGGTCCATTACTTGCACAAGACTTATGGCTTAATGAAAAATTAGCGGATTTCGTGCGTGAAGTGATTCCTGAGCGCCGTATGCACGCAAAAGGTTCAGGTGCATTTGGGACTTTCACTGTAACCAATGATATCACCAAATATACCCGTGCTAAAATCTTCAGTGAAGTGGGTAAAAAAACAGAAATGTTCGCGCGTTTTACGACCGTAGCCGGTGAACGTGGTGCAGCGGATGCAGAGCGTGATATTCGTGGTTTTGCGTTAAAATTCTATACCGAAGAAGGTAACTGGGATATGGTCGGTAACAATACACCGGTTTTCTTCTTGCGTGATCCCCGTAAATTCCCTGATCTTAACAAAGCGGTAAAACGTGATCCACGCACCAATATGCGTTCCGCAACCAATAACTGGGATTTCTGGACATTATTACCGGAAGCATTACACCAAGTCACTATCGTAATGAGTGATCGTGGTATTCCGGCAAGTTATCGTCATATGCACGGTTACGGTTCACATACTTATAGCTTCTGGAATGAAGCCGGCGAGCGTTTCTGGGTGAAATTCCATTTCCATACACAACAAGGCATTAAAAATTTAACCGATGCAGAATCTGCCGCTATTATTGCCAACGATCGTGAAAGTCATCAACGTGATTTATATGAAGCTATTGAGCGTGGTGATTTCCCGAAATGGAAAATGTTTATCCAAGTAATGCCGGAAGCCGATGCAGAAAAAGTGCCTTATCATCCGTTTGATTTAACCAAAGTATGGCCGAAAAAAGACTATCCATTAATTGAAGTGGGTGAATTTGAGCTTAACCGTAACCCTGAAAACTTCTTTGCCGATGTTGAGCAATCTGCCTTTGCACCAAGCAATTTAGTACCGGGAATCGGTGCAAGCCCGGATAGAATGTTACAAGCTCGTTTATTCAACTATGCCGATGCACAACGTTATCGTTTAGGTGTGAATTTCCGTCAAATTCCGGTAAACCGTCCTCGTTGCCCGGTTCACAGCAACCAACGTGATGGTCAAGGCCGTGTCGATGGTAACTACGGTAGCTTACCGCATTATGAGCCAAACAGCTTTAATCAATGGCAACAACAACCGGATTTTGCAGAGCCACCACTTCGCATTAACGGTGATGCAGCATTCTGGGATTGTCGTCAAGATGATAACGACTACTTCAGTCAACCGCGTGCCTTGTTTAACTTAATGAGCGCTGAACAAAAACAAGCGTTATTTAACAATACTGCGGGGGCAATGGGTGATGCGCCTGATTTCATCAAATATCGTCATATCCGTAATTGTCACTGGTGTGATCCGGCATATGGTGAAGGCGTGGCAAAAGCATTAGGTTTAACCGTAGAAGAGGCGTTAAAAGCCCGTGATACTGATCCGGCTTTAGGTCAAGGCGGCTTACTCTAATTTAATAAAAAGCAAAAGGGTTGATATCAGAAATGGTATCAACCCTTTTTGTTTATTGTGCTGATAGCATAGGATAAGCCTTGATAAAATCCGGTAAGCGATAGGCTTTACTAAAAATTAAGGTGTAAGTATTCCGATCATTATTTACCGCAACTGTATCAGGAATGGCTTCATCCAAACCAAAACGCCAAGGTTGATTGCCTATGCGTGTAATCAAATATTCATTACTTACCTCAAAAGGCCCTTCATAAGCTTTTCCAGCCATGACGACCGTTTTGTATTCAATGGGTAAATTTACGCTGCCATAGACGGTTTTCCAAAAGAAATAAGGTGAAGCGGTCGGGTTTAAAATAGAACGATTCGTGCCTTCTTTTTGTGTCAGTTCAACCACTTTTCCATCCGCGAGAACGAGGCGATATTGTCCCGGTTCCAAAATCAGTTTTTGTGTTTGATGAGGAGCTAGCGTGATTTCTTTTTCATCTAATTTAAAGCTCACCGTGCTCTCTGTCGGGTTATCCGCATAAACAATATTTTTGTCATACCATGCCACTAAGGATTCGGCTTCAAAGGGGAAATATTTTGCAACGAGAGAAACCACGAAATTTCGTTTACCGTCATCGGCGTTGTCAGCCGTTGCTGAAGGCTGTATTGCGGAAATACCTATTAATGCGGCAATGATAATGAATAATGAAAGTAATTTTTTCATAAAATGCTCCTAAAAATCACCGCACTTTGGCGTGATAATCGAGAAAGTGCGGTTGAAATAATGGTTATTTTCTGGTGGTGTAGTTTCCTTCGCACACCCATTTATAGGTGGTGAGCGCTTCCAGTCCCATTGGGCCTCGCGCATGGAGTTTTTGAGTGCTGACGGCGACTTCTGCGCCTAAACCAAATTGTCCGCCATCGGTAAAACGTGTACTGGCATTCACATAAACGGCTGCCGCATCCACTTGGTTTATAAATTGGCGGGCGAGAGATTGGGAGGCGGTTAAAATACTTTCAGAATGTTGTGTACCATATTCCTGAATATGAGAGATTGCGGCTTGAATATCCTTGACGATCACCACATTGAGATCAAGGGAGCCCCATTCTTCACGTAGTTGCTGTTCCGTGACTTCGCTCACTTCAGCCCCTGCTTGTTTTAAAAGCTCAAGTGCGGTTGATTTTGCGTGATATTTTACGTTTTTCGCTGCAAGCTGTGCGATGAGTTTAGGTAAGAATTCAGCGGCAATGGACTCTTGTACAAGTAGGGTTTCTAAGGTGTTGCAAGTGCTTGGACGTTGGGTTTTGGCATTGTCGATAACTAAAACGGCTTGATTTTGATCCGCACTTTCTTCCACAAAGGTATGGCAAACGCCCACGCCACCCACAATCACCGGAATGGTGGAATGTTGTTTGCAAAGTTCGTGCAAACCGGCTCCGCCACGAGGAATAATCATATCCACATAGCGATCCAATTTGAGTAATTGCATCACGAGATCACGATTAGGATCGGTGATAGCTTGCACGGCAAATTTAGGCAATCCCGCCTGCTCAAGAGCATTTTGCACCACTTCCACCAAAATATGGTTAGAAAATTGGGTTTCTTTCCCCCCCCGCAAAATGACCGCATTACCGGTTTTTAAACAAAGGCTTGCCACATCGATGGTGACATTTGGGCGGGCTTCATAAATCGTGCCGATCACACCAATGGGGGTACGAACCCGCTCAATTTTCAAACCGCTATCCAATGTTCCCCCATCAATAATTTTCCCCACGGGGTCGGCAAGAGAAATCACGTGGCGGACATCATTGGCAATGCCTTGTAAACGCTCAGGGGTGAGCAAAAGGCGATCAATCAAGGCTTCCGACAGCCCGTTTTGTTTTGCCCGTTCAATATCCTTGGCATTTTCGGCTAAAATACGACCAGCTTGTTGTTCCAATTGTTCAGCAATCATCGTTAACGCCTGATTTTTTTCTGCCGTGCTTAATTGTGCCAAGATAAAAGCGGCTTCTTTGGCTTGTTGTCCCATTTGTACTAACATAGTCTTCTCTCTAAAAAAATAATGATGCGTAACTTATCTGAAAAATAAATAGGGTTAAATCTTTAGATTAATAACCCTGCAAATATTCCAAAGTATCCTTATCCAAAAAAGTGCGATTAAAATTTAACATATTTTGTGTTGGCGATGAAAATTTACGCCCGCTTTAAATGTATGTGTGCTTTGCTTTATTGGGTAGCTATTTTAATACCGCATCAATGAAATAATGGCGGGATTTCGAATAGTATGAACGGTAAATATCGCCAATACCTCTAACGCTTTTTAAATTCATCAAATAAATCACTCAGCTTTATTCTACCCAAGTGACAATTTCATCCATCGCTTTGCGGGATTTCTTCGCAATATCACGGGCACGGTAGCCAAAGGTGGCGGCAACGGATACAGCATATTCATTCGGGTCAAACAAGTTTTCTTCCGCAAGGGCTTGATTCATTAACTCATAATGGAAACCTTCAATCGGGCAAGAATCAATCCCCATTGCAGCAGCACCGGTCAGCATATTGGCTAGAGCGATATAGGTTTGTTTGCTACACCAATCAAATAAAGTGCGGTCACTTTCCAGCAATTTCATATCATTTTCTTGAAGCGTTTTGTATTTTGCCAAGGCTTGTTGTTGCTGTTCTTCGGTCAGCCCTTTTCTTGTCATCACATCGACAAAAAACGGACTGTCGTAGCGTGCATTTTTCTTCGCAAGTAAAATCACCACGTGGCTACAATTATCCAACTGATTCGCCATACCCCAACTAAAGGTCTTGATCTTGTCACGTAACGCTTTGTTTTGAATAACTAATATTTTCCAAGGTTCTGAGCCGACGGAACTTGGTGAAAGACGGGCACATTCTAAAATGGCGTGGAAATCTTCATCATTAATTTTTTTGCTCGGATCATAATAACGGGTGGAACTACGTTGATTGAGAAGTTCGATGACTTCTTGAGCGGTAAGTTTGATCATGGTTTTTCCTCTCTTTTAATATTTAAAATTTGGCGATTTTACGCTTTTCCTCATTTATTGGCAAACTTGATGCGATAGAAGCTTGCCCCAAACTGAGTCCGCCGTCCCCCATGGGATATTGGTGGGCACTTAACAGGGTAAATTCGGCTAAGTTTTCTTTCAATAATCGGCGGAGTAATTGATTGTGCATCACTCCACCGGATAGCACAATGATTCGACAACCATGGTTTTGTGCCTGTTGGCGGGCAAGATCCGAAAAGCCTTTTGCCAGCGCATAATGAAAAGCGAAGGCTTTTTCTGCCGCCGAACCTTCATAAGCAAGCCAAGTTTGCCAAAAGGTAGCGAGATCTAGCCGGTTTCCTTTAAGCGGCATTTTAACCGAAAAATTGACCGCACTTTTTTCGCCTTTAGTAAAAGAAGATTGAGCGGCTAATGCTTCCAAATGGCAAGCCGCTTCTCCCTCCCAAGATAATTTTTCACCAGCGATACCCAAACCGTAAGCCACCGCATCAAATAATCGTCCGGTGGAAGAAACTAGGGGGGAATTGAGACGGCGTTCTATGGCGCTGGCAAGGGCTTCCCATGGCAAATGTTGGCAAGTTTGCGCAGCAATATTGCGCCAGTTCGGCACAAATTGTTGTAAATGTGCAAGCCAATTGCGCCAAGGTTGACTTGCGGCAATATCACCGCCCGGTAAGGCAACCACAGGCAAGCCGCCGAGGTGTTGGCAATTTTTGCCTTCGACCAGTAAGCATTCCCCGCCCCAAAGTTGTCCGTTCTCTCCCATACCAATGCCATCTAACGCAATGCCGATCACTTTTTCATTACAACGATATTCCGCTAATACCGCTGCAATGTGGGCATGGTGGTGGAGAATTTCTACACAGTGTACATTGAGTTTTTCCGCTAAGGCTTTGCCTGTTTTTGAGGAAAAATAACCTTGATGTGCATCCACTGCAATGCAATTCGGTTTAAATTGATAAATTTGCGAAAACAAGTTGAGGTTGTTTTCTAACTGTTGTTGGATGAATACATTAGCAGTATCGCCAATGTGTTGACTGACTACTGATTTATTTTGTTTGAGCAAGCAAAAGGTATTTTTAAGATCCGAGCCTAACGCTAAAATATTCTTCGTATTGTTTGTTTCAAGTATGGTTTCATCCGGCACATAACCACGGGCACGGCGTAAGGTTTCCACGCCGTCAAATGCTACTCTAACCAAAGAATCATCGGCACGCTGTAAAATATCCCGATTATGGCAGAGATAAATATCGGCTAAATCTGTCAGTTTTTCGACCGCACTTTCATTATCCAACACCGGCGGTTGCCCGCTCGGGTTTGCAGAAGTCATCACCAATGGTGCATCCATCTCACGTAATAATAAATGCTGTAATGGATTACTTGGTAGCATTACACCAATTTCATTCAAGTCAGGGGCTATATTGGAGGCTAAATTGGGGACTTTATGTTTTGTCAGTAAGACGATAGGGGCAGCCGTTGAAGTTAAAAGTTGAATTTCGACTTCATTGAGATCACGCAAAAAATCAAGATTTGGCACCATTATGGCAAGGGGTTTGCTTGGACGATGTTTACGTTCCCGTAATAATGTTACAGCGGTTTTATTGCGGGCATCACACGCTAAATGAAAGCCGCCAATGCCTTTAATGGCAGCTATTTTTCCTTGATGTAATAGAAGTGCGGTTTGTTTTAAGGCAGTTTCTTGAATAGCTAACTGATGATAGCGATCTTGTAGCCAAATGTGTGGTCCACAAACAATACAGGCATTTGGTTGGGCATGAAAGCGGCGATTCGCCGGATTTTTGTATTCCTGTGTACATTCGGGGCAAAGTGGAAAATCCGCCATTGCAGTATTTTGGCGGTCATAAGGCATTTTTTTGATAATCGTGAAACGCGGGCCGCAGTGAGTACAATTGGTAAAAGGGTAGTGATAGCGGCGACTTTTCGGATTAAATAGTTCATCAATACAAGCAGTACAGGTGGCGGCATCAGGCACAATTTGAGTATCCATATTATTGTTTTCAGTTTCTCGAATGATAAATGCCGAAAAGTGCGGTAGGTTTTCCCAGTATTTTTTTTGTATTTGAATATCTGTAATTAACGCAAGAGGAGGGTGTTTGGTTTGTAGGGCGGATAAGAATTGTTGTAATACATTTTCATTTGGTTCGATAAAACGAATTAGTACCCCTTTCCCATCGTTATTCACATCACCTTTCAGCTCATATTCATTGGCGAGTAACCACACAAAAGGGCGAAATCCCACACCTTGCACTTTTCCTTTTATTCTTATTTCAATACCGTTCATAATTTTTCCGCTTGGAGTTGGTGAGAGGTATGATAACGAAAAATGATGAGAAATAGCGTGATTTCAGTCAAATTTTTTATTGCTAGGAGAAGGTGAATCGTAACGAATGGAAATTAAAATATGAAATCAATAAGAAATATTGGAAAATAAAAAAGGTTGGTAAAACCAACCTTTTCTTGCATAAAACCTTGATATACAAGGATAAATTCTTTGAGTACGATGATAATTGTCGTATTAGCGTTTTGAGTACTGCGGACGACGACGAGCTTTGTGTAAACCCACTTTTTTACGTTCAACGCGACGTGCATCACGAGTAACAAAGCCGGCTGCACGAAGTGCAGGACGTAGGGTTTCATCGTATTCAATTAATGCACGAGTGATACCGTGACGGATTGCACCCGCTTGACCTGAAATACCACCACCTTTTACAGTGATGTATAGGTCTAATTTATCAGTTAATTCAACCAGTTCTAAAGGTTGACGTACGATCATTCGTGAAGTTTCACGGCCGAAGTAAACGTCTAATTCACGTTGGTTGATAGTGATTTTACCACTGCCCGGTTTGATAAATACACGAGCTGAAGAGCTTTTGCGGCGACCTGTGCCGTAGTTTTGATTCTCTGCCATATCCTAAACCTCGTGATTAAATATCTAAAACTTGTGGTTGCTGTGCAGCGTGTTGGTGTTCAGAACCTGCATACACTTTTAATTTGCGGAACATTGCACGGCCTAATGGACCTTTTGGCAACATACCTTTAACCGCAATTTCAATCACTGCTTCAGGACGGCGTGCGATCATTTCTTTGAACGTCGCTTGTTTGATACCGCCTACATAGCCGGTGTGCCAATAGTAAAGTTTATCGCTTTCTTTACGACCGGTTACCGCAATTTTATCCGCATTGATCACGATGATGTAATCACCGGTATCAACGTGTGGCGTGTATTCAGCCTTGTGTTTACCACGAAGACGACGTGCTAATTCAGTCGCTAAGCGACCTAAAGTTTTACCTGTCGCATCTACTACGTACCAGTCGCGTTTAACCGTTTCTGGTTTTGCTACAAAAGTTTTCATTAATTAATTACCAAAAATTAGTTTGATACCCAGTGTTCTTTAATGAACACAACCAGTCATCGAAACCTTCACCCCTTCGAGTGTGATTTCAATAAAATAATGCACGATGGGAATTCGTGCATCAACAGGGTCGGCGTATTATACCTATTTTTCAGATAAATGCTAATTTTTTATCTTTAAATTTGTTCTTCAGCCTAATCAACAATTCTTAAATGTGCGGTCGATTTTGACGAAGTTTTTTTCTTCGTTGTTTTAGGAGGGGTAACGGCTTCGTTAAAACCATTCGGTTGATCGGTATCCGGCTCAAGATTTAACTCATCGTAAATCGCTTCCGGTTCAAACATCACGCCGTCACCGTTTTCACGTGCATAGATGGCAAGAGCAGCCCCCATTGGGATATAAAGATCACGTGATACGCCTTTAAAACGGGCATTAAATTGAATGAAATCATTGGTAAGTTGTAAATTACCTGTGGCATTGGCGGAAAGATTAAGCACGATTTGCCCGTCTTGAACATATTCAATCGGCACATTGACCCCCAAATAGGTGGCATCTACCACTAAATAAGGTGTAAAGTCATTATCAACCAACCAATTATAGTACGCCCGTAATAAATAAGGCCGTTTTGGTGAAGATTGGTATTCCATTATTTATCATCCATCAAATTTTTCGGTGCTGCTTCGCCGACAGATTGCAAAAAGGAATCACGGCTGAAAACACGATCCATATAATTTTTTAATGCTTTGCTGCCAGCACCGGTAAATTCCACACCAAATTGTTTTAATTTCCATAACAATGGTGCAATGTAACAATCAACCAAACTAAATTCTTCGCTCATAAAATACGGCATTTGTTGGAAGATAGGCGCTACTGCCAATAATTCTTCGCGCAGTTGTTTTAAGGCTTCTGCCCGCTCCGCTTCGTTGCCCTTTTCTGCTTTTATTAAAGTCGGATACCAATCTTGTTCAATACGATACATTAAAAGGCGGGTTTTACCACGGGCAATAGGGTAAACCGGCATAAGGGGAGGATGAGGGAAACGTTCGTCAAGATATTCGATAATAATACGGGAATTAAAGAGTTCCAAATCGCGATCGACCAATGTCGGTAAGGTACCGTAAGGATTTAATTCCATTAAATCTTCTGATAATGCTTGCGGATCAACTTCTTCATTTTCATAAGCGACACCTTTTTCAGCCAGTACAATTTTCACTTGATGGCTGTAAATATCATCTTTATTTGAGAAAAGTGTCATAACAAAACGTTTACTTGATGCGTTGGACATTGATTCCTCCGAAGATCCAAATTAAAAATTAAGAGTGTTTGAAAAGTCCGCTATTCTATCACAAGCATGAGTGAAAAAGCCAAGAAAAACTTATTTTTGATTTATATTCAGTAGGTTAGAGATCAAATCGGTATCTGAAACAGTATGAAAAAGCGGAGGAAAAAACCTCCGCTTTGTCGTTTTAGGGAAGATTGGCTCTCAGGATATTATCTCCTTTGGGATTATTGCTTACGCCAAGTCGTGCCGTTTACCCCATCTTCTAACACAATCCCCATGGCATTTAAGGCATTTCTCGCTTCATCTGCTGCTGCCCAGTTTTTAGCGGCTCTGGCTTCATTACGTTGTTGGATTAATGCCTCGATTTTAGCGACTTCATCATCGTCAGAACCGGCTTGTAAAAAGCTTTCTGGACCTTGTCCCAACAGCCCTAAAATTTGGGCTAATTTTCGTAATTGTGCGGCGAGTCCATTGGCTTTTCCAATATCTTCCGATTTTAATTTATTCACTTCACGTGCCATTTCAAATAACACTGAAATGGCATTTGGTGTGTTGAAATCATCGTCCATTGCTTCACGGAATGCTTCAACAAAATTTTCTCCGCCAAAAGCGACCGCACTTTGATCTGTTCCCCGCAAGGCGGTATATAACCGTTCCAAAGCGCCACGGGCCAAATTGAGGTTTTCTTCACTATAATTGAGCTGACTGCGGTAATGGGCGGATAACAGGAAATAACGTACGGTTTCCGCATCATAATGTTGGAGGACATCACGAATAGTGAAGAAATTGCCAAGTGATTTTGACATTTTTTCTTTATCCACCATAATCATACCGGAGTGAATCCAATAATTGACATAATCGCCACCGTGCGCACAGCAAGATTGGGCAATTTCATTTTCATGGTGAGGGAACATTAAATCAGAACCGCCGCCGTGAATATCAAAATGTTCGCCTAATTGTTTACTATTCATTGCCGAACATTCAATGTGCCAACCAGGACGACCCGCTCCCCAAGGGGATTGCCAACTTGGTTCGTTCGGTTTTGACATTTTCCACAACACAAAGTCCATCGGATTTTTCTTCACCTCAGACACATCAACCCGTGCACCGGCTTGTAATTGTTCTAAATCTTGACGGGATAATTGACCGTATTCTTTGAAGCTTTCCACATCGAACATTACATCACCGTTTTGTGCCACATAGGCGTGCCCCCGTTCAATTAATTTTTCTACAATTTCAATGATTTCAGGAATATGATGGGTAGCACGGGGTTCAAAATCCGGGCGTAGAATATTTAACGCATCGAAATCTTTGTACATTTCGACCACCATACGATCCACCAATTGTTCGCAGGTTTCTTGATTTTCTAAGGCGCGTTTAATGATTTTATCGTCCACATCGGTAATATTGCGTACATAGGTTAAATCGTAGCCTAAATAACGCAGATAACGGGCGATGACATCAAAACACACAAAAGTGCGACCATGCCCGATATGGCATAAATCATAGACGGTTACACCACACACATACATCCCCACCTGATTGGCGTGGATAGGTTTAAAAATTTCTTTTTCTCGGGTTAAAGTATTGAAGATTTTTAGCATTTTTTTCTCGGCTTTAAATTGATAGTGAAACTGACAGCACTTTTATAGCACTTATTGCCTATTTATGGAATAATGGCATCCTTTAAATTTCATAGGGAAATCAAAATGGTTACTTTACACACAAATTTTGGCGATATTAAACTGGCTTTAAATGCAGAAAAAGCGCCAATGACAGTTGAAAATTTCTTAACCTATTGTAAAGACGGGTTTTATGATAACACAATTTTCCACCGTGTTATTGACGGATTTATGATCCAAGGTGGAGGCATGGAAAGCGGAATGAAAGAGAAAAATACCCGTGCGCCAATTCAAAATGAAGCGGCAAATGGATTAAGTAATAAACGTGGCACCATTGCCATGGCGCGCACCTCCGATCCACATTCTGCGACAGCACAATTTTTTATTAATGTGGCGGACAATACGTTTTTAGATTACCGTGCTAAAGAAATGTTTGGTAAAACAGTGGTACAAGAATGGGGTTATGCCGTATTCGGTGAAGTGGTAGAAGGTATGGATGTGGTGGATAAAATCAAAGCTGTGAAAACCGGTAATAAAGGTTTCCACCAAGATGTGCCGAAAGAAGATGTAGTGATTAATTCTGTTACCGTAGAGTAATGAAAGAAACCTGAGCGTTGTCTCAGGTTTTCTCTTTGCATTTTTAAGCGATGTATTATGCCTTTTTTTGACACGCACACCCACCTTGATTATTTGCAACAATTCACCGGCGAACCGCTTTCGCAATTAATGGAAAACGCCAAGCTGGCGGGGGTTGAAAAAATCCTGATTGTGGCGGTGTTGGCTAGGGATTTCAAAACTATCCAAAAAATGACCGCACTTTATCCGGAAAATTTATATTATGGGTTGGGTTTACACCCGCTCTATATTAAAGAACATTCGGAAGAGGATTTATCGATTTTGCAACAAGCCTTAGCGCATCGTGATAAAAATTGTACGGCGGTGGCGGAAATTGGTTTGGAGCGGGCGATCCCCGATTTAGTTGCAGATGAACTCTGGCAAAAACAATGCTATTTTTTTGAACGTCAGCTTTATTTAGCCAAGCAATTTAATTTACCCGTGAATATTCACAGCCGAAAATCCCACGATCAAATTTTTACCTTTTTGAAACGTATTTCATTGCCTAAATGTGGTGTGATACATGGTTTTGCCGGCAGTTATGAGCAAGCCAAACGGTTTGTGGATCTCGGTTATAAAATCGGAGTGGGTGGCACGATTACTTATGCGCGTGCAAATAAAACCCGCCAAGCGATAGCAAAATTGCCATTAGATGCCTTGGTGCTGGAAACCGATAGCCCCGATATGCCGGTATTCGGTTTCCAAGGGCAACCGAATCGCCCTGAACGGATCATTAATATTTTTCAGACTCTGCGTGAATTGCGACAAGAACCAACAGATAAAATAGAAGAAATAATCTGGGGCAATAGTCATATTTTATTTGGCAATGGGGTGAAGAGATAATTGTGAACTAGCGGAATAAATAGCTTATTTCTATGATTGATATGGTTGGGGGCGCGATGTAAAATACCACTATTTGTTGCGCTATAGAATTAACCATACAATGTGTCAGTCAGTCAGTCAGTCAGTCAGTCAGTCAGTCAGTCAGTCAGTCAGTCAGTCAGTCTCAGTTTTGTCGTTCCTGTTTATAATGTTGAAAAATATCTCGCTCAGTGTTTAGAGAGCCTTGTTTCTCAATCTGTGAGTAAAGAAATCATCATTGTTAATGATGGTTCAACAGATGGTAGTTTGGCTGTTGCCGAACAATATTTATCACGTTATTCCTTCATCACGATAATTAATCAACATAATCAAGGACTTTCAGCCGCTCGTAATGCAGGCTTAAGGCAAGCAAAAGGGCGCTATGTGTATTTTGTTGATTCAGATGATTGGTTGGTGGAAATGCAATTCGATAGAATGGTTGAAATTGCTGATCAGCATCAAGCGGATTATTTAAGAGGCACAGTCGAACAAAGCGATGAAAATAGTGCTAGCCAAGAATTGACTGTACGGGCTTTTGAATCACCACGAATTAAGCCAAATCAATATGAAATAATGAGTGGTTATCAGCATTTGAATGATCTCCTTAAAGATTGGTTTCCGGCTTGTTGGCTTGGTTTTTTTAGGGTCGAATTCCTACGAAATCATCATTTAATGTTTAATGAAAACATCAAATTTGCTGAAGACACCCCATTTATGACTTATGTGCTTTCTTGCCCTAATATGGTGGTGATTGAAGTGGGACGGGTCTTCTATCATTACCGTTTAAGACCAAATAGTTTAACGACAAGAAAGCCTGAGCTCTCAAAATTGATGAATTTATTAAAGGTTGATAAATGGCTGATAGCGCTTTATCAACAGCGTCTAAATGAACTAGAAAATATCAATGATGAGGCAAAAATGATGCTGATTAATTTAGAAAAAATCAGAGCGCTTAACTACGCTTATATTTACCGCTCTCAATATTTGAAGTATCCCGAGGCGATGAAAGCAGAAGTCCGGCATTATTTCACTGATGAAGTATTACAATTAATGAAAAAATGGCTTCTTTTTGAGGTGAAATTATAAATTTTTAAAGCGATGAATAATCTGATTTGCCGATCCTCGCCAGAGTAGACCCGGATCGGCTTTTTCTTGTTCAAATTTTCCGTCAATAAGGACATCAATATAGGGGAGCATAGCTCGCTGATTTCCATCCAGTTCAGCTAATTTATAACCGGTCCATACCCAAATATCTTTGTCGGGGCATTCACGTTTTACACGTTGCACGAAAGGTAAGAGTGTTTCTACATTGCGAGGATGTAATGGGTCGCCACCGGATAACGTTAATCCTTGGCGTTTGATACGGGTATCCTTTAAATCATTGATAATTTGTTGCGCCATCACCTCGTCAAAGCGTACACCGGCACTAAATGACCAGCTTTTTTGGTTATAGCAACCTTTGCAACCGTGGGTGCAGCCACTCACAAAAAGGGTACAACGTGTCCCTTCTCCGTTCACCACATCAACAGGGTAATATTGTAAATAATTCATTTTGCCAATTCCTGAAAAGTGCGGTTCAAATTCTCGTCAAATTCATCATTATGTGCAATTAACCTTTGCAATGACCTTTCAATTCTTGCATAATAGCACTCTATCGCATTGCGATGTCAATGGAAACCTTTTCGGTCTCTCGCAACGGTGTCCGGTTTACTCGGTCAGGTTCGGAAGAAAGCAGCCAAAGTCGGAAGTGCTGTGTGCCGAGAAGCAGCTGGGAAGGTTTCCGCCCAACTTCCTTTCTAGACACGTTCAACGAATCGTTTGAAAAATCCCTCTTCTTTTTTGATTAAACTTTCGTAATCGCCCTGTTCAATGAGTTTACCCTCATCAATGACACAAATTTTGTCAAATTGCTCAAGGGCAGTTAGACGATGGGTCACCATAATTAGGGTTTTATTTTCCGTATGCTGTAAAATTAAGCGTAAAATTTGACGTTCAGTCTCACGATCAAGCCCTTCTGTTGGCTCATCAAGCAATAAAATTGGGGCTGCATTTAATAAAATGCGGGCAATACCTAAACGGCGTTGCTCGCCACCGGAAAGGGGGCGACCTCCATCCCCCAACCAAAGATCTAATCCCTCCGGTTGGGTTAATAATTTGCCTAATTCCACTTGATTGAGTACTTCGATCATTTTCTCATCGGAAATTTTGTCGTGGCTGGCAAACTGTAAATTTTGCCGCAAAGTATCGCTGAAAACATATACCCGTTGGGTGAGAAAACAAAATTGCTCACGCAAGGTTTGCTCGGCGTAACCGGAAATTGGTTTGCCTGCCAGTAAGAGTTCCCCTTGGTTCGGATCATAGTTGCGCACCAATAATTGAAGTAATGTGGATTTACCACTGCCGGTTTTGCCAAGAATGGCAATTTTTTGCCTTTGTTCTAAATCCAGCGTGAGATTATCCAACGCAAGATTTTTGCTTTCAGGATAGGTAAAGCTTAAATTCTTGGCTGAAATCAACCGCACTTGTGGTTCAAACTTTTCCTCACCCTGAAATTCAACTAAAGGTTGTTGTTCCACAATATCCGTCACCCGTTCAGCGGCAGCAATCACCTGTCCGATATGCAAAAAAGCAGCGCCTAAAGGCATAATAATTTCAAAGGCGGCAAGGGCGGCAAAGGTAAAAAGGGCAATAAAGGCTGCACGATATTCATCGTCACCAAAATCGGCTTGGCTACCAAACCAGAGCATAGCACAAATGAGCAAGCCATTGAGAAAGAGCGAAAGTGCGGTGGAAAATCCGCCTAATTTTGCTTCTTTTTCTTGGGTGGCTTGCCAATGTTTTTCTGTGCTTGCCATTTTCGCTTTGATTTGATTTTCTGCATTAAACAGTAGAAGCTCTGCTTGGGCTTGGATAAATTCTAAGAATTGCGTGCGGTAGGTGGCACGGGCTTGCACTAAAGGTTTGCCAAATTGTTGACCTAAGCGATAGAAAGTGGTCGGAATAAGCACTAATGATAGTAGCAAAACCATACCGATCCCTAATGCAAGGGGAGTATGAATAAAGCTCAAGCCAATCGTCATGGCAATAATCACCAATATTGCACTGAAAAACGGGGCAAGTAGGCGTAAATAAAGGCTATCTAAGGTGTCTACATCCGATACTAAGCGATTTAATAATTCGCTATTGCGGTAACGGTTTAGCACCGCAGGACTTAAAGGGATCATTTTTTCAAAGACTTTCACACGTAAATTCGCCAACACCCGGAAAGTGGCATCGTGGGTTACCCATTTTTCAAAATAACGGGCAACGGTGCGTCCAATGGCTAATCCCCGCACACTGGCGGAAGGGTAGAAAAAGTTAAATAATGAGCCGAGTCCTGCAATGGCGGTTGCCGCTAAAAACCAGCCGGACAGCGTGAGTAATCCCATACTGGAGGCTAGCCCTAAAATCATCAAAATTAAGCCTAAAATTAAGGGCCATTTGGCGGAGCTAAATAAACGTATAAAAGGCAGCAATGCACGCATTATTGAATATCCTCTTGTCGTTGAGCGAGTAATTCGGCAAAAAAGCCGTGGGATTTGAGTTGTGAAAAGTCGCCTTGTTGCAGAATCTCACCTTGTTGCATCACAAAAATTTGATCGCATTGTTTAAGATCTTCAATACGATGGGTGATCATTAATGTGGTTTGATAGCAACTGATATCGTTTAATGCCTGTAAAACTAAATTTTCCGATTGGGCATCAAGGCTTGCAGTGGGTTCATCGAGGAGAAGCAATTTGCCTTTGCGTAATAATGCCCGTGTAATGGCAAGACGTTGTGCTTGCCCTACGGAAACACCCAAGCCCCCGTCTTTGATTTCATAGTCTAAGCCGAGTTTGTCCGTGAAGGTTTTGGCTTGTGCCAAAGCTAAAGCACGGTCAATTTCTTCATTGTTTGCTTGAATATTACCAAGCAACAGATTTTCTTTGATTGTGCCTTGTAGCAATAAGGGGTTTTGCCCCACCCAAGCAATGTTTTTACGCCATTGCGTTAAATTGCTTTCACGAAGTTCCTGACCATTGATTTTTAATGAGCCTTCATAAGGGAGGAAACCAAGAAGAACATTCATCAAAGAGGTTTTGCCCGCACCGCTTTGCCCTACCAAGGCGACATTATGATTTGCCGGAATATGAAAGTTGAGAGGTTTAGTCAGTGGGAGACCTTGCGTTGAAAGCACCACGAGATTTTCAGCCCGAATTTCTACCGCACTTTCAGTGGGAATAGGTTTATCCTGTTGATAGGGGGGGAGATAGTCTGTTTCTAAAAAATCCACAATGGCATCGGCTGCACCGATACCGGCAGCCCGGTCGTGGTAATAGGTGCCGAGATCACGAAGGGGTTGATAAAACTCAGGTGCAAGAATTAAACAGAAAAAACCGGTAAAGAGGGTGAGCGAAGTGCTGTAAGTGCCAAATTCAATTTGCCCGAGATAACTAAAACCAAAATAAACCGCCATCAGTGCAATAGAGATAGAGGTAAAAAATTCCAATACCGCTGAGGAGAGAAAGGCGATTTTAAGCACATCCATAGTGGTTTCACGAAAATCTTCCGTGGTGTTTTTGATATGCAGGGTTTGTTCTAAAGTGCGGTTAAAAAGGCGCAAGGTTTCAAGTCCACGCAGGCGATCTAAAAATTGTGCGCTTAGACGGGCGAGGGTCGCCATATTTTTTTGGTTGCTGTCGGCTGCCGCAATGCCCACCAAAATCATAAATAGGGGGACGAGTGGGGCGGTGAGCATTAAAATTAAACCGGCAGCCCAGTTTAGTGGAAATACCGCAATTAAAATGACAATAGGGAGGATCACAGAAAGACTCTGTTGTGGTAGAAAACGGGCATAGAAATTGTGCAAATTTTCTACCTGTTCCAACATAATACTTGCCCAACTGCCCGCCGGTTTTTGATTTATGGTAGCAGGGCCGACAAGGTGGATTTTATCCAGAATTTTTTGACGAATATGGCATCGTAATTGGCGGCCGCTTTCAAAACCGATTTTTTCTCTCCCCCACAAAATGATTGCCCGTAAAGCAAAACAAAAAATTAAGCCAATAAAATAGGGGATGAGCTCACCCGATGGCACATTTTGCATAATGAGCTTATCAAGTAGGAACGCAAGAAAATAGGTTTGTATCACTAAAATAAGCGATGAAACGGTCGCAAGAGCAATATTGGCACGCATTAGTTTTTTAATCGGTTCTTGTTGGGTGCGTAGCCATTTTTGTAAATATTTTTGGCGAAGTTTATCCATAGATTTTTATTCGTCCCGAATCGGGGAAGATCGATTGGTGCGTGAGCAAACCACGCACAATGATGAACCGATGTGCTAGTTCTTACTTAGCACACCTTAGGGTTTATTTTTGCGAATCCAGATAACGTTCGGCATCTAATGCCGCCATACAACCTGTACCGGCAGAAGTAATGGCTTGGCGATAGTTATGATCCATCACATCACCGGCGGCAAATACCCCTTCTACCGAAGTCGCCGTTGCATTGCCTTCAAGACCGGATTTCACCACAATATAGCCGTTGTTTAATTCAAGTTGACCTTGGAAGATTTCGGTGTTCGGTGAATGACCGATTGCCACAAATAAGCCATCAATATTGAGATCTTCTTTTGTACCGTCTTTGGTATTTTGTAAGCGTAAGCCGGTTACGCCCATATTGTCGCCCAATACTTCCTCTAAAGTGCGGTCGGTATGGAGCACGATTTTTCCTTCTTCCACCTTTTTGTATAAGCGGTCGATTAAGATTTTTTCCGCACGGAAGGTATCACGACGGTGGATTAAGTGAACACAACTTGAAATATTGGCTAAGTAGAGCGCTTCTTCTACTGCTGTGTTGCCACCGCCAATCACTGCAACGGGTTTGTTACGATAGAAAAAACCATCACAGGTAGCACAGGCGGAAACACCACGACCTTTATAATGTTCTTCAGAAGGCAGACCTAAATAGCGGGCTGACGCACCGGTGGCGATAATTAACGCATCACAGGTGAAATTTTGTACATCACCATAAAGTTTGAACGGACGAGAGGATAAATCTACACGGTTGATATGATCGAATACAATTTCTGTATTGAACTTTTCGGCGTGCTGTAGCATTCGTTGCATTAAACCGGAACCTGTGGTTTCACCAAAATCCCCCGGCCAATTTTCGATCTCATCGGTGGTGGTGAGCTGTCCACCTTGTTGTAAACCGGTGACTAACACCGGGTTTAAATTGGCACGAGCGGCGTAAATTGCCGCAGTATAACCGGCAGGGCCGGAACCTAAAATTAACAGTTTGGCGTGTTTCACAGTTGACATAAAGTATCCTTTCTTAACATATTGAAGTAATTTGATTTTATAACGGACACACGCAGTGTGCCCCTACAAATAAAGCCAAAATCAAGGGCTTGTCACGGCAATATAATACCCTATTTAATAGAGCAGAGAGTAAAGTAATCGGCGGAATTTATTGGTGAGTGGATCCGCATTCCCCATTGCACTTAGTATCGATAAAAACTGCTGTTTGACTTCACCATTTTGTGCATTTAAATCCACTTTTAAAATATCAAAAAGCAGACTGAGTGCCTCTTCATTTCTCCCCGCCTGATGTAATTGCACGGCAAGCTTAATGGCAATTTCAGGGGCAGGATTTTTTGCATAATCAGCACTTAATTGTTGAATTTCCGGTGTGTCAGCCGCTTGAATGAATAATTCAATCTGGGCTTGTAAACCTTGCCAGCGACTATCCCGATCTTGCAGTGGAATTTGATTTAAAATGGCTTGTGCCGGCTTGGTTTTTTTCATCGCAATATAGGTTTCCGCATAGAGTAGGGCGATATCACTGTTTTTCTTATCGGAAAGTTCCCACGCCTCTTTTAATAGCGGTAATGCGGCATCATAATTTTCTACTTGTAAGAAATCTAAGGCTTGATGAAATTTAAGCTCTTCCTCTTTGGGCAAAATCACACTTAAACGTTGTAAAAGCGAGGCTTGATCCAACGCACCGGGAAAGGCATCCAATGCCTGTGCTTCTTTGAATAAATAAGTGGTTGGTAAGGCTTGAATACGAAATTGTGCGGCAATCATTTGCTCTGTTTCACAATTCACTTTCGCCAATATAAATTGCCCTTGATATTGCTCAGCAACCCGCTCCAATAATGTTAAAAAATCCACCGATTCTTTATGACTTGGTGCATAAAAGTTTACCACCAGCGGTTTTTCAAGAGATTGTTGAAGAATTTCGGTGAGATTTTGTTCATTGATCTCAATAACAAAAGAAAAATCAGCCATTGTGCATCCTTGTTCGGAAAAATAATGGCTGATTTTAACAAAGTGCGGTCAATTTTAGAAATGTTTTACAAATCGACCGCACTTTAAGATTAGAGAATGATGCTACCGATAAGGGCGATAACAAAGCCGACTAAGCCAATTAATGTTTCTTGAACCGTCCAAGTTTTAAACATCGTCTTGGTATCAATTTCTAAAAAGCGACTAACCAACCAAAATCCGCTGTCATTTACGTGTGCTAAGACCGTTGCGCCGGAGGCAATTGAGATAACGATGAAACAAAGATCAAATTGGCTAAGTCCGGTTGTTGCAGCGACAGTTGGGGCAATTAAAGCCGAAGTCGTTGTGATGGCAACGGTAGCGGATCCCTGGGCTACACGTAATGCTGTTGATATGACAAATGCTGCAACAATAATCGGCATTCCTGTATCAGATAACATAGAGGCTAATTGATCTCCGATACCGCTGGCTCGTAAAACACCACCAAACATCCCACCGGCACCGGTCACTAAAACGATAGCACAAATTGGACCAAGCGCATTATCACAGATTTTTTCGATTTGTTCGTAACTTCTTTGTTCTTTGAGTAGCGCAATGGAGACAAGTAATGTAATTAATAATGCAATGGGTGTTTTTCCTAATAGACGCAAACTTTGTACTAATAGTGAAGAACCATCAACCATTTTCGCTACGGTAAGGGTATATAAGACGGTATCGAACATAATTAAGCATAATGGGAGCAATAGAATGAAAAGTACTTTTTTAAAACTCGGCGGGGTTAAAGTCGTTTCATTTATTGGTGTGACATTTAAAAATGATTTTGGTAGATCCAAATGAAATTTTTTCCCTAAATATGTGCCGTATAAATAAGCGGCAAAATACCATGTTGGAATCGCAATAATTACTGCAATAATAGTGAGTAAACCGATATTCGCACCGAGTAATTCACCGGAAGCGACCGGGCCTGGATGTGGCGGAAGGAAAGCATGAGTGACAGCAAAAGCACCTGCGGCAGGAAACGCATATTTAAATAAGGAACCGCCAAATTGTTTTGCAACACTAAATATTATAGGAAGCATCACGACTAAGCCGGCATCAAAGAAGATGGGGAAACCGAACAAGAGAGAAGCGATACCTAAGGCAAAGGGAGCTCTTTTTTCTCCAAATTTATTGATGAGTGTATCCGCTAATACCTTTGCACCACCGGTTATTTCAAGTAGTCGCCCTATCATTGCACCGAGTCCGACTAATAATGCAACGGAAGCAAGAGTATTTCCAAAACCGCTGAGGAGGGTTGGTAATATTTTATCTACGGGAATGCCTGTTGCGATTGCGGTAAGTAAACTAACAATCGTTAAAGCAACAAATGCATGGACATGAAATTTAATAATTAATAGCAATAAAATTGCTATTGAGGCGATAAGGATGAAAATAAGCATAATGTGTTTACCTTATGTGATGTAATAACCTAAACAGCCGCAAGCATTCCGCCATCAACAAATAGCAAATGACCATTGACAAAATCAGATGCTTTTGACGAAAGAAATATCGCCGAGCCAATTAATTCTTCAGGGTTTCCCCAGCGTGCGGCCGGTGTTCTTTTACATAACCATTCTGTGAATTCTTTATTTTCGACCAAGGGTTTTGTCAATTCTGTTTGAAAATATCCCGGAGCAATACCATTGACTTGAATGTTATAACGAGCAAGCTCAACACACATACCTCTTGTCAGCATTTTTACCGCACCTTTTGAGGCGGCGTAGGGTGTAATAGTATCTCGCCCTAATTCACTTTGCATGGAACCTATATTAATAATTTTTCCTTTTTTGCGTTGTACCATATATCGAGCAACGGCTTGTGAAATAATAAAAACCGCTTTTTGATTAACTCGAATAATGTCATCAAAGTCTTGTTCGGGAAATTCACAAAACGGATGGCGACGCTGAATACCGGCATTATTAATTAATACATCTATAGGACCGATATTTTGTTCAATATAGTCAATAGCGGTATGAACTGCAGCCGTATTTGTCACATCAAAAGGAACAGGATAAGCAATAAAGCCATTATCATTAAATTCTTTGGCTGTTTTTTCAACAATTTCTTGTGTTGTGCCATTAATGATAATTTTAGCCCCTTGTTCAGCGAGCCCTTTTGCCAGTAAATATCCAATGCCTCTTGTGGAACCCGTAATTAAAATATTTTTATCTTTTAGTGAAAATAAGTTTTCCATTATGATTTTCCTCTATGAGAATATTATTTGTACTTTTGAAATATCATTTTTATTTCCTGCTGTTTTTAATGCATCTTCGAAATTCTTAAATGAAAATGTAGCGGAGAGTAACGGTAGTGGATTGACTTTATTGCTTGCTAGCCAATTGACCGCTGTATTAAATTCTTCAACAAAACGGAATGAGCCTTTCCAGTTAATTTCCTTAGCAATCAATGTCATTAATGGGAAATTAGGTAGGTTGCCTCCCATACCAATCTGTACAATTGTACCTTTTGCTTTAGTCACTTCTAAACAACGTTCAATTGAAGAAGGGTGACCTGACGCTTCAAAAGCCACATCAAATTCACCTTTATGTTGTGCATACTCTGAAAAATCATCATTGGCGTGGAGGACTTTCGTTGCCCCCATCTCTAAGGCTAAATTTAAACAGCGCTGACTAATATCTGTACAAATAATGTCTTGTGCGCCTAATGCTTTGACTGAAGCGACAACCAAACAACCGATAGGCCCGACACCGGAAATAAATACACGCTTCCCTTTAAGATCGCCTCCTTGTTTTGCGGCATGAATCGCCACGGCAAGCGGTTCTGCAAAAACCATTATTTCATCATCAATATCCTCCGGATAAGGAATACATTGGGTATTATCAACAACTTTATATTGTGTAAATCCACCATCTACGTGAGGGTTATACATCGCACTACCGAAGAAACGCATACTTTCGCATTGATTAATGTCTCCTGATAAACAATATTTACAGCTGTGACAGGGTTTGCTCGGATTTATTGCCACTTTTTGATTTATGCGTAAATTTGGGGAGTTTGTTTTGATGATTCTACCAATCACTTCGTGTCCTAAAATCATAGGATGTTTTACCGCAAAATTTCCAACTTTTCCGTGTTGGTAATAATGCAAATCTGAGCCGCATATTCCTCCACGAGAGATCCGGATAAGTGTCTGATATTGATCACCATCATCATATTGCAAATCTTGTTCAATAATTCCGACATTTTCTGCGCATTTCACCACACAGGATAATGTTTTAATTTTCATATTTCTTCTCCTACACATAGATATGTTACCAGTAACATATCCACTTATCACAATTTGGTAAAGATGCTTTTTTCAGAAATGTGATCGACTTCAAAGAAATTGTGATTATTGCTTGTAAGTAGGCATAAAAAAGATAGAATTTCTGTGATGTCTGTCACAAAATTAAATGTTACCAGTAACAATTAATCAAAATTCTTATATGATTAAGAAAAACATTGATGAGGTATTGTTATGAGCAAAGGAAAAAGTTTTATCCTGATGGGGGTTTCAAGTACGGGAAAAACATCCGTTGGAACTGAAGTCGCACAGCGTTTAGGCATTAAACTAATTGATGGTGATGATCTTCATCCTCGTGCCAATATTATCAAAATGGGGAAAGGACAACCGTTAAATGATGAGGACAGGGCACCTTGGCTTGAGCGCATTCGTGATGCCGCCTTTAGTCTTGAACGTAAAAGCGAAGTGGGGATCATTGTTTGCTCGGCATTGAAAAAGCAATACCGTGATTTGATTCGACAAGGGAATGAGAATGTAAAATTCCTATTTTTGGAAGGTTCTTTTGATTTGGTGCTTGATCGGATGAAACAACGCAAAGGGCATTATATGAAAACGGATATGTTAAAAAGCCAATTTGATACCCTTGAAGTACCGCAAGACGATGAGCCGGATGTCATTCATATTGATATTGACGGAAGCTTTGAAACCGTGGTAGAGCGTTGCATTCGTGCGTTAAAGCCGTTGCTTTGATGATAAAAGTGCGGTCATTTTTGACCGCATTTTTTACACACTTTCACCAAGATGGATTTTAAATCCAAGATCAATGGTTTTTTCTGTGAGGGGATCACCGTTTAATCGTGCTAATAATTCTTGAGCAGCGAGTTTTCCGATTTCCAAGCGAGGTGTAATCACTGTGCCAAGTTGAGGGGTAACGGAAAACCCAACATCATGTCCATGGAATCCCGCAATGGCGATTTGTGTCGGGACAGAAATGCCAAGTCGCTGACATTCAAAGAGTGCGCCAATCGCCAAGTCATCATTGGTGCAGAAAATACCATCAGTTGCCGGGCGTTTTTTTAGAATGTCACGAAGTTGCTTTCCGCCTAAGGTAAAGGAAGAGGGCTCTTCGGTGATTAAACTATAGGGCTCAAGCCCATATTTTTTCATAGCTTGTTCATAGCCTTGCATTTTCAGTTGGGTTCGTCTGTCCATTCGTGCGGTGAAATACACAATATTTTTGTATCCTCGTGTAATCATTGTTTCCACCATAGTTTGTGCTGCCGCAACATTATCAAAACCAATAACTTGCTGAATGCCGGGCTGTGTACTATCCATAATTTCAATCACGGGAATATTCGCGACTTCGATCATTTTAAGGGTGCGTAGGGAATGGTAATTTTCCGATAAAATCAGCCCGTCAACATGATAAGAAAGTAAACTTTCAATCCGTTCTTCTTCTTTTTTGACACTATATCCGTAATGCGCCAACATCGTTTGGTAACCGGCTTGATCGGTAATATATTCAATACCTTTTAAAATATCGGCAAAAACGTGATTGGTTAAAGAAGGCAATAATACGCCAATAGCTTTACTTTTTGCATTGGAGAGAATTTCCGGTGCACGGTTAGGAATATAACCAAATTGCTCAAGCGCCTGAGCAATACGAATTTGGGTTTCCTGGGCGACAGAATCGGGATTACGCAAATAGCGGCTGACCGTCATTTTGGTGATACCGAGGTGATTGGCGATATCCTGCAAGGTGGGACGTTTATGTTTCATTGACATTCAAATTAAATCATACGTATTGGCAGTATAACAAAAACATTTGATTTTTTGACCGCACTTTTCGTTGAAAAAAGGTATAATTTGGCAATCAAATTGATAACAGGGGGATAGTGTATGGTGGATGACATTCGTTTAACACAATACAGCCATGGTGCGGGTTGAGGCTGTAAAATTTCGCCTAAGGTGTTAGGGACAATTTTACAAACACAGCTTGAAAATTTTGTCGATCCTCATTTGTTGGTGGGCAATGATACCGCAGATGATGCGGCAGTGTACGATTTAGGAAATGGAACGGCAATTATCAGTACCACGGATTTTTTTATGCCGATTGTTGATGATCCTTTTGATTTTGGACGTATTGCAGCCACGAATGCAATTAGCGATATTTTTGCGATGGGAGGAAAGCCCATTATGGCGATTGCGATTTTAGGCTTTCCAATCAATAAATTACCGGCAGAGGTGGCACAAAAAATTGTGGACGGCGGACGATTTGCCTGTCATCAAGCAGGGATTTCTCTCGCCGGCGGTCATTCCATTGACGCACCGGAACCGATTTTTGGTTTGGCGGTCACCGGGGTGATAAATACTGAAAAAGTAAAACGAAATGCCTCAGCTAAGGTAGGGAGCAAACTCTATTTAACCAAACCTTTGGGCATTGGCGTGCTGACTACGGCGGAGAAAAAAGGCAAATTAAAACCCGAGCATCAAGGATTGGCAACGGCAGTAATGTGCCAATTAAATAAGATTGGCAGCCAATTTTCAGAAGTTGATGGGGTGAGCGCCATGACGGATGTGACAGGCTTTGGTTTACTTGGTCATTTACTTGAAATCTGTGAAGGATCAAATCTCAATGCTGAGCTGTATTTTGAGCAAATCCCAACCCTTGAGGGCGTATCGGGCTATATCTCGGAAGGTTGCGTGCCGGGAGGAACAACGCGCAATTACGACAGTTACGGACATAAAGTAGACATATTGACGGATTATCAAAAAGCCGTGTTATGTGATCCACAAACTTCAGGTGGTTTATTGGTGGCGGTTGAACCGAAAAGCGAGGCGGAACTTTTAGCGATTGCGCAAGCTGCAGGCCTTGAGATTGATGAAATTGGTGTGCTGAAAGCAAGAGATGAAGAAAAAGGGATTTTTATTGAGGTTTGATAAAAAAGCGTGGAGCAATCCACGCTTTTGTTTATTGAAGTTTTTGTAGAATTAAATGACCCATCATTTCAATATGCGCCTGCTCGGCATTTAGTGCAGGAATATATTGATAAGTTTCTCCCCCGTTATGGAGAAAATTCTCACGGTTTTCTTCATCAATTTCTTCAATAGTTTCCAAACAATCCACCGAAAAACCGGGGCAAACCACAGCGATTTTACGGATACCTTGTTCACTTGCAGAAATTAAAAATTCATCGGTGTAAGGTTGCAACCATTCCTCACGCCCAAAGCGGGATTGAAAGGTCATTCCCCATTGATTTTCGGTTAAACCGAGCTTATCGACAACGGCAATGGTGGTTTCTTTGCAATGTTGGCGATAATAATCCCCTTGGTTTTCATAGCGCAATGGAATACCGTGATAAGAGAAAAGTAAAAACTCATCGGGTTTTAACCGCACTTTGATAGATTGCGCGAGGGCATCAATATAGTGTTTATCCAAATGATAGGAATGGATAAATTCAAAAGGCGGGATATTTCGAGTGTATTTCAGGGCATTGGCAAAAGCATCAAACAATGCACCGGTTGTGGTGCTGGAATATTGTGGATAAAGGGGGAAGACGATGATTTTATCCACCTGATTTTCCACGAGTGCGTCCACTGCACTTTGCATTGAAGGATTGCCGTATGTCATCGCAATTTCAACCTGCGCATTGATATTTCGAGCGGACAAATAGGCTTGTAATGCCTTTTGCTGTTGTGTGGTGATAGCAAGTAATGGCGAGCCTTGTTCTGTCCAAATGGCCTGATAATTTTTCGCAATACGTTTGGAGCGGGAAGGAAGAATGAGACTTTTAAGCAAAGGCAACCACCGCCAACGAGGCAAATCCACTACACGGGGATCTGTTAAAAATTCCCACAAATAGCGGGAAATAGCGGAAGGTGTAGGGGCATCCGGTGTTCCCAAGTTAGCCAAAATGACCCCAATTTTTTTTGTCATTGTCATAAATTTACAATAGAGAGCGTTAATCGTGAAACGCAGCAAAGTTTATCTTGATCATTGCGGATGTCAATTTGCCAAACATGGGTATTTTTACTCAAACTGATAGGCGTAGCCTTTGCTGTCACGTTGCCCTCACGCACCGGGCGAAGATGATTGGCGTTAATATCTAAGCCTACCACGGCTTTTCCTTCTTCAACACAAAGAAAACCGGCAAGGGAGCCCACGGTTTCCGCCAGTGCGACAGAAATGCCGCCATGTAATAATCCAAAAGGTTGTGTGGTGCGATTATCTACCGGCATAGTGGCTTCTAACCAATCTTCGCCAAAGGCTGAAATAGCAATGCCAAGATGACCTACCGCACAATTTTTACCTATTTCATTGAGTTGTGGGAGGGTGAAGGTTTTTTTCCAAATCATCATTTTTTCTTCCATATCGTTCTTCTTTTCTTTGAGTTTGTTTAGATTTCGCATTTTCCCCCTTCCGCCCTTTGGGTACCTTCCCCCGCAAGCAGGGGAAGGCAAGGTTAATTTTTTCTCACTCTAACACTTCAAGCAATGCTTGTACGGGATGTTTTAGCACCCTTTGTTCATAACGCTTTACTTGGCTGCGGCATGAATAACCGGTGGCTAAACAAAAGTGTGGATCTTTTCCGTGAAGTTTTTTGCCCCATGAAATAGCGTAAATGTCACGGCTCATGGTTTGGTTTTGTACTTCGTGACCAAATACGCCCGCCATACCACAACAGCCCACTTTTTCAACGGTTAATTGTTGTCCGAATTTTGCAAAAATCTGTTGCCATTCTTTTGGACTGTTTGGCATAAAGGTGGATTCCGTACAATGGGGAAAGAAATGCCAATCAAAAGTGCGGTCAGTTTTTGGTATGTTTTCTAATGTGCCTAAATCAATCTGGTTTTTGAGCCACTCGTGAGCGGTCAGAACATGGAAATCGCCCCGTTGTGCTTGTAATACCTCTTTATATTCATCACGGTAGGAAAGCACAATAGCGGGATCGACCCCCACCAACGGCACACCCAATTGGGCAACCCGATTAAGCAATTCCGCTTGGTTTTTTGCGGTTTTCGCAAAACGTTTCAAGAACCCTTTCACATGCATGGCTTTGCCATTGGGTTTGAAAGGAAGAAGAATTGGGGTAAAGCCCAGTTTTTGCGTTAACGCCACGAAATCCCGTACCACTTTTGCATCGTAATAAGAGGTGTAAGGATCTTGGACGATCAATAACATTTTCGCTTTTTCCACGGCGTTTAACTGTTCTAAGGCTTCCAACGGTTTGCCCTGATAGCCGACTTCCACAAGTTGTTGTTGTAAATTTGGGGTAGAAAGGAGCGGTAAATCTGTCATGCCAATGGTTTTTTCTACTAGCTTTTGGGTGGTTTTTAACCGAGTAAAATAATTAAAAAATTTGGCTTGTTTCGCCATATAAGGGGCGGCAAGTTCTAAATTCGCCACAATATGATCTTTTACCGGACGCAAATAACGGCGGTGGTAAAAATGGAAAAATTTTGCACGGAAACTTGGCACATCAATTTTGATCGGACACTGACTGGCACAGGCTTTGCAGGCAAGGCAGGTTTCCATTGCGGCTTTGACTTCGTGGGAAAAATCATATTCTCCCCGCCATTTTTGCAGGCTATGACGGGTTTTGGCGACAAGTGCGGTCAATTTTACGTCATTTTTTTGAAAATCAAGTTGTTCCGGCGAGATGTTTTCATTGGCTAATAAACGCAACCATTCCCGCACCATCGCAGCCCGCCCTTTCGGGGAAAACACACGGTTTTTACTCACCTTCATTGATGGACACATAATGCTGTGTTCATCAAAATTAAAACAAAGCCCATTGCCGTTGCAATGCATTGCACCTTTAAATTCATCGCGTATTTGAACCGGAATTTGGCGATCATAGTCAGCCCGCATTGGCGATAAAATGGAATAGAGTTCATCTTCAGAACCTAACGGCGTGCAGATTTTCCCCGGGTTTAGGCGATTGTGAGGATCAAATAAGAATTTGATGTAACGGAGTTCATTCCATAATTCCGGTGTGAAGAATTTTTCGCCGTAATGAGAACGCACGCCTTTGCCATGCTCCCCCCACAGTAAACCACCGTATTTCACAGTCAGCTCAGCGACTTCATCGGAAATCTGTTGGAAAAGTTTAACTTGTTCTTTATCACACAAATCCAGCGCAGGGCGAACGTGTAGCACACCGGCATCCACATGCCCGAACATACCATATTGTAAATGGTGGCGATCTAATAAGGCACGAAATTCGCTGATGTAATCGGCAAGATGTTTCGGTGGCACGCAGGTATCTTCCACAAAAGGAAGGGGTTTGGCCGGTCCTTTGGCATTACCGAGTAACCCGACGGCTTTTTTACGCATGGCATAAATGCGTTCAATAGAAGGAAGATCATGGCAGATTTGATAGCCAATAATCTGATCCTGCTGTTGGGCGATTTTTTCATCTAATGCCTGACAAAGTGCGGTCACTTGGCGATGGATTTTTTCTTGATGATGGCCGGCATATTCCACAATATTTAAACCCAAAATCGGGTTGTTTTCTTCCTCTGTTAGCAGGTCGCTAACCGAATGCCAGATAATATCTTGTTTTGCGAGGTCTAAAACCTTGGAATCAATGGTTTCCACTGAAAGGGCGTTGGCTTTCACCATAAAAGGGGCATTGCGTAGTGCCGCATCGAAAGAACGGTACTTTATATTAATGAGGGTGCGGTATCGCGGAATAGGTAAGAGATTGAGCTTGGCTTCGCAAATAAAGGCTAGGGATCCTTCAGAACCGGTGAGCAAACGAGTGAGATTAAATTCACTTTCATCTTCATTGAACACATTTTTTAAATCATAACCGGTTAAAAAACGATTGAGTTGCGGTAAATCGTTAATGATATTTTCACGTTTTTCTTTGCAACGTTGTGCAATGGTTTGATGCAGGGTTTTAGCGGTTTCAGTCAATCTAAGGGAATCAATATTATCAAAAATAGCCTGAGAATTGACCGCACTTGTATCCAAAACTTCGCCATTCATAAGAACTGTGCGCAATGCCAACACGTGATTTGAGGTTTTACCGTATTGGAGCGAGCCTTGTCCAGAGGCATCGGTGTTAATCATTCCGCCTAACGTGGCACGATTGCTGGTGGAAAGCTCCGGGGCAAAGAATAAACCATAGGGTTTTAAAAATTGATTGAGTTGATCTTTCACGACACCCGCTTGCACACGCACCCAGCGCTCTTCAATGTTCAGTTCTAAAATGGCTGTCATATGGCGGGACATATCTACAATAATATTGTGATTAAGAGATTGCCCGTTTGTCCCGGTACCACCGCCTCGGGGAGTAAAGGTGAGGGATTGAAAATCTGATCGATTTGCTAATTTTGTGATACGCACAACATCGGTCACGGTTTTGGGGAATAAAATCGCCTGAGGCAGTTGCTGATAGACACTATTATCTGTGGCAAGGCTTAAGCGATCAGCATAATGGGTGGCGATATCACCTTCAAAATGTTGTGTTTTAAGTTCGGTGAGATAGTGTTGAACAATTTCATCAACTTGTGGCACATTAGCAAGACGGGGTAACATAGTTTTACTCACAAAATAATACAGAAAAAACGAAAGAGATGATATATGATACGGGCAAGAATGTCGATTTTTGCAGTGTTAAATTTGACAGTACGAGCTTTATCTTATTGAAATGAAAATAATTATTAACAATCGATGAATGGACGTGCATTTTAAGATTTATTTGTTTATAAAATAGACAATAATCACAAAAATTATTTGATCTTTGATTTTTTTGTAGGATAATAGCGGCACTTTTGAACGTTCCTTTGGCGACACAAAGGAATTGAATTTGTCAAAAGTTGGTAACGATAGGGCAAATTCAAAACCCTAGTTAAGCAATGCTTGGAAAACGTTTTGAGTGAAAAGTTCAAAAACTTTCAAGTAAGGAAACTTTTATTATTAACGATGACTAAATAGAGGACATCAAAATGAAAAAAACTGCAATCGCATTAGCAGTAGCTGGTTTCGCAGCAGCTTCTGTAGCTCAAGCAGCACCACAAGAAAACACTTTCTATGTTGGTGTTAAAGCAGGTCAAGCATCTTTCCATGATGGTTTAAGAGCAACCGCTGATAGCATAAATAATGTCGTTGGTACTACCGTTGCTGGCTATAAGCGTAATTCTTTTACTTATGGTGTATTTGGTGGTTACCAAATCTTAAATCGTGACAACTTAGGTTTAGCGGTTGAATTAGGTTACGATGATTTTGGTCGTGCTAAAATTCGTACTTTAGGTCAAACTGCTTTAAAACATACTAACCACGGTGCTCACTTAAGCCTTAAAGGTAGCTATGGTTTAGGCGGTTTAGTGTCTGCTTTAGAAGGTTTAGACTTCTATGGTCGTGCAGGTGCTGCATTAGTTCGCTCTGACTACAAATTTTACGACAACGGTAACCGTAACCATGAAGCTGGAGCGCACAGCTTAAAAGTGTCTCCAATGTTTGCAGCAGGTTTCGAGTATGCATTACCTTCATTACCTGAGTTAGCATTCCGTCTTGAATACCAATGGTTAACTTCTGTAGGTAAAGACAACAAAATTGCAGAAAATGCAGACTACACTCCATGGATCGGTTCTATCAACGCTGGTTTATCTTACCGTTTCGGTCAAGGCGCACCGGTTGTTGCACCTGAAGTTGTAAGCAAAACTTTCAACTTAAACTCTGATGTGACTTTCGCTTTCGCTAAAGCAAACTTAAAACCTGAAGCAAAAGCAACTTTAGATGGTATCTACGGTGAAATTGCACAAGTAAACAGCGCTAAAGTAGCAGTTGCCGGTTACACAGACCGTATCGGTAAAGATGCAGCAAACTTAAAATTATCACAACGTCGTGCAGATTCTGTGGCGAACTACTTAGTATCTAAAGGTGTTGCCGCACAAGATATCACTGCAACCGGTTACGGTGAAGCAAACCCAGTTACTGGTGCAACCTGTGATGCGGTTAAAGGTCGTAAAGCGCTTATCGCTTGTTTAGCACCGGATCGTCGTGTTGAAATCGCAGTTAACGGTACTAAATAATTTCATTTAGTTATCCATTAGCGGATTAAACGGAAAGACCTAAGCCTCGGTTTAGGTCTTTTCTTTTATCTAAATAGAGAAAGGCTCTCTCATTTTTTAATTAAGTAGGAACATTATTATGAAAAAATGGCTTGTAATTATCCTTGTTGCTGTTGTTGCGGGGTTTACTTTAATGTCGAGTTATAACGGATTGGTTAAAGCGGAAGAAGAAATTGATTCAGTATGGGCAAATGTGGAATCTTCTTATCAACGCCGTGCCGATCTTATTCCTAATTTAGTGAATACAGTGAAAGGTCAGGCAAATTTTGAACAACAAACCTTAACCAATGTAATCGAAGCGCGTGCAAAAGCGACACAAACGAGAATTGATCCTGCCAATATGACAGAAGAACAACTTGCACAATTTCAACAGGATCAAAACCAAGTAGGATCCGCATTATCCAGATTGCTTGTTACCGTTGAACAATATCCTCAATTAAAAGCGCATGAAGGCTTTATGAATTTACAAGCACAATTAGAGGGAACTGAAAACCGTATCAATGTTGCTCGTAATAAGTTTAATGATGCGGCTCGTATTTATAACCAAAAGGTGCGCCAATTCCCGACAAAATTTGCCGCATTAATCTTTGGGTTTAAAGAAAAACCTTATTTTAAATCGGCCTCCGGCGCTGAAAATGCCCCGACTGTGAATTTTAATTAAGGTTGCTATGATGAGATTCTTTTCAAGAATTCCGGTGGATAAAAAACAAATAGAGGCGGCGATTAGCCGCCTTGAAAATGAAAGTTCGGCAGAGTTGCGTGTTTATATTGAACGAAAACTGCCTAAATCTTCTGCAGGGATGTCTGCCATAGAACGCGCTTTACAGGTGTTTAACGAACTTGAAATGGATAAAACTTCTGCACAAAACGCAGTGTTGATTTATGTGGGATATAAAGATCACCTTTGTGCAATCATTGGCGATAAAGGGATTCATCAATTTGTTGATGAGGCTTATTGGCAGAGGCAATGTGATCTTATGATCGAACAATTCAAAGAAAAAGCCTATACAAAAGGGATTGTAGAGGCTATTGAGCGAATTACTGATACGTTGAAAATCCATTTTCCGATTCAACCGAATGATAAAAATGAATTACCTAATGAGGTGATCATTCATGGCTAAACTGTTGCAACACTTGAAAAGTGCGGTTGTTTTTGGGCTTATTTTTTGGGGATCGTTGGTTTTTGCTGCACAGTTCCCTGCAACACCCAATCCTTTTCGTTATGTGAATGATTACACTAATACGCTCTCGCCACAACAGCAGCAAGTGCTTGAAAATAAATTAGTGGACTATGGCAAGGCGACCAGTTCACAAATCGCTGTTGTTATCATTCCTACCACGGCTGAATATGAGATTGCAGATTACACCTTTGCTTTGGGCGATAAATGGGGAATTGGGCGTAAGCAATTGAATAATGGCGTATTAATGCTGATTGCCAAAAATGATCGTAAGGTATTTATTGCTACCGGGCAGGGATTAGAAGGCGTATTACCCGATGCTTTTTTATCCCAGGTTATCCGTCATACCATTTTACCGCAATTTAAACAGGGTCAGTATGCACAAGGGATTAACGATGGGTTAAATGATATTATTGCCGCAAGCCAAGGGGAATATGGCGCTTATCAAACGGAAGAAAGTGAATTTGACCAATATATTCCTTTCCTTATGGCATTGGTATTTATCGCCTTTGTCGTGTTTGGTGAATATCAATTCCACAAAGATGAAATTTACATTAGCCCAAATCAGCGTGATCAATTAAATCGCATTGTGCATCAATCGACATTATCCCGTCGTCGTAGAGGCGGCTCCGGTTTTGGTGGAGGATTTGGCGGGGGATTCGGTGGTGGCTCATCGGGTGGCGGTTTTGGCGGTGGCGGATTTGGTGGCGGTGGTGCCGGCGGGAGCTGGTAAATCCGACATAATAACTCAGCTTCTCATTGGTGATACTGAGAACTTATGCTAGAATGCGCCTTTCTATTGTTATGGGGAACATTATGGAAACCTTAGATAAAATCAAAAAACAAATTAGCGAGAACCCAATTTTAATTTATATGAAAGGTTCGCCTAAGCTACCTTCTTGTGGTTTTTCTGCGCGTGCGGCAGAGGCATTAATCAACTGTAAAGTGCCTTTTGGTTATGTGGATATCCTCCAACATCCGGATATTCGTGCTGAATTACCGGCTTACGCAAATTGGCCGACTTTCCCACAATTATGGGTTGAAGGAGAACTCATTGGAGGATGCGATATTATGTTAGAAATGTATCAATCCGGTGAGTTACAAGCCTTATTAACTGAAGTCGCCGCAAAACATAAAGCTTAATTCTATTGTTGAAACCCGCTTGTGCGGGTTTTATTTTGCCTAAATTTTGTGATCAGGTTAGCATTTTTCTTTTAAAATGCTTGTATATCGTAACAAGTTTATATAGACTCTTGCCCATTAGTCGGGGTGCCTATCATTGGCTGAGAGAGACCCGTGAACCTGAAACAGATAATGCTGGCGTAGGAAACTAATTCTTTTCATTAGACTGTTTCGCATTTTTATAAGGACAGCATAATGAAAAAAACACTCTTCATTTCAACCGCACTTTTTCTTGCCTCAAACGTTTTTGCTCAAACCACACAACCCCTAACCGTTTACACTTACGACACTTTTAGTGCCGATTGGAGTGCCGGTCCAAAGGTAAAAGCAGGTTTTGAAAAACAATTTCCTCAATGCCAATTAAATTATGTGGCTTTTGATAATAGTGGTACATTATTTAATCGTGTTCGTTTGGATGGAAAAAAAATTAAAGCGGATATCGTATTAGGGTTAGATAATTACCAAATAGATGAAGCCAAGAAATTAGCCATTTTTGAACCGAACCAAGTAGATCTTAATAAATTGGATTTACCGCTCAAATGGGATGATCGCACGTTCTTGCCTTTTGATTTTGCAAAATACGCCTTCATTTATGATAAAAATAAATTATCCCATCCACCGAAAAGCCTAAAAGAATTAGTCGAACGTAAAGATTTGAAGGTGTTGTATCAAGATCCGCGAACCAGCAGTATTGGTCGTGGTTTATTACTTTGGGTAAACACACTCTATCCGCAAGCAGAAGCACAAAACGTATGGAAAACCTTGTCAGAACACACGGTCACGATTACAAAAGGATGGACTGAAGCCTACGGTGCATTTTTAAAAGGTGAAGGAGATCTTGTACTCAGTACCAATACTTCACCAATTTATCATCTTCTTTCTGAACAAAAAGACAACTATATGGCAACGGATTTTTCGGAAGGTGGCATATTGCTAGTGGAAGTAGCGGCTAAAGTGGCAAATCGTCATAATGCCTGTGCCGATTTTTTCTTAGATTATTTAGTTTCACCCGAAGCGCAAGCGAACATTGCAAAACATAACGTGATGTTACCCGTCATTGATAGCCCTATCGAAAGCCATATTGACGCACTAAAAAAACATACCCAAAATTCGTTGATACTGGATACCTCAAAGATTACCGGTGAACAATTAAAAATTTGGATCAATCAATGGCAAAAAGCACTGTCTAAATAGTGATTGAAATGATGTCACGCTTTTCTCATCCGCATTTTCGCCCTCGTCATTATTTAGGGGGGAGTGCGGTCATTTTTTTTATCGTTTTGCTTTATAGCACCTCGCTTTACGAAATTTTTTCAGTAGGAGGTGATTACTCGTGGGAAGATTTCAAACAAGATGACTATGTACACCAAGTTATCACCTTTAGTTTCGGGCAAGCTTTTTTGTCCGCATTTCTTTCTTTATTCATTGGTGTGTTATTCGGGCGTGCTTTTTTTTATCAATCTTTTCCAGGGAAATCGGTTATTCAACGTTTATTTTCCCTGACGTTTGTGCTGCCCTCACTGCTTGTGATTTTTGGTTTGTTGGGTATTTATGGCACAGCAGGCTGGTTCAGCCGTTTCATTCATTGGCTGGGAATAGATTGGAAACCGACCATTTACGGTTTAACCGGTATACTTATCGCACATCTTTTTTTTAATATTCCTCTTGCCGCCAGAATGGCACAGCAAGCCTTGCAAAGTATTCCCTCAGAACAACACCGCCTTGCGGCACAATTAAATCTTCGAGGCTGGCAATTTTTTCGCTTAATTGAATTCCCTTATTTAAAAAGCCAGCTTTTGCCGGCTTTTGTCTTGGTTTTTATGTTGTGTTTCACCAGTTTCGCTATTGTGCTTTCGCTTGGGGGAGGACCACAAAATAGCACCTTAGAAGTCGCTATTTACCAAGCGATTTTCTTTGAGTTTGATTTACCAAAAGCCGCCTTATTTGCATTGATTCAATTTATCTGCTGTTTTGTACTATTCGGCATATCGCAATTTTTTTCCACCCCACCGGAAACCGTTGTTTCTCAACGCTATATTTGGGTTAACCGACCCTCAAGTGCGGTCAAAATTTTACATATTTTTATTTTAGTTTCCGTGTGTTTATTCATTTTGATGCCGTTGATCAATATTATTGTGGAAGGGATAAGTGCACCACAATGGTTGACTTTCTGGCAAGATCCGCAATTATGGAAAGCATTAATTTATTCCCTTTCAATTGCACCGACCTCAGGTGTATTATCCATCGTCTTTTCTTTTTTCTTACTTTTACTTTCCCGACAATTGCAATGGCTTCATTTCCCCCTGCTCGCAACACTTATTCAAAGTGGTGGAATGATGATATTAGCTATCCCGACTTTAATTTTAACCGTAGGGTTATTTCTAACTTTACAAAATATGAATTTTACCCCGGCACATTTATTTGTGATTGTCGTGCTGTGCAATGCTTTAGCGGCTATGCCTTTTGTTATTCGCATTTTAAATCCCCCAATGGTACAAACCATGCAGTATTATGAAAAGCTTTGTTTATCCCTTGGTCTTAAAGGTTGGCAACGTTTTAAACTCATCGAATATCCGTTACTCAAAGCGCCATTAAAATATGCGTTTGCTTTAGCAACCACTTTTTCTTTAGGCGATTTTACGGCTATTGCATTGTTTGGTAATCCTGATTTTACTTCTTTACCGCATTTACTCTATCAACAAATTGGGCAATATCGGAGTCAAGAAGCCGCGATTACCGCATTCATTCTCCTCAGTTTATGTATCGGATTTTTCTTGTTTATTGAACGCAATAAGGTGAATTATGATTAAATTAAAACAAGTCATCTTTAATTATCAATCTATGCCAATGATGTTTGATTTACACATTCAAGCACAAGAAAAAATTGCGATTATTGGTGAAAGTGGCGCAGGCAAAAGCACTCTATTGAATCTTATTGCTGGATTTGATTATGCCAATAGCGGGGCAATTTGGCTCAATGGTGAAAACCATACGCATACTGCCCCTTACGAACGCCCCGTTTCAATGCTATTTCAAGAAAATAATTTATTTACCCATTTGACGGTGGCAGAAAATATCGCACTAGGCTTAAAACCGAATTTATCGTTATCTGTTGAAGAAAAAATTCGAGTGGAACAGGTGGCAAGTGCGGTGAATTTACAAGATTTTTTAAGGCGAAAATCCACCGCACTTTCAGGCGGGCAAAAACAGCGGGTGGCATTGGCTCGTTGTTTATTACGTGATAAACCGATTTTATTATTAGATGAACCTTTCTCTGCACTTGATCCGCAATTACGTATGGAAATGTTAAAGTTGATTGACCAGTTATGCGATGAAAAAATGCTAACTTTACTCCTCGTTACACATCAGCCGAAAGAATTAGAAGGGCATATTGATCGTATTATCCCTATTCATCAAGGAAAAAATTTATAGGAAAAAGAATGACCAACATCCAATCCGTTCAATTAAATAGTATAACCCCACATCCTTCCATTGAATATTGGTCGGTTTGCAAAGTCGAGGCATTATTTGAAATGCCATTTTTAGAATTAATTTACCGTGCCGCCCAAGTTCATCGTGAGCATTTTAATCCGCAAGTCATTCAACTTTCGACCTTAATGTCGATTAAAACCGGTGGTTGCCCAGAGGATTGTGGCTACTGTCCACAATCAGCCCGTTATCAAACCGGTGTGCAAAATCAGCAATTATTAGAGATTGAGGAAATTGTTGAAAAAGCGAAAATTGCAAAATCCCGTGGTGCGGCTCGTTTTTGTATGGGGGCGGCATGGCGGGGTCCGAAGCCAAAAGATATGGAAAAAGTGACGGCTATCATTAAAGCGGTGAAAGCATTGGGGCTGGAAACTTGCGGTACTTTTGGGCTATTGCAAGAGGGCATGGCAGAAGCGCTTAAAGAAGCGGGATTGGATTATTACAACCATAATCTTGATACGGCTCCGGAACATTATCAACAGGTTATCGGAACACGCCGATTTGATGATCGCCTAAGCACTTTAGGAAAAGTACGAAAGGCAGGGTTAAAAGTGTGTTGTGGTGGCATTGTTGGTATGAATGAAACACGCAAAGAACGTGCGGGATTAATTGCAAGCCTTGCAAATTTAGACCCTCAACCTGAATCGGTACCGATAAATCAATTGGTGAAAGTAGAGGGAACGCCGCTTGAAAATGCTGTTGAGCTGGATTGGACGGAGTTTGTGCGAACGATTGCCGTTGCACGCATTACTATGCCAAAAAGTTATGTGCGTTTATCTGCCGGTCGCCAAGGTATGAGTGAAGAAATGCAAGCGATGTGCTTTATGGCGGGCGCTAATTCTATTTTTTATGGTGATAAATTATTGGTAACGGCTAACTCTGAAGAAGATGGCGATCAACAGCTTATGGCAAAACTTGATCTCGAACCGGAAACAAAAGAAAACCGTAAGCCTTTGAAAGGGTAGAAAGAAAAAGTGCGGTCAATGATCTGCACCCCAAA
>NZ_MLHL01000039.1 GCF_002000545.1 Rodentibacter trehalosifermentans | reverse complement strand
TGGGTCGGTTTCGCTTTTTGGATTGAACTCCAATCGCCATTCACCGCCGTTGGTAATCGGGAACTTTTGTTTCACCCAACTACTGTTGGTGATAATGGTCGAGCCTTTCACACTAAGGTCACCGCCCACTTTTAAGCGCGCGCTGTTTTCATCGTCATTCCCTTCACCAATCATCACATTGCCGGTTTTGCTAAATCCTTTCAGGAAAGTTTTATAACGTTGGCCGGCATCCCATCCGCCCATTTCAAGGATGGCATTTTTATCGGTCAAAAGCAGGGTTTTCAGGACGGTTTTCGCCACGCCGTCCCCTTCACCGACGTGTGAAATCAGCTCGCCGATATTTTTTTGTGTGACGTTTGCCGCCGTCATATCAATGGATTGGTCGATAAGCCATAGATAAGGCGTATATCGCGCCTCATTGCGGCGAATCACCATTCGATATTGACTTTCAAGGGAACGGGCAAACACCGTATCCCGTGGCACTTTGCCGCTATTGTCCAGCTTCACCTCCTCAAACCAAGCAAGCAGTGAGGTAGCTTGGTTCCAGTCAAATTTTGAGGTGAAGGTGCGGTTGAGATACACATAATGACAGCGAATCACCGAAAACACGCCCATCACGGAAATATCCAACTGCACCGGGCTTTTCAGCTCGCCAAGGGGCAAATGGGTTATCGTGCTATTCGCCGCATTGTGTAAATTCAGCTGATAATGCCCGTTTCCTTTATAGACCGAACCGATTTCCGCCAGCCAGTGTTCACGGTTGGTTAAATCAAAGGTCACCGCCACCGAAGCCGCTTTCACATTGATTTTGTAAAAATTCAACGGGATGATTTTGTCGTTGAGTTGTTTCACCGCAGACGAAGTCGCCACCGTATCCGCCGAATTACTGGTGAGCGAGGAGGATTTTTTGCTGTTGGGGATGTAACTATCCAACAAACGGCGTAATCCGTCATAAAGCCCTTTGAGTTTTTTTATAGCTTTTAATGTCGGTGCTTTGGTTTCATCATCGCTGTTGTCGTCATTTGAGAGTTGCACAATACCGGCATTAGCTGTCGTTGCTCGGTCTATTTTGTGGGTGTGACCAGTTTCATCAAAGCTGTTTTGTGTTTCGGCGGTGATAGTTTTAGGGGTTAACTGTTGGCGTGTGACGAAAATCACGCTGTGATCTACACGCAATGTGACCGCACTTGATGATGAAACTTTCAGTATCATCCGCAACACTTGCACTTTCCCACTGCCGCTACTTTCGGTCGGTTTGAAACTTTCGGGGCAGTTGGCATAGGCAATTAATTTGTTTTGATTATCAAATACGCCCATTTCACGTATGTAGAAACCGCCAATATTTTCAGGAATGGTTAGCTCAACAATCACCTGTTTATTGTTGCGGGGATCGAGCGAAACGGCGCTGACCGCAGCACGGTGTTTTTCACGTGCAAGTGCGGTGCGGTCGGCAGTTGGGGTAATGGTTTGTCCGTTTCCATCACCCACGGCAAAGGTGGTGAGTTGTAACGGCTGTTTACTGCTTAATGCGTTGGCAAAGGCAGTTGTGCCGTAATCGGTTAAAATTGCAAAATATTGTGAAGCCATAATTATCCTTGTGGGTAAATGGTGATGATTTCGCCCTCTTGTTGCCCAATAAATGTATTGAGTGAGCCGGTAGGCGAGATAGCGATAGCGAGTTGAATTAAGTGGCGTGAGACGGGTTTTACATCATTGACCAGTCGCACTAATTCGTTATAAGTTTGTTCGTTTAAACCGCTTTCAGGCACTTCAACAGTAAGGCTAAATGTACCAGGCCTGCCTTGTGGTTTTGCGTTGAACCATTCTGTTAATTCGATAAGATAGCCGATAGGCTCAATAACACGTTTGATTGCGGCAATCGTGCCTTTATGTTTATGCACAAAGTAGGATTGCTTGATAGCAATGCGTTTGACTTCTTCCGCCCAGTGTTCGTCCCATTTATCAACGGAAAACGCCCATGCAAGATAGGGGAGCAGTTCAACGGGACAGCGGTCAGGATTGATTAAATCCGCAATAATGATGGGATTTTCAACCGCACTTTTAAGAATTTCCGCCGCCCGTTTTTCAAGTGGTGTTGAACCAATCGGCAATAAGTGGCTAGTAATCATCACTGGTCACAATCTCAAGATTAATGCCGGTGCAATAAGCGGATTTTGAGCTTGGTAGCACAATGTCGGCAGTAGGGCTTAATAATTCAACACGTTGCACACCTTCTAAATGCAAGGCGGCATAGATCCCCGATAGGCTAATATCCCGACCTAATCGGCGTTTTTCTTCGGTGTAGTCGGTGAGTTTTCTCAAGGCTTCTGCTTTGATTGGTTCGTATTCCGGCCCACGGTATAAATGTAATTTTGCTCGGATGCTATAAGAGTGGATCACCGCACTTTGCACGGTCACACGATCCCCAATAGGGCGGATATTTTCATCATTGAGTTTTTTCCGCACGGCATTTAATACTTGTTCACTTGCCGTGCCTTGCCCGATTCGGCTTAAAATTGTGACGGTCACTTGCGCCGGTTCGGGCGAAACCACTGAAACATCGGCGACTTCGGGATGGGCGGAAAGTGCGTGAAAAACGTAAGCGGAACGAGGACCCGCAACGGAAAGCCCCTCAAAGGCAAGCTGCGTGCGTAGTCTTAATGAGGTGTCATCTTCTAAAATAGCCGGTATTTTTGGCGTAACGCTGTTGTCTTCCGCTTGAATCACTTGTCGTTGCACGTTGAAGTTGGCTGCAATGACATCAAGATCCGAACCGGTGGCATACGCCAACATCGTGGCTTGTGCTGCTTGATTAATGCGAGAGCGTTCAAGCAACTGCAGATAAACCACTTCTTGTAGTAATTTAGTGATAGGTTCACTTTCAAGACTTAACCGTGATTGCCAAAATGCGCGTTCCTCTTGCGGAAATAAAGCGATAAATTCCGCCTTACGCTCGGTGAGTAAGGTTTCAAAATTTAAGTCTTCAAGTACTTTGGGTGCATCAAGTTTCGATAAATCGACTAGCTCGCTCATTGTTTACCACCGAGTAAAAGTTGTTCGTTGCGAATTTCTTGGTTATTTTTGCGATAACGCACCACATAACTTGCGGTAATTCCACGTTCCGTTAGTTGCGGTTTAAATTGGGTAATTTGTACACGGGGTTCCCAACGGTTAATCGCCGTCACCGCACAAGCGGCAAGTTGTAGCATAAGAATGCGACTAATCGGGCGGTCAATAAGCATGGGAATTAGGCTGCCATATTCCCGCCGTTGAATGCGTGATCCGATGGGAGTAAGGAGAATATCCGCAATAGATTGCTTGATATGTTGCCCTTCATCTGTGAGTTTTTCACCGGTATATCGATTCATTATTCAGGAATTCCTGTTTTGCTTGGTCCACCTTGCACGCCGCCGTGTTTGTGGCTGATTTGACTTATTCCGCCTGCGATCATATCGCCCGTGCTTGTGACTTTTCCGTCAATTTTTACATTGCCTTTGATATTCACTGTTGGGCAAAAAATATCTATTTGCTCACTGGCATTGATAAAGGCGGATTTAATCCCCACAACGTTTAATCGCCTACTTGCTTGGTTATATTCAATGGTTGCACCGTCAGCGAATTGAATAACGTGCAAATCGGGGGAATGGCTTGGGCTGTTTTGTGTGTAAAGCCCGACTAATACGCAAGCCGTAGTAAATTCACCGCTTGCCGCCAAAATCACACATTGCTCATCCACAGTAGGTGGAGACCACGTTTTTGTTGTGCCGGCACGGAGCGTAATAAAAGGTAAAAAATCCGTCAGAATTTGACCGCTCTTTACCCGCACACGGGCTTTTTCGTAATCCACTTCGGCAATAGTGCCAAAGCGAATGAGGTTATCTAATCGGCGGTTAAATTCGGCGGACATAAAGCCTTTTTCAGTTGTAATAAATAGCGTTATTGTTGGCGAGATAGGGGATAAATGCGAGGGTGGGGAAGTGTGGATTTGGGGATAACAAAAAAGCAAGCCTAGTTAGCTTGCTTTGTATTGTTTGATTCAGTGGCAGTTAGACATAGCCCACTTATTTATTCCCTTTTTGGATAAAATTATCAATACGTTTTCGAATATCTTTCATTCGTTGTTGGATAAATTTTTCCTCTTTTGTACCAAATAACGTGTCATGATCTATCATAAAACGAATAGAAACGGTTGTGGTTTCAGGATTGTCTTCATAATCAAACGTCAAAACGATTAAAGGATCATTGTCTTGATAGCTCAATCTTGCGTGATAAAGCCCAATGTAATAAGGTGATGCACCAATAGCTAAGCTGCTATCTTTAGCACGTCCGAACAGTCGGTCTTTATTGTCAACATAAATTTCAATAAATTCTTGCTTTTCCCAAAGGGCGACAAGTTGTGCAAGGTTTGAAGAATAGTCATCAATATCTTCTTGGGTGAAACCTAATGCAAGGCTAATTTCTGTAAAAAGCCCATGAATTTCAACAAATTTAATATGTTTGCGTTCCAACATTGTTTTGAATTACCTTAGCCTGTTGTTTCAAAATAGCTTGCACGCTATTTGCAATTTCTTCTTTATTCTTTCCTTGAACTCGTTGCCCTTTAACAGATTGTGTACGGTCAATGATTTCACGGATAAAAGGTGCATTTTTGTTCATAAAATAACCCTCCTATTTTTTCGAATATTACCACTCCCTCTAAAAATAAACAATAAAAAGGGCTTTCGCCCTTTGATTAAACTTTATCCCATAAGCTACTTCGTGCACGGGCTTGTTGTTGGTTTTGGACTTGTTGGATCTCTTTTCTCACTAATCGGGCAAGCATTTGCTCATCCATTTCTTTTGTGGCATTAATCGTGATTTGCACTTTCATTGGTTGTGCAACCTGTGCAGCAACAGGGCGTGCAGAAATAGGCGGACGGCTATCTACTTGCACAGGCGCAGCCGTAGCGACACTCACGCCTAGACCGCCTGCAATTAAGGCTTGTTTGCCATAATTGAGGGCGTTTAATGTGTGAATGCCGAGGCGTGACGTGGCTTCTTTAGTCATCACATATTCGCCGCCGTGGAAAATACCTTTTGGTTCATATTTGCCACCGTTGCCGGCATAACCGCCAGACCAGTTTTGAAGAGGAGATTTTTTACCATTTGAACCAAATCCGGTGAAATCTTTTACTTTTCCCCAAAGATTTCCGGCAGTTTCTTTTGTAGATTGCCAAGCACTCCCCGCAGCGTTTTTAGTGCTATCCCAAGCGTTTGAAACACTATTTTTAATACCGTCCCAACTTGGCATATTTTCACTAAGCCATTTAATGCCGTCCATTAATAATGTAAGCGGGATAAGAATTAGCTCAATTGCTTTCGCCATACCGTTTCCGAATTTTTCACCGGCAGAACGTGCGCTATCTAATTCAGCTTGTGTCGTTTGAACCGGAGAAAGTAAATCAGTAAACCATTTCACGGCTTTTTCAATCCAACTGACAACAACGCCAAACAGATCGCCCAAGGGTTTAAACTTTTCAATCACAGGTGCTAGACCGGATTTTAGTCCCTCCCAAAATCCACCAAAAAACGCCCGCACTTTTTCCCAATTTCGGTAGATATAAACACCCGCAGCCACGAAAGCGGCGGTTATTAAGCCAATCGGGGAGAGTAGGAAACTTAATACAGAACCAATGCCTACTAGAGCCAATCGTAGCGGTGATAGCGCTACACGAGCCAGCATTTTTAATCCATTCAACTAAAAAGAAAGAGACTTCATTTTACTCACAATAGCGAGGAATTTTGCCGGCATTAATTTTATCAATGATAAAAATTGCTTTCCGGCATAAGACACGCCATTGAATGTTGTTTTACCAGAAAATAAGGTTTTATTAAATAATCTGAATTTATTATCCGAATTAAATAAAACGAGGTTTAATAATTTACTTGCACCGGTAAATTTATTGAAAAATAAAATGGCACGTCCTACCGGATATAATAAGTAGCTAAAAACTAAACTTAATGCACCGACTGCCACTAATCCGGCACTAATACCCGCCACCCATTTAGCCATGCTTGCGGCAAGTTGGGGATTGGCTTTTATCCATTGATTTGCAGTGCGTAAAAATTGCGTAGATTGTTGAATGAGTTCCCGTATGCTGCCCGATGTTTCATCAAAAATAGAGATGGTTAATGCTTCACCGGCACTTTGTAGATTTTTAAGATCGCCCATAACATTATCCGCCATGGTTTCTGCGACTTTTTCAGCAGTACCGGCAGCGTTTTTGAGTTTATCACTCATCTCTTGAATGCCATTAACACCGGCTTGCTTAACCAACTCAACCATTGCTGTTGCCGCTTCAGCCCCAAAAATAGCTTTGTAATATGCCATTTTGTCGCCGGAACCCATCTTAGCGGTTTTCTTTTCCACATCGACAAGAATGTCGGTTAATGCCCGCATATTTCCTTTGCTATCTTTTGCAGATACGCCCAGTTTTTTCATCGCTTTTGCAGCCTGTTTTGGCGGACCGGCAAGGCGTAACATAGCAGAACGTAAGGATGTACCGGCTTGAGAGCCTTTAATCCCTACGTTACCTAATAATCCCACCATAGCCGACATGGTTTCAAAATCTTGTCCAGTACTGGCGGCAATAGGACCAAGATATTTCATGGTTTCCCCAAGTAATTCAAGGTTAGTATTACTTGAGGTGAATGTGAGTGTAAGTACATCTGCAACACGATTCATTTCTGCAGCAGGAATTTTAAAACCTGATGAAATATCCGAACTAATATCTGAAACACGCCCCATTTCCATTCCGGCGGCTTTTGTCATATTAAGCACTGCGGGCATTGAGTCTAAAATTTGTTTATCATTAAACCCAGCCATAGCTAAGTAGCCTTGCCCTGCAGCGACATCTCTTGATGTAAATGAGGTAGCTGCACCAAGTTGAATTGCTTGATCTCTTAGCTGTTTAATTCTTTCGGCATCTTTAGTTTTATCCAAACGTGCTAATGCTTGTACTTTGGAAAATTCTTCTTCAAATTCAAAGGCGGGTTTCATCATCATTGAGCTACTTCCCAATACAGCACCACCGTGTGCCATGGCTCGCATACCAAAACCGGCAGCAAAATCACTACCTGCTTTTAATTTTTGGACCTGTTTTTGATAACGGGCTTGTTCTTTGGTCCGTTGATTGAGTTTTTGTAAACGCTGCTCTTGCTTTTGAATAGACTGGTTAGCCGCTTCTATTTTTCGCTTTAATTCCCTTTGTGATTGCGACAAATTTTTTGTACTTATGCCCGCTTCAGATAATGCACGGCGAGCTTGATTGAGTCTGTTATTTTCCGCAATTTGGGCTTCTTTGAGTTTGGTGACAGCCCGTTTTGCATTTTCAAATTCACGTTTTAGTTTTTTGGTTGGATTACTCGTAGCATTAAATTGCTTGGCTAAATCCTGTGCTTTTTTCTGTGCCTCTGACAAAGTTCGCTTGTTTTCACTGACCGAATTTTTAAGCGAGGTAAAATTATTAATTAACTTTTGCTGATCTTCTAACGCTTTTTTGGCAGTTTTAGTTTGATTAAGGGATTGTGCGAGTTTTTGCACCTCTTTGGAGGCGTTACGAAAAGGGGCGGTTAATTTATCAACCGCACTTAGGGTAACTTGAAGGGCTAAATTCTTCATATTTTTACACTCTTTTTATTGACAAAAATGAATTATTTTTCAAGAATAAAATTCTCAACTAAGGAGAGTGCCATGGAATTTATCCTCACTTTTTTACTCTTTGTGTTTGGATTGTCTTTTGTTGTTGCAATGGCTATGGGCGGTGTAGCCATTGTGGGTTATCTCGCCTTAGCCGTGATTGCCCTCGCTATCCGTTTTTGGTATATCGCCTTGGGCATTATGCTGTTGATGATTGCCCCGCTTTTCTATTTAAATGACTGGCTGATTTATGTGTTGTATGCTGTGCTTTTTTATGCGGCGCTAACCGTTCTTTGGTATGTCGTCAATTGGCTCAATAAACAACTTGACCGTTTAAACCAAAAATTAAGTTAGCGATTAAAACCCTCGGCAAGGGCTTTAATCACAAACCGTTCAATCATTTCCACATCTTCATCACTAAAGCCCAACAATTCCCGTTGGGCATATTGCACTTTGAAATCCTTGTTTTTTGACGGGCTTGATTTCAACCCGTATTGGTGAACAGAAGCGATTACTGCATCACCGCCATAAAAGCCTAATGACAGCCCATCTTGTTCATAACGCAATTTCATATGTGCCGGCGTAACTAATTTTCTAAACATTAATTGGCGTTTGATACGCCCTTTTTTCTTACCAAATTGTTTTCGGGGTTTGCGAGGATCATAATTTGAACCATCGGGATTTTGTTGCGCTTTAATTCGTCTTCTTTGATTTCGGGCAAGTTCTCTGCCGATTTGTTGATAGAGTAAACGGCGGCGGGGCTTACTGATATTTTTCAGCAATTCGGCAAAAGCGAGTTTGACTTGTTGGATGTTGTCACTCATCAAACTTCTCCCTCAAAAATCAAATTATCCCAATCCTGCAAATACACTTTTACAAGGCGAGGATCCTCAAGTAGTGGTTCTTTGGCATAATTAAGTTGCACGCTGTCGCCGTCTTTTTTCGATACCACACGTTCAGTAAGTTTGATTTCAAAACTAATGTCAGCCGTGTTGTTATTGTTGTAATCCACTTGAAACTTGAAGGCATTTTCACGCAGTTGCGGATTTTCAAATATTTCAGGTTGATTGGTGCGAAGATAGGCAATCATAGGCACAACCAAGGCGGCAATGTCACCGGCATAATCGGTCACAATGATGTTGAGAGTGTAGCGATATTCAAAACTGAACGAGTTTGCACCCGTGGCGATAATTTGCCCGCCATCCGTATAAAGCTGTAAACGGTCGGGGTTATTGACGAAATCGGGCAAACTTTGCTCAAGGATTTTTCGCAGCTGGTTGGGCTTTTTCATTATTCCTCCGTAGGCGGTGTGGATTTGAAAAATCCACGCTCGCTTTACCTAACGTGCGTGAAATGTTCCATTTCACACACCTTACCGATAACACCTTACCGATAGTGCCTTTGCCGTTTTTCTTCCTGTTCTTGGCAGATCACGCAACGTGTTACACCTTGAATAGTTTGTCGGCGTTTTTCGGGAATGGGGGCATCGCAATCTTCACAATAAAGGCGGCTTACGGCTTTAAACGTGCGGTGTTTTTTGAGGGCGATTTCCCGTTGCATTTCTTCTATTTGTTGCGCCCGGTCAAATTGATCAGTCATTGGCTTTTTCCTGTTGATTAAACGAATCAATACATTGCTTCAAGCTGTGATTTTCAATCACGCACAGGTTTAATTGATGTTGTGCCTGTTGGTAGGCTTCTGCCAGTTCACCATTGGTGCGAATTTGAGGCGAAAATTGACCGCACTCTGCCGTTTGAGGGCAGAGTATTGGTTGTTTAATGATTTGCGGGGCGGTTGAGCACGCCGCGCACGTCATCAGGGATAGGGCTATCAGCCCAAGTTTGATGCTGTTTAAGTACATTTTTTAAATCCTGTGTTTGTTGGGTTTGTTGCTGTTTTAAGGCGTGAAAGGCTTGGGTCAGTTGCTTTTGTTGTTCGGCGAATTGTTGAACGTGTTCGTGCAACGCCATATAAGAGGCTTGCCATTTGGCTTTGAGCTGTTCTTCTTTCACCATTTCAGCGTGCCAGAGGTTCGCCTGCCAACCTTGAAAGATGATGATCAGTACGAGCAACAACGGGCCAACCAAGAGCACCCATTTTTCTTTTGAAGTTAGGAAGTTAAACATAGTGCTTTCTCCTTTTGTCTGCGGTCAATCAAGCCTTTGAGCGGTTTTCCGGCCGCATAAATCCACCGTTCAAATTGACTGCACATTGCAGGCGTGTAACCTTTTCTTGCCATTTTAAAAAGCGTGCTGTTTTTCAGTTTGCCGCAGCCGACATTGAAGGTGATAGAGGTCAGTGAATCAAATGCACCTTGTGGCATGGCTTGTCCGTTGGCGTAAGTATTCACGCATTTTTCAGCCTGTTTAATGCCTTTGGCAAAAGCGTGGGCAATTTCTTCGTTGCTGTAAATTTTATTGGGGTTGATTTTTTCCACCGCTTCCGTAGTGCCAATGCCGAATGTTAAAACATCGGCAGGGCAGTGATAGGGCTTTCGTTGGCAGCCTTCGGCATTGCCAATGAGTAATAAGCCTTTTTCTGATGTGCGGATCTCATTACCGTGTAAAGCAATGGTTAAACCCACAACGGCGGCGATACCACATGCCCATTTAGCGCTTTTTCTTATCATTGAGTTTTCCTTCGATTTCCAATTTTCTTAATTCAAAATCTTTTTTCTTGTAATACCAGTTCACCACCCAAGTTGCGATGGTGACGATAATCCCGACAATAACGCCTACATCGGCAAGCGTAACATTGCTGAACATATTGCTGATCACTCCCATAAATGCGGTAAAACCGCCTGATACATAAGGTGCGTTACTTTGAATGTCTTTCATTTTGTTAGCTCCATAGCTGCAACGTATCTTGTGCAACGTTGATTTTTTCAGTTTCAGGATCAGGCAAATTCACTTCCGTGCCGATAGGGATTATCGGCAAATTCATCAAGTGCGGGTTTAACTCACAAGCGATTTCTAGATAGTCTTGGCTTTTTCCCAAATGGCGATAAACAATGGCATCGAGATTGTCGTTTTGCTGTGCGCGAACTTTCATCAGATTAGCTCCACGTCAATTCTTCGGCGTTTCAACATATCGCTAATAGCAAAACGGGCATCACGGCGGAGTTGGTCGATGATGTCTTTGAGTTGTTCCATTTTCTTTTCGCCATCATTGGTGCTGTCATAGCTTGCATAGCGTTCGTATAAATTCGCCACCGCAAGGCAAATCACGGCACGTTGATAACGTTGCACTAATATGCTTTCGTCATTGATAACCGGAGCCGGAATACTTTCCAAATGACCGTATTTCGCATTTTCTTTTTGAAATGCATTCAATTCTTCATTGACTGATGCCATCGCCTCAATCAATGAATCTTTTAAGCGAAATTCAGTCACTGTGCCGTCAATACGCATTTGATTGCGACATTGCGAAATCGACAAATCAGGGAAAAAGGGTTCATTGGTGATGAAATCATCGGTGTTCGGGTAGGTTTCTACCTGTTTTTGCACTGCGCCCATTTCATAATCTGGGGCGAGTTTGATGGAGATTGCACCGTCTGACATTGTGTTTACCTATAAAAAAAGCGGGGTGGGGATTCATCAAGTGCAGTGGAAATTTAAGAAAATTTGACCGCACTTTGAATCCGCCCCGCGGCTGCGTGGTTTGCTTGGTTTTTAATAAATAATGCGTAGGGTGTGTGAATTTGAAAAATTCACGCACGCAAAGATCAAATAAGGGTAATTCGTGCGTGGATTGTTAACAATCCACACACCCTACCTGTTTTCTCAATTTTTTAATCTCGCCTTTTACGCCGATTTTCTGATCTAAACCTAATGCTTGTTCAAGATATTCAAGAAATCGTAGGGTGTGTGAATTTGAAAAATTCACGCACGCAAAGATCAAATAAGGGTAATTCGTGCGTGGATTGTTAACAATCCACACACCCTACCTGTTTTCTCAATTTTTTAATCTCGCCTTTTACGCCGATTTTCTGATCCAATCCCAATGCCCGTTCAAGATATTCAAGGGCTTGAGTCGGGTTTTTCTCAATAGTAAGCAAGCCTAATTCACGCAATAATCTTGCACGGCTTTCGTCCGGCATATCGCAATCGGCGGTGAGGCGGTTCGCCTGTTCCAAATAGCTCACGTCAAAAGGTTGGTTTGCCGCTTGTGCCGTTTTGGCTTGGTCGGCAAATTCTTCGGCGATAAGCGTGCCTAAGGTTCGGCTGAACGGTTCAGGCAATCGCAAATCGTGAAAAACAGCATAGTCGGCAATGGTTAAAGCAAGGTGATATTCGCCACAGTCAATCGCCCACACGCACCATGTCATCAACACATTATCTTGTTTACCTGTTCCGGCAGATAATGCACCTTCAATCCAAGGCAGATAATCCGGCAAAATGCGTTTTTTAAACTCGGCTTTGCGCACCGTGGATTGGATTTGTTTTAAATTCTTTTTTGGCGTGCCAGCAAGCGAAGCATTTTGTCGTATTCGCTAAATTGGCTTAAATCTTCGGTCTCTGCCGCATTGGCTAAAGCGGCAGAGGTTTCCAGAAAATGACGTTTAGTCGGTCGCATTGACTTATTCCGTTGCGCCGTTAGTGGTTTCGGCAGCCGGTGTATCAACAATCGTGATGTTTTTCGCCATCGCCACCGCTTCGTAGTTTTCAACTACGTATGCCTCATTTGAGGATAAATAGTCTTCCACACGGTTGCGTTCCGGCTTGTCTTTAAAGTGACGGCGCACTTTGCCTTCTTGTACGTAGATTGACAAGTTATCCAATGCAGTGATAAGCACTGTACCTTTCGGGAAATACGGCACTGAAACCGCTTGTAAACCGCCTACCCGTTTTTGGCTAATGACTGTGTCGCCTGCGACAATTTCTGTCGGTTTTTCTTGGTTAATTAATGGGAAATATTTATCCGCTAATAAATCGCTCCCCATAATTGCTACGAGTTTTGTGTCGTCACGGTATTGCGCCGGGATAAAGTCTTCTTTGAGGGCGAACACAAAGGCATCAAGGTTTTTGTAGGTTTTACCACTGCCAATTTCAATTTTGCCGCTACCTTTGGTTTCTTCTGTCATCACTCGGGCTGCCGCTTTGGTTTCAATTTGGTGCAACCAACCGACATTGACATCTTGCAAGAGCGGGTTATTTTTAATGTCTGTGGTTGTGGCAGCACTTGAACCGTTAAACCCGATCATAATGCGGTCGTGCGCAATGCGTTCGGGTTTGAGATTGCCAATTCGAGCAGCAAAATCAGGGAATTTCGCCCAACTATCCAAAGTGGCGTAGTTTAAATGGGTGTCAAAGTTGGTTTGCTCGCAAGAGTAGGTGTTTTCTTCAAGGCTGTGAATATCTCTTGTTTCACGCTCTTTTTTGTTGGTATCGGTTCGGCTTGCAATCGGGCCTAATACGCCTAAACGCAAAGTTGCGCCTTTCATTTCCGTCACCATCACTACATTAATGCGTTTTAGAAAATCGGAATTTTCCAATACGGCATTTTCGAGTTTTTGTTGAATGGTTGGCTCAACGGTGAATTGACCGCCTGCGGCAACAAATTCTACGGATTCGCCATTGTCTGTTGCAACACCGGCGAAATAATGGGCTAATTTGGTTTGGGTAAATTTATTCATTTTGGCTTCCTGTGGTGATAATTAGAAGAAACGTCCGTCAGCTTCGGCTTTTTCGCCCGCCACTAAAGGGCGTTCGGTATAGTCGGCAGATGGTGTTTGTTCAAGTTGGGTAAACTTGCTTTGCATAGCGGAAAATTCCGTTTTCTGCTTTTCAAAATCGGCAGAAAGTGCGGTCAATTTTTCCAGCGTTTCTTTGGTTTGCTCCGCTAACAATTCGATGGATTGTTCGTGCACGGCAAAACGTTCATCATCAGATTTTTCTTTTTTGGCGAATAATCCTTTGATTTTTTCAAGAATTGAGAGGGATTTTTCCGCTTCTTCCACAAATTCCAATTCTGTTTCAATGGCGGCTGTGAAAAGGTTGTCCGCTTTTAATTTGCGTGAACTTAATCCGTTATGTGAAAAAGAAAGCATTTCCGTGCCAAGGCTTGCCGGATTGTCTGTTACCGCTAATCCCACTAAATAGGCTTTGCCGGTATCAGCAAAATTGGTGTCAATTTCAACGGATGTATAGACTTTTTGCCCTGCCTGATTGAGTTTAATCAAACTTTCCGTCGGGATGATTTCAGCTAATAATTGCAATTTGCCGTCTTCACGTTTTTGAGTTTTCAACGCCATCACATCACCAAAACAGTGAGCATTTGGCATATCTTCAAAAAATAGGGTGAATTTGATGTGATCTAAGTTAATGCGTGCGCCGTAAGTATTTTTTGGATCATAGCTTTCGGCCATTTCCTCAATCCACTTACCCTGAATTTCGCGACCGTCTGTGGTGGCGCCCTCTGTCGCCACGACAAACCATTTTGACTTTTTCGGCATAGGTTATCCTTTCAAAGGTTGATGTTGCGCCCATTCTGAAAGACTTTTCACGCCTGTGCGAGGGCTTGCCATTGTTGCGTTAGCTTTCACAAAACCGCTTGAAAGACGACCGCACGTCGGCTTTTTATGATGGCAATAAAAAAACCGCCCTAAGAAAGAGCGGTTAAATTTGAGTTAGATTTCGTTGTTGAGATAGCGGGTGAGATGTCGCCATTGTTCCGGATTATCCCTTTGGCGGTGATCCAACAATTTTTTAATCATCGGTTTAGCGGTTTTATAAATCCGTTTGTATTCTGTGACGTAACCATACACTTTCGGTGCAAATGGCGAATCCAATAATGCCAAGGGTTTATACAGATTTTCCAACAAAAAACGCATTTTTTCATGGGTGAACAACAGCCAAACAAGATGATTGATGTCTGTTTGGGAAAAGGATTGGGAATAGGTTAATTCGGGCGAGGGGAGAGCCGGTTGTGCAACGTGATATTGTCCGTTTTTTCTTATTTGTGGGAGTACTTCTTCAAAGACCCAATTTTGAAACTCTACGGCTTCGGCTTTATTAGAACGAAAAATAATGCGGTAGAGATTCGGTTCATTGATAAAAGTAAGTTCGTTTTTTCGCTCAAGTTTATCCACGCTATACATTTTATGTATACCGTCAGAATTAAAATTAAAACGGCTAGCATTAGCATTGCTAATATTTAAGACAGTGCAAACATCTGTCAAACAAAAATAAGGTTCTGATTTGATTGTTTCAATACGAACAGGGTTAGATTTGAAATTAAAGGTAGAAATTTGAGTTGCCATAGTTTGATTTCCTTTTGATGGAATCCCTAATTAGGGCGATCGACAGCTCAAAACTGGTCAAACTATCCAGCGGACGTATTCCCTTGCGGTATTGTATTAGTCGCACTGTCGATCATTGAACAAAAATTTGCTTATTTTTGACCGCACTTTTGGTACAGGCACAAAAAAATCACGCTGACGGGGTGAATAGCCGAGTTTGATAAGGCTTTTGAGACCTTGAGCTAAATCCTACCCTTGAATGTTGGGGTTGTCAAGGGTAGGGGGAAGATTACACTTGATTTGAACGGGCGAACAATTCCCGATGGGCTGCCGTCGCAAAAAAATCACTGCGGTCGTTGTAGAAATTGCCCATTGCCGCAATACGGCGGTCGATGGCTTTCAGCAAATATTCGGGGATTGAAATTTCAAGTGGTTGTTTTTCGCCTAAATATGGCGTTATGTCGATATCGACTAAAAGCCAAGCGTCAAAATCGGCATACTCGGGATCGGCTTTGTAATGTGCCACACCTTTGTCTTTGATTGTGGCGAGATCAACGCCGTCATCCGCCATTGATTCAAGATTGAGGGTAATCGCTTCGGTTTCCACTTCATCGGCAGCGGAAAAACAGCCATAGTTAAGTCGGCAAAGGGCAGGAACAATCATACCAAAGGCTTGGTCTTCGTTATCGGGCGTTTCAACGCCAACGGTAAAAATCATTTTGCTTCTCCTAATAGTGAAAATTGAAGTGTGAGCCCCAAGGCAAAAAAGAGCTTATCGAGCTTATCAATGCCGCTTTTGTACCAAGGGTTAAGCAGGCGTTGCATTTCAGCCGAGGTAAAGCCCGCCAGTTTGCCGAGTTCGGTTTTGCTGAGTTTATGTTTTATGCGTTCATTGTGAATCAGCACTTTGGCTTCAACAAGCGTGGGCATTAAAACGAGAATTTCGCCTTTTTGAGGCGGTAACGGTGTGGGGAAAGGCTCTTCATCTTTGAAGGCAAACTCTACCGCACCGATAAGGGCGAATTCAAGCTCGGCGATGGCTTCGGCTTCTGTGTCGGCTTGCACAATGGCATTGCTGTTTTCGCTAAATTGTAGCGTGCCGATGTAGTAGGGGTTGCAGTTTTCCTCAACTTGTTCAAGGGTCGCAGGGTAATAACGCATTGCTGTTGTTCTCCTTGTGGGCTGATTAAGTGTGCCAATAAGCCCCTAACAAGGCTTGTCAAGGGGAATGTTACATGGCAAAAGTCGGTAATCCCTGCCATTCATTTGCTACTTTGACTTTGGCAAGGCTTTGTTGAAATTGGGCGTTGTGGTTTAGCTCCCATAAATCTACGTTGGTTTGTAGGTTAAGCCAAAATTCGGGACTGGTGTTAAAGGCTTTTGCCAATTTCACTGCCATTTCAAGGGTGATTCGGGAATGGTTGTTCACAATGGCACTGGCGGTGTTGCGGTGAACATCAAGAATTTGGGCGAGGTCGCTAATTTTTAGGTTGAGTTCGTTTAAAAATTCTTCTTGTAAAATTTCGCCTACGCTGGTTGGTTTTCGTTGTGTGCTGTTCATATTGCCTCCTATAAATTGTAGGTGTGGGGGTCTAAATATAAATCTGAAAGTTCGCCGTTTTCAAAGTGGAAAATCAGGCGGTATTGTTGATTAACCCGAATGGAATAGCGTTTGTTTTCTTTCGGTTCAAGCAGCTCAAGACGATTTGCCGGTGGGCTGCGTAAATCGTTGAGGTTTTCCGCCGCACTGATCATATCCAGCTTGCGTGCTAACACTTTGGTGAGATTGGTCGGAATTTTGCTGTGGCTTTCGCCATATTGGAAAAAGCGGTAGAGGTAATCATCACGAAAATGTTTGGCGGTTAAGTTGATCATTTGGGCGGTTGATTTGTTATTAATGGCGTTATTTTATTTTAAACAGTGAGACTGTGCAAATTTTATTGAGGGAAAATGGAGAAAGAATACCAAGACACGAATTTAGACACTACCGCAGACACAAAACGCCAAGCACAAGTGATGTATTTCAGCGGGTATAAAATTGCGGAAATATCACGGCAGTTAAATATTCCGACATCGACGATATCCAGTTGGAAAGAGCGTGAAAAATGGGATGATTTTGCCCCTGTTGGGCGTGTTGAACTGACACTGGAAAGCCGTTTGAATTTGCTCATTTTGAAAGAGAACAAGAGTGGGGCAGATTATAAAGAAATTGATTTACTTGGTCGCCAAATGGAGCGGATGGCTCGGGTGAAAAAATATTCCTTTGGTGAGGGTAACGAAGTGGATTTAAACCCGAAACTTGCCAATCGCAACAAAGGTGAACGCAAGAAACCGGAGCAAAATGCGATTGATCAGGAACAAGAAGAATTGTTGATTAATGGCTTTCTTGAGGGAATGTTTAATTATCAAAGAGTGTGGCATAAGGCAAAAGAACACCGAATCCGCAATATTTTGAAAAGTCGTCAGATTGGGGCGACTTATTATTTTGCCCATGAAGCTTTTATTGATGCTTTGACAACAGGGCATAATCAAATCTTTCTTTCCGCCAGTAAAAAACAGGCACTGCAGTTCCGCTCTTACATTGTGAACTATGCCAAGCAAACCGCCGATGTGGATTTGAAAGGGGAAACCATCAAACTACCGAATGGGGCGGAGCTGATTTTTCTAGGGACTAACTCCGCCACCGCCCAATCGTATCACGGCAATTTGTATTTTGATGAGGTGTTTTGGGTGCCGAAATTTGATGTGATGCGTAAAGTGGCATCGGGTATGGCGGCACAAAAGATGTATCGTCAAACCTATTTTTCCACTCCTACCACCATTGCGTACCCCGCCTATGCCTTCTTTTCCAGCAAAGCCTTTAACCGTAACCGGACCAAATCGGAAAAAGTCGAAATTGATATTTCGCACGAAAATTTACGAGCCGGCAAGCTCTGTGCAGATCGACAGTGGAAACAGATTGTTAGTATTTACGATGCGATGGAAGGTGGGTGTAACCTGTTTAATATTGATGATTTGATTGCAGAGAACAGCAAGGAAGAGTTTGAGCAGTTATTTTTGTGCCAATTTGCCGATGATGACAGCTCGGCTTTCAAATTTGCCGATTTGCAGTTGTGCCAAGTGGATAGCTTAGAGGAGTGGACGGATTATAAACCTTTTTGGCAACGGCCCTTCGGCAATCGTGATGTATGGTTGGGGTATGACCCGGCATTTACCGGCGATCGTGCGGCACTAGCCATTGTTGCACCGCCAAAAGTGGAAGGGGGCGACTATCGTGTGTTGCATTGGCAAACCTTTCACGGCATGGATTATGAAGCGCAAGCGGGCAAAATCAGACAATTTTGTGATGATTATAACGTCACCCGCATTGTAATTGATAAAACGGGAATGGGGTCGGGCGTGTATCAAGAGGTGAAGAAATTTTACCCGATGGCGCAAGGGCTAGACTATAACGCAGATCTTAAAAATGAAATGGTGCTGAAAACGCAAAACCTCATTCAGAAACGTCGCCTTAAATTTGACGGCAAGGAAATTATCACCAGTTTTATGACCGTGAAAAAACGTACCACCGGCACAGGCAGAATAACTTACGTTTCCGACCGTTCCGAAGAGGCAAGCCACGGCGATTTATCGTGGGCAATTATGAACTGCATTTTAAACGTGCCTTATGGCTTAGGTGGCGATGTAAGCGCACAGGCCCAAACTACAATCTTTACTTTTGAATAGGATTATTTATGAAAAAATCACGCAAAAAAACAACCGCGCTTTCTTCACAACCTAAGGCTGAAGCCTTTAGTTTTGGCGAGCCGATTCCCGTGCTTGACCGTGCGGAAATCCTCAATTATTTCGAGCCGGTATTGATGTATCAAAAATATTATAATCCGCCGATTAATTTGAGTTATCTCTCTAAAGCATTGAATGCATCAGCACATCATCAAAGTGCAATTACCGTGAAGAAAAATATTTTGCTTTCAACTTGTAAAACGACCGCACTTTTGCCACGCACGCAACTTGAAAAATTAGTACAAGATTATTTGGTTTTCGGTAATGCTTATATTGAAGTTAAACGTAATCGTTTTGGCAATGTGATGGCGTTAAATGCGCCATTGGCAAAATATATGCGGGTTGGCGTAGAGCAGGGCGTATTTTATCAAGTGGTGAATGGATTTGATGAACACGAGTTTGCAAAAGGTTCGGTGTTCAATTTGGTTAATCCGGACGTTAATCAAGAAGTTTATGGTGTGCCGGAATATTTGGCGGCATTGCAGTCTGCATTTTTAAATGAGAGTGCGACATTGTTCCGCCGTAAATATTATTTGAATGGGGCGCATGCGGGTTCGATTATGTATTTGACTGATCCCACTCAAAATAAAGATGATGTGGAAGCAATAAAAGAACAGCTCCGACAAACTAAAGGTACGGGTAATTTCAAAAATCTATTTGTATATATTCCAAACGGCAAGAAAGACGGCTTACAAGTGATTCCGCTTTCTGATGCTATCGCCAAAGATGATTTTCTCAATATTAAAAATGCAAGCCGTGATGATGTGTTAGCCGCCCACCGAGTGCCACCGCAACTAATGGGGATTATCCCGAATAATACGGGCGGTTTTGGCGATGTAGAAAAAGCGACTAAAGTGTTTTTCGTGAATGAGATTATTCCGCTACAAGAACGCTTGAAAGAAATTAACGCCATTGTCGGAAAGGAAGTGATCACTTTCAGTGAGTACAAACTGTTTGAATAAAAACAGATCCTTTTTAAAATAAAAATGCCCGTGCTTGTCACGGGTTTTTTATTGCCAAAACAAAGCTGTTTTTGTCCCTTATTTATTAAATTCCGCCCCAGTTTATTATATCAAACCACCCTATAACACAAAGGCGAAAACCATATTTCCCCTTGATTTTTCAGACACTTTCACGCAGGAAAAATCGCAAGCAAACCTTCGCCACGCCCGCACACTAAATGTGTGGATTTCAACGCAAATTACGATCCTTAATAAAGCCTTTACAGATATAGCGCCTTTTAGATCCTTTTATTTAGATCCTTCAACGCAAAATAACGCAGAAAAACGCAGATTTTTAGATTCTTTACTAAATAATTAGATCGTTTTAAAATTTTGGGTGCAAATTAGCGTGATTTTTTATAGGTTAAGATTTTGTTTTTATTGAAAACGGAAAAATAACCCTAGGCACCAAACAGAATTTTAAACATGGAAAGCCGCTTTAATAGCGGCTTTTTTGTTGCCGAAAATTAAGAAAAAATCAACCGCACTTTCTGAATGCGCATTTTTAGCGGATTGAGAAAAAGCTGAATCTCTTTTGGAAATTCAGCTTTGTTGGTTTATACGGATAATTCAGTACGTAATTTTTTTGTTACATCTACCATCACTTTCAATTGTTCAATGGTTTCTTTCCAGCCTCGGGTTTTTAAGCCACAGTCCGGGTTCACCCATAAACGTTCTTTTGGTACGACTTGTAAGGCTTTACGCAATAAATGTTCGACTTCATCAGCAGTTGGAACTCGTGGGCTGTGAATATCATACACGCCGGGACCTATATCGTTCGGGTATTTGAAATCGGCGAAAGCGGCAAGAAGTTCCATATCTGAGCGAGAAGTCTCAATAGTAATCACATCGGCATCCAAAGCGGCAATAGCCGGTAAAATGTCATTAAATTCGGAATAACACATATGGGTGTGAATTTGTGTATCGTCCTGACATCCCATTGAGCTTAAACGAAAGGCTTCACCCGCCCATTGTAAATAAGCCGCCCAATCGGCTCGTTTAAGCGGTAGCCCTTCACGAATAGCGGGTTCGTCAATTTGAATCACTTTAATACCGGCTTTTTCTAAATCTAAGACTTCATCAGAAAGCGCTACTGCAATTTGTTTGCAAACCGTTGAGCGGGGAATATCGTTACGAACAAAAGACCATTGTAAAATGGTAACTGGCCCGGTTAACATCCCTTTCATCACTTTTTTCGTTAAGCTTTGAGCATATTGAGACCAGCGTACCGTCATTGGTTCAGGACGAGTAACATCACCATAAATCACCGGCGGTTTCACACAGCGGGAACCATAACTTTGTACCCAACCAAACTTGGTGAAGGCAATTCCCTCCAACAATTCGCCAAAATATTCCACCATATCGTTTCGTTCCGCTTCGCCGTGAGCCAGTACATCTAAATCTAATTTTTCTTGCTCACGTACGACCAATTCAATTTCTTTTTTCATCGCCGCTTCATAGTCTGCAAGGCTTAAATCCCCCTTTTTGAATGCCGCACGGGCTAAACGAATTTCTTTCGTTTGTGGGAAAGACCCAATCGTTGTGGTTGGTAATAAAGGAAGATTTAACCAGTCATTTTGCAATTTAATTCTTTCCACAAACGGAGATTTACGTTGATCGGCACCTTTTGGTAAATTTGCTAAACGTGCCGCCACTTCAGGGCGATGAATCTCTTTTGAATGAGCACGGGCGTCAGCGGCAGCTTGGCTTGCATTAATTTCGCTTTGAACCGCTTGGCGACCTTGCTCCAGTGCCGTCTTAATGAGGCGCAATTCTTGAATTTTTTGTAAGCCGAAAGCAAGCCAGTTATAAAGTTCGGGTTTGTTTGCTTGTAATTGGGTTTCAATGGATAAATCATAAGGTGAGTGGAGCAGGGAACAGCTTGGTGCAATCCATAAACGCTCGCCTAATTTCGCCTTTAATGGCTCTACAATATCTAATACTTGGTTTAAATTTGCCCGCCAAATGTTACGCCCATCAATGGTACCTACAGACAAAATCTTGTCATAATCAACAAAGGCTGAAAGTTGCTCTGGGGCTCGCACCACATCAATGTGCAAACCGGCAACAGGCAATGCTTTTAATAAATTGGCATGTTCTGCCACAGAGCCAAAATAAGTGGCTAATAATAATTTTGCATTGACCTGTGCGGCTAATGTGGCATAAACGTCTTTATATGCTGCGATCCATTGTTCCGGTAAATCAACGGCTAATGCCGGTTCATCAATTTGAATATAGTCTATGCCTTCTTTTGCTAAAGCATTTAAGATATCGACATAGACCGGGAGTAATTTAGGCAATAAGTCAAAACGGTTAAAGGTCGAACCTTTTTCTTTTCCTAACCATAAGAAAGTTAAAGGGCCAACGATTGTAGGTTTAGCCTTAAAGCCAAGAGCTTTCGCTTCACGAATTTGTTGTATGTAATGAGTGGGGTTTGCTTTAAATTGAGTGTCTGCGTGGAATTCAGGCACCAGATAATGATAGTTGGTGTCAAACCATTTGGTCATTTCGATAGCAAATTGTGTTTTATTTCCCCGTGCCAGCTGGAAATATTGATCAAGGGTAAGTTGTTGACTATCAAAACCAAAACGGACAGGAATTGCACCGGTTGCAACCTGTAGATCTAAAATATGATCGTAGAAGGTGAAATCTGCTACGGCAACGTAGTCGGCATTGGCAGCCGATTGGTGTTTCCAGTTGATTTCACGCAATGCTTTCGCGATATCCAATAAATCTTGCTCAGCAATTTCACCACGCCAATAACGCTCTTGGGCAAATTTGAGTTCACGTTTTGCACCAACGCGTGGAAATCCGGATAAATGAAATGTTGTCATAATAATTTCCTCATAATGATGTTGTTGATAATTTAGACGGCTAAACGTCCGTGTAAGTGTAGAATGAGGTATTTTTATTTATTATGCAAACTCATTATTTTCAATGAATTTATGAATTATTTTAATGATAAGGGCTGAGAAAATCTTTTTAGAAAAAGTTGGATGGTTTCACTTTTTCCTTCTTAGATTTTGCTATACAAAGTACGGTCTGATTTGATAGACTTTTTGCCATTCCAAAGCCAAAGGAGGAAACCAAAATGGATGGATTAACCATAGCGACACTGGTCTTTTTAGTGCTGATCATTGTCATTTTATTTTCAACGATTAAAACGGTTCCGCAAGGATACAATTGGACGATTGAACGTTTCGGGCGTTACACCCGCACCTTAATGCCGGGGCTGAATATCGTTGTGCCTTTTGTGGATCGTGTAGGTCGCAAAATTAATATGATGGAGCAGGTGCTGGATATTCCTTCACAAGAAGTGATTTCAAAGGATAATGCCAATGTTGCCATTGATGCGGTGTGTTTTGTGCAAGTGATCGATGCACGCAGTGCGGCTTATGAAGTGAATCACCTAGAACAGGCGATCATCAATTTAACTATGACGAATATTCGTACGGTGTTAGGCTCAATGGAGTTGGACGAAATGCTTTCACAACGGGATTCTATCAATGGTCGCTTACTTGCCATTGTGGACGAGGCGACAAATCCTTGGGGGATCAAAGTGACCCGTATTGAAATTCGTGATGTACGTCCGCCTCGTGAATTGATTGATTCCATGAATGCGCAAATGAAAGCGGAACGTAACAAACGGGCGGAAGTATTGGAAGCAGAAGGGATTCGACAAGCGGAAATCTTACGCGCCGAAGGGGAAAAACAAGCCCGTATTTTAAAAGCAGAAGGGGAGCGTCAGGAAGCTTTCTTGCAAGCGGAAGCCCGTGAACGTGCGGCAGAAGCGGAAGCCAAAGCAACACAAATGGTGTCCGAAGCCATCGCAAGCGGCGATACCAAAGCCATCAATTACTTTATTGCACAAAAATACACGGAAGCTTTAAAAGAAATTGGTGGTGCGCAAAATAGCAAAGTGGTCTTAATGCCATTGGAAGCGGGAAATTTAATCGGTTCTGTGGCGGGCATCGCCGAATTATTAAAGGGCGATAAAAAAGCCTAAGATTTAACTTTCAAAGTGCGGTTGAAATTTACCGCACTTTTTCTATCTTTTTTATCAAGGGGGCAATATGGCAGAGTGGTTCACCAGTTGGACATTATGGCATTGGTTAGTTTTAGGCTTTGCATTATTGATTGCGGAAGTGGTCGCACCCGGCGTGTTTTTACTGTGGTGGGGCTTGGCGGCTTTAGTTACCGCATTTATGCAATTTCTTGTTCCCGATTTTTCATTGGTCGGGTTAGCCATTTTCTATGGCGTTTTGGCTTGTATTTTATCGGTTGCTTGGTGGCAATATCAGCATAAAAAAGATTGTCGCGATCAGGCTCAAACTTCCTTAAACCAACGTGATCATGCGATGCTTGGCAAACAAGGCGCCGTGCAGGAAATTGCTGTAAATGGTATTGGACGTGGTGCTTTCGGTGACACCACTTGGCGTATTCAAGGTGAGTATCTCACTGTGAATGATCTTGTAAAAGTGGTGCGTGTAGACGGTATCACGCTGATTGTTGAAAAGGTAACAAAATGAATCATCTTATTATTTTTGCCCACCCTAACTCCCAAAATAGCTTTGGGCGTGCTATCGCCGATCGTGTACTCGAAACCGGCAAGAATCTTGGAGTGGAAACCCGGTTCCGTGATCTTTATACACTGGGTTTTAACCCGATTATTTCTTTTGAAGAATTGCAAGCTGCGAATAGCGGCATTATTCCCGAAGAAGTCAAATATGAACACGAGCTTATCCGCCAAGCGGATTTAATCACTCTGGTTTATCCCCTTTGGTGGATGGGCTTTCCGGGGCTATTAAAAGGTTATTTGGATCGGGTGTTAAGCCACGGTTTTGCTTATAAAACCGAAAATGGTGAGTCTGTGGGCTTGCTTAAAGGTAAACAAATGCAGCAATTTATTACCATTGGTAGCAATGTGGAAAAATATAAGGAATTTGGCATTGATAAATCCCTAGACCATTGCCTCGTGAACGGCTTATTTAATTATTGCGGCATTGAAAATGTCACCTATGAATTATTCGGCGATATTCATTTGATTGATGATAATGCACGCCGTGCGATGCTTGATATCGTTGAGCAAAAAACACAGGAAAAATTAACCGCACTTCTAAAGGAAAAAACGGTATGAGCATAGAAAAAACACTGAATAATTTTTCATTAATTAGCCGCTTATTCGGTAATTTATTTTATCGTGCGCCGACTGATCCCGTGCTTGCCGGTGTGTTTGATTGGTTGCAACAGAAAGGCTTAAATCAAGTTTGGGCGTTGGAGGCGGATAAGGAAAGCCAAACAGCGTTGGATAATCTTCAATTAAAAATTGATTTAACATTGTTAAATAAAGAATATCAAAAATTATTTGGGGCAGAAGGAAAGGTGGACACCGCCATTTCCACCTATGACATTGATGTGGTGGATTTTATGGCTTTTCGCAATGAGCGGGCAATGCCCGAAGTGGAAAGTGCGGATCATTTTGCGTTACTTTTGCTCACTGCTTCTTGGTTGGAGGATAACGTTGATTCCATTTCTGCACAACGAACCCTTTTTGAAGCCTTTCTGTTGCCATGTGCCGCCCAATTTCTCACTCAAGTGGAAACTTACGCTACTTTGCCGTTTTATCGTTCTCTGGCGTGTTTAACCCGTGAAATCCTTGCCGCCATGGCGGATGAATTGGAAGAATAATCATGGCGAAATGGAAAAAAGCCCTCGGGTTTATGCGGTTTCGCAATATCTCTTTTCACCGTATAGTCCCCTTGTCGGCACTTCTTTGGATGAATTACTAGATTATTTTGATTCCCTTCCTGAAGTGGAAAATCCTGAAGAGGAAAACTAAAAATAAACGGCTGAATATCAGCCGTTTTTCTTATCCGAAAATCTATACCAATGTCGCTAAAATAATTTGTTCTGGATTGATATGTAACCAAATTTGTTGATCAATTTGCCATTGGTTTGGTTGAGTAAGAGTGGCACAAAATTCCATTTCATCAAAAACTAAAATGGTTTCTTTTTCATTGATGGACTTTATCCTAACAGGATATTGATTAATCTGATTTTCCAAGGGGTGTGCTGTTATGTTTACCCAAGGGGCTTTAATCATCAACATCACCTCTTTTCCTGTCATAAGTTTTAGGCGGGCAGCACTTTTTGTTGTGATGGAAACTTGTAACGGCTTCGGTAAAGAGGCAATGTCCACATCAATAAGACAACGGGAGTCCATCATTCGTTGCCGTGCAACCTTGCCGAAAAATTGATTTCGCGCACTGCTTTGTAATGAAAAACGGGCAGTAGCAGTAAGCAGGCTATCGAGCGGTACGGATTCATCTTGCAAAATGTTGAAGGCGTGCTCCTGCGTTTTTTCAAGTAGATCATAAAGCTGAAGTAAACGTTTTGCATAGTTTGTCAAAACTGTCCCGCCCCCGTTTTTTCCACCGGCATTGCGTTCCAATAAAGGGGAAGGGCTGACTTTGTTCATCGCTTCGAGATGATCCCAAGCACTTTTGTAGCTGACTTTCGCATTTTTTGCAGCCTGATTTATTGAACCGCATTGCTGAATTTCTTTGAGTAATCGAACACGTTTGGGATCAATAAAGAGCATTTGCTGAAGTTTTATGCTGAGCAACATTTCGGTATTTTTCATAGATACTCCTTTTATATTAACGATCGTTATATATTTTATGATAAAACCCATTTTTCCGTATCGCTATTTTTTATTTCGATATATAATAAAATAAATAACGAAACTTATCATAAGGAGAAATGATGAAAAAATTAACCCAAATTTCAACCGCACTTTTAATCGCCGGATTGGGATTTTCTGTCAGTACAAGTGCTAAAGTCACGATATTTGCCGCCGCTTCAATGACCGATGCGTTAAAACAGGTGGCAACAGAGTATGCAAAACAAAATCCTGAAAATGAGGTGGTATTTTCTTTTGCCTCTTCATCAACATTGGCGAAACAGATTGAAGAGGGCGCACCGGCAGATATTTTTGTTTCAGCCAGTAATAAATGGATGAAGTATCTTTCCGGCAAGGATTTAACGGTAAAAGAGACGGAAAAAGTATTGGCAGGAAATGAATTAGTGTTGATTGCACCGATAAAAAGTGCGGTTGATTCTGTGGAAATTTCCAAAGGTGAGTGGGTGAATGCGTTAAAAGACAGCTATTTATCGGTAGGTGATCCAGCCCATGTGCCGGCAGGACAGTATGCGGAAGAAGCCTTAACTAAATTGAATTTGTGGGATAAAGTAAAAGATCGTTTAGCGCGAGCCAAAGATGTGCGTGGCGCATTAGCCTTGGTGGAACGGGCTGAAACCCCTTATGGGATTGTATATAGCACTGATGCGAAGATCAGTCAAAAAGTGAAAACCGTGGGGGTATTTCCTACCGATAGTTATAAATCGGTGGTGTATCCGATGGCGATTTTAAAAGATCATGATAATGCGAACTCCCGTGATTTCTTACAATATCTTGATTCCGATGCGGCGAAAAAAGTGCTTGAAAGTTACGGTTTCTCTGTGAAATAAATCTCATAAAAGAAAGGGCAAGTTTTTGCCCTTTTTGTTAGAATCTCATCCCTTTGTTAAGCAACATCTTAACCTGATAAGGAAATGCCGTTTGCTCAATCAATTTCTATCTTTCTTTCATCTTAGCCCTTTAGAAATAGAGGCTATTCGCCTGAGTTTAAGCGTAGCTCTTAGTGCGATGCTTTGGAGTTTGCCTGCGGCGATCTTTATGGCATGGATTTTAGCGCGTAAAAATTTCTATGGTAAATCTTTAGTGAGCGGTGTGATTCATTTGCCTCTGGTGCTACCACCTGTGGTCATCGGCTATCTATTATTGGTGGCAATGGGGAAAAATGGATTTATCGGTCAATATTTGTATCAATGGTTTGGACTGTCTTTCGGGTTTAACTGGAAAGGGGCGGTTTTGGCTTCCGCGGTGGTCGCATTTCCTTTAGTAGTACGCGCGATTCGTCTTTCTCTTGAAAACATTGATATTCGGCTTGAGCAGGCTGCTCAAACCTTGGGGGCTTCCCCATGGCGTGTATTTTTTACGATCACTTTCCCTCTTTCATTACCGGGTGTATTAGCCGGATTAATACTCGGTTTTGCCCGTTCATTAGGGGAATTTGGTGCAACCATTACCTTTGTCTCTAATATTGCCGGTGAAACTCAAACCATTCCCCTTGCGATGTACTCCTTCATCCAAACACCGGGGGCTGAAGCGCAAACCGCACGATTGTGCTTTTTCGCTATTGTGCTTTCCTTTATTTCATTACTTGCATCAGAATGGTTTGGTAAACGTATGCAAAAACAATTAGGGCTGGGTAATGTTACAAATTAATATCAAAAAACAACTCGGAAAATTGGCATTGGAGGCAAATTTACAGCTTCCCGTTCAAGGGGTAACCGCCATTTTCGGTTTGTCCGGTGCGGGGAAAACGGCGTTAATTAATTTAGTGAGCGGGCTTACTCAACCTGATGAGGGATTTATCCGATTAAACGACCGCACTTTGGTAGATAGCGAAACTCAAGAAAGCGTGCCAACTCATTTACGCAAAATTGGCTATGTGTTTCAAGATGCCCGTTTGTTCCCTCATTATACGGTGAAAGGTAATTTATGTTACGGTGCGAATAATGTTGCAAAAGACGAGTTTAACTATATTGTCGAGTTGCTTGGTATCAGTCATTTATTGAAGCGTTATCCGCTCACGCTTTCCGGTGGGGAAAAACAACGGGTTGCCATTGGGCGTGCGTTGCTGACTGATCCCGATATTTTGCTTATGGACGAACCCCTTTCCGCTTTAGATTTACCGCGAAAACGGGAATTAATGCTCTATTTAGAACGCCTTTCTCAGGAAATTAATATTCCTATTTTGTATGTGACACACAGTTTGGATGAGCTGTTACACCTCGCAGATCGGGTAGTATTAATGGAAAATGGAAAAGTGAAAGCCTATGATTCTGTGGAACGAATTTGGAATAGTGCGATTTTTGTCCCATGGAAAGGAGAAAAGGAACAGAGCAGTGTATTAACCCTCCCCGTGCATTTGCATAATCCGACTTATAAAATGACCGCACTTTCTTTCGGCGAACAATTACTTTGGATTCACCAAGTGAATGCGGTGGTAGGGCAGGTTGTACGTATTTGTGTTTATAGTTCCGATGTTTCTATTGCTCTACAGAAACCGCAACAAACCAGTATTCGCAATATTTTATTTGGTCAAATTGTACAAATTGAAATGCAAGATTCCCGTGTAGATATTGCGGTGTTAGTCGAAGGTCATAAGATTTGGGCAAGTATCAGCAAATGGGCACAAAACGAACTACGCTTTACAGTGGGGATGAATGTTTATGTACAAATTAAAGCAGTATCTGTCGTCTAAAATGATATTCCATAAAATTATAAGCTATAACAAAAAACGATTAGATCTTTTATGAGGAAGTTTATCTAATATTGCCACCTGAATTTATAGGAGATGAATATGTTATTTCTTACTTTAGCCATTTTTGCACTGATTCTTGTGCTGTTAGGCTATTTTTACAAAAAAACACAAAAATTGGGACAAACGGTTTTTGTCGGTTTATTACTGGGCTTAGGTTTTGGTGCGTTATTACAAAATATCGGCAACGAAAACCTTATTAAAACCGCATTAGATTGGATCAATCTTGTAGGTGGTGGTTATGTTCGTTTATTGCAAATGATCGTGATGCCATTAGTTTTTGTATCCATTCTATCGGCAATTACCCGTTTAAATGAGGCTCGTTCCTTAGGCAAAATCAGCTTTAGTGTGCTTTCCGTCTTGCTTGTCACTACTGCTATTGCGGCGTTTATCGGCATCATTATGGTGCAAATATTCGGTTTAACGGCAGAAGGTTTAGTGGCAGGGGAACGCGAACTTGCCGCACAAAACCGTGTATTAGGTCGTGCGGATCAAATCAATGCACTCAGTATACCTGCTATGTTGCTTTCTTTCATACCCAAAAATCCTTTTGCCGAATTAACAGGTGCAAATCCAACTTCAATTATCAGCGTGGTGATTTTCTCTGCATTTTTAGGCGTAGCGGCATTGAGTTTGCGTAAAGAAAATCAGGAATTGGGTGATCGTATTGCACAAGGTGTGGAAACACTCAATAAATTGGTGGCACGTTTAGTGCGTTTTGTTATTCGTTTAACGCCTTATGGGGTATTTGCGTTAATGATTAAAATGGGCGCAACATCAAAATGGGTAGATATCCTCAACTTAGGAAGCTTTATCATTGCCTCTTATATTGCGATTTTCCTGATGTTTGTTGTGCATGGTGCGTTGCTTTTATTATCCGGCATCAGCCCGATTCAATATTATAAAAAAGTGATGCCAACCCTCGCCTTTGCTTTCAGTTCCCGTTCAAGTGCGGCAACTATTCCACTGAATATTGAAACTCAAACGGATAAGCTCGGGAATAATCCGGCGATTGCTAATTTCTCCGCCACCTTTGGTGCGACAATCGGACAGAACGGTTGCGCAGGGATTTATCCGGCAATGTTGGCTGTGATGATTGCGCCAACTGTAGGTGTTGATCCCTTTACCTTCAGCTATATTGTGACCCTAGTTTTAGTGGTGGCGATTTCTTCTTTTGGTATCGCAGGTGTAGGAGGAGGAGCGACATTTGCGGCGATTGTGGTACTTTCCACTTTAGGTTTACCGTTAGAATTGGTTGGCTTGTTGATTTCAATTGAACCGTTAATTGATATGGGACGCACCGCACTTAATGTAAACGGTGCAATCACAGCAGGGACGTTAAGTAGTAAGTGGTTGAAATTGAAAGAGTAAATGGTCTTATTTTAAAATCTGCTCCCTAAAAGTTGGACTCAACTTCAACTGATTAAGGTGCAGATTTTTTATAGCTAAAAACATTAAAAAAAAAACAAACAATTAGGCTGGTGTCATCTGAATTGATGGAGATAAAGCGTTTTAGATGCTGGATTTCTTTTAATTTGATTTTTGAATGTATAACTAAAATCAAAAGTCACCCATTAAAAAGCTCATTATTTGAGCAATTATTTAGATCGTAAAGAGAGGGTAAACGATAACTAAAACTCAAGGATTTAGTAGTATCTCATAGGCTCGGATTGGACAATAAAAAAGCCTTGAAGTGAGTATTTTCAAGGCTTTATCGATTCTTATATTGTATTGTTTTTCAATTTGGTGCTGGCGTCATCTGAATTGGTGTCGATAAAGCCTTTTAAATACTGAATTTCTTTTAATTTGATTTTTAAGTGTATAACTAAACGTATAACTAAAACAAAAAGTCATCTATCAAAATGACTGCTTTTTGAACAATTATTTAGATCGTAAAAAGAGGGTATCAGCCAACAGTGATCACCCCAATTTAGCCGCTCAAATTCGCTTACCTTTAACCAGTCCTTTTTTGGTCTCGTTGTTTTCCTCAAATTGAGGTTAAGTCATTAAATAAAATTTAATAACTGGCAAAATAACTTTTACCGTTGGTGGATATTGATTATTTAATTAGGTTCACATCTCCTCAAATTTGAGGGTATTAAATTATCCCTCGCGCGCGTACTGGTCGCAAAATTCTAAATTCTTGGAGTCCATAAAAAAGGCTATAAAAACTGTAATAGCGATAAAACGGAGTTCCGGGGGCGGTATTTGAGGCTTTTTCTCTGAACTTTTTACCCACCCCTCCCAAGTAAAAATCGGCTTGGTTCTCGCGCGCACGCGCGTACTGCTGAAAAAATTCAATAAAAAAGGCTCAATGCAATGCATAAGCCTTTTGAATCGTTATTCTACACTCTCGCCAATTCTTCAAAAATCTGAGGCGAACGTTCCACCATTCGAAGAAGTAGCATTGCTTGCTGATTTGGCTTGCTTTTGCCTTGTTCCCAGCCTTGATAGGTTCTTACGCTTGTTCTTAATTTTTGGGCAAACATTGATTGAGATAGCTTTAAGCTTTCCCGAATTGCTTTGATTTCGCTTGCTTTCATCTCCAGCGGTTCGGGACGGCTTAGTGTGTAACTAGGTAATTCAATTTCACCTTTCTGATGCGCTTGAATTTCTTTCAAACCTGTCATCAACTCATTAAATAAATTTCTTTTTGTCATTCTCTAGCCCTCACTGTTTTTTAATTTCTTCAACGACTAATCTCAATGCTTTGCGCTGCTCATGGCTCAAGTCGTCCATCTCGCTTTTTTGGTAAGCAGTGATCAAGTAAATATTTGCTTTGTTATCTTGATAATAGTAAATCACTCTAGCCCCGCCTCGCTTGCCTTTGTTGCGTGTGCTGTCGGCAATTCTTACCTTGCGAAGTCCGCCCAACCCTTGAATTAAATCGCCTTTCTCTGGATTTTCTAATAGTTCATTTTGAAAACTCCTATATTCATCATCACTAAGATATTCTGCACGATATTTAGAAAAGGGTGTTAATTCTACAAAGGTTAGGTTCATTTTTATCCTTATACGTTATTTGCGTATATTATACGCAAATGGCGTATATTATACGCAAATGGCGTATAGCAAGCAATGTTATTTGATAAGATTTTACCTATGGATCACCCTAAGACTTTCCACCACCTAAAAAATAAAAAAAGTGTATATATAATAGAAAAATGCCGGGATAACCGGGATAGCGGGATAAACCACTAAATATCTTTATTTTTCAAATAGTTAATTTTTCAATTTTATCCCGAAGCCCCGGGATAAACTGGAATAAAACCGGGATAGAAAATAATTGATTAAAAAATAAGCGGGATAAAATAGGCTAAAATCGGGATAAAAAGGGTCAAAATCGGGATAAAATTTTAAATATCGGGATAACTTTTTTCTTATATATCGTTGTTTTTATTCATTATTTTACTCTTTCTTTGTGTTTTATCCCGGTTATCCCGGTAAAAAAATCCCTCCTATACACAATTTTTTTTCGTTGGTGGATAAAAAAAGAGCAAATCATTTGTGATCTGCTCTTTGTTATTTGATAGTCTGTACCTTTCAAAATAGGCTTTTTATTCCTCTCCCTCCTGCTCTGTGATTGGAATTAATACATAACATCGGGTCTGCTTTTTATCTACACTTGCCGGAACACGAACCCTAAATCTAGGTGGTGTTTCATTAGAACGTTCTAACATTCCAGCATTAAATAAGGGGCTGAAGTAGAT
>NZ_MLHL01000038.1 GCF_002000545.1 Rodentibacter trehalosifermentans | reverse complement strand
AAGGGTTGTTTGAGACTAAGACGTAGATAGGTGGGGTGTAGAAGTATTGTGAGATATTGAGCTAACCCATACTAATTGCCCGAGCGGCTTAACTATACAACGCTCAAGTGTTTTTGTGGGCGGTGAAGCGAAGCAAAAGTAAGCGAGAGAAAGCAGAAAAGCGAAGTAAACTAAACAGAACAAAATAAAACAGTTATCAGCTTGTGACCGAGAGCAGAGAAAGCGCAGTACCAAATTTAGCGCAGAAGTGCGAACAAATCGTTAAAGAACGAAATAATAAAATAAGAAAAGTAAACGAGAAGTTATCGAAGAATAATCCCGGCGGCGAGAGTGCGGTGGTCCCACCTGAATCCATTCCGAACTCAGAAGTGAAACGCTGTAATGCCGATGGTAGTGTGGGGTATCCCCATGTGAGAGTAGGGCACCGCCGGGTTTTTATTAAAGCAAGGCAAATCAAGCCAAGATAAAACAAACCGAATCAGATAAGGCAAAATAAAAGAAATCCCCTGAATCGAAAGGTTCAGGGAATTTTTTTATTGATAAATAGTTTACTAATCTTAATTTTGACTTTTATCCTATAATCTTTACCAACCAACACAATAAAATCCAAAAAACTGACCGCATTTCATTTTAGATTAATCAAATTATTCTGTACATTGAGTATTCTGTGATTTCTTATCGTATTACCGAGTGCTAGAATATCGCCACTCTTCCTTTTTAATAAATATTATGAAACATTTAAAATCCCTTGCTCAACGTTATATTGATTGGCTCATCCGTCTTGGACGGGTTAAATTTTCCTTACTTGGTGTTTTTTTATTGGCTATTTTTGCCCTTTCTCTGCAAATATTATTGAGTCTTTTTATTATCGGAGATATTTATTGGATTGATATTGCACGCTCAATTATTTTTGGATTAATGTCTGCGCCTTTTGTGATTTACTTTTTTGCCGTTTTGGTCGAACGGCTTGAAACATCTCGCAGTCAGCTTTCTCGTAGTGTAACTGAGCTTAAAAAGGAAGTTTCAGAACGTAAACAAACAGAAAATAAACTTTCTATTGCACTTGATAATTTGGAAGAAATTCATCGGGATAAAAGTAATCTGATGGCAACAATAAGCCATGAATTGCGAACACCTTTAAACGGTATTATTGGGCTAAGCCGTATTCTATTGGACGGTGATTTAACGCCAGAACAACAAAGTTACCTCAAGACAATTAATGTAAGTGCGGTCAATTTAGGGCATATTTTTAGTGATATTATCGATTTAAATAAGCTTGATACCAAACGATTAGAACTAAACTTACAGCCTACAAACCTCAATGCACTTTTAAATGATATTCAAAATTTTGCTGTTTTAATGGCAGAACCTAAAAATCTCAAATTTTCTTTAGAAATAACGTCAAATTTACCGGATTTACTTTATTTGGATAGCGCAAGACTAAGTCAAATTCTTTGGAATTTAATTGCCAATGCGGTGAAATTTACAGAAAAAGGGGAAATTAAATTAGTTGTTTCTGCTTCAGAAAATGATACTTATCATTTTAGCGTTTCCGATACAGGGACGGGGATTGCCCAATGTGAATGGGATAATATTTTTAAAATGTATTATCAGGTGAAAGAAAATAAGAAGCGTTCTTCCGGTAGCGGAATTGGACTTGCTATATCCAAAAATATTGCCTTATTAATGCAGGGGGATATATGGGTTGAAAGTCAAATTGGTAAAGGTTCGATATTTCATCTGAATATACAGGCTAAAGAAGCTCATCCGATAGTAGATCATAGCTTTTCCCAACCATTGAACTTGGCGGTTTTACTGATTGAAGATATTGAATTGAATATTATCGTAGCAAAAAATGTATTAGAAAAATTGGGGCATCGTGTTGATGTGGCAATGAATGGGAAAGAGGCAATTCAGTTATTTGAACGTAATTTCTATGATATTGTTTTACTTGATATTAAGCTACCGGATATGTCAGGTTTTGATATAGCGGCACACCTACGTCAACAATATGAAGAAGGTATTTATGATTTTCTCCCACCGCTTGTTGCATTTACAGCAAACGTGATGAAAAACGAGGAAGAGTATCAAGCGAAAGGAATGGATGGCGTATTGCGTAAACCCCTTGCGTTGGATGAGTTAAAACGTTGTCTTTATCATTTTTTTGCAGATGAAAATGTTGCCGCCGATCACGAAGTAAAAGCGCAATTATCCCATCCCTCATTAAATACGGAACTCATTGATGTCTTGGGCAAAACGCAGGCAAAGCAAAATTTAATCTTATTTAAACAGATTATGCCAATCTATTTACAGGAATTAAATGATGCTTTCACCGGTTATTTAACGGATCAAATTTCACAAAAAGAGTTGGTTGATATTGCCCATAAAATTAAAGGTGCAGCAGGATCAACAGGTCTGATCACATTGCAGCAATTAGCGGAAAAAATGCAATGTAATCAGGAGCCGGATTGGGAAGATAATATTGAAGATTGTCTTAATGAGCTCAATACTCATTGGCAGACGAATGTGAAAGAATTGGAAGAATATTTAAACCTATAGAAAATTGACCGCACTTTTAATTCAAAGTGCGGTTGATTTTTCAGTAGTTTTCACTCGCCAATTTTTCTTCGGAATAATCTCGCAATTGTTGTATTTCACGTTTTGCCTTATCAGACAGGACTTTATTATCTTTTAGCATTTGCTCGGTGCGGGCTAGGATAAAACGGAGATAATCAACATTGTGCGTTTGTTCATAAAATTGTTTTGCTTGATACATCTCATTAAAATCTTTATTGGCTTGGGTTAGTAGCATTTTTTGACCGAGTAACACAATAAATGCGAGAGCTAAGGCGATAAGTGTGCCATAACCCTGAGTTGGATAATAAACTAATCCGCCAATAATAAATAAACCGGAGACCAAGCGGGAGCTGTTTTTGATGTAGGTTTCACTAGGAGGGGCTTGTAGTAATGCTTTGAGTTTCATTGTGTTTATCCTAAAAAAAATAAGGGCGGTATCATACGCCCTTATGATTTGCAATTTCAACTATTAGGCAAGAATTCCTGCCCAATAACCTAAGATCCCCACGCCAAATAGAGCAAAGATAATGATCATTGCATTCACTTTTTTACGCAATAAATACATACATAAGAAGGTGAGCAATAAGGCGAGTAAGCCCGGAAGCAGATCGTTTAAAACACCTTGAAGGGTGACCACTACTTCTTCACCGAGCTGGTTTTGATAACGGGTGAGTTCCAATGGCACATTGATACTGGTCCATTTTGAGACAAGTGAACCCATCACAAAAAGACCGAGAATAGAGGCCCCCTGAGTGATTTTTTGTAAACGGCCACCGCCCATATCAGACACGATTTCTGTACCTTTTTCATAGCCGTATTTGAAACCATACCAACGGGTTAAGGCACGAATCACGTTAATTAAAATAAAGAACAAAAGTGGGCCTAAAATGCTACCGGTTAAGGCAATACCGGCACCCAGTGCCGCTAAAACAGGGCGTAATGTTCCCCAGAAAATCGGGTCACCCACACCGGCAAGTGGTCCCATTAAGCCCACTTTTACCCCACTGATTGCCGCATCATCCACATCTTTTGCACCGTTGGCACGTTCCTGTTCCATCGCAGCAGTGACTCCCATAATGGCGGAACCTACCCAAGGTTGGGTGTTGAAGAATTCAAGGTGACGTTTTAATGCCGCCGCTTGATCTTCTTTTTTGCTGTATAAACGTTTGATGGTTGGGATCATCGAAACACAAAATCCCATTGATTGCATACGTTCAAAGTTGAATGAACCTAAAAGGAACGTTGAACGGAAATAGGTGCTTAAAATATCACTTTTAGTAAGTGTGACTTTTTGATCTGACATAATGCGCTCCTTATAGACCTTCTAATTCGTTATCGGCTAATTTTCTTTTGCTGGCAACAGGCATTGCGGCTTGGTTAAAGCGAGGATTTAACTGGATATAAAGCATCGCCAAGCAGGTACCTAAAATACCTAATCCCACTAAGTTATAGTTAGTAAAGGAGGCAATGACGAAACCAAGGAAGAAGAACGGCATTAACGCCCCTGCACGCATCATGTTGATAACCATGGCATAACCGACCACCACAATAAAACCACCGGCAATTTGTAAACCACGGGTGATGACTTCAGGGAGCGCATCTAATGCATTGGTTACCGTATCGGTGCCTGCCACTAAACCTACGGCTAAGGCAGGAACTGCTACCCGCAAGGCTTGTAGGGAAAGGCCGGCAAAGTGACAAAACTCAATGCCACGGAAGTTGGCTTGTTCTGCAAATTTATCGGCTTTGTGTTGTAGGAAAATGGTTAAAGTACGAACAAAAATGGTTAATACTTGACCTGCTGCCGCCACCGGTACTGCAATAGCAATGGCTGTACCCACGGATTGTCCGCCTTTGATGACTAAAATCGCTGAGATGACGCTTGCCAATGCGGCATCCGGTGCCATAGCCGCACCTACGTTCATCCAGCCTAGGGCGATCATCTCTAATGTACCGCCAAGAATGATACCGGTTTCAAGATCACCTAAAACCAAACCAATCATAGTACAAGCAAAAAGTGGGCGGTGGGTTTGACGTTCATCTAACACGCTTCCCATACCGCAGATTGCCGCAACCAGTACGACTAAAATGAGTTCCATTGTTGACATAAAAGGCTCTCCTAAAATTTAATTGAATCTAATTTTTCACGGGTTAGCTCAACCGGTTTATTGGCGGCCACTTTCTGAAGTGAGAGTTTGACACCCAGATCAAGTAATTTTTTGAATGCTTCCACATTCGATGGATTAACGGTGACCGCATCAGAAAGTTGTTTATTGCCTTCTTTGTGCGTCATTCCCCCAACATTGATGGTATCAATACGCAGCCCACCTTCAATTAAACGCACCGCATCTTCCGGTTTGGTGACTAACATCAAGATATTACGGCTGGCGTATTTCGGGTTGTTATACACCTTAATCGCTTTATCCACCGAAATCACATAGGCTTTCAAATGAGGAGGGGCAATTTGGAGTAACAATTCTTTGCGAAGTTCATCATTCGCCACTTCATCACTGATAGCAAAAATTGCCTCGCATTTCACCGCTTTTGCCCAAGATGTTGCCACTTGACCATGGATTAAACGGTCATCAATTCGCAACAGGTTCACACTCATACGACCGTTCGGATCATATTGTGTATTATCTTCTTCCGGTTCCACATCTTCTGATGAGGCGACCGCTGTATTTTCTGCTGAGCTAAAGGAGGCGGTTTCATCGGGTTTGCGGTAGCTTTTTACTGCCATCACCCCCACTTCTTTTGCTGTTGTGGCGAGATCTTCTGCTGATTTGGCATCGTCTTTTGCATCCAACACTTCCAACAACATCGGTAAACTCACCCCGGTGACAATATCATCTTGTGGGCGTTTTGCCGCCACTCGAGCTGCCGCGTTATAGGGGCTACCACCGAATAAATCCACCAAAAATAACACTGAATCGGCGGGATTACATTCAGCGATAATCGCTTCATATTTTTCCACCAAGGTGTCTTGTCCTTCTCCCGGAACGAATGTGACGCCGTGGAGACCTTCCACTTCGCCAAACACCATTTCAGAAGAGTTTACCAACTCTGCGGCAAGTTTGCCGTGAGCGGCAACGATTACTTGAATCATTGGGTACTACTCCTAAGGTTACAAAAAAACGCTGAAAGCATAAGGTAAACGGTTGCGCAACTCAATATTGCCGCTAGAAGATTTGTAATAAAAGTGTGATATGGATCAAAAATTATTCATAATGATGTTAAAATAGACAGCGAATAATGGCGTATTTTGGAGAAAAAGTGCGGTCAAAATGGTGTGTGTTTTGTAGAACATCAAAATTTCGTTAAAATGCGCCAAAATGATGATCAGGATCCCTTATGCTAACTCGTCAATGCCAAGTGCTCATTTCCGATGAAATGCCCTCATTTTTACCGCCGCAAGTTTTAATTGTGGGGGAGCAGGGTATTCCTTTTTCAAAAGCGGCGAATTTATTGGGGCAAGAATTTGAACATATTTTATTTGATGCCAGAGCCGGGATTCATTTAGAGGCCCTTGCCATTGCAGCCGGGACATTAAAACGCGGGGGGCACTTTTGCTTGTTACTTTCAACTTGGGAAGATTTAGAAAAACATCCTGATATGGATAGCCTTCGCTGGAATGGAAACCGGGGGGGGATTTGCACGCCAAATTTTATTCAGCATTTCAAACAATGCCTAGCACGCTACCGTTTTCCCATTTTGAGAAAGGCAAGTGCGGTCAGTTTTCCCGCTGTTTTTCATGATGAGAATAAACATAAAGCTGCAACCTTAGAACAGCAACAAATCATTGAAGCCATTTTACAAAGACAATCTGATCTTTATTTTTTGACAGCAAAACGGGGGCGGGGAAAATCCGCTTTGCTTGGTATGCTTGCCGATTGCATTAATACGCCAATTTATCTTACCGCCCCCAACAAAAGTGCGGTCAATACGTTGTATGATTTTGCCAAAGGAAAGATTGAATTTATTGCACCCGATGAATTAAGCGAGCGTTTACAGAAAAATGCGGCATTCTTTGATAAGGCTTGGCTTTTGGTTGATGAAGCGGCGATGATTCCCTTATCTTTATTACAGCAATTTTCTCAACATTTTCGCCACATTGTTTTTAGCACCACCATTCATAGTTATGAAGGCACCGGGCGAGGTTTTGAATTAAAATTTAAACAAAAAACTCACCGCACTTTCCAACAATTTGAGTTAGATCACCCCTTGCGTTGGGAGGAAAATGATCCGCTTGAACATTTCATTGAGGATCTTTTATTGCTCGATGCAGAAGATAAATTTGAGCAAATTATCTCTCACCCACAGCACAATATCCAAATCAGTGAAATTGCACAGGATAGGCTTATCCGTTCGCCTGAGGCTTTTTATGGCTTGATGACGTTAGCCCATTATCGAACCTCGCCTATTGATTTACGCCGTTTGTTTGATGGAGAAGGGCAACATTTTTACCTCGCCACGGAAAGAGAGCGCCTCATCGGGGCGATTTGGGCGTTGGAGGAAGGGGGAATGAATGATGAGGCGCTCATTAAACAAATTCAACAAGGAAAACGCCGACCTAGAGGCAATCTTGTCCCACAAGCCCTGTGTTTTCATAGCCATTTTCCTCAGGCATGCCGATTGCGTTCACTGCGGATTTCCCGCATTGCCGTACAGCCTTATTGGCAGCAGCAGGGCATCGGGCAGGCATTAGTGGAGAATATGCAAAAATCAGCGGTAGATTTTCTTTCTGTAAGTTTTGGTTATACGAAAGCGTTGGCAAATTTTTGGCAAAAAAGCGGTTTTGTATTAGTACATTTAGGCGAACACTTGGAAGCCAGTAGCGGTTGTTATTCTGCTATTGCCTTGAAGGGGATATCGGAAGCAGGCAGGGCATTTACGGAAATCGCACAGCGACAATTTCAACGCGATCTGGGGCTATCAACGCACCCTTTGGCTGAAAGTCTATGGCGGGGGGAGGTGGATTGGTCGCTTAATGAGGAAGATTGGCAACGTTTAAAAACTTTTGCTTATTTTCACCGCACCTTATTTTCTTCAACCCCTGCTATTCGCCGTTTGTTGAAAGCACAGGGCGAGGGTTATTTTCCACAACTTTCCGCCTCTTTCAGCAAAAAACCGCTTCCCTTTAATAAGAAAAAAAGCGTAGAATGCTTTCGTTTAGAAATTAAACAATATTTAATTCATCAATCCTTAAATCCTTAGAGGAACCTTTATGACAGCACCAACAGAAAAAAATGAGAAGCCAAAAGGATGGTTTAAACAGGCTTTGGAAAAATACGATAATTTTCTTAAAACCTACGATCTTGATTCACCGAGCTGTTGTGGTGTGCCTAAAATGCGGGAAGATGAAAACGGAAATTTATGCAAAGAAGATTCGCTCTTTAAAAAATAACCTGTTTTTTTATACAGATTTCCGGCTTGAATCCCTTTTTTTAATTCAGTAAACTATGCGTCAATTTTTATCAGAAATTGACGCATTATTCATGAAAACCGCTTTTTTCCAACTCGATATTCCCACCAACCCAAACGACCACAAAATTTTAGGCAATGTTTTACCGAGTGCCGATGCTTTAGCCATTAGTGAAGTAGCTGAACAACACTCACATTTAACGGTGGTGGTGACACCGGATACCCGAACTGCAGTGCGTTTATCGGGGCTGTTATCGGAATTCGCTGCACAGGAAGTGCGACTTTTTCCTGATTGGGAAACCTTACCCTATGATACCTTCTCTCCTCATCAAGATATTATTTCCTCCCGTCTGAGTGCGCTTTTTCATCTACAAAATGTGAAAAAAGGCATTTTTTTATTGCCCATTTCCACGTTAATGCAACGTCTTTGCCCGCCCCAATATTTACAACATCATGTTTTATTGATCAAAAAAGGCGATCGCATAGTGATTGATAAAATGCGTTTACAGTTAGAAGCAGCCGGTTATCGTGCCGTAGAACAAGTGTTGGAACACGGTGAATATGCATTGCGGGGCTCATTGCTTGATCTCTTTCCTATGGGTAGTACGCAGCCCTTTCGCTTGGATTTTTTTGATGATGAAATTGATTCTATCCGCACCTTTGATGTGGATACGCAACGCACACTCGATGAAATTCAATCGATTAACCTTTTGCCGGCACAAGAATTTCCAACCGATGAAAAAGGCATTGAATTTTTCCGCACCCAATTTCGTGAAACCTTCGGCGAAATCCGTCGTGATCCGGAACATATTTATCAACAAATCAGCAAAGGCACATTAATTTCCGGTATTGAATATTGGCAACCCTTATTTTTTGAAGAAATGGCGACGTTATTTGATTATCTTCCCGCCCAAACGTTATTTGTGGATATGGAGGCAAATCAAATTCAAGGCGAGCGTTTTTACCAAGATGCCCAACAACGCTATGAACAACGTAAAGCCGACCCTATGCGCCCTTTATTGCCACCGGAACGTTTATGGTTAACGATTGATGAGGTAAACCGCCGGCTGAAAAGCTATCCGCGTATCACACTGAAAAATGAAAAAGTGCGCTCATCGGTACGTCAGAAAAATTTACCGGTAAGTCCATTGCCGCCGATTGCCATTCAATCACAACAAAAAGAACCCCTTGGGCAACTTCGTCAATTTATTGAACATTTTAATGGCAATATCCTGTTTTCTGTGGAAACGGAAGGCCGTCGGGAAACGTTACTTGATTTGCTTCAACCTTTAAAAATGAAACCGAAACAGATTCACACTCTTAAGCAAGCTCACCAAGAAAAATTCAGCTTGCTTGTGAGTGCTTTTGAACAAGGTTTTATTATTGAACAATCGACTCCCTTAGCCATTATTGGTGAGGCGAATTTACTGGGTGAACGGGTGCAACAACGCCAGCGGGATAAGCGTAAAGCCATTAACCCGGATACCCTTGTGCGTAATTTGGCGGAACTTAAAACTGGGCAACCTGTTGTTCATTTAGATCATGGGGTGGGTCGTTATGGCGGTTTGGTTACCCTTGATACCGGGGGCATTAAAGCAGAATATTTACTTCTCAACTATGCCAATGAAGCCAAACTTTATGTGCCGGTTACCGCTTTGCATTTGATTAGCCGTTATGTGGGGGGCGCTGATGAAAGTGCACCATTGCATAAATTAGGTAATGAGGCTTGGGCAAAATCACGTCAAAAAGCCGCAGAAAAAATTCGTGATGTAGCAGCGGATCTGCTTGATGTGTATGCACAACGTGAAGCCAAAAAAGGCTTTGCCTTCCACTATGATCGTGAGGAATTTCAACAATTTGCGGCTACCTTTCCTTTTGAGGAAACCCAAGATCAGCAAATGGCTATCAATGCCGTGATTGCCGATATGTGTCAGCCAAAAGCGATGGATCGGTTAGTTTGTGGTGATGTTGGCTTTGGTAAAACGGAAGTGGCAATGCGTGCGGCATTTTTAGCCGTGATGAACCATAAACAAGTGGCGGTTTTAGTGCCAACAACCTTGCTTGCCCAACAGCATTATGACAATTTTAAAGATCGTTTCGCCAATTTACCGGTGAATGTGGAAGTGTTGTCCCGTTTTAAAACCGCAAAAGAGCAAAAACATATCCTACAACATCTTGCAGAAGGGAAAGTGGATATTTTGATTGGCACCCATAAACTTATTCAATCAGATGTGAAATTTCACGATCTCGGTTTACTGATTATTGACGAAGAACATCGCTTTGGTGTAGGGCAGAAAGAAAAAATTAAACAGTTGCGTGCTAACATCGATATTCTCACTCTCACGGCAACCCCGATTCCCCGCACCCTGAATATGGCAATGAACGGCATTCGTGATCTTTCCATTATTTCCACCCCCCCAGCTCGTCGCTTAAGCATTAAAACTTTCGTACGTCAAAAAGAAGATTTAGTGGTGCGTGAAGCCATCTTGCGTGAAATTTTGCGTGGCGGGCAGGTTTATTATTTGCACAACGATGTGGCAAGTATTGAAAATGCAGCAGAAAAATTGACCGCACTTGTACCGGAAGCAAGAGTGGTGGTCGGGCACGGACAAATGCGTGAACGTGAGTTAGAGCGGGTCATGAGCGATTTTTATCATCAACGTTATAACGTTTTGGTTTGCTCAACCATTATTGAAACAGGGATTGACGTGCCAACGGCCAATACCATTATCATCGAAAGGGCGGATCATTTTGGTTTGGCGCAATTACACCAATTGCGTGGGCGGGTAGGGCGTTCTCACCACCAAGCCTATGCTTATTTGCTGACCCCACCTCCTAAAATGATGACCAAAGATGCACAACGTCGCCTTGAGGCTTTGGAAAGTTTAGATAACCTTGGTGCCGGTTTTATCCTTGCTACCCACGATTTAGAAATTCGTGGTGCAGGGGAATTGTTGGGCAATGAACAAAGCGGACAAATTGAAACTATCGGTTTTTCCCTCTATATGGAATTGCTCGATGCCGCGGTGAAAGCCTTAAAAGAAGGGAGAGAGCCTTCTCTTGAAGAATTAACCCGCCAACAAGCGGAAATTGAATTGCGTATGCCGGCGTTGCTACCGGATAGCTATTTAGGCGATGTGAATATGCGTTTATCTTTCTACAAACGTATTGCCGCGGCACAAACCAAACAAGAATTAGATGAATTAAAAGTCGAATTAATAGACCGTTTTGGTTTGCTACCGGAGGCGACGAAAAATTTACTGCAAATTGCCGAACTGCGTTTATTGGTTGAACCCTTGCAAGTGCTACGAATTGATGCCGGCACACAAGGCGGTTTTATTGAATTTTCACCCAATACCCAAATTGATCCGGAAAAATTCATCCAACTCATCCAAAAAGAGCCCATTGTGTACCGCTTTGACGGCCCATTAAAATTCAAGTTTATGAAAGATCTTTCTGAGAATAAAGTGCGGTTGGAATTTGTGGTGGATTTGGTGAGGTTTTTGGTTGGATAAGGTATATCTGTAGAGGGGCTGGAAAGCCTCCCTACATAGCTATTCTTGTTGATTTATTATATTTGTTTAGTATCCTCGGTCATTTAATTTGTGGTACATTTCACATCCCTTTTTATAACCATTCTCACACGCCTTACCGGCCCAAGTTTTGGCTTCTTTTTTATCTTGTTTCTCATAATAATAAATCTCGGCTACCTCATATTGCTCCTCTATAGTCTTTTGAGTGGTAGCTTTTTTGAACCATTTTGTAGCTTGCTGATAATCTTGTTTAACTCCTTGACCACGATCGTACATTACCCCCAAATTATATTGAGCCTCTGCATACCCCTGCTCTGCAGCTTTTGTGAACCCTTTTACCGCTTGCTGATAATTTTGTTTAATCTCTTTGCCCTCATAATACAGCATTCCCAAATTATATTGAGCCTCTGCATGCCCCTGTACCGCAGCTTTTGTATACCATTTTTCTACTTGATGATAATCCGTTTCAACAGCATATTCTTTACCATACCTTAACCCCAAAGCAAATTGAGCTTCGGCATACCCTTGCTCTGCAGATTTTATAAACCATTCTATCGCTTGTTGATAATCCCATTTAACACCATATCCGCCACTATACATTATCCCCAAATTATATTGAGCCTCTGCATTCCCTTGCTCTGCAGATTTTATGAACCATTTAATCGCTTGTTGATAATCTTCTTTGACACCATACCCATCAAGATACATCAGTCCCAAATTATTTTGAGCTTCTGCATTTTCTTGCTCTGCAGATTTTATGAACCATTTTACCGCTTGTTGGTAATCATCTTCTACACCTTCACCATCACGGTACATTATCCCTAAATTATATTGCCCTTTCGCATCTCCTTGCTCAGCTAGAGGCTTAAATAGATTAAAAGCGGTTTTAAAATCGCCTTTCTGGTACGCTTGATATGCTTGCTCAAATTGACTTTGACTATCTGCATAAACGGTTGGAATTAAGTTAGAAATTGCAAAAATAACGCTAGCAAATAATTTTTTGGTAAATTTCATTTTGTTTTTACTTCCTTTTCTTTTGTTTATAAATATATTTTCACGAAATACTTACTTTAAGTACCTAATTATATAGTGGAAATTATTCCTCCCGATGTAATTTCTGATAGAGATCACAGCTTTTCGTAAAGGCTTCTTCATACCAATATTTGGCTTTTTGTCTGTCTTGCCTACCCCCTTGCCCTTTATGATACATCTACGCTAAAGTGTATTACACCTTGGTATATCCCAGCTATGTTAACGGCTGAATAAGGCTTGCAGTTTGATGATCGCTATTGAGCAAGAGTAGCCTGTATAAAAATAGTTTTACGCACGGAAATATTTAATATACGCACAAATAATAAACTATTTACTCTACATTGTTTTTTCTTTGAAGAAAAATGCTATTTCACTTCCGCTCCCTTCAACCATTTTCTCACCCAAGCACGGTTGGCGGAGAGGTTTTGTAGAATATTTTCCCCTAAAGGCAAAGGTTCGCCATAAATTAATGATGCCAAGGCTTCGCCGAGTAAAGGGGCAGAGGTGAGCCCACGAGAACCCAATGCGGCACAGAGGAAAAGATTGGGGAAATTGACCGCACTTGGGATCGGTTGCTTGCGACGACGGAGGTTAAAGAGATTATGGTAATCTTCGATCTGTTGGGCAAAGTTTGGTACATTTCCCACCATCGGGGCGAGATCACGTACGGAACAGCGGATACCTATTCGGGCAAGATTGCCTGAGGTATCCACCTCTTGCGTCCAACTTTGTGCAAGATTTTGTTGGAGTTTTTGTTGGTTTTCCCGTTGTTCTTGTTCCCTAAAAGTGCGATCCGTATTATCACGGAGATGGCTTGCACCAATACAGTGGCTACTTTTGGTTTGGTCTGCCGGCGTGAGATAGCCATCGTAGCAGAGTACGGATTTCAGTTTTAATAAATTTTCAGAAGTGGGGATTTGACTGACTTGCCCACGAATCGGATAAAGTGGCAATTTTTCCGTTTGGACAAACTCTGTGATTTTATAACCATTGGCAAGAATCACTACCTCGTGTTCTGTACTATCCTTTTGGGAATGGTGCACCTGCCAACCGAATTGGGTAGGGGAAAGTGCGGTAATTTTTTGCGAAGTTTTGATTTTCACGCCACATTTTTTAAGTAACGCAAAGGTATTTTGCACAAATTGGCGAGGGGCAAGCCAAGCACCTTGGGAAATAAATCCCCCTCCACAAGAAAGGGGTAAGCCGACTTTTTCACTCAACGCTTGAGTATCCAGCATTTCAAAGATTTCATTCGGTAAACCTAATTGGGAAATTTTTTTCAATTTGACCGCACTTTTTTCGTTATAGGCGCATAACGCCACACCACAAAACTCGTGTTCAAATTCAATGCCTTGTTTTATCGCCCAATCAAGTAATTGTTTGCCATAGGAAAAGGCGTGAAGATAAAAATGGATAGTGAGGGGATTATCATCGCTTAGTTGAGGATAAAACGCTCCTTGTTTATTGCCGGAGGCATTGAGTGCAGGTTGTTCATCCTCACAATAAAGGGTGATATTGGCACCCCGTTGAAGTAATGAAATAGCAGTGCAGAGTGAGGCAATCCCTCCGCCAATAATCGCAATATCTTGTTTTTTCATCTTCGCGGTTTGAGGCAAATACCAAGGGGCTGAAAGTGCGGTCGGTTTTGGCTGGTTTTTTTGTCCGCTCAGGCATTCCCGTTTTTTGCCAAATCCTTTACGTTTAGTTACCTCAAACCCGACGAATTCCAGCCCTTTTCTGACCGCACTTGCCGCGGTAAACGTGGCGAAAGTTCCCATTGGTTTGGTGAAACGATACATTTGCTGATATAAGTTTTCGTTCCACATATCGGGATTTTTGCTGGGAGCGAAACCATCTAAAAACCAAGCATCAATACGTTCGTTCATATAATCACCAAGTTGCGGTAAATTTTCAGCCACATCTCCAAACCATAAATCAAGGGTGGTTTCATCAAAATGAATGCGTTGGCAACCTTTAATAGGTGATTGCCAGTAGTCTTGTAACTGTCCGCAGAGTTCAGCAAATTGCGGATAGACTGAATGCGCTTGCTGAAGTGCGGTGAGGTTTAGCGGATATTTTTCAAAGGAAATAAAATAGAGTCGCTTTAATGGTGAATGTTGAAATTGCCGACGAAATTGTCGGAATAATGTGGTGACGGCAAAAAAGTTTAACCCTGTGCCGAAGCCGGTTTCCGCAATCACAAAATGAGCATTTTCATAAGTGAGCCAACGTTCCCATAATTGATTACCTTGTAAAAACACATAATCCGTTTCAGCCAATCCATTCTGATTGGAGAAATAAACATCGTCAAATTTATTGGAAATAGGCGTATTTTCTTCATTAAAATGAATGTCGGCATACTGAACGTTGAACATTTTTATTCCTTTCTTGCATGATCGAATTGACTTATAATAACGGAATTTTCCGGCTTATTGAAATTTGTTGTCGGTATAGGGTTTGGTAGCCTCTAACTGGTCGAACAAATGAATTATTGCTTGAAATATTTTTATTTCGTAGTAGTTTTGAGCCGTTATTTTGACATATGAAACAAAAAGGAAGAAGCAATGAAAAGAGCTGTCATTACAGGCTTTGGTATTATTTCCAGTATTGGTAACAATAAACAAGAAGTGCTTGCATCGTTAAAAGCAGGAAAATCGGGTATTGAAGTGGTGCCTGAATTCGTTGAAATGAAAATGCGTAGTCACGTTGCGGGAACAATTAAATTGGATCCAAGTGAGCATATTGATCGTAAAGTATATCGTTTTATGGGTGATGCGGCGGCTTATGCTTACCTTTCTATGCGTGAAGCTATTGAAGATGCAGGGTTAACCGAAGAGCAAGTTTCCAATGATCGCACGGGCTTGGTTATCGGTGCAGGCACAGGTTCTGCACATAACCAGTTGGTGGCTTGTGATGCAGTGCGTGGGCCTCGTGGGGTAAAAGCTATCGGCCCTTATGCGGTGACGAAAACCATGGCATCCAGTGTTTCAGCCTGTCTTGCCACCCCTTATAAAATTCGTGGGGTAAACTATTCCATCAGTTCTGCTTGTGCCACTTCAGCCCATTGTATTGGTCACGCGTTAGAATTAATCCAATTAGGCAAACAAGATATCGTGTTTGCCGGTGGAGCAGAAGAATTATCTTGGGAATGTGCCACCGAGTTTGATGCAATGGGGGCGGTGTCCACAAAATATAACGATACACCGGAAAAAGCTTCCCGAGCTTATGATGCAAACCGTGATGGTTTCGTGATTGCAGGCGGTGGTGCGGTTGTCGTGGTTGAAGAATTAGAACACGCTCTTGCCCGTGGTGCAAAAATTTATGCAGAAATCGTGGGCTATGGTGCAACCTCTGACGGCTACGATATGGTTGCACCAAGTGGTGAAGGGGCAGAGCGTTGTATGAAACAAGCTATGGCAACGGTGGATAGCCCGATTGATTATATTAATGTTCACGGCACCTCAACGCCGGTGGGGGATGTGAAAGAACTGGGGGCGATTAAAAATGTGTTTGGGGCCAATGTACCGGCCATCTCCTCCACAAAATCTATGACAGGTCACTCTTTAGGGGCGGCAGGGGCGCACGAAGCCATTTATACCCTATTAATGTTGGATAACGATTTCATCGCACCAAGCATTAATATCGAAACCTTAGATGAAGCAGCAGAAGGTTGCAACATTGTGACAGAAACCAAAGAAAATGCCGGTTTGCAAACGGTGATGTCAAACAGTTTCGGTTTTGGTGGAACGAATGCGACCTTAATTTTCAAACGTTATAATGGTTAATTTGTAAAATGATAGAAATCGCACGGTAGAAATATCGTGCGATTTTTTTTACGGACATCAATATGATATTTTCAGCCCACGAATCCCATTTTGAAAATTTTAAATTGGTGCGTGAAATTCGCGTCAATCACTTGTGTTGCCCTTTATCAAATCAATGTGAAACCATGGTACTGAGTCTTTATTCTTATGAGGAAAATCGTGGTTTTATTGACCGCACTTCGCCAGAACTTGCCGGCGTATTTGCCCGTGAAAAGGATAACAAACCCATTGCCACGGTAGATTGGACACCGGAAATGGAAGGTTTTTTTAAACGGGAACGTCAAAACACCGATAAATTTGACCGCACTTGGCGTTTTACGATGGGCGCTAAAATTTGGTTTGCGATGGTAATTTTGCTTATGGGGGGAATGGGCTACGCAACCTATCACAAAGTTCAAAAAGGCGAAAAAATCAATTGGTATATTTTTACCGGCTTATGGGATAGCTATGATGCCACACCGCAGCTTGGCACAAAATATTTTGTTATAACCAAAAATGATGGCATTGTGTGGAAGAGGTTTTGGGTAAAAATTGAGGAAGTGTTGGGGGATAATCGCTATGCCGTTAGCGTTAATACCCATCACAATCCGATAAGCAATTCCAGCAAGAAATTTGATATTCAAACTTTTTTGCAGGATAAAGATTTTGAAGGCAAAATCCTTGTTGAATTTCAACCGCACTTTTCCTCCAACAACAGCGAAACGCAAGCCGCCTTTGTGGATGAACAAAATCATCGCGTTTTTTTCTTACAAAAACCGAGCAAAAAATTATCCCTCGACCAAGTGAAACTACCGCTTTCTGCGCAGGAGGCTTACCGATGAAACACCCTGTTGACAATCCGCAATTTATCCAACGCTATATGTATATCGACAAATTATCCAAGTCAAAAATATTCCCTTTGTTCTTTGGATTTTTCTGGGCGGCCTTGTGTTGGGGAGTGGGTAGCATGAGCTATTATCAAATTCTTCAGGCTGAGGCAGAGCAAAAAGAAATCAGATTATGGCGACCGCTCGCCAGAATTTATGAACTGGCGGGCGCCGATGCGGTTTTGCTGATTTCCCTCTTATTGGGTGTCGGTGCACTCTATTTCGGTTGGCGCAATTATAAAATTAAAAATAGCCCTTTAAGGCGTGATAAATCTGCCAATGATGAGATATTTGAGCCACAAGATAAACGGTTTTATAAGGCAACAGAGCAGGATATAAGGGATTTAGAAAAACAAATAGGGTTTTTATTACCACAAGATTATCGGGCATTTTTATTACGGTATAACGGCGGTTTTCCGACAGCCTGTGTACTGAATGATAATATTATCATTGACTATTTTTATTATTTAGTTACAGATAATCGGGAAGTTCGATTAAGTGACGTTTTTAAGAAAGTACCAAATTATGGTTATGGCTTGCCCATTGCGACGACACTCGCCGGGGATATATTGATTCTCTCTGCGGAAGGGGAAATTCTCTTTTTTGATATTGAAATAATGACTGACGACGATGGGGCGTTTATTTCAGAAATAGAATATGAACCGGAATGGGTTACAGAAAGTTTTACCGCATTATTAGAACAATTATATTAGCGGATAATAAAAATGAATTTTATACATTTTGAACAGGAAACCGTGCCAAATACTCTTTGGTTACATGATTGCGAGTGTACGAATAGTCAGGCGGTTGATAATAAAGTTTACTTTGAATTTGACGATGGATTTGTGGTGTTTAATACCCATTTGGAAAATCAATCGGGAAAACATTTGAAAAGCGATAAATCTTGTATTGTTTTTAGCCATCGTAATTCTGATGTGGAATATCATTATGAAATAGAAATGTTTCATAAGATTTATTTTCTTAATAAATATCTTTTTTACCACGAGGAAATTTATTGATTTTACTCAGTTATGCAAAATGATCAATTCTAAAGAATATGAGTTGATATTTCTTTCTCTTGATAAAACAATAAACCAAGAGAAATATTTTTTAGAGGCTGTATTGGTCAAGAAAAAAACAAGAAAGCATTTCTCTCTGTTTATTAAGATTATGGAAACAACGAATCTTCTTTATCAATGGAATAATTTGTGTTTGGAGCGAGAAATTCGTTGAAATTAATGAATAATAAAGAAATCTCTTTAAAAATCGACCGCACTTCTCTCATAAAAAAAGCCCTGAATGTTCAGGGCTTTCATCTAAGGAGGAGAAGGCAGTTATTTGTCAGATTTACCCAAATTATCAAAGAATTTCTTCACTCCATCTAAAAAGCCGGAGGATTTCGGGCTGTGTTTACTTAACCCTTTACCTTGCAGGCTTTCTTCCAGTTCTTTCAGTAATTCTTTTTGTTTACTATTTAAATTCACTGGAGTTTCCACCACGATACGGCAGATTAAATCGCCGGCATAGCCACGGGCGTTTACGCCTTTGCCACGCATTCGGAAAAGTTTTCCGGTTTGGGTTTCAGCAGGAATTTTAAGTTTTACCCGACCGTCTAAAGTCGGTACTTCAATTTCACCACCGAGTGCCGCAGTGGCAAAGCTAATCGGCACTTCACAATAAAGATTATTGCCATCACGCTCAAAAATATGGTGTGCTTTCACATGAATCACCACATAAAGATCCCCTGCCGGCGCCCCATTTTCACCGGCAGCCCCTTTCCCTGATAGGCGAAGTTGATTGCCCGTATCCACACCTGCAGGGATTTTCACTGAAAGACTTTCTTTTTTATGAACACGACCTTCGCCATGGCAAACATGGCAAGGTTTTTCAATTTTCTTACCCGAACCATGACAGGTTGGACAAATACTTTCAGAAACAAAGAAGCCTTGTTGACGGCGAACACGCCCCGAACCATGGCAGGTTGGACAGGTTTCCACTTTCGAGCCTTTTTCCGCACCCGTGCCTTCACAACTATCACAATGGGCAAGGGTATTGATTTGAATATCTTTGGTGGTGCCTTTTACCGCTTCTTCTAAGTTGATTTCGAGATCATAACGTAAATCTTCACCCCGTACGACACGCTGGCGACTGCGGCTGCCACCACCAAAAATATCACCAAACATATCGCCAAAAATATCGCCAAAATCCGCACCACCGAAACCGCCGCCAAATCCGCCACCGCCGAAACCACCTTGCTCAAAGGCTGCATGGCCGTATTGATCGTAGGCTGCACGTTTTTCTTTATCGCTGAGGATTTCGTAGGCTTCTTGAATGGTTTTGAATTTTTCTTCTTTTTCCTTATCGCCTTGAGTACGATCAGGGTGATATTTCATTGCAAGCTTTTTATAAGCCCGTTTAATTTCTTTTTCGTCTGCACCTTTTGAGATGCCGAGAAGTTCGTAGTAGTCTTGTTTTGCCATAATGTTTTATTTGTAAAATAATGCGAAAAATAGATTGTTTACAGTATGTCATTTACTGGTCATATAAATATTTTTCAGCTCTATAATAATCATTAGCGTCTTTTAGACATTCTCTATAATGTGTAACAGGATGACGAATGGGGGTGTTTATATTCTCTAAGCAATACTCAACTGAATTAAATAGGTCTACATATTCACGACGAATTTTGTCAATTTGTTCATCTTTAATGTAATTTGTAAAAAAAAGTGTTGCTACAAAGACTATAAGAGGGAGTGCTTCTCTCATACTTATTCTCTTTAAATTTACACGAAAAGGGCGTTTTATAACGCCCTTGTTAGTATTAACAAATGGATTATTTGTTATCTTTCACTTCTTCAAACTCAGCATCAACAACGTCATCGTTTGGTTTACTGTTGCTTTGAGCTTGTTCGCCTTGTGGTTGGGCGGTTTGTGCGAGTTTTTGTGCCGCTTCGGCAAGGGCTTGGATTTTCGCTTCAATTGCTGCTTTGTCTTCACCTTTCGCTGCGCTTTCTAAATCACTTAACGCACTTTCAATCGTTGCACGATCTACCGCCGGTACGTTCTCACCCGCTTCTTCCAACTGTTTGCGCGTGCTGTGAACTAAGTGATCCGCTTGGTTGCGGGCTTGCACTAATTCTTCAAATTTACGGTCTGCTTCTGCATTGGCTTCTGCATCACGCACCATTTGTTGAATTTCTTCATCACTTAAACCGGAAGAGGCTTTGATAGTAATTTGTTGTTCTTTGCCCGTGCCTTTATCTTTCGCTGAAACGTGAATGATACCGTCTGCGTCAATATCGAAAGTCACTTCAATTTGTGGCATACCGCGTGGTGCAGGGTTGATGCCTTCAAGGTTAAATTGACCTAAGGATTTATTGGCTGACGCTTGTTTACGTTCACCTTGTAACACATGAATGGTTACCGCACTTTGGTTATCTTCTGCCGTTGAGAACACCTGTGATTTCTTCGTTGGAATTGTCGTGTTTTTCTCAATTAAGGAGGTCATCACACCGCCCATGGTTTCGATACCCAATGATAACGGGGTCACGTCTAACAATAAGACATCTTTCACATCACCGGCTAATACACCGCCTTGTACTGCCGCACCGATAGCCACTGCTTCATCCGGGTTAACATCTTTACGCGGTGCTTTGCCAAAGAATTTTTCCACTTCTTGTTGAACAAGCGGCATACGGGTTTGACCACCCACTAAAATCACATCGTCAATTTCAGAAGCACTGAGACCGGCATCTTTTAACGCAATGCGAATCGGCTCAAGGGATTTCGCCACTAAATCTTCAACAAGCGATTCTAATTTCGCACGGGTTAATTTAATGTTTAAGTGTTTTGGCCCAGTTGCATCTGCGGTGATGTAAGGAAGATTAACATCGGTTTGTTGTGCAGACGAAAGCTCGATTTTCGCTTTTTCTGCCGCTTCTTTTAAACGTTGCATTGCAAGTGGGTCGTTGCGTAAATCAATACCTTGCTCTTTTTTGAACTCATCCACTAAATAGTTGATGACACGGGTATCAAAATCTTCACCCCCTAAGTGGGTATCCCCGTTGGTTGCCAATACTTCAAAGGTTTTTTCCCCCCCCACTTCATCAATTTCGATGATGGATAAGTCGAAAGTACCGCCCCCTAAGTCATAGACTGCGATGGTTTTGTTGCCTTGACCTTTATCTAAACCATAAGCTAATGCTGCAGCCGTTGGTTCGTTAATGATACGTTTCACTTCTAAACCTGCGATACGGCCTGCATCTTTGGTAGCTTGACGCTGTGCATCGTTAAAGTATGCCGGCACAGTAATAACCGCTTCGGTTACCGGTTCGCCTAAGAAATCTTCGGCAGTTTTCTTCATTTTTTTCAATACTTCGGCAGAGATTTGCGGTGGGGCAAGTTTGTCGCCTTTCACATTAACCCACGCATCGCCGTTATCCGCACGGGCAATTTCAAACGGCATAATGTCGATATCACGTTTCACTTCTTCATCTTCAAAACGGCGACCGATTAAACGTTTGATCGCAAATAATGTATTTTTCGGGTTTGTGACCGCTTGGCGTTTTGCCGGTTGGCCGACTAAGGTTTCATTGTCATTGGTATAAGCAATGATTGACGGGGTGGTGCGATCACCTTCTGCATTTTCAATAACGCGTGGTTTATCACCATCCATTACTGCGACACAAGAGTTAGTCGTACCTAAATCAATACCAATAATTTTTCCCATTTTTTTCTCCTAATTAAATTTTTAAATTAAGTGTAATTCATTACGAATTGTAAGATGTGGATACTTCTTCGCATTTCAAGAGAGAATGAAAAAATTTTTATTTCCCATTAAAAGTGCGGTCGTTTCCGTTCTTGTTTGGCAAAATAAGAGCAAATTGGCAAACTTCAAGGGGAGTGTTGAATTTTTTCATTATCGGGTGGCAAAAATTCAAAACTACGGTAGAATTATTCATAAATCACTGGAGTGATTTATTCATCCCTTCGGGGCTGTTGGTCAAGCCAACGTTCAAAAAACGTTGTTTTTGTGACCGCAGTTTTATGTCTTATTATCAAAAGGATAAATTATGAAAAAATCAAAAATTGCTATGGGTGTTATTGCGGTGTTAGGGGCGGCTTGGCTAGGCGGCACTTGGTTTACCGCGCAAAAAGCGGAAACGGAATATCACCGTCAAATTGAGCTGGCGAATCAACAATTTCAAAGGGCAGGCTTGTCGGATTCCTTCAAGGTTGAGTATAAAAACAAGCAATTTGATCGTGGCTTTTTTAGCTCGCAAATTGAGGATGAGTTGATCCTTTCTTTCGCAGGTGAAGAAAAACAATGGATCATCCCTTTTTCAAGCAAACTTTATCACGGTCCTTTGCCGCTCAATCAACTGGCAAAATTTCATTTGATGCCGGCAATGTTTGCACTGGAAGGGGCTGTGGGTAAAAATGATACTACCCAGCCGTTGTTTGATGTCATCAAATCAGATAAGCCGATTCAGTACCAAGCTACAACAGGTTATGGGTTAACCACATACGGGACATTAAAGGTGCTAGGCGGTGAGCTTGTACAATCCGGCAAAAATAAAATGGCTTGGTCGGATGTGACGATGGATTTAGAGGTGAATAAAGACTTTTCCAGTTCATATAGTCTTTCGGCAGATAAGCTGATTTCTGATTATGCCATTGGTGCTGATACGGGAAATTTTGATGATTCAAATATTTTTGAATCAGGAAAAATTGAGTTGAAAGGTATGAAATCCAGTTCGAACATTGCGCCAACGAAATGGGCATATCTCTACACCGGAAAGGGAAACGCCTCCATTGAAAGTATGGCAATGACCACGCTGCATAAAGACGGAACTGTCTCATCTGTTGTGGAAAAAGGTATAAAAGGTACATCTGAAGTGACCTTGGACGGGGACTTTATCAGTGTTAAAAGCACAAATAATATGGAGTCGCTCCTAGTTGATGATAAAGATTTGGGAAAATTTAGCTACAACTTAGAGTTTAACCATCTTGAAGCCAATGCGGTTAATGCGCTGTTTGAGTCTATTGTTACAGTGTTCAAAGAAAAAAAATCGGGCGATTTTATGGCAATAAATCAAATTATTGATGTCTGGGCGAAACAACATGGCATGACAATTTTTAATAATCAGCCACAATTTAAATTTAACCCTATCTCAATTTCCGATAATCAAGGCAAAGTATCCTTTGATATGAATATCGCTTTAGCCAAAGATCCGAAATTTGATCTAATGCGTGGCAGTTTGTATAAACAATTTACGGATTTTTCCGTGGATATTCAGGTGGATAAAGCAACGGCTGAGAACATTCTCACTAAATTTGCCCCAGAAGAAGATAAAGCCAATATTAAGGCGAAAATTGAGGAAATGGCAGAAGAAGCAGCAGGCAAAGGCATTGCCGTCAATAATGAGAAATCCGTGACGATGAAACTGGTGCTTAAAAACGGCGAATTGAAATTAAACGGTCAAGTTGTGCCAGAAGAACAAGCACAAGGCGTGATCTTTATGTTATTAATGAGTGCCGCAATGGCGCATTAAAGATAATGCTTTGATAAAATAAAGGAGATAAAGCAATTTATCTCCTTTTTGTTTTTTAAAGAGCGGTTGTAAAAAACAACGTTCTTTAAACGTTGGCTCTGCCAATGGTTTCGTGAGAGGTGAACAAACGAATGCCCGGGTTTGTGAAAAATTTTTACGGCGTTTTAACCCAAACGCTCTTTTAAATAACCCTCGTAATCGGGAATTTCAATATCAATATTTTGTGCAAAAAGCGGCGAGGTGAGCAAAAAATCCGCCGAAGCTTGGTTGATGGCGACCGGGATATTCCACACGGTAGCAATACGCATTAGGGCTTTCACATCGGGATCGTGTGGGGCGGCATTCATTGGATCCCAAAAGAAAATCAGCATATCAATTTTCTTTTCAGCAATCAGCCCGCCGAGTTGCTGATCGCCGCCCATTGGGCCGCTCAATAGCGGTTGAATATTGAGACCGGTTTCCCGAGCCAGTAAATGCCCTGTTGTTCCCGTTGCGTAAAGTTGGTGCGGGTTAAGGGCGGATTGATGTTTTTTTGCCCATTGAATGAGGCTTTGCTTACAGCTGTCATGTGCCACCAGAGCAATGCGCTTATATTGAGAGAGTGTGCGGGTTGTTGATTTCATCGTGATTTCCTTGATTTTGAAAGATGAGAAAACTTTAAATTAAAGAGAAGAGTGATGCAAGGTTTTGATTATCGCTTTAATTACTTTGTTAAAACTTTTCAGAAAAGAACCGCACTTTCTTCAATTGGCTTAAATATTTTGCGGAGAAAAGCCTCACTTTGGTGAAAATTTACTATCTTTATTTAAAAAAATCTTCTAAAATTTATAAGATTTGTTAAATGTTTGTAAATTGAAACAGGCATTTTGATATTCGTGTTTGGTTTTAAACCGAACTAATTTTCACTTGATTAACAGATAAGGAAAACCTATGTCTGAGATTTTAAAAAATGACATTGATCCAATCGAAACCCAAGATTGGTTACAATCATTAGATTCTTTGATTCGTGAAGAAGGTGTTGAGCGTGCGCAATACATTATTGAGCAAGTGATCGGTCAAGCGCGTATTAATGGAGTTTCATTGCCGACAGGCGTAACCACTGATTATGTCAATACGATTCCTGTTTCAGAGCAGCCTGTTTATCCGGGTAACCGTGAGATCGAGCGTCGTATTCGTTCTGCGGTACGTTGGAATGCCATTGCAATGGTTTTGCGTAGTCAGAAAAAAGATCTCGACTTAGGTGGTCATATTTCGACTTTCCAATCTGCTGCCACCATGTATGAAGTGTGCTACAACCACTTCTTTAGAGCCGCAACCGAGAAAAATGGTGGTGATTTAATTTTCTTCCAAGGTCATGCTGCACCGGGAATGTACGCCCGTGCTTTCTTAGAAGGTCGTATTACGGAAGAACAAATGGATAATTTCCGCCAAGAAGCCTTTGTCGATGGATTATCTTCATACCCTCATCCAAAATTAATGCCTGAATTCTGGCAGTTCTCAACAGTTTCTATGGGGTTAGGTCCGGTTAATGCGATTTATCAAGCCCGTTTCTTAAAATACTTAGATAATCGTGGTTTAAAAGATACGAAAAGTCAGAAAGTCTATGCCTTCTTAGGTGATGGTGAAATGGATGAAATTGAGTCTAAAGGCGCATTAACTTTTGCCGCCCGTGAAGGATTGGATAACTTAATTTTCACTGTAAGCTGTAATTTACAACGCTTAGACGGTCCGGTAAACGGTAATGGTAAAATCGTTCAAGAGTTAGAAGGTTTGTTCACCGGTGCGGGTTGGGAAGTCATCAAAGTGTTATGGGCAGGTAACTGGGATAAACTCTTTGAGAAAGACACGTCAGGTAAGTTAACTCAATTAATGATGGAAGTGGTTGATGGTGATTATTTAACCTTCAAATCCAAAGATGGTGCCTATGTTCGTGAACATTTCTTCGGGCGTTATCCGGAAACTGCCGCATTAGTTGCGGATATGACCGATGATGAAATTTGGGCGTTACGTCGTGGTGCCCATGATGCCGAAAAACTCTATGCCGCTTATGCAAAAGCACAAAATGCGACAAAACCGGTTGTGATTTTAGCGCAACAAGTAAAAGGCTATAAAATTCCTGAAGCGGAAAGTAAAAATACCGCTCACCAATCTAAAAAAATGTCTTATGAGAGCCTTAAAGGTTTCCGTGATTACTTCCATTTACCCCTCACAGACGAACAAGTTGAAAAATTGGAATACATTAAATTCCCGGAAGGTTCAGAAGAGTACAACTATTTACACGGTCAGCGTAAAGCGTTAGACGGTTATGTGCCGGCACGCAAACCGAAATTTGATGTGGAATATCCGGTTCCGGCATTAGATGAATTTAAAGCATTATTAGATGCCCAGCCTCGTGGTATTTCAACGACAATGGCATTTTCCCGTGTATTAAATACCTTATTAAAAGATAAAAATATCGGTAAAACCATTGTGCCAATTATCGCTGATGAAGCCCGTACTTTTGGTATGGAAGGCTTATTCCGTCAAATCGGTATTTACAATCCGCACGGTCAAAACTATGTGCCTTCAGACCGTGACTTAGTGGCATACTACCGTGAAGCGAAAGATGGTCAAGTATTACAAGAAGGGATCAACGAATTGGGGGCAACGGCTTCTTGGGTGGCGGCTGCAACCTCATATTCTGTGAGCAACCGTCCAATGATTCCATTTTTCATTTATTACTCCATGTTTGGTTTCCAACGTGTGGGCGATATGATGTGGTTAGCCGGTGACCAATTGGCTCGTGGTTTTATGATAGGCGGTACATCCGGTCGAACCACTTTAAACGGTGAAGGGTTACAACATGAAGATGGCCATAGCCATATTCAAGCAGGAGTTATCCCTAACTGTATCACTTACGATCCGTCTTTTGCCTTTGAAGTGGCAGTTATCGTTCAAGACGGTATTCGTCGTATGTATGGTGAAAAACAAGAAGATGTGTTCTATTACATCACCACATTAAATGAAGTGACAGAACAACCTGCAATGCCGGCAGGCGCAGAAGAGGGGATCCGTAAAGGGTTATATAAATTTGAGACAGTAGAAGGCAAAGGCAAAGGCCATGTTCAGCTATTAGGTTCAGGGGCAATTATGCGCCACGTTCGTGAAGCTGCACAAATTCTTGCTAACGACTATGGAGTGACTTCAGATGTTTTCTCTGCACCATCATTTAACGAGTTAGCGCGTGATGGGCACGATGTAGCACGTTGGAACTTATTCCACCCAACAGAAACACAACGTGTACCTTATGTGGCACAAGTGCTTGCGGATTTACCAACGGTTGCGTCAACGGATTATATTAAAGCCTATGCAGATCAAATCCGTGCATTTGTTCCAACCCAACATTACCATGTATTGGGTACAGATGGTTTTGGTCGCTCAGACAGCCGTGCAAATTTACGCGAACATTTTGAAGTTGATGAACGTTATATCGTGGTTGCTGCACTTTCTCAATTGGCGAAAGAAGGAACGGTAACCAACCAAGTTGTTGCAGATGCTATTGCGAAATTCGGTTTAGATATTGATCGTATCAACCCGCTTTATGCGTAATTGATGAAAACTGCGGTCAAAAATTTTCACAAATTTGACCGCACTTTATAAAGGAAAAAAATATGTCAAAACAAATTCAAATTCCTGATATTGGTAGCGATGAAGTGACGGTAACGGAAGTCATGGTAAAAGTGGGCGATACCATTGAAGTGGATCAAAGCATTATTAATGTTGAAGGTGATAAAGCATCAATGGAAGTGCCTGCTCCGGAAGCGGGTGTTGTCAAAGAAGTGTTGGTGAAAGTAGGCGATAAAGTCACAACAGGCACACCAATGCTTGTATTGGATTCCAACGCAACCACAGCGCCGGCACAAGAAGCGGCTCAAACAGAGGAAACTCCTACAGCAGCAAGTCTTGTAGAGGTAAATGTACCGGATATTGGCTCTGATGAAGTGAACGTTACCGAAATTATGGTGAAAGTGGGTGATGCTGTTGAAGTGGATCAATCCATCATCAACGTAGAGGGCGATAAAGCTTCCATGGAAGTGCCGGCGCCAATTGCCGGTGTGGTAAAAGAAATTTTAATCAATGTTGGCGATAAGGTCTCTACCGGTAAATTGATTATGAAATTTGAAGTGGCAGGCAGTGCGCCGGCAGCTTCAGCACCAGTTCAAGAAGCGACTGCTCCAGTGGCAAGCGCATCTGCGATTAAAGAGGTGAATGTACCGGATATCGGTGGCGATGAAGTCAATGTCACCGAAATTATGGTTGCGGTTGGGGATAGCGTTTCTGAAGAGCAATCTCTGATTACTGTTGAAGGGGATAAAGCTTCAATGGAAGTACCGGCACCATTTGCAGGTACTGTCAAAGAAATTTTAGTGAAATCAGGCGATAAAATTTCAACCGGTTCATTAATTATGCGTTTTGAAGTGGCAGGTGCAGCACCTGTTGCCGCACCGGCTGCTCAAGCAGCGCCTTCACAACCACCTGTAGCGCCAACAGCAACACAAACTGCTGCAGCAACACAAAGTGGTAATGTATCCGGTTTAAGCCAAGAGCAAGTCGTCGCTAGCGCCGGTTATGCTCATGCAACACCAGTAATTCGCCGTTTAGCCCGTGAGTTTGGCATTAATTTAGATAAGGTCAAAGGAACAGGGCGTAAAGGCCGTATTGTTAAAGAAGATATTGAAGCCTATGTGAAAACCGCAGTGAAAGCCTATGAAAGTGGAGCAACCTCAGCAGCGGCAGGTAATGGCGTGGCAAATGGTGCAGGCTTGGGCTTATTACCATGGCCGAAAGTGGATTTCAGTAAATTTGGTGAAATTGAGGAAGTGGAATTAAGCCGTATCAATAAGATTTCAGGCGCAAATTTACACCGAAACTGGGTGATGATCCCACATGTTACTCACTTTGATAAAGCGGATATCACCGATTTAGAAGCCTTCCGTAAAGAACAAAATGTGTTGGCGGAAAAACAAAAATTGGGCGTGAAAATTACCCCTGTTGTCTTTATTATGAAAGCCGTGGCGAAAGCCTTGGAAGCCTATCCTCGTTTCAACAGCTCAATTACAGAAGATGCACAACGCCTGATCTTGAAAAAATACATCAATATCGGCGTCGCAGTGGATACACCAAATGGCTTAGTGGTACCGGTGTTTAAAAATGTGAACAAAAAAGGCATTATCGAACTTTCTCGTGAGTTAATGGAAGTCTCGAAAAAAGCCCGTGAAGGTAAACTTTCTGCATCGGATATGCAAGGGGGCTGTTTCACTATTTCAAGCCTTGGTGGTATCGGAACCACGCATTTTGCACCAATCGTCAATGCACCGGAAGTGGCAATTTTAGGGGTGTCTAAATCCTCTATGGAACCGGTATGGAATGGCAAAGAATTTGCCCCTCGCTTAATTCTTCCAATGTCATTATCTTTCGACCACCGTGTGATCGATGGTGCTGATGGTGCCCGTTTCATTAGCTACATTGGCTCTGTATTAGCGGATTTACGCCGCTTGATTATGTAATCAATCACGCCTCTCGAGTTTGAGGGGCGTTTTTTAAATGTTCCTGATTGCTCAAAAGAGCGGTCAATAATTTCAACGTTTTTACGAGGTAAAAATGAGTAAAGAAATTAAAACCCAAGTGGTTGTACTTGGTGCCGGTCCGGCAGGTTACTCCGCAGCATTTCGCTGTGCGGATCTTGGCTTAGAAACTGTGCTTGTTGAACGTTATTCTACGCTTGGCGGTGTCTGTTTAAACGTAGGTTGTATTCCTTCAAAAGCCTTATTACACGTGGCGAAAGTGATTGAAGAAGCAAAGCACGCAGAAAAAAATGGGGTTTATTTTAGTGAACCTAAAATTGATTTAGACCAAGTTCGTGCCGGTAAAGATGCGGTGGTGGCTAAATTAACGGGCGGTCTTGCGGGGATGGCAAAACAGCGTAAAGTCACTGTGGTTGAAGGCTTAGCGACATTTACCGATCCGAACACGCTTGTGGCACGTGATCGTGATGGTAACCCAACCACCATTAAATTCGACAATGCCATTATCGCAGCCGGTTCCCGCCCAATTGAATTACCTTTCATTCCACACGAAGATCCACGTATTTGGAATTCAACGGATGCCCTTAAATTAAAAGAAGTACCAAAAAAATTACTCATCATGGGTGGTGGCATTATCGGTTTAGAAATGGGAACGGTTTATCACGCACTGGGTTCTGAGATTGAAGTGGTGGAAATGTTCGACCAAGTGATTCCGGCTGCGGATAAAGACGTAGTGGCGATCTACACCAAACAAATCGAGAAAAAATTCAAGCTTATGCTCGAAACCAAGGTAACTGCGGTTGAAGCAAAAGATGACGGTATCTATGTTTCAATGGAAGGAAAGGCCTGCAACGACACGAAACGTTATGATGCCGTATTAGTCGCTATTGGTCGTGTGCCGAATGGTAAATTGATTGATGCGGGTAAAGCAGGCGTTGAAGTGGATGACCGTGGATTTATTCACGTGGATAAACAAATGCGTACCAATGTACCGCATATCTTTGCTATTGGGGATATTGTCGGTCAGCCGATGCTTGCTCATAAAGGTGTTCACGAAGGTCATATCGCAGCAGAAGTGATTGCAGGACAAAAACATTATTTTGATCCAAAAGTGATCCCATCCATTGCCTATACCGAACCTGAAGTGGCGTGGGTAGGGAAAACGGAAAAAGAATGTAAACAAGAAGGCTTAAATTATGAAGTGGCGAAGTTCCCATGGGCTGCCTCTGGTCGTGCCATTGCTTCTGAATGTTCAGAAGGGATGACAAAACTTATCTTTGACAAAGAGACACATCGTCTATTAGGTGGTGCGATTGTGGGTGCCAACGGGGGTGAATTGCTCGGTGAAATTGGGTTAGCCATTGAAATGGGTTGTGATGCGGAAGATATTGCCTTAACTATTCACGCTCACCCAACTTTACATGAGTCCGTTGGTTTAGCCGCTGAGGTATTTGAAGGCTCGGTTACCGATCTCCCAAATGCCAAAGCGAAGAAAAAATAATTCCTTCATAGGATAAAAAGGCAATCCTGAGCGATTGCCTTTTTGTGAAATATTTCACAA
>NZ_MLHL01000037.1 GCF_002000545.1 Rodentibacter trehalosifermentans | reverse complement strand
CACCGCCGGGTTTTTATTTCTTAAGTCTATTTTTACAGTAGATTTAAGAAATAAAGTTTTTTGGCAGCCATAATGCAATAGAACCACCTGAATCCATATCGAACTCAGAAGTGAAATGTTGTAATGCCGATGGTAGTATGGGGTTTCCCCATGTGAGAGTAGGACACTGCCAATTATCAATATTCTACGGAGTGGTAGTTCAGCTGGTTAGAATACCTGCCTGTCACGCAGGGGGTCGCGGGTTCGAGTCCCGTCCATTCCGCCAATCTTTTCATACCAATAGGGGCGTAGTTCAATTGGTAGAGCACCGGTCTCCAAAACCGGGTGTTGGGAGTTCGAGCCTCTCCGCCCCTGCCATTTAAATCCTTTATTTTCAATAGTTTACAATACTATAGAAATTCTTCTTATAAAAATCCTCCTCTAACTGTGCTGTAAATATGATGCGATTTTCAAACTTAATCATATGATTTGCTTTTAAGTGGGAATATTTTTCACTATGTAAAAATCAGGCGAACTTAAAATAAGCAGATTGGTACCTTCTTTAATTATTAAAGTGTGGTGTAAATAACCAGCGATCCGAATATCACCTACTTTATCCTTTCTTTACGTGGTGGTTGGTTACCAATAGTAATATCCAATCAACAAAATGATTAGGCATTATTAGTTTAACCAAATGTTGTTAATTAAATCGGCCTCTTAAACATTGGATTGAACGTCCGAATTTACGGTGCGGATTTTTTATTAATAGAATTTATTTTTTACCCTTTTCTATTTCTTGTGTTTTTCTCATAATGTTGCAAAATAACCCCAAATTGAATCCTATCTTATAAAAATGATTGTATTAAGTAATGTTTCCTTAAAACGTGGGCAAACACAATTGCTTGAACATGCCACGGCAACCATCAATCCAAAGCAAAAAGTGGGGTTGGTGGGGAAAAACGGTTGTGGCAAATCCTCGTTGTTTGCATTGTTGAAAAAAGAACTTCAACCCGAAGGGGGGGAAGTGACTTATCCGTTAAATTGGGCGGTGTCGTGGGTGAATCAGGAAACGCCCGCATTGGAAATCTCTGCATTAGATTATGTGATTCAAGGGGATCGTGAATACTGCCGTTTGCAGGCGGAATTAGCGCAGGCGAATGAACATAATGACGGCAACGCCATTGCACGAATTCACGACAGACTTGATGCGATCAATGCGTGGAGCATTCAATCACGGGCGGAAACCTTATTGCATGGCTTGGGATTTACGCAGGCAGAAACCCAACATCCGGTAAAATCCTTCTCGGGGGGTTGGCGAATGCGGTTGAATTTGGCGCAGGCACTGCTTTGTCCTTCGGATTTATTATTGCTGGATGAACCCACTAACCATTTAGATTTGGATACGGTGATTTGGCTTGAGCGTTGGCTGGTGAGCTATCAAGGCACATTAGTGTTGATTTCTCACGATCGTGATTTTCTCGATCCTATCGTGAATAAAATTTTGCATATTAAGCATCAAAAGATTAACGAATATACAGGGGATTATTCTTCTTTTGAGGTGCAACGTGCCACCAAACTTGCCCAACAGGCGGCGATGTATCGTCAGCAACAGCAAAAAATTGCCCATTTGCAACGCTATATTGATCGCTTTAAAGCCAAAACCACCAAAGCAAAACAAGCACAAAGCCGTGTGAAAGCTTTAGCACGAATGGAACTTATCGCCCCGGCGTATGCGGACAATCCCTTCACTTTTACTTTCCTTCCGCCGCTTTCCTTGCCAAATCCCTTGGTGATGATTGAACAGGCCAGTGCCGGCTATGGTGAGGGGAAAAGTGCGGTTGAAATTTTAAGCAAAATTAAACTCAATCTCGTGCCAGGTTCCCGTATTGGCTTATTGGGTAAAAACGGGGCGGGAAAATCCACCTTAATTAAACTTCTCGCCCAAGAGCTATCCGCACTTTCTGGCACGGTGCAGCTTGCTAAAGGGGTACAGTTGGGGTATTTCGCCCAGCATCAGCTTGATACGTTGCGCGCAGAAGAATCCGCCCTGTGGCATATGCAAAAACTTGCACCGGAGCAAACAGAACAGCAGGTGCGAGATTATTTGGGGCGTTTTGCTTTTCACGGTGATAAGGTAAATCAGACGGTTTCTTCCTTCTCTGGGGGGGAAAAAGCCCGTTTGGTGTTGGCATTGATTGTGTGGCAACGCCCAAATTTGTTGTTATTGGATGAACCGACAAACCATTTGGATCTTGATATGCGTCAAGCCTTAACGGAAGCCTTAGTAGATTATGAGGGCTCGTTGGTGGTGGTTTCTCACGACCGCCATTTGCTACGCAATACGGTGGACGAATTTTACTTGGTGCACGATAAACAAGTTGATGAATTTAAAGGGGATTTAGAGGATTATCAAAAATGGCTCATAGAGCACAATAGCCAATCTTCGACAAAATTTGCCGAAGAAAAAATATTATCGGAAAATATCCATTCCGGTCAAAACCGTAAAGACCAAAAACGCCGAGAAGCGGAATTACGCCAACAAACCGCACCACTTCGTAAAAAGATCACGCAGTTAGAAGAAAAAATGAATATTTTAAGCGGACAACTGGAGGACATTGAACAGCGTTTAGCGGATTCGGCACTTTACAGTAAAGAAAATAAAGAAAAACTGACCGCACTTTTGGCACAACAAGTGGAAACCAAAAAAGCCTTGGAAACCGTAGAAGCCGATTGGATGGAAAGCCAAGAGAAACTGGAAGAAATGATATTAAATGCCTAGCTTGAAAAAAAGCAAGGTTACGCATACAATAGCCAACCAAGGGAGCGGTTTGCTCCGCTCTCTTGGTTGGGTTGCTATCTTACGATAGTGGTGTCCGAAGTTAGCAACAGGATAATGATTAAGATTAGGATTAATCTAAAGTATTTCACTCATCATCACCTCCTTAGATCGGTAAGATTTGGGAGGCGAGCTAACCCGAGGACCAGTCGGGTTAACTCATCGCCCGACCAACCGGAGTGAATCGTATCATAGAAACCGCCTTTTGGCGGTTTTTTTATAACAACCTAACTTATGTGAAAATGAAATGAATCAATCCCTTTTTCATCATACCAAACAAGAAGAATATTGCCCGAAGTGTGGGGCGATTTTGCAAATGAAACAAAGCAAAAAAGGGTTGTTTTTGGGGTGTAGCGCTTATCCGCAGTGCGATTATTTACGTCCTTTGCAGCGGGTTGAACATAAGGTATTAAAAACTCTTGAGGAAACCTGTCCGCAATGTGGAGATGCCTTAGCGTTGAAGCAGGGATCGTTTGGTATGTTTATTGGATGTTGTGCTTATCCCCAATGTGATTTTGTGGTGCATGAAGAACAAAACACCGAGGCGCAAATGCCTTGCCCTGAATGTGGAAAAGGGCATTTAGTGGCTCGCCGTGGACGGCAGGGCAAAACATTTTATGGTTGTGAGTGTTTTCCCCATTGTCAATTTTCTTTACCGGCGAAACCCTATGCAATCCCTTGTCCCGTGTGCGATTTTCCGCTTGCCTTGTTAAAACGTGAAAATGAGGAACATCAGCATATGCAATGTGCCAATAAAGCCTGTCGCCATCGTTTTGAGATAGCCAAATGATGTTACAACAAATTGCCGACTATTTATTACAAGATCAGGTAGTGGCCTATCCTACAGAAGCAGTATTTGGTCTGGGGTGTAATCCGTTCAGTGAAAGTGCGGTCAAAAAATTACTTGATTTAAAACAGCGTCCCATGGAAAAAGGGTTGATTTTAATTGCGCCAACGCTCGATTTTTTATTCCCTTTTGTCGATATTGATAAGTTAGATGAAAGCCGATTGGCGAGATTAAAAGCACATAATGAAAATCCTATTACTTGGGTAGTGCCGGCAAAATCGAATGTACCTGCTTTTCTTACCGGAAAATTTAACCGTATTGCCGTGCGTTTAACCGATCACCCGGCAGTGCTGGCGTTATGCGAGGCAACCGGTTTTGCTTTGACTTCGACGAGTGCGAATTTAACCGGTGCGCCGCCCTGCCGAACGGCAGCGGAAGTGCGGTCACAATTTGGTGAGAATTTTCCGGTATTAGATTGGGCAGTGGGAAAAGCCCAAAATCCCTCTGAAATTCGTGATTTGATCACCAACCAACTTTTTAGACAAGGATAATCTATGGATAATTATGCGGTGTGGGGTAACCCTATTGCACAAAGTTTATCGCCATTAATTCAGGGCAAGTTTGCCGAGCAAACCCAACAAAATATGCACTATGAGGCAAAATTAGGGAATTTAGACACCTTTGAGCAACAACTTGCTACATTTTTTTCACAGGGCGCAAAAGGCGCTAATGTGACCGCCCCTTTTAAAGCACGGGCCTATCAACTTGCTGATGAATACAGCGAGCGGGCTCAACTTGCACAAGCCTGTAATACGCTAAAAAAATTAGAAGACGGCAGGCTTTATGCTGATAATACAGACGGCATCGGGTTAGTTACGGATTTACAGCGTTTAAATTGGATAAAACCCCATCAGCGTATTTTAATTTTGGGGGCAGGGGGGGCTACGCAAGGGGTCTTATTGCCCCTATTACAAGCCGAGCAAAAGATTGTGTTAGCCAATCGCACCTTGGTAAAAGCGGAACACTTGGCTGAAACATTCCAACCTTATGGTGAGGTGCAACCGGTGGCGATGGATAATATTCCCGAGCAATCTTATGATTTGGTGATTAATGCGACGTCGGCGGGATTGTGTGGAAATACCGCCCCGGTTTCGGCAGCTATTCTCAAATTGGGGAAGGCTTTTTATGATATGCAATATGCTAAAGGTTCGGATACGCCTTTTATCTCTAACTGTAAAACTCTAGGATTGACGAATGTTAGCGATGGATTGGGGATGTTGGTGGCACAAGCGGCACATTCATTTCACTTATGGCGTGGTGTGATGCCGGATTTTGCCAAGGTTTACCACGAACTGAAAAAGGAAATTCAATGACAAGATGTCCGTGGGCAGGCGATTTGCCGCTTTATGTGGCTTACCATGATAACGAATGGGGCAAGCCGGAATTTGATAGCCAAAAATTATTTGAGAAAATCTGTTTAGAAGGGCAACAGGCAGGGCTTTCTTGGATTACCGTGTTGAAAAAGCGCGAGGCTTATCGTGCGGCATTTCATCAATTTGAACCGAAAAAAGTGGCAAAAATGACCGCACTTGATATTGATGCCTGTATGCAAAATGCAGGGTTGATTCGCCACCGTGCGAAATTAGAGGCCATTGTTAAAAATGCAAAGGCTTATTTAGCCATGGAAAAGTGCGGTGAGAATTTCAGTGATTTTATCTGGTCTTTTGTTAACCACCGGCCTATTGTGAATGATGTACCGGATATCGCTGTGATACCGGCTAGCACCGAACGCTCTAAAGCCCTATCAAAAGCCTTGAAAAAACGGGGCTTTGTCTTTGTCGGGGAAACCCCTGTTATGCTTTTATGCAAGCAATGGGATTGGTGAACGACCATATAAATGGTTGTTGTTGTAAATGATATTCCAGTATAATCGGCTCAATTTCATCAATGAAACATTGAATTATGAATAAAAAATATACTTTAATTTCTCTCTCTATTTTGACCGCACTTTATAGCCAAACGGGGTTGGCGGATTTGCGTACTCAGTGTTTACTGGGCGTACCCAAGTTTTCCGGTGAGGCGGTATCGGGCAATCCCAATGATTTGCCTGTTTATATTGAAGCGGACGATGCGGAAATTAATCAGCCAACAAATGCTATTTACAAAGGCAATGCCGATCTCAAACAAGGCAATCGCCATTTGATTGCCGACTCGGTGGAAGTTAAACAAATTGGAGAAGGCGCGGCATTACAACGTTTTGCCTATGTGCGGGGCGGGTTTGATTATAAAGACGATCAAATCAATTTGCTTGGGCAAGATGCGGATTTTAATTTAGATTCTAAAGCGGGCAATGTAACAGATGCCGATTATCAATTGGTCGGGCGCCAAGGGCGGGGAAAAGCGCAAAATATTGCGTTGGATGATGATATTCGGGTAATGAAAAATGCCACCTTTACCTCCTGTTTACCCAATGATAATGCATGGGCGGTTGATGCCTCAGAAATTCGCCAGTACATTAAAGAAGAGTATGCAGAAATGTGGCATGCCCGCTTTAAAGTGCTGGGGGTGCCAGTGTTTTATACCCCTTATTTACAGCTCCCGATTGGCGATCGCCGTCGTTCCGGTTTGTTAATTCCAAGTGCCGGAAGCTCAAGTCGTGATGGCTATTGGTATGCCCAACCGATTTATTGGAATATCGCCCCAAATTATGATGCGACCATTACACCGAAATATATGTCGCACCGTGGTTGGCAGTTAAACGGTGAATTTCGTTATTTAACGCCGCTGGGTGAAGGTAAAATTGCCGGTGAGTATTTAGGGCGTGATCGCTATGATGAATATTATGGCGATAATCGTAAACGTCATCTTTTTTATTGGGGGCACAGTTCCGCTTTTCTTGAAAATTGGCGTTTGAATATTGATTATACGCGTGTCAGTGATAAACGCTATTTCACGGATTTTACCTCTGATTACGGTAGCAGTACCGACGGTTATGCCAACCAATATGCCCGTATTGCCTACTATCAGCCAAATTACAACTTCGCCATTTCTGCACGCCAATTCCAAATTTTTGATGAGGTGGATATCGGGCCTTATCGTGCGTTGCCACAAATAGATTTTAACTATTATAAAAATGATTTAGCTAACGGTTGGTTAGATTTCAAATTATTCTCACAAGCAGTACGCTTTGATAATGACAGTAGTTTGATGCCGACGGCATGGCGTTTTCATATCGAGCCAAGTTTAGCCACAACAATGTCGAATAAATACGGCAGCTTAAATATTGAAACCAAACTTTATGGCACCCATTATCAGCAGAAAAAAGGAAAAGGTGTCGGTGCAGAGGAGGTGGATAAACGGGTCAATCGGGTTATTCCACAGGTTAAAGTGGATTTACAAACGGTTTTGGCACGGGATACCACGTTCTTAAAAGATTATACGCAAACTTTTGAGCCTCGAATTCAGTATTTATATCGCCCCTATCGTGATCAAAGCAATATCGGTTCAAGCCGTACCAATGATTACTTAGGTTATGGCTATGATTCCTCACTGGTTCAGCAAGATTACTATTCTTTATTCCGTGATCGCCGTTACAGCGGGCTAGACCGTATTGCTTCGGCAAATCAAGTGACCTTGGGCGGTACAACCCGTTTTTATGACAGACATTCAACGGAACGTTTTAATTTCTCTGCCGGACAAACTTACTACTTAACGGATTCCCGAATTGACAGCAATCCGGCAAACAGTACGCAGCGTTCTTCTTCCTCTTGGGCGTTGGAATCAAATTGGAAACTCAATGATCACTGGAACTGGCACGGTAGTTATCAATATGATACTCAGTTGAAAAAAACCTCATTAGCCAATACCAGTATTGAATACAATCCGGAAAGAAATAATTTAATTCAGTTAAATTATCGCTATGCAAGCCAAGCCTATATTGACCAAAACTTGGGGCGTTCTGCCAATGCTTATAACCAAGATATCTATATTGACCAAAACTTGGGGCGTTCTGCCAATGCTTATAACCAAGATATTAAACAATTAGGTTTGGTGGCGGCTTGGGAAGTCACGGATAATTGGGCGGTTGTGGGAAAATATTATCAAGATTTAGCCCTGAAAAAACCGGTGGAACAATATCTTGGCGTGCAATATAACAGCTGTTGTTGGGCGGTGGGCGTCGGCGCAAGACGTTATGTCACCAGCCGTCAAAACCAAGGGCAAGATGACGTGGTGTATGATCATAGTATCGGTGTGACTTTTGAATTACGCGGTTTAGGCACGACTGATCACCAAAGCGGCATTCAAGAAATGCTCAAAAAAGGTAAGTTGCCGTATATTAAGGCGTATAGTTTATAAGTGAACTATCGACAATAGGATAGCGAATGAAAAAACAAGTAATTTTGACCGCACTTTTGAGTGCGATGGTGTTGAGTGGGTGTGCGACAAAATCCGATGGTGAACGCAATGAGCCGATGGAAGGGTTTAACCGCACTATGTGGGATTTTAACTATAACGTCGTGGATCGCTATGTGTTGGAACCGGCGGCGAAAGGATGGCGTGATTATGTGCCGACACCGGTCACCAAAGGGCTGACAAATGTGGCGAATAACTTAGATGAGCCGGTAAGTTTTGTGAACCGAATGATCGAAGGTGAACCGAAAAAGGCCTTCGTGCATTTTAACCGTTTTTGGATTAATACCGTTTTTGGTTTAGGCGGTTTGATTGATTTTGCCAGTGCAAGCAAAGAATTGCAGGTTTACGAACAACGCGGCTTTGGTGAAACGCTAGGCAGCTACGGCGTTGATGCCGGGGCTTATATGGTTTTGCCTTTATATAATGCGACAACTCCTCGCCAACTCACCGGTGCAATTGTGGATGCCGCCTATATGTATCCGTTCTGGGAATGGGTGGCGGGTAACCCGCTTTCATTGGTTAAATATGGCGTACAAGTACTGGATACCCGTGCGAAGAATTTGGATAACGCCGAATTGTTAAACCAAGCGCAAGATCCTTATGTCACCTTCCGTGAGGCTTATTATCAGAATTTAGAATTTAAGGTGAATGACGGAAAAGTAAAAGAAGGTTCGCAAAAAGAGCTTTCTGATGATGTGTTGAAAGAAATTGATTAACCTACAAAGTGCGGTCATTTTTAACCGCACTTTTCTTAATTAAACCGGTATTATGCAGCAGTTACACAAAAACAGGAATTTCAACAAAATGTAGGGACACACTGCGTGTGTCCGCTTGATAATCCGTTGATATTGTTTGCTTTTTATAACGGACACACGCAGTGTGTCCCTGCAAATAACCCAAAATCAGGTTTGTGCATTTGCTACATAATGTCGAATTAAACTGAAATGAAACCGAAATAAAGGAGAAGAAAATGACAAAAGTGATTCATACGGAAAACGCCCCTGCCGCAATCGGCCCTTATGTTCAGGCGGTCGATTTAGGGAATTTGGTATTGACCTCAGGTCAAATTCCGGTCAATCCGGCAACTGGCGAGGTGCCGACAGATATTGTGGCACAAGCCCGTCAATCTTTAGAAAACGTCAAAGCGATTGTGGAACAAGCCGGTTTAACGGTGGCAGATATTGTCAAAACGACCGTATTTGTAAAAGATTTAAATGATTTTGCCGTGGTGAATGCGGAATATGAGCGTTTCTTTAAAGAGAATCATCACCCTAATTTCCCGGCACGTTCCTGTGTGGAAGTGGCGCGTCTACCAAAAGATGTAGGTTTGGAAATTGAAGCCATTGCCGTGAGAAAATAACAAAAAGTGCGGTTAAAATTCGCCGTATTTTTCAACAATAGACTTTACAAGGTGCGGTTTTAGCTCTATAATCCCGCACCTATTTACGCCAAGTGCGTGAGATTTCTGGTTGGTGCTTGACCTATTCAAGCCCCGTCCAAGACCGTAGGGGAGCAATCTTAATCATCCTACGTAGATGGTGTACAGAATAAGAATTTTTCTTGCTTCTGGGCACCGAAGTCGTCCTAATCTTAGATTGGGTAAATTAATTCCGAGAAATCGGAGTGTATTCAGGAGCTAAAAGCCAATGGCATTAAATCTTCAAGACAAACAAGCAATTGTTGCTGAAGTAAATGAAGCAGCCAAAGGTGCACTTTCAGCAGTGATCGCGGATTCTCGCGGTGTGACTGTTGATAAAATGACTGAATTACGTAAATCAGCTCGTGAAGCGGGTGTGACAATGCGTGTGGTTCGTAATACTTTATTACGCCGTGCGGTTGAAGGCACAGATTACGAATGCTTGAAAGATACGTTTGTAGGTCCGACACTTATCGCGTTCTCTAACGAACACCCGGGCGCAGCAGCTCGCTTGTTCAAAGAGTTTGCTAAAGCAAACGATAAGTTTGAAATTAAAGGTGCAGCCTTTGAAGGTAAGATCCAAGATGTTGAATTCTTAGCAACACTACCAACTTACGAAGAAGCAATTGCACGTTTAATGGGCACAATGAAAGAAGCTGCGGCAGGCAAACTTGCTCGCACTTTTGCAGCATTACGCGACAAATTACAAGAAGCAGCTTAATTATCAAGCGTTTCTTACTTCATTTAACTTTATTTATTTTAGGAATTGATTGTTATGTCATTAACTAACGAACAAATCATTGAAGCGATTGCTTCTAAAACTGTAACTGAAATCGTTGAATTAATTGCAGCGATGGAAGAGAAATTCGGTGTTTCAGCAGCGGCAGCTGTAGCGGCAGCACCGGCAGGTGGTGCAGCAGCGGCAGCAGAAGAAAAAACTGAATTTGATGTCGTTCTTGCTGAAGCGGGTGCAAACAAAGTAGCTGTAATCAAAGCAGTACGTGGTGCAACCGGTTTAGGCTTAAAAGAAGCAAAAGACTTAGTTGAGTCTGCACCTGCAGCGTTAAAAGAAGGCATCTCTAAAGAAGAAGCTGAAGCGCTTAAGAAAGAATTAGAAGAAGCCGGTGCAAAAGTAGAAATCAAATAATTGTTGATTTACTAATGCCCTGTTTCTCAGGCTTAATGGCTGGTGGTTTACCATCAGCCATTTTGTGCTATCAAAATAAGCACAAAAAACAGATAATCATTTTCCGTTTAATCTTATCTGTTTCCACTCAAGTTAATAATAGACGTTTTAATTTGAGTAACCCACTACAGAAGTAAGGTTCAGAGTGCGGTTCCTGAAACGGTGTCTATACCTTGATATAAGCTAAACTCGGTCAAAATTATTCGTAAATCACTAACGTGATTTACTCACTCCTTCGGAGCCGTTGGCAGAGCCAACGTTCAAAAAACGTTGTTTTTTGTGACCGCACTTTTCTTATGTCAACTCAGTCTCACTAAAATTGATAGAGGAAAACCAACCAATGGGTCTCTCCTATTCTGAGAAAAAACGAATTCGTAAAGACTTCGGCAAACGTCCGCAAGTTTTAAATGTCCCTTATTTATTAACTATTCAATTAGATTCGTTTGATAAATTTATTCAAAAAGATCCTGAAGGTCAGCAAGGCTTAGAAGCCGCTTTCCGTTCAGTTTTCCCCATTGTTAGTAACAATGGTTATACCGAATTACAATATGTTGATTACCGTTTAGAAGAACCGGAATTTGATGTGCGTGAATGCCAAATCCGTGGTTCAACTTATGCAGCGGGTTTACGTGTTAAATTACGTCTTGTCAGCTACGATAAAGAATCTTCTTCACGTGCTGTCAAAGATATTAAAGAAAATGAAGTGTATATGGGGGAAATCCCATTGATGACGGATAACGGTACCTTTGTTATTAACGGTACTGAGCGTGTTATCGTTTCACAATTACACCGTAGCCCGGGTGTATTCTTTGATTCTGATAAAGGGAAAACCCATTCATCAGGTAAAGTGCTTTATAACGCACGCATCATTCCTTACCGTGGTTCTTGGTTGGATTTTGAATTTGATCCGAAAGACAACCTTTATGCCCGTATTGACCGTCGCCGTAAATTACCGGCAACCATTATCCTTCGTGCATTAGGTTACACCACCGAAGAAATCTTAAATTTATTCTTCGATAAAGTGACCTTTGAAATCGCCGAAAATCAATTATTAATGCCCCTTGTGCCGGAACGTTTGCGTGGTGAAACCGCTTCTTTTGATATTGAAGTCAACGGCAAAGTTTATGTCGAACGTGGTCGCCGTATTACTGCACGTCACATTAAAGCTTTAGAAAAAGATAAAGTGACGCAGGTTGTGGTGCCGACCGAATATATCGTCGGAAAAGTTGCTGCAAAAGATTATGTGGATTTAGAATCCGGCGAAATTATTTGTCCGGCAAATGGCGAAGTTTCTTTAGAAATTTTGGCGAAATTAGCGCAAGCAGGCTACAACGTTGTTGAAACCCTCTTCACAAATGACTTAGATTACGGCCCTTATGTTTCTGAGACCCTGCGGGTTGATCCGACTTACGATAAAACCAGTGCACTTTACGAAATCTATCGTATGATGCGTCCTGGCGAGCCACCAACACCGGAGTCCTCAGAAGCCTTATTCCATAACTTATTTTTCTCCGCAGAACGTTATGATTTATCTGCAGTAGGTCGTATGAAATTCAACCGCTCTTTAGGTATTCCTGAGGGGGTGGGCAGTGGTATTTTAAGTCATGAAGATATCATTGCGGTGATGCGTAAACTCATTGATATCCGTAACGGTCGTGGTGAAGTGGATGATATTGATCATTTAGGTAACCGCCGTATCCGTTCCGTAGGTGAAATGGCGGAAAACCAATTCCGCATTGGTCTGGTGCGTGTAGAAAGAGCGGTCAAAGAACGCTTATCTTTAGGCGATTTAGATGCGATCACGCCACAAGATTTAATTAATCCAAAACCAATTTCTGCGGCAGTGAAAGAATTCTTTGGTTCTTCACAACTTTCGCAATTTATGGATCAAAACAACCCACTATCGGAAGTAACCCATAAACGTCGTATTTCTGCATTAGGTCCGGGTGGGTTAACTCGTGAACGTGCCGGCTTTGAAGTGCGTGACGTACATAACACCCACTATGGTCGTTTATGTCCAATCGAAACCCCTGAAGGGCCGAACATCGGTTTGATCAACTCCCTTTCCGCCTTTGCCCGTACGAACGATTACGGTTTCTTAGAAACCCCATATCGTAAGGTGATTGACGGTCAGGTCACGGAAGAAATTGAATATTTATCTGCCATTGATGAAGCAAACTATATCATCGCACAGGCGAACTCTAATTTAGACGAGAACAATCGTTTTACCGATGCCTTTGTTACCGCTCGTGGTGAACGTGGTGAATCCGGTTTGTATAAACCTGAAGATATTCATTATATGGACGTTTCTACTCAGCAAGTGGTGTCGGTGGCGGCGGCGTTGATCCCATTCCTTGAGCATGATGATGCGAACCGTGCCTTGATGGGGGCAAACATGCAACGTCAGGCTGTTCCAACATTGCGTGCTGATAAGCCGTTAGTGGGAACAGGCATGGAAAAACCAATCGCCCTCGACTCAGGTGTGGCAGTGGTAGCAAAACGTGGTGGTATCGTTCAATATGTAGATGCCTCACGCATCGTTATTAAAGTCAACGAAGATGAAACCGTTGCAGGCGAAGCGGGGATCGATATTTATAACCTCATTAAATACACCCGTTCTAACCAAAATACCTGTATCAACCAAATTCCTTGTGTGAATTTAGGTGATCCGATTAATCGTGGCGAGGTATTGGCTGATGGCCCTTCAACGGATTTAGGGGAGTTGGCGTTAGGTCAAAATATTCGTGTGGCGTTTATGCCATGGAATGGTTATAACTTCGAAGACTCCATGCTTGTCTCTGAGCGGGTGGTGCAACAAGATCGCTTTACCACTATTCACATTCAAGAGCTTTCTTGTGTGGCGCGTGATACTAAATTAGGGGCAGAAGAAATCACCGCAGATATTCCAAATGTGGGTGAATCGGCACTCAGCAAATTAGATGAATCCGGTATTGTTTATGTGGGTGCGGAAGTCAAAGGTGGCGATATCTTAGTCGGTAAAGTGACACCGAAAGGTGAAACCCAATTAACACCGGAAGAAAAATTGTTACGTGCAATTTTCGGTGAAAAAGCCTCTGATGTAAAAGATTCTTCATTACGCGTACCAAACAGCGTAAGCGGTACGGTTATTGACGTACAGGTCTTCACCCGTGATGGCGTGGAAAAAGACAAACGTGCGCTAGAAATTGAAGAAATGCAATTAAAAGAAGCGAAAAAAGACCTTTCTGATGAATTAGAAATCTTAGAGGCCGGTTTATTCGCACGCGTTCGCAATCTTCTTATCGCAGGCGGCTTAGATGCAGCGCAGTTAGATAAATTAGAGCGCACTAAATGGCTAGAGCAAACCATTGCTGATGAAGAGAAGCAAAACCAATTAGAGCAGCTTGCCGAGCAATACGAAGAGCTTCGTAAAGAGTTTGAACTCAAACTTGAAGTGAAACGTAAGAAAATCATCAAAGGCGATGATCTCGCACCGGGCGTGTTGAAAGTGGTGAAAGTATACCTTGCGGTGAAACGCCAAATCCAACCGGGTGATAAAATGGCGGGTCGTCACGGTAACAAAGGGGTTATCTCAAAAATTAACCCTGTTGAGGATATGCCATACGATGAAAACGGTCAACCGGTTGAAATTGTATTAAACCCATTGGGTGTACCGTCCCGTATGAATATCGGTCAGATCCTTGAAACCCACTTAGGTTTGGCGGCAAAAGGTATTGGTGATCAAATCAATACGATGCTTAAACAAAAACAAGAAGTGGAAAAATTACGCAGTTATATGCAAAAAGCCTATGATTTAGGTCAAGGTTCACAAAAAGTGGATTTAAGCAGTTTCACTGATGAAGAAGTGTTACGTTTAGCAGATAACTTGCGTAAAGGTTTACCGGTTGCCACCCCAGTGTTTGATGGTGCAGATGAAACGGAAATCAAAGAGTTGTTAAAACTCGGCGGCTTACCGACTTCCGGTCAGATCACCTTATATGATGGCCGTACCGGTGAAAAATTTGAGCGTCCTGTTACCGTTGGTTACATGTATATGCTCAAATTGAACCACTTGGTTGATGACAAAATGCATGCTCGTTCAACGGGTTCTTATAGTCTTGTTACACAACAACCATTGGGTGGTAAAGCACAATTCGGTGGTCAACGTTTCGGTGAGATGGAGGTATGGGCGCTTGAAGCATACGGTGCTGCTTACACCTTACAAGAAATGTTAACCGTGAAATCTGATGACGTGAATGGTCGTACGAAGATGTATAAAAACATCGTCAGCGGCAACCAACAAATGGATCCGGGTACACCGGAATCTTTCAACGTGATTATGAAAGAAATCCGTTCACTTGGTTTAAACATCGAGTTAGACGAAGAGTAATCAATGGTGCTTAATGCACATTGATGAATATATTGAAATGATGTTATCCCTTGGCTCCACCCGTTTACGGGGGGGCTGCCGAAGGCTGAGGGGGGAATTTTAGCCCCCTTCCGCCCTGCGGGCACCTTCCCCCGCAAAGCAGGGGAAGGCAAGATTTACAACAGCATAAAACTTGAAATCGCCGAAGTGCGGTCAAAATTCTCGTTAATTTTTAACCGCACTTTAAACCTTTAACTCCGACAGGAGAACATTTGTGAAAGACTTAGTTAAGTTTCTAAAAGCACAGTCAAAAACCAGTGAAGATTTTGATGTGATTAAAATTGGGTTAGCCTCACCGGATATGATCCGTTCTTGGTCATTTGGTGAAGTGAAAAAACCTGAAACCATTAACTACCGTACGTTTAAACCTGAACGTGATGGTCTTTTCTGTGCGCGTATCTTTGGGCCGGTAAAAGATTATGAATGCTTATGCGGTAAATATAAACGTTTAAAACACCGTGGTGTGATTTGTGAAAAATGTGGCGTTGAAGTGACACAAACCAAAGTGCGTCGTGAACGTATGGGGCACATTGAATTGGCTTCACCGGTGGCACACATTTGGTTCTTAAAATCTCTTCCATCCCGTATCGGTTTATTACTTGATATGCCGTTGCGTGATATTGAGCGTGTTCTTTATTTTGAAATGTACATTGTGACCGAACCGGGCATGACGGATTTAGAACGTGGTCAATTATTAACAGAAGAGCAATACCTTGATGCCGAAGATCGTTGGCAAGATGAATTTGAGGCCAAAATGGGGGCAGAAGCCATCCAAGATCTGTTAAAAGGTATGGATCTTGAAGTGGAATGTGAGAAATTGCGTGAAGAGTTACAAGAAACCAATTCTGAAACAAAACGTAAGAAAATCACTAAACGCTTAAAATTGCTCGAAGCTTTTGTACAATCCGGTAATAAACCGGAGTGGATGGTAATGACCGTATTACCGGTTCTTCCACCGGATTTACGTCCGTTAGTGCCCCTTGATGGCGGTCGTTTTGCGACCTCTGATTTGAACGATTTATACCGTCGTGTTATTAACCGTAACAACCGTTTAAAACGTTTATTGGATTTGATTGCACCGGATATTATCGTACGCAACGAAAAACGAATGTTACAAGAATCCGTTGATGCTTTATTAGATAACGGTCGCCGTGGTCGTGCGATTACCGGTTCTAACCGCCGTCCGTTAAAATCGCTTGCGGATATGATTAAAGGTAAACAAGGTCGTTTCCGTCAAAACTTATTGGGTAAACGTGTGGATTACTCCGGTCGTTCCGTAATCACTGTAGGGCCATACTTGCACCTACATCAATGTGGTTTACCGAAGAAGATGGCATTGGAATTATTCCGTCCGTTTATCTATGCGAAATTAGAAAGCCGTGGCTATGCAACAACCATTAAAGCGGCGAAGAAAATGGTTGAGCGTGAAGACGCCATTGTTTGGGATATTCTTGCGGAAGTGATTCGTGAGCACCCAATTCTACTCAACCGTGCGCCAACCCTTCACCGTTTGGGTATTCAAGCCTTTGAGCCGATCTTAATTGAAGGTAAAGCCATTCAATTACATCCACTCGTTTGTGCGGCGTTTAACGCGGACTTCGACGGTGACCAAATGGCGGTTCATGTGCCATTAACCCTTGAAGCACAATTAGAAGCCCGTGCGTTGATGATGTCTACCAACAACGTGCTTTCACCGGCAAACGGTGAGCCGATTATTGTGCCATCACAAGACGTGGTGCTAGGCCTTTACTATATGACCCGTGACAAAGTGAACGGTAAAGGTGAAGGCATGTTATTGCAAGACCCAAGAGAGGCGGAAAAAGCCTATCGTACCGGTCAGGCTGAATTACATTCTCGTGTCAAAGTGCGTATTACTGAATATGAGAAAAATGAAGCCGGTGAGTTTGAAACAAAAACCACACTTACCGATACCACCATTGGTCGTGCCATTTTATGGATGATTGCACCAAAGGGGATGCCGTATGCATTGTTCAACCAAACCTTAGGTAAAAAAGCCATTTCAAAACTGATTAATGAAGCTTATCGCCGTTTAGGTTTGAAAGAATCAGTGATGTTTGCCGACCAAATTATGTACACCGGTTTTGCTTATGCAGCCCGTTCCGGTTCATCAGTGGGTATTGATGATATGGTCATTCCGGAGAAGAAATACGAAATTATTTCTGCGGCGGAAGAAGAAGTGGCGGAAATTCAAGAGCAATTCCAATCCGGTCTTGTAACCGCCGGTGAGCGCTATAATAAAGTGATCGATATTTGGGCGGCAGCGAATGAACGTGTTGCCAAAGCGATGATGGAAAACTTGTCGCAAGAAGAAGTGATCAACCGTGAAGGTAAACCGGAAAAACAAGTTTCTTTCAACAGCATCTTTATGATGGCCGATTCCGGTGCGCGTGGTTCTGCGGCACAGATTCGTCAGCTTGCCGGGATGCGTGGTTTGATGGCCCGTCCGGACGGTTCGATCATCGAAACCCCAATCACCGCTAACTTCCGTGAAGGGTTGAACGTACTTCAATACTTTATCTCTACCCACGGTGCGCGTAAAGGTTTGGCGGATACCGCATTGAAAACCGCAAACTCCGGTTACTTAACCCGTCGTTTAGTGGATGTAGCACAAGACTTGGTTATCGTGGAAGACGATTGTGGTACCCACGAAGGCTTGGTGATGACCCCATTAATTGAAGGGGGCGATGAAAAAGTGCCACTTCGTGAGTTAGTACTAGGTCGTGTTGCGGCAGAAGATATTTATAAACCGGGAACAGAAGAGGTTCTCATTGCCCGTAATACCTTATTAGATGAAAAACTCTGTGATGTATTAGATGAAAACTCTGTGGACAGCGTGAAAGTTCGCTCGGTAGTAACCTGTGATACGGATTATGGCGTGTGTGCGAAATGTTACGGTCGTGATCTTGCTCGTGGTCACCTCATCAACCAAGGTGAAGCTGTGGGTGTTATCGCTGCGCAATCAATCGGTGAGCCGGGTACACAGCTAACCATGCGTACCTTCCATATCGGTGGTGCGGCATCGGCGGCAGCGAAAGAGTCCAGCGTACAGGTGAAAAATACCGGTACATTGCATTTAATTAATGCCAAATTCGTGACCAATGACGAAGGTAAACTTGTCTTAACTTCGCGTAATACCGAATTAACCGTCACCGATGCCTTTGGTCGTACCAAAGAGCATTATAAAGTGCCTTATGGTGCGGTGTTAAACAAAGGGGATGGTCAAGAGGTTAGCGCAGGTGAAACCGTCGCAAACTGGGATCCGCATACGATGCCAGTGGTGTCTGAAGTGGCAGGTTTTGTGAAATTCGTGGATATTGTGGATGGTTTAACCGTAACACGTCAAACCGATGAATTAACCGGCTTGTCTTCCGTTGTGGTCCAAGATGTGGGTGAACGTGCAACCGCAGGTAAAGATTTACGTCCAACCATCAAATTGGTGGATGCAAACGGTGATGATATCTTCTTGCCTGAAACCGATGTAATCGCTCAATACTTCCTACCGGGTAAAGCTATCGTCAGCTTAGACGATGGTGCGGCAGTGAAAGTGGGTGAACCATTGGCGCGTATTCCACAAGAATCGGTAGGAACCAAGGATATTACCGGTGGTCTTCCACGCGTGGCAGACTTATTCGAAGCCCGTAAGCCAAAAGAGCCGGCGATCTTGGCAGAAATTTCAGGTATCGTTTCTTTCGGTAAAGAAACCAAAGGTAAACGCCGCTTGTTGATTACCCCAACCGAAGGTGAAGTTTATGAAGAGATGATTCCAAAATGGCGTCAGCTCAACGTATTTGAAGGTGAAATGGTACAACGTGGTGATGTGATTTCTGATGGTGCGGAAACACCACATGATATTTTACGTTTACGCGGCGTGCGTGCGGTGACCGAATATATCGTCAATGAAGTGCAAGATGTTTACCGCTTACAAGGGGTAAAAATCAATGATAAGCACATCGAAGTCATTGTTCGTCAAATGTTGCGTAAAGCGGTGATCACAAAAGCTTACGATTCTGAATTCCTCGAAGGGGAGCAAGTGGAAGTGGCTCGTGTGAAAATCGTCAACCGTAAACGTGAAGCAGAAGGCAAACCATTGGTGGAATTCGAACGTGAATTATTGGGTATCACCAAAGCCTCTCTTGCAACGGAATCCTTCATCTCGGCGGCATCGTTCCAAGAAACCACACGTGTGCTTACCGAAGCGGCTGTGGCAGGTAAACGTGACGAATTACGTGGCTTGAAAGAAAACGTGATCGTGGGTCGTTTAATCCCGGCTGGTACCGGTTTTGCCTATCACCAAAACCGCATTAAAAACCGCCAAAAAGCAGCGGAACTTGCGGTGGAAGCGATTGAACAACCTGTTTCAGCTTTCGCAAGCGATGCGGATATCGAAGCGGAATTTGAGTTTATCGCTGACGATGCCACGCAAAACCTTGCGGCATTATTAAATTCTGAAATGGAAGATTAATTTTGCAGATAGATTAAAGAAAAAGCCCCGAAAGGGGCTTTTTTTATTGGGGATAATAGGGATAATTACTTAGCGATGAGGAGCAAAAGTGCGGTCATTTTTACTAAATTTTACGGTATTATGCAGCAGTTGCACAACATTACTTTTTTGTTATCTTGTAGGGACACACTGCGTGTGTCCCTATGTTCTGTTAAAATTTCTGTTTTTGTGCATTTGCTACATAATACCGAAATTTTAGGATTTTTTAGAAATAGTTTAGAAATTTTAGAATAGTTCTATTTTTTATCTTATGTTAAACTTTTCTCACATTTTTGTACTATCGCCATTTCTCCGTTGCACCTCGATTTCGTTTCCCTTCAAAAGTTTTATCTTCTTCATTCAAGAGTGAGATGATATTCAATGACCTGTCGTATTTTGTCATCACAGGATAGCTGAGGCTTGAATACCTAAAATATCCAAAGCTGAGCAGGCGGTGACATCCTGTGCGAAAAATTCAACTAATCTTTCTTTGTCTGCTTTTCTTTAATTTACAATGAGTTATCTTCATTTTTATAGACCGACATACTTGCAAATCTAGTTCAGACCCTAAATTTTTTTATTTTTATTGACAACTGTTTTTTTTTTTAGAATAGGAAAGTTTTTAGTTTATTTCTGTCAGGTAAGGATTCTATGGCACACTTCGGCTTTCCTCTCGAAACAATTATTGTCTTTTTTGGTGTCATTGCGCTATCTGTTTATTTAGATTTATTTGCCCACCGTAATAGCAAAGAAATTAGCGTAAAAGATGCCGCACTTTGGTCGATATTTTGGATTGGCTTGGCGCTCTGCTTCTATGTTTATTTGTGGCTTCGCTTTGATGCAGAATGGGCTGATCTATACCTTGCCGGTTATGTTTTAGAAAAGAGTTTATCTATTGATAATTTAATGGTATTTGTTGCTATTTTTGCTTCTTTTGGAATCACAGGAAAACTTCAACACCGAATTCTTTACTGGGGGATTATTGGTGCATTAATTTTCCGCGCTATTTTTGTAGTAATTGGAACAGGATTATTTTCCGCAAGCCCTTGGGTTGGTTTCGTTTTTGCTATTTTTGTCATTTGGAGTGGGTGGAAAATGCTCAAAAGTGGTAATGATGAGGAGGAAGAGATTGAAGATTATTCAAACCATTGGAGTGTACGCTTAACCGGCAAACTTATGCCAATTTATACCAAACTTTTTGGTGAGCGCTTTCTTGTTAACCATTCAGAAATGAATGCTGAACAAGTTGCTTCAACGACACGTCAAGGCTTGAAATACGTTACACCGGCGTTTCTTTGTTTAATGGCAGTTGAGACATCAGATGTTGCTTTTGCCTTCGACTCTGTGCCTGCGGTGATTGCGGTAACACAAGAGCCATTATTAGTTTATGCTGCAATGATTTTCGCCATTCTTGGTTTGCGTAGCCTCTATTTTATTTTAGCCGCTTTAACCAAATACCTTATCCACCTCGAAAAAGCGGTTATCGCCCTGTTGTTCTTTATAGGTGTCAAAATGGGAATTCAATCTTGGAACCATGCAATCAGCGACACCGGTATTCATATTTCACCAAACACGAGCTTATTTATCGTATTGGGCGTGTTAGCTATAGGGGTGATTGCCTCGTTTATTTTCCCTGAAAAAGAAAAATAGGAGTAGAGAATGTCAACAAAAAAACGGACTTTTTTAACTGTTTGTAGTTTGTTGGCTGGTTTTGCAATGGCTAATCAGCCTTACACTGCGCCACCAACGTCTTTTACTCAAGGCTATGTTCCGGTTATTTCCGATGCCCAGATGGAGCAATGCGTAGAAATTTATAATCAAGCAAAATGGTTAGGTAAGGCGCTACAAAATACCTATATCGATCAATATTCGCAGGTTTCCGTCAATAATTATAACGATAAAGTGGCTCAACATCAGCAAATGATTAATTGGTTTAACCAAAATTGTGCCGGAAAACAATCTCGTTCTGCTTGCGAAGCGGCAAGAGAATTAAATCGTAAAAATGGTATGGAAACACAACGTTGTTATTGAAGGAAATTATGTTAAAAAATAAGTATTTAACTAAAATCTGCTTATCATTATTAGCACTTGTATTTGCCATAGAAATTTTTAGTTTTGTTATTTTGGTTTATACCAAAATATTTTTAAATAAAATTGAAAATGGCACCATCACTGAAGCAGAGCTTAGTTTTGCGGATTGGATTGAAATGTATGGCGCAAAACTGGATGGCTTTTATTATCTTGCTTTGTTTGTTTTTGCGATTGCCTATTTAGTGTGGTTGTATAAAGCCCACGTTAACCTCTCTGCATTAGGCGCAAAAAATCTAAGATATAGCCACGCGAGCGTAGTTTGGTGGTGGTTTGTACCAATTGCTAACCTGTGGAAACCTTATTCCGTCTTTAAAGAAGTGATTACACAGAGCCAACAAGTAATGTTTGGTTCGGTTCAACGTAAAAAATTTCAGGTATTCCTTCTTATTTGGTGGCTTTTACATTTTCCCTCTTCGATTTTGAACGCTATTTTGAAAAGAATTGGTGAATTACAGACCCTCAATGGATACCACTTCCTTCTCAATGCAACATTATTGCAATATGTATTTGTGATTACGATGAGTGTGATGATCTTTTATCTCATTTATAACGTGGATAAATGGCAGAAAAAAGCTAATCAATCTAAACCGGTTTCATTACAAAAATCTTACTAGGAGAAAATTATGCGTCGTTTACCCGTTTATCTATTAGTAGATACTTCCGGCTCAATGATGGGTGAAGCCATTGAGGCGGTTCGTAATGGTTTACAAATGTTAGTTTCGGCTTTACGCCAAGATCCTTATGCATTAGAAACCGCTTATTTATCAGTCATTACCTTTGATAGCCACGCAAAACAAGTGACACCTTTAACAGAATTAATGCGTTTTCAGATGCCTGATATTCAAGCTTCAGGCGTAACGGCAATGGGCGAAGCATTAACCCTATTGGCGGATTGCATTAATCGAGAAGTGCAAAAAGGTTCAGCGGAAGTAAAAGGCGATTGGAAACCTGTTGTATTTTTACTTTCAGATGGATTACCAACAGACGATTTACAAAAAGGGATCAAGGCAATTCGTCAAGTGAAAACAGGTACTTTTGTCGCTTGTGCTGCCGGTGCGGGGGCTGATACGAATGTATTAAAACAAATTACGGAAACCGTGGTTTCGCTTGATACCGCAGATGCTAACTCTATTAAAGCCTTCTTTAAATGGGTCTCAGCGTCTATTTCTGTTTCAAGTCAAAAAGTGGACTTAAATAAAAAAGACGTAGGCAGTTTACACGAATTGCCTCCACCACCGGCAGAATTAAATATTGTGCTATAAACCAATGGGGCGGCGTTTCTCTGCCTATTATGCTAGCTTAAAAACCGTTAAATTATGTCTAGACGACTTCTCACTTATATTTGTATTGACACTTCCGGTTCAATGAAAGGTGAGCCTATTGAAGCGGTGAATGTAGGTTTGCAATCGCTATTATCCGCATTGCGACAAAATCCTTATGCATTGGATAGCGTTTATCTCTCAATCTTTACCTTTGATAGTGAAATCAAAAATATACTTCCTTTGACCGCACTTGAAGATGTGACGCTCCCAACGGTTAGCACACCGGACAGCGGCCCGACTTTCTTAGGGAAGATGTTGGAAGAATTGGCAAGTGCGGTACAAAAAGAACGAATTTTGGGGTCTACCAATCAAAAAGGTGATTGGCGCCCGATCTTGATCTTACTTACCGATGGCAAGCCTTCAGATGTAATGGCTTACAACAATGCTATTCCTCTGATTAAATCCTTGAATTTCGGCAATATCGTTGCCTGTGCAGCAGGCCCTAAAGCGGATCCTAATATACTTAAAAAATTAACGGATACCGTTGTTTCTTTAGATACGATGGATTTAAACAGTTTTGCCCAATTTTTCCAATGGGTTTCTGCTTCAGTGGCACAAACAAGTGTTAGTGTTGGTGCTCCGACAAGCAATTCTCTACCGCCTCCGCCCGATGAAATCAACATTGTGTTATAAGGAAGAATTATGCGTCGTTTACCTGTTTATCTTGTGATTGATATTTCCGAAAGTATGGTGGGCGAAAATATTCGCCAAATGCAAGAAGGAATGAACCGCTTGGTTAATCAATTAAGACGAGATCCTTATGCTTTAGAAGCCGTTTATCTTTCCGTTATTGGTTTTGCCGGTGTAGCCGGCACACTTGCACCACTGACTGAATTGATGAATTTCTATCCCCCTCGTTTACCCATTGGTTCAGGTACTTCTATTGGCACCGCATTAAATCACGCAATGGATTGTATGGATAAAGACATTATCCTCAGCACAGCGGAACAAAAAGGTGATTGGAAACCTTTGGTTTATGTTATGTCGGACGGCTCAAGCACGGATGATACCGGTAAAGCTATTCAACGCTGGAAAGCGACATTTAAACAGCGAGCCAAGTTGATCAATATCGGCATTGGCAAATTTGCTGACTTATCAACATTAAATGAAATCGCCGATCTCACTTATCGTTTAGATGATGCAGATATTGAGCGTGTTTATCAGGCATTGTGTGAAACGATTGCAAGTTCAATTAGTAGTCAAAGCCGTTCTCTTGGTCTTGAAACACCGGTATCACTCAATAAAGAATTATTGGAAAACAACGCAATTTCATTAGCCAAAAATAGTGAAGAATTGACCGCACTTGATGAGAATTATGCCATTGTTATGGGATTATGTCGCAAAGTGAAATTGCCTTATTTAATGAAATGGGAACGTTTTGGGGAGGTGATATTTGGCGATGCGGAATATCACTATGTCGGTGCTTATGCACTCGAAAAAGATTATGAAGATTGGTCAGATAATCGTCCAAATAATCAAACGATAAAATCTTCACAATTAATTGGCGGTGGTGGTTGTCCTCATTGTGGCGCTCCTTTTGCTTTTGCAATGTGTGATTGTGGGCAGGTTTTCTGTATTGATGGTTTAGGCGAGGCGGTTTGTCCGAAATGCCAACAAGATTGCTTTTTCGGTTTCGATCCTGAAGGTGACGATTTTGAGATTAACCGAGCTAGGGGCTAGTAATGAATGCATTAGATCAACTTCAACAAGCTAAATCTTGGTTGGGGCAAGCAGATGAGAAAACGATTGACGCTTTTGCTGCGCAACATACGACTTTAGTTCATCTGTTTGCTGAAACGCTGCTTAATTTTCGGCGGGGAATAGAAAACGTGAAAATCATAATGCCAACAGAAAGAACAACCGTGCAAAACAGAGTGCCCAGTATTCAGCTTGAGAATGCTAAACAAGATGAACCTTATTTTTGTAAGCCAAATAATGATGTTTTGATTAAAGAAATTCGTTTTTTGCAAACCTGTGGTTTAAGCTGGAATGCTGATCAAAAAGTGGTTGAAGGCACACCTACGATAAGTGGTGAAGTTCAACTTTCTTTTTTATTGGAAGAGGGGGCTACCGCATTAGGGACACTTTGGATCAATCCTAACCCGAAAAAACTTTGGAATAATATTTCCAGTGATCAAAATGACCGCTTTTGGAAAGTAGACAGTGCAAGCGATGAAATTTCAACAAAATTTGGCAAATTACTGGCAGCAAGAATGCGTGGTCGTTCTCACGCTCATAAAGGCACTTGTTGCGATGATGATTTTGCTATGACTTTCCACGAAAAAAGCGGTGTGCATTTTATTGCTGTTGCAGATGGTGCCGGCAGCGCAGAATTTTCTCGCTTCGGTTCAAAATTAGCGGTAGAGGCAGCCAAAGAAAAAGTATTGGAACAGCTGGAACAAAATGAAAAATATCAGGCGATTGCAGCTGTTTCTGAAATGAAGAAATTAAAGGGAATAGCGAATGGTTTGTTGTTGCAAGCGGTGCAAGCGGCTTTTTTCGCCCAAGAAAGACAAGCGGAAAAAGAACAAATCCCTGTGAAATCCCTCTCTTGTACCTTGTTGTTGGCATTAACTTTGCCTCTTGAGAATAACCAATGGTTTACCGCCGCTTATTGGATTGGCGATGGCGCTGTCGCCATTTTAGATTTAGGTTTTCCAAAAGTGAAATTATTGGGCGAAGTGGATACCGGTAGCTATTCAGGTGAAACCCTCTTTTTAAACCGTGCTGAAATTGAACCGGAAAAACTGATTTCTCGGATCTATACCGATCTGCAAGATTATGCACCGATCTTAATGTTGATGACTGACGGTGTTTCTGATCCTAAATTTAAAACAGACGCTAAATTGCAAAGCATAGCGGCTTGGCAAGATTTATGGTCAGAATTGAAATCGCCGCTACAAGCTGAAAATCCGGCTAAAACCTTAGAACAGTGGTTAGATTTTTGGTCAAAAGGCGAACACGATGATCGCACTTTGGCAATGTTCATTCCGAAATCTGAGTGGGATGGATTGGTAAATCAGCAGCAAAGTTTGACCGTTTGTGAAACAAATGAACGGGGATTATTAGCAAACGAACCAAACGATAGCGTACAAAAAAATACTGAAGAAAAAGTGTTAGAAAATGGAGAAAGAGAGGCACAAGACACCGCTAAAAATGGTATTGAAGACAAGGGCGAGCGTACCATTAACGTGACACATAATAACATAACAACAACGATTACTCTCAGTAAAGCGAGTGACCGGGTATTGGATAATCAGGGAGTAAATCAATGAGCCAAATTATCCGTTTAACCGCCACGAATGGGCAAAAGATTGAATTTGTCGATGAAGTTAAAGCCCAGGGTGGTATGAAAGATGTAATGTTTTCGCCTAATAAAGATTATGTGGTGGCGTTTTTTCGTGAATCAGCCGATCAGGAAACCAAAGAGCGGTTAGAAATGATTACTGATACTTACCGAAAACGCATTTTTGAACAAGAAGGCGGAGAATATCTGAAAAAGTTATTTTGTTGGCCTACTGCGGTGGTGGAGTATCAGGGTAAGTTAGGTGTTGTGAGTCCTTTTTATCGAGATTGTTTTTTCTTTCAATACGGCAGTCGTCATAACGATATGTTGCAAATTAAGGGAAAAGATAAAGACGGCAAATGGTTTGCTTCAGCCTCCAATCGCAATAAATTTCTCGACCCGAAAGAATTGGGCGACTGGATGTTGCATTTGAAAGTCTGTTTGATGTTAGCGCGTGCGGTGCGCAGAATGCATATGGCAGGATTAAGTCATAGTGATTTGGGTTATAAAAACTGTTTAATTGATCCGACAACCGGACAAGCTTGTCTGATTGATATTGATGGCTTGGTTGTCCCGGGAAAACATCCACCCACAGTCGTTGGTACACCGGATTTTATTGCGCCGGAAGTTGTGGCAACCCAACATTTGGATAAAAAAGATCCTAAACGAAAGCTACCAAGCCGAACGACCGATCTGCACGCCCTTGCAGTACTGATTTATATGTATTTGCTTTACCGGCATCCACTTCGAGGCGACAAAGTTTTTGATATGAATGATAGCCAGCGAGATGAAGAATTGGCAATGGGTGAAAAAGCACTCTTTATTGAGCACCCAAAAGATAAAAGTAATCGCATAAAAGTTGCCAATCTTCGCCCAACGGAATTGCCGTGGAAAGATACAGATAAAATCCCTTACAAAATTACCGGACCTTATTTAAGTGCATTATTTGAGCGTGCATTTATTTCTGACTTGCATAATCCGGCAGGTAGACCGACTGCCGATGAATGGGAGCAGGCTTTAGTAAAAACCGTTGATTTATTGCAACCGTGTAGAAACCCACAGTGCGAACAAAAATGGTATGCCTTTGATAATTCGACTAAACCTAAATGCCCGTTTTGTGGGGTGCCACATCAAGGAAAATTACCGGTATTAAATCTTTATTCTGCTGCCCCTAATGGCAGTTATCGTCCGGATAATCACCGCATTATGGTCTATGACGGACAAGGCATTTATAAATGGCACGCTGACACACGTATTTTCCCGAACGAAAAACTCAAAGCTGCCGATGCTCAACGAATGGGCTATTTCCGTTTCTATCAAGGCGACTGGTGGCTGATAAATGAACATTTATCACAAATGGTTAATGTTAAAACCAAGCAACCTATTGCCATTGGTGAAAAGGTGAAATTGGAAGAAGGTGGACAAATTCTACTACAAAAAGGTGAAGGAGGACGCTTACTTATCGTTCAGATCGCTGGTGCGTAAGTGCGGTCATTTTTTTATGAATTTTTACAAAAAATAGGAGTAAACAATGGCAATTTCTTTAGCAAAAGGACAAAACGTTTCATTAAGTAAAACGGATCCAAGTTTAAAAAATGTATTGGTTGGTTTAGGTTGGGATTCTCGCTCTACTGATGGGCAGGATTTCGATTTAGATGCCAGCATTTTTATGACAGCTGAAAATGGCAAAGTGCCTTCAGATAGTTATTTTATTTTCTATAACCAATTGCGCTCACCTTGTGGTGGTGTTGAGCATACCGGTGATAATTTAACCGGAAATGGTAGTGGTGATGATGAAAGCGTGCTCGTAAAACTCGATCAGATTCAAGGTGATATTAAATCACTCTTTATTACCGTCACCATTCACGAAGCAGAAGCTCGCCGTCAAAACTTTGGGCAAGTAAGTAACGCTTTTGTTCGTTTAGTGAATAATGATACGAATGAAGAAGTGGTTCGTTTTGACTTATCGGAGGATTACAGTACAGAAACCGCAATGGTTTTCGGCGAAATTTATCGTCATAACGGTGAATGGAAATTTCGTGCTATTGGGCAAGGCTATTCAGGTGGATTATTTGCACTTTGCCAACAATATGGTGTAAACGTAGGGTAGGAAAATAAAATGACAATCTCATTAAGTAAAATTACCTTAGAGAAACAAGGCGATAGCCACAAGATTGATCTCTCCAAAGCCTCTGATCAACAAATTACGATCAACTTAAATTGGTCGCAACAGAAAAAAGGCGGTTTCTTTTCCGGTCTATTTGGTGGTAATAAAGAAATTGATTTGGATTTAGGCATCTATTGGGAACTCAATGACGGCACAGCAGGAATGATTGACGGTTTACAATTCTCTAAAGGGCGTGGTGGTGCGCGTAATCAATTAAGCCGTCAAGGACGTTATACCGATTTTCCGTGGGTGTGGCATTGTGGTGATGATCGCAGTGGTAGTAGTGAAGGGGGGGAAAATATCTTAGTCAACCCAAAAGGCATTCAAGATTTACGCCGTTTAGTAGTGTACTGCTTTATTTATGAGGGCGTAGCTAACTGGGCACAATCTGATGCGGTGGTGACAGTAAAAGTCCCAAATCAGCCTGAAATTGTGGTTGAAATGGGCAAGCAACGTGATCACCGCACTTTCTGCGCTATTGCCGCCATTGATTTCTTTGGCTCACAAATGGCCATTCGTAAAGAAATCAATTTCTTTAACGGACACGCAGAATGCAGCCAATATTACGATTGGGGATTTGAATTTTCGGCAGGATCGAAATAATCACAATAACTCACCCTAAATAAACCTGTGTTGATGAGATCAACACAGGTTTTTTACTTTTCATTCTGTATATAAACATCGCAGAAAAGTGCGGTCATTTTTACTAAATTTTACGGTATTATGTAGCAAATGCACAAAAACAGAAATTTTAACAGAACGTAGGGACACACTGCGTGTGTCCGTTATAAAAATCAATTATTTCAATATGTTAAAATTCGGACACACGCAGTGTGTCCCTACAAGATAACAAAAAAGCAACATTGTGCAACTGCTGCATAATACCGAAATTTTAGGATTTTTTAGGAATAGTTTAGAACTTTTTAGAATAGTTCTATTTTTTTATCTTATGTTAAACTTTTCTCACGTTTTCGCAGTGAGGAGCATTTTAATGAAAACAATAAAACCTTTCCCTTTACCCACCGGCTATTTCGGTATTCCCCTTGGTTTGGCTGCGCTGTCTTTGGCGTGGTGGCATTTGGCGGACTTCTTCCCTTGGGGGCAAATGATGAGTGATGTGATCGGCATTACGGCAATGATCGTTTGGTTAGCCTTTATTGCTATGTATGGGTATAAATTGCGTGATTATTTTCACGAAGTGAAGGAAGAGTATCGTTGCCCTGTTCGCTTTTCTTTTCTTGCGTTGATTCCTATTACCACAATGTTAGTTGGTGATATTGTCTATCGTTGGAATCCTGTGATAGCGGAAGTGATGATTTGGCTTGGAACCATCGGGCAATTACTGTTTTCTTCTTTTAGGATAAGTGAACTCTGGAAAGGGGGGATTTTTGAGCAAAAATCAACACGCCCCCCCTTTTATTTACCCGCTGTCGCCGCCAATTTCACCAGTGCAAGTTCACTGGCTTTACTGGGGTATTATGATCTTGGCTATTTATTTTTGGGTGCCGGTTTCATTTCTTGGATAATGTTTGAACCCGTATTGCTCCAACATCTACGCATTTCTTCCTTAGAACCGCCTTTCCGAGCCACCATGGGGATTATCCTTGCTCCCGCATTTGTTGGCACATCCGCTTATCTTGCCGTTAATCAAGGGGAAATCGATACTTTCGCCAAAATCCTATGGGGCTATGGCTTCTTGCAGATGTTTTTTTTATTGAGAATTTTCCCTTGGATTATTGAAAAAGGCTTAAACATCGGTTTATGGGCTTTCTCATTCGGCTTAGCCTCCATGGCAAATAGTGCGGTTGTTTTTTACCACAACCAAGTGCTATCCGCCATTGCCATATTTGCCTTTATCTTTGCAAATTTGATGATGGGATTACTTGTGTTGATGACCTTGTGGAAGTGGGTGAAAAGGGAGTTTTGGGTGAAGTAAAGAAAAACGGTTGTGATATGACAACCGTTTTTTACTTTCATTATTTGATTGAGATCCCCCCCAACACGCTCACCAACACCTCCCAATATGTCTGCACCGCTGAGATTTGTACTTTTTCATCCGGTGAGTGGGCGTTGCGGATGGTCGGACCTAAAGACACCATATCAATATGCGGATAATGCTCTTTGAGTAAACCGCATTCCAAACCTGCGTGGATGACTTTGATTTCCGGTTCTTTACCTAATACTTCAGCATAATGTTTTTTCGTTAGGTTGAGAATGGCGGAGTCGTTCACCGGTTTCCAACCCGGGTAAGGGGCGGAGAATTCGGTTTTTGCACCGGCTAAAGTGGCAACGGAACTTAATAGCTCGGTCACATAAGCCTTACCGCTTTCAATCAATGAACGGACTAAAATCGTGCCTTTTACTTTGTCGCCCTCAGTTTTTAATACGCCGATACTGAGCGAGCTTTCCACCACATTTTTAATCACATCACTGTTGCGAATCACGCCGTTTGGTAAGGCATTGAGCAAGTGAATCACGGTTTTTGTGCTTTGTTGAGTGAATACTGTTTCAGCTTTATTTATCGGTTCAACAAAGAGGGTTAAGTTTGGCTCGGCAATGGCTAATTCTTCTTTGAGTAAAACCTCCAGATTTTTGACCGCACTTTCAAGGGCATTAAGATCACCATTGAACGCTAGTACGGCAGCTGCTTCACGGGGAATGGCATTGCGAATAGAACCGCCACGGATTTCCGCTAAGGCAAAGTGCGGTTGGTTTTGGGAAAGTTTTGCCAGTACCCGTGCTAACAGTTTAATAGCATTGGCTCTGCCCGTGTGAATATCGCAACCGGAATGCCCGCCACGCAAGCCTTTTAAGTTTAGCTGAACGCAATGCTCGAAATGGTTGGTTTCCCGTTCAATGGGTAATGCCAAGTTAGCGTTAATTCCCCCAGCACAACCTATGTAAATTTCACCAATTTCTTCCGTATCCATATTAATGAGAATGTCTGATTTTAACCAGTTACGGCGAAGATTTAATGCACCATCCATACCGGTTTCTTCTGTCATGGTAAGCAACACCTCAAGCGGGGGATGGGCGATATCCTTACTTTCTAACACCGCAAGGGCAGAGGCTAAACCAATGCCATTGTCCGCCCCTAGCGTTGTACCCTGTGCTTTCACCCAATCGCCCTCAATATAAGGACGAATTGGATCTTTGGTGAAATCGTGTGGATTGCCTTCATTGGCTTGCGGCACCATATCCAAATGCGCCTGTAACGCAACCGGTGTGCGATTTTCCATGCCAGCCGTTGCCGGTTTGCGAATCAGCACATTGCCTGCCTCATCCCGTTCTACAAAAAAGCGTTTTTCTTTTGCCCAATTGACAATGAAATTTGCCAAGGCTTCTTCATGGTGAGAAGGATGAGGGATAGCACAAATTTGATCAAACCATTTCCATAATAATTGGGGTTGTAGTGTTGCAATTTCAGACATATTCGCTCCTGTTTGACGAAAAATTTCACGAAATAATAGCATAAAACCTTGTTTCAGGTTATCCTTACGCAATTTTTATTTATTGATATTAAGGTGCAATTATGAGCGAAAAATATGTGGTGACTTGGGATATGTTCCAAATGCACGCCCGCAAATTATCAGAACGTTTACTTCCCGCTTCTCAATGGAAAGGCATTATTGCTGTGAGCCGTGGCGGGTTATTTCCGGCGGCAGTATTAGCGCGTGAATTGAGCATTCGCCACGTAGAAACCGTTTGTATCGCCAGTTATCACGATCATAAAAATCAAGGCGAACTACAGGTGCTACACGCTGCGGAAGTGCCAAATGGGGGCGAAGGCTTTATTGTAGTGGATGATTTGGTGGACACCGGCAACACCGCCCGTGCCATTCGTGAAATGTACCCTAATGCTAAATTTGTTACCGTGTTTGCTAAACCGGCAGGGGCAGAATTAGTGGACGATTATGTCATTGATATTCCACAAAATACTTGGATTGAACAACCTTGGGATTTAGGTTTAATGTTTGTTCCCCCTCTTGCGAGAAAATAAGCCTAAATAAAAGAGCGGTTGAAAATCCTGAGGATTTGACCGCTCTTTTCTTTCCAGCCTTGAACTAGGCGTTTTTATCATCAATTAAAATACTTTCTAACGCAATTTCAATCATTTCGTTGAAGGTTAGTTGACGTTCTTCCGCACTGGTTTGCTCGTGGGTGCGGATGTGGTCGGATACCGTACAAATGGTTAATGCCCGCGCGCCATATTCTGCTGCTACACCATAGATCCCGGCGGCTTCCATTTCCACGCCAAGAATGCCGTATTTTTCCATTACATCGAACATTTCAACATCCGGTGTGTAGAATAAATCGGCAGAGAACAAGTTACCTACTTTTACCGCAATGCCTTTTTCTTTTGCGGCAGCAACTGCGGCACTGGCTAAACCAAAATCCGCAATGGCGGCGAAATCATTGTCTTTGAAACGAATGCGGTTTACTTTAGAATCCGTACAAGCCCCTAACCCGATCACCACATCACGCAATTTGACATCCATTTTTACTGCGCCGCAAGAACCGACACGAATGATTTTTTTCACGCCATATTCGGTAATTAGTTCTTTGGCATAGATTGAGCAAGATGGGATTCCCATGCCGTGTCCCATCACCGAGATTTTACGACCTTTATAAGTGCCGGTGAAACCAAGCATATTGCGTACATTGGTCACTTCCTTGACATCATCTAAAAATGTTTCTGCAATATATTTCGCACGAAGCGGATCGCCTGGCATTAACACTGCATCAGCAAATGCACCTTCCGGCGCGTTAATATGTGGAGTCATAATATTTACCTCTTTTTTGACTATTATTTGAAAGAAATGCACCACGTTAACCGTGGCGCAAAAGTATATTAAAAATTAACCGCACTTTTATAGCACTGCACCGCTTAAGCCGATAAAGAAACCGGCAATGGTTGCGCTCATTAAGTTGGCTAATGTTCCACCTATAACGGCTTTTAACCCTAAACGGGCGATGTCGCCACGGCGATTCGGTGCCATACCGCCCAAGCCGCCAATTAGGATGGCGATGGAGCTAAAGTTTGCAAAGCCACAAAGTGCAAAAGTAATAATAGCTTTGGTTTTTTCGGTTAATACAACAGGCGTATCCGGTTGTAAATATTTTGTGAATTCAAGGTAGCCGACAAATTCGTTTACGGCCAATTTCAGCCCGATCATTTGCCCTGCAATGGCTGATTCTTCCCAAGATACACCGATTAAGTAGGCAAGCGGTTTAAAGACCCAACCGAAGATTGCCTGTAATGTTAAATCGTTGTAGCCGAACCAACCACCAATACCGCCTAAAATACCGTTGATGAGTGCGATTAATGCTACAAATGCAATCAACATTGCCCCTACGTTTAAGGCTAATTGCATACCGGCACTTGCACCGCCTGCCATTGCCTCTAATACGTTTGAAGGTTTTTCACTATCGTCAGCATCCGGTTGCATATCGGTAAATTTTTCGGTTTGCGGGTAAAGGATTTTTGCGAATAATAAACCGGCCGGTGCTGCCATAAATGAGGCGGCGATTAAGTAAGTGAGCGGAACCCCCATACCGGCATAGCCAGCCATTACCGAACCGGCGATAGAAGCCAATCCACCCACCATAATGGCAAACAATTCAGATTCTGTCATTCGGCTGATGTAAGGTTTTACTACTAATGGCGCTTCGGTTTGTCCTACGAAAATATTTGCTGCAGCCGACATGGATTCTGCTTTTGAGGTACCCAATACTTTTTGTAATGCACCACCGATGATTTTAATCACCACCTGCATAATGCCTAGGTAATAAAGCACGGATATTAAACCGGAGAAGAACACGATAATCGGTAACACTTTCACAGCAAAAATAAAGCCGACATTGCTTGGGTCAGCCAATCCGCCAAAGACGAAGTTAATCCCTTCGTTACCGTAATCAATGACATTTTGCACTGCATTTGCGGTTGCTCCCAATGCTTTTTGCCCTGCCGGCACATACAAAATAAGGGCGGCAAATCCAATTTGGATTGCAAACGCCCCTATCACTGTTCGCCAATTAATCGCTCGGCGATTATTTGAGAATAACAATGCGATGGTAATCAACACCACCATACCAAGAATGCTCATTAAAACACTCATAGACACCTCAGAATCGTTAAAGATAAAATTGGCATCATTCTACTGTTTTTTTGCTAAATTGTGTGAACTTTTTCCCAAAAAAGTAACACAATCCTTCAATAAATTGCCAATATGTGATCGATACCGCATTTTTTGTATAAGAGCTAGCTGGCCCAGTGTTCTCACCATCTAATTTTTGTGTTGGCACAATAAGACACCGAGCTCCAAAAGTGCGGTCATTTTTTACCTTATTTTACACTGAAGGTTAAGGAGAAAGTCGTTCACGAACCCATTGATTATTTTCAAGACGATAGCGAATACGGTCGTGCAGGCGACTTGGGCGACCTTGCCAAAATTCTACGCAATCCGGGACAACGAGATAGCCGCCCCAATGGGATGGGCGAGGAACATTAATGGGATGTTTTGCCGCTATCAGCGCTGCTTTTGTTAAGAGCGATTGATAGCCGGAAATAACCGCACTTTGCTCACTTGCCCAAGCACCAATACGGCTGGTATAAGGTCGGCTGGCGAAATACTCGTCAGATTGTTCGTCCGGGATTTTCACTGCTTTACCTTCAATCCGCACTTGACGTTCCAGTTCCGCCCAAAAGAATGTCAGCGCCACATAAGGGTGATGTTCAATAGCACGCCCTTTATGGCTGTGGTAGTTCGTGAAAAAGACAAAACCTTGTTGATTAACTTCTTTAAGTAATACCATACGGCTACTTGGTCGATGATTTTCATCAACGGTTGCAATATTCATCGCTGTAGGTTCATTAACTTGGCTTGTTATTGCCTCGTTCATCCACAATTCAAACTGTGAAAGGGGATTTTTATGGCAATCATGTTGTGAGAGCACACGTTTACGGTATTCCTCTCGAATATTATGCAAATCCATTTTCGTCTCCTGTTAAAAAAGCCCTTATGAGAAATAAGGGCTTAACATATCAATGTGATAGACTATTTACCATCCACGCTCACACCATAAAAAGCATCATAACCAAATGGGCTTTGAACATAGCCTTTTACACGAGGACTGAGCGGTGCAAAACCAACGGAGTGTGCTACCGGAATCCAAGGGGCTTGCTCATGTGCAATCACTTGGGCTTGTTTATAGAGGGCCGCACGTTCTTCTCTGTTGGTTAAGCCAATGGCTTTGTCTAATAACGCATCAAATTCGGGATTTTTGAAGCGTGCCAAGTTGGAATTGCCTGCATTGGTACTTGCTAATAATGGCGATAAGAAGTTATCCGGATCGCCGTTATCGCCCGACCAGCCGAAGATACCTGCCGTTAATTCGCCGGCTTTTGCCCGTTTTTGATAATCCGCCCATTCATAGGTCACCGGGTTGGCTTTCACGCCGATTTTTGCCCAATCTGCCATCACAAGCTCTGCCATCCGTTTTGGATTTGGGTTAGAGGCACGCACCACCGGTTGAATCCAGAAATCTGTTTCAAAACCGTTCGGATAACCCGCCTCAGCTAAAAGCTGTTTCGCTTTTTCCGGATCGTAAGGATAGTCTTGAACCTCATCGTTATAGCTCCAAATCGTTGGTGGTAATGGATTTTTCGCCGGTGTGCCTGCACCTTGATAAACCGCATCAATAATAGCTTTTTTATCTACCGCATAATTTAATGCTTGGCGAACTTTCACATTATCAAAAGGGGCTTTTTCCGTGTTAAAGGCAATATAAGCCACGTTTAACCCTTTTTGTTCTAATAATTGAACTTTAGGATCGGTTTTCATTTTGGCTAAGTCCGCCACATTTGGGAACAAGATTAAATCACAGGTTCCGGCTTGTAATTTGGCATAACGGGTGGTGGCATCCGGCACAATGCTAATCACTAAGCGATCAAGTGGCGTGCGGCCTTTCCAGTAATTTTCATTGGTGACATATTGTGCAGCCTGGTCAATTTTATAATCCACAAAGATAAAAGGACCCGTCCCCACAGGACGATGATCAATGGTTTCCGGTTTGCCCGCTTTTAGCATCGCATCAGCATATTCCGCAGAATAAATAGAAATAAAATCCATACCTAAGCTTGCCAAGAAGGTGGCATCTTTTTTATTTAAAGTGATACGCACCGTATTATCATCGACTTTTTCCACAGATTTTAATAAATCAGGAAATTTCATTGCTTTGAAATAAGGATAAGTCCCTTTTGACACATTGTGATAAGGGTGATTTGGATCTAACTGACGTCGGAATGAGAAAAGCACATCATCAGCGTTGAAATCACGAGTTGGAGTAAATTCTTTCGTGGTATGGAATTTCACGCCTTTGCGGAGATGGAAAGTATAGATTAAACCGTCTTCGCTAATCTCCCAACTTTCAGCTAACGCCGGCTCGATATCGGTTGAACCTTTTTTAAACTCGACTAATCGGTTATAGACTTGTTGTGAGCTGGCATTATAAGAGGTTCCCTCCATCACCAGTGCCGGGCTAAAACCTAAAGGGGCTTTCGCCGTGCAATACACAAACGTATTATTTGATGAGGCGGAATGATTTGCTGCTTGTGCATTTTTATCCGAAGTGCCTGATTGATCACAGGCGGCTAAAAATAAGGAAGCCGTCACAAGTGTTAAGGTTGTTTTTAGTTTCATAATGTATCCTCTAATTGAAAATAAAACCGATAGAGACGATCCGTTTTTCAGGAAAAATTGAAATGGTGTGTTTGAGTTTACCGATAGCAAAAAATTTATCAACTGTTGTTATTCCATTAAAAACCTTTCTGATGAATATTTTCCAAAAACTTATGCGCTCCAGATAAAAATGGGCGTACTTTGTACACCCATTCTTTATTTCAATTTTAAAGTGACAGTCAAACTACAACGATTAAAAACACCATCAATTTTGACCGCACTTTTCGTTAATTAAAATTTCCAGCCAATTGCGGCACCTCCAGCATAATCACCTGAGTTATTGGCACTTCCTCCAATATTAATAATCATACGACCGTTATCCGTTACTTTTGAATAGCCGACAGCAATCGCAGAGGCACCACGGTAAGTGCCGCCTCCAAGACTCAACATACTTTCTCCGGCACGAGAGGATTGTGGTAATAAACTCATTGCTACAGCCGATGCAATACCGCTGCGTAAACGGCGATCAACACGATTGATACGACTATGAACTTCTCCCATATTTAAGGATAGTTTTTGATTAAAGTAGCCTAAATTGACGGCATCAGTCGCATCTTTAGGATCGGCAACATTGGTTACCCGTACAGGTTTATCCGAACCACTATTAACTCGAACAACTTCTGTTTGACGTTGAACATCTTTACCCGATTCAGGATCAACGTAAACTAATGGTCCTTCCATTTGCAATTGTGTCAATGCCTGACTTAGCGTTTTCTTATCGGTATCACCATAAATATCAAAGTTGCCTTCAATATCCGAGTTACCTAAATCAATCTTGGCATCATCCGCAAGTGTTAGGGAATTATTAATCGTGACATCTTGTAAGATGGTATTTCCTTTAACCTCGAAATCTTTTTCAACCGTTAAATTTCCTGAAACTGTTGAATTGCCTTGCACTAAACTGTCACCGGCAACCGTACTATTTCCACCTACGGTTAAATCTTTCGTAATTGTCACGTTGTTTGTTACGTTGAGATCCTTAGTGGTCGTTGTGCCTTCAATTGTCGCATTGCCTTTCACGGTGCTGTCACCTGCAACGGTGCTATTACCGCCCACTCTTAAATCTTTAGCGGTAGCTGCCGTCTAGGTGACTGTCAAATCTTTGGTTGAAGGTGTGCCGTTGACGGTCACATCTTTCTCAAAGGTGGCATTGCCTTTCACCAAGCTATCACCGGAAACGGTGCTATTACCGCCC
>NZ_MLHL01000036.1 GCF_002000545.1 Rodentibacter trehalosifermentans | reverse complement strand
TCTACTTCAGCCCCAAATATTTTCTTTTGTGAGTAAGTGAGAGGCCAAATTCATCGGTGTGCCACCGAGAATATCGGTTAAAAAAATCAATCCGGATTGCGTATCTAATGAGGCGATTTTTTCTTGTAGTTCCTGTTTTAAGTGAGAAACATTATCTACGGTAAAGATTGATAAGGTTTCAAAGTTTGTTTGTTTTCCCACAATTAATTCCGCACTTTCTATTGCCGCTTTGGCAAAGTTTCCGTGGCTCATTAACACGAGGGCAATTTCTTTTGACATTGTGTTTTTCTCCATTGAGTTAAGTATTGATGACAATGTAGGAGAAAGTGATGATTGACTCAATTTTTAGAATTGCACGATATATCGTGCAAACTAAATTCGAAACAAGAGGAAACGGAGTGAGGATTTCCGGTCTTGGCGTATGTTTAATTATTGACAAGAGTGGGGGAAATCATTAGAATTTGCCGTCTATTTCTATATTGGAAGTAGATTTTTTGAACAACATTCTATTATTGAATAACATTTAAACTGGAGCTTTTTTAATGGCAACTATCAACCAGCTAGTACGCAAACCGCGTGTGAAAAAGGTTGTAAAAAGCAACGTTCCTGCATTAGAGGCTTGCCCGCAGAAACGTGGTGTATGTACTCGTGTATATACTACAACTCCTAAAAAACCTAACTCAGCGTTACGTAAAGTATGTCGTATCCGCTTAACAAACGGTTTTGAAGTAACTTCTTATATCGGTGGTGAAGGTCACAACCTTCAAGAGCACAGTGTTGTATTAATCCGTGGTGGTCGTGTTAAAGACTTACCGGGTGTGCGTTACCACACAGTACGCGGCGCATTAGACTGTGCAGGCGTAAAAGATCGTAAACAAGGTCGTTCTAAATACGGCGTTAAACGTCCTAAAGCTTAATGGTTCTCCGTTAAGTAAGGCCAAACGTCTAAATTAGCAAACAATTTAAACCATAAACTCCAGTCAAAAGCGCAGTGCGCTGCAAAATTTCTCAACAGAGAAAGATTGCTGATGAGTTTTGGATATCCTGAAGATTAAAATACGGAGAAATTCGCAATGCCACGTCGTCGTAGTATTGAACCACGCAAGATTCTTCCAGATCCGAAATTCGGTTCAGAATTACTTGCAAAATTTATTAATGTAATCATGGTTGACGGTAAAAAATCCGTTGCTGAATCCATCGTTTACGGTGCATTAGAAACCTTATCAGAGCGTACAGGTAAAGAACCTTTAGAAGCTTTTGAAATCGCACTTGAAAATGTGCGTCCAACCGTTGAGGTTAAATCCCGCCGTGTTGGTGGTTCAACCTACCAAGTCCCGGTTGAAGTTCGTCCGGTTCGTCGTAACGCATTAGGTATGCGTTGGATCGTAGAAGCCGCTCGTAAACGTGGTGATAAATCAATGGCTTTACGCCTTGCAAACGAATTATCAGATGCTTCTGATAACAAAGGTGCAGCAGTGAAAAAACGTGAAGATGTTCACCGCATGGCTGAAGCGAATAAAGCATTTGCTCACTACCGTTGGTAATAAGCTTTTGAACTTAAAGGGCTTCATCATTGATGAAGCCTTACCCTTATATAAACAGATATTAAACTAAACAAGGTTATAATAATGGCACGTACAACTCCTATTGAAAGATATCGCAATATCGGTATTAGTGCGCACATTGATGCGGGTAAAACGACTACTACTGAACGTATCTTATTCTATACAGGTGTGAGCCACAAAATCGGTGAAGTACACGATGGTGCGGCAACAATGGACTGGATGGAACAAGAGCAAGAGCGCGGTATCACCATCACCTCTGCGGCAACCACCGCATTCTGGTCTGGTATGTCTCAACAATTTCCACAACACCGTATCAACGTTATCGACACCCCGGGACACGTAGACTTTACTGTTGAAGTAGAACGTTCTATGCGTGTTCTTGATGGTGCGGTGATGGTTTACTGTGCGGTAGGTGGTGTTCAACCACAATCAGAAACCGTATGGCGTCAAGCAAATAAATATGAAGTTCCTCGTATCGCATTTGTAAACAAAATGGACCGTACCGGTGCGAACTTCCTCCGTGTGGTTGACCAATTAAAAACACGTTTAGGTGCGAATGCCGTTCCACTTCAACTTCCAATTGGTGCTGAAGACAACTTCACCGGTGTAGTTGATTTGATCAAAATGAAAGCGATCAACTGGAACGAAGCTGACCAAGGTATGACCTTCACTTATGAAGATATCCCTGCAAACATGGTTGCAGATTGTGAAGAATGGCGTCAAAACCTTGTCGATGCAGCGGCTGAAGCTTCTGAAGAGTTAATGGAAAAATACCTTGGTGGTGAAGACTTAACAGAAGAAGAAATCAAAGCAGGTCTTCGTCAACGTGTATTAGCAAACGAAATCATCTTGGTTACCTGTGGTTCTGCCTTTAAAAACAAAGGTGTTCAAGCCATGCTTGATGCAGTGGTTGAATACTTACCGGCACCAACAGACATTCCTGCAATTAAAGGGATTAACCCGGATGAAACTGAAGGTGAGCGTCATGCAAGCGATGAAGAGCCGTTCTCTTCATTGGCGTTTAAAATCGCAACCGACCCATTCGTGGGTAACTTAACCTTCTTCCGTGTTTACTCTGGTGTGATTAACTCAGGGGATACCGTGTTGAACTCTGTGCGTCAAAAACGTGAACGTTTTGGTCGTATCGTTCAAATGCACGCAAACAAACGTGAAGAAATCAAAGAAGTTCGTGCAGGTGATATTGCAGCGGCAATCGGCTTAAAAGATGTGACTACGGGTGATACATTATGTGCGATTGAAGCACCAATCATTCTTGAGCGTATGGAATTCCCAGAGCCGGTAATCTCTGTTGCAGTAGAACCGAAAACTAAAGCAGACCAAGAAAAAATGGGTATTGCATTAGGTCGTTTAGCACAAGAAGACCCTTCATTCCGTGTTCATACGGATGAAGAATCCGGTGAAACCATCATTTCAGGTATGGGTGAATTACACTTAGATATCATCGTTGACCGTATGAAACGTGAATTCAAAGTGGAAGCAAACATCGGTAAACCACAAGTATCTTACCGTGAAACTATCCGTACCCGTGTTAATGATGTTGAAGGTAAACACGCAAAACAATCCGGTGGTCGTGGTCAATACGGTCATGTTGTTATCGACTTGTATCCATTAGAACCGGAAGGTCCGGGTTACGAATTTGTTAACGAAATCAAAGGTGGTGTAATTCCTGGTGAATACATCCCAGCGGTTGACAAAGGTATCCAAGAACAACTTAAATCTGGTCCATTAGCGGGTTATCCGGTAGTTGACCTTGGTGTACGTTTACACTTCGGTTCATACCATGATGTGGACTCCTCCGAGCTTGCGTTTAAATTAGCCGCTTCTTTAGCATTTAAAGCAGCGTTCGCTAAAGCAAACCCAGTTCTACTTGAGCCAATCATGAAAGTAGAAGTTGAAACACCACCTGAGTATGTGGGTGATGTAATCGGTGATTTAAGCCGTCGTCGTGCAATGGTTAACGGTCAAGAAGCGAACGAATTTGTTGTTAAAATTGATGCAGAAGTTCCACTTTCTGAAATGTTCGGTTATGCAACAGACTTACGTTCACAAACCCAAGGTCGTGCATCATACTCAATGGAACCGTTAAAATATGCTGAAGCACCAACAAACGTTGCTGCGGCAGTGATTGAAGCGCGTAAAAAATAATTTTTGTAAACCAGCGGTATAAAATCTCTTCGGTTTTATACCGCACTTTTAGGAAATATTAGCAATGTCTAAAGAAAAATTTGAACGTACAAAACCGCACGTAAACGTGGGTACAATCGGCCACGTTGACCACGGTAAAACAACTTTAACAGCAGCAATCACCACAGTATTAGCAAAACACTACGGTGGTTCAGCGCGTGCATTTGACCAAATCGATAATGCACCGGAAGAAAAAGCGCGTGGTATCACCATCAACACTTCACACGTTGAATATGATACTCCAACCCGTCACTATGCACACGTTGACTGTCCGGGACACGCCGACTATGTGAAAAACATGATTACCGGTGCGGCACAAATGGACGGCGCTATCTTAGTAGTAGCGGCAACTGACGGTCCTATGCCACAAACTCGTGAGCACATCTTATTAGGTCGCCAAGTAGGTGTACCTTACATCATCGTATTCTTAAACAAATGCGATATGGTAGATGACGAAGAGTTATTAGAATTAGTTGAAATGGAAGTGCGTGAGCTTCTTTCTCAATATGACTTCCCGGGTGATGATACGCCAATCGTGCGTGGTTCTGCATTAAAAGCCTTAGAAGGCGATGCTGCATGGGAAGAAAAAATCCTTGAGTTAGCTAACCACTTGGATACTTACATTCCAGAGCCTGAGCGTGCAATTGACCAACCGTTCCTTCTTCCAATTGAAGACGTGTTCTCAATCTCTGGTCGTGGTACTGTAGTAACCGGTCGTGTTGAGCGTGGTATTATCCGTACTGGTGATGAAGTTGAAATCGTAGGTATCAAAGATACAGCGAAAACCACAGTAACCGGTGTTGAAATGTTCCGTAAATTACTTGACGAAGGTCGTGCAGGTGAGAACATTGGTGCATTATTGCGTGGTACGAAACGTGAAGAAATCGAACGTGGTCAAGTATTAGCGAAACCGGGTTCAATCACTCCACACACAGACTTTGAATCAGAAGTGTATGTATTATCAAAAGATGAAGGTGGTCGTCATACCCCATTCTTCAAAGGTTACCGTCCACAGTTCTATTTCCGTACAACAGACGTAACCGGTACTATCGAATTACCGGAAGGCGTGGAAATGGTAATGCCTGGCGATAACATCAAAATGACCGTATCTTTAATCCACCCAATTGCGATGGACCAAGGTTTACGTTTCGCTATCCGTGAAGGTGGCCGTACAGTTGGCGCCGGTGTTGTTGCGAAAATTATTAAATAATTCATTGAATCAATGAAGTGAGAAGGCAGATCTTTAAATGATCTGCCTTTTTTATAATTTTTCTTAGTTCTCTCTTTACCCGGCGGGTATTTATAGCTAAAGCGGTACCTATTTAATTTTCAGCCAAGAAAATAATTTCTCAATTTCCTTTTCTGATAGCTTGCGATATTCCCCATTTGAAATCCCTTCAATGGACAATGGCCCAATCGCATAGCGAACCAAGCGTAAAGTGGGGAAACCGATGTGAGCAGTCATTCGTCTGACTTGACGGTTTCGTCCCTCGCTAATTTTTATCTCCAACCATGAAGTGGGAATGGATTTCCGCTCTCGAATAGGCGGCGTACGATCCCATAAATTTGGTGCTGAAATCAACCGCACTTTTGCCGGTTTTGTTCTCCCGTCTTTAAGCATAACCCCCTGTCGTAGTGGGGCGAGATCTTGCTCAGTCGGTTCACCTTCTACCTGCACCCAATAGGTTTTCTCGGTTTTAAATTGAGGATCAGCAAGGCGATGTTGTAATGCACCGTTGTTGGTCAAAATGAGTAAGCCCTCGCTATCCCGGTCTAATCGCCCTGCCGCATAAATATGTGCTATGGGAATGAAATCCTTGAGTGTTGCCCGCCCTTTTTCATCGGTAAATTGCGTCAGCACATCAAAGGGCTTGTTAAATAAAATCACTTGGGTTTGCGCAAGGTTTATCTTTGGGCGCCGGATTTTAGTCGGCAAAAAGGAAACGCCAACATGTTTTTTGTTCGCGTTTTTCCGGGAGAACCTGTTATTCATGATTAGTGATTTTTATGGCTGGTACTGTATAAAATCTTATCCGTATAAGCCAAGGCGATAGCTGAAACTAAAAAACCAAGATGCAAAAAAAGCTGCCACATCATGGTTTTTTCGGGAAGGTTGCTGACATTCACAAAGGTTTGCAACATATGAATAGAAGAAATCGTGATGATTGACATTGAAAGTTTTACTTTCAGCACGGTTGCATTGACATGGCTCATCCATTCCGGTTGATCAGGATGACTACGGGTTTTGAGTTTTGATACAAAAATCTCATAACCGCCAATGGTCACCATCACTAACAAATTGGCAATCATCACCACATCAATCAGATTTAACACCGCAAGCATAATTGTGTTGGAATCCATCTCATTAATATTGGTGATTAAATGCCAGAGGGATTTCATAAATTTGTAGGCGTAAATCCCTTGCACAACCACAAGCCCAAGATAAATCGGCAATTGTAACCAACGGCTGGCGAAAATAATTTTACTTAATGCGTTAGATTGTTGGTTATATTTGGCATAAAGATCAGGTGATTTTTGCTGTTCCATTCATTTTTCCTAACTTGTTGTAAAAATTAATCAATAAAAAACGGCAAAAAAATAGCAGTTTTTTTGAAAATAGCAATAAAAAATGAGGATTATTTTTCTTCTTGAGTAAGCAAGGACAAACGGCTTAAATCCACACCATGATTTAATAATTCAACATTTGGCATCGTTTTATTGGCTTTGGCGGATAAATCTTTAAAGCGTTCTATTTTCCCCACTAAACCTTGCTGCCCCACTAATGCTGTCACCGTGCTGTTATATTGATTGGTAACGGTGGAAAGACTATTCCCCAATTTCCCCAAACGTTCCGCCACCAAACAAATTTGATTATAAATCTCCCCGGCCTTTTCGGCGATTTCTCTGGCTTCCAGATTGCCCCGTTCAATTCGCCATAGATTTGCTATGGTGCGCAAAATCGGCATCAACGTGGTATGGGAAACCATAATGACATTTTTTTCATAGCCATAATTAAAAAGATTCGGATCTTGTTTTAACGCCTCAATATAAGCCGGCTCAAGTGCAATAAACATCAGCACAAAGTTCGGGCTACGCATGCCGATTAAGTTGCTGTAATCTTTTTTGTGCAAATCATCAATATGATTTTTAAGCGCTTTAATATGCTCTCGTAGTAAAGCTTCCCGTTCAACATCATCTTCAGCATTGACCGCACGTTCATAGGCATTCAACGACATTTTGCTGTCAATAATAAGGTGTTTTTCATCGGGTAAACTCAATACAAAATCAGGGTAATTCCGCCCACCTTGTTCGTCTCTAAAATGTGCTTGCGCACGGTAATGCACATTTTCAACTAAACCGGCAAGTTGTAATGCCCGTTCTAGTTGCACTTCCCCCCAATTCCCTAAGGTTTTCTTTTCCCTCTTTAACGCCGAGGTTAAATGACTTGCCTCTTGCGACATATTTAAGCCAATTTCCAACACTTTCTTAATCTCTGCCTCTAAGCCCGCATTGCCTCTTAAGGATTCCGAATGGATTTCATTCACCCGTTTTTGAAAACCCTCAATTTGTTCACGGAAAGGTTTAAGCAACGTTTCTAGTGCTGTTTGGTTGGTTTGATTAAAAGAGCGGCTTTTTTCATCCAAAATACGATTAGCAAGATTTTGAAACTCAATGCCAAGTTGTTGTTTTGATTGCTCAATATTTTGTTGCTGTTCGGCAAAATGTTTTTCTTTTTCTGCCAAGGTGGTTTTTAACCCTGTCAGCTCTTGTGAAAGTGCGGTCAATTTTTCCGTTAAATTAAGCTGCTCTTGTTCTTTACGCAAAAGATGAGCTTGGCTTTGTTGTAGCTGGGTTTGTAAACTTTCCGCTTGAGCAGAGGCAATACCAAAACGCTCTTTCAACGCTGTGATTTGTGTGGCGATTTGCTCGTTGCGAGCCTGCTCTTCATCCAATTCTTTGGTGAGGTAGGCCATTTTTTCATCCCGCTCACTTAAACGGATTTGTAACCCCTCACTTTCTGTTTGGGCTTTCACAGCCTTCTGTTCCAACAGATTTTTTTGTTGATTGAGTAAATCAAAACGTTCGGCAAGTTGATTAAAATCGCTATTGGTTCTATTCAAATCTTGCTGTAACTCTTGCACATCGCGCGAACGGCGGGCGAGTAGAAAACAAAGGATAATCAGAATAAAAAGCGATATACCAAGAAGAATAAGAAAAGAAGGGGTCATCCACATTGTCATAATAAGCCTCAAAATTTTGTAAAGTTTATCACAGAGGGAAAAATCACTCTAATAGTAGAGATTTTACTGCGCATCAATTTAGACACTGTATTGGAGCAGCTAGCGCCCTCATCTATAAATGCCCATAAAATTTCATCATTTTTATTTACAATGCTCTCATAATAGAGGAAATGGACATAATTTTTCACGATTCTTTGTAAAAAAGCTCACGCTTGGGAACAGAGGAAGTTGGGGGAATTAGGAAAAGTACAATCAGGGATTGGGTTTCCTGAAACTGAACAAGGCAATCAGATTGGGATTCCTTTTTATAAAGTTTCTGATATGAATTTATCTGATAACGAACAAGTAATGTTAATTTCTAATAATTATGTTTCAGATCAACAAATATCAAAAAATAAATGGAAAGTGATCACTGATGTTCCTGCGATTATTTTTGCCAAGGTCGGAGCTGCATTGTTACTAGATCGCAAGAGATTGGTTATAAAGGATTTTTTTATTGATAATAATATGATGGCATATTCGTTAGATTCTACTCAATGGGATACTTATTTTGCTAAAACAATATTTGAAAATATTAAATTAGCTAAATATGCCCAAATTGGAGCTCTACCATCTTTTAATGCGAGTGATATTACCAATATATCTTTATTTATTACCAATCAGCCTGAACAACAAAAAATCGGCACATTTTTCACCGCACTTGATCGCTACATCACCATTCATCAGCATAAGTGAAATACATTCTTATAGGAGATTCATTATGAATGAGGTAACTTCAAAGCAAGCGCTATTCCATCAATACTATTCACATTGGATTCATATTTATAAGGAGGGAGCAATCAGAAAAGTGACGATGTCTAAATATCTGCTTACGCTGGAATGGCTTAAACGGCTGATTCCTAAGCTATTACTATGTGATCTTAATCGCATTACTTATCAAAAGTTACTCAATGATTACGCTCGCTACCATGAGCGACAAACAACAATGGATTTTCATCATCAGTTAAAGGGAGCAATTCTTGATGCTGTTGATGAAGGCCTTTTAACTCGGGATCCCACGAGAAAGGCGATAATTAAAGGTCGTCCGCCACGAACAAAAAAGCCCAAGTATTTAAACCAATTTGAATTGCATACCCTAATTACAAAGTTAAATTTAACGAAAGAACTTAATTGGGATTGGTTTATTTTATTGATTGCAAAAACAGGAATGCGCTTCTCCGAAGCATTAGCTATCACACCAAAAGATTTTGATTTTTCACATCAAACTCTGTCAATTAATAAAACGTGGAATTATAAAGAGGGAGGTGGTTTTTTACCTACGAAGAACCGATCCTCGGTACGCAAAATCCCGCTTGATTGGAAAACAATTATTCAATTTTCCGATTTAATTAGAGATAAGCCCGAAGATCAACCTATTTTTGTGAAACAAAAGATTTTCAATTCTACGGTCAACGACATTCTGACACGCCGATGTAAAAAAGCGAATATTCCGATTATTTCATTGCATGGTTTGCGCCATACTCATGCCTCGTTGCTTTTATTTGCCGGAGTTTCAATTGCCAGTGTTGCCAGACGACTGGGGCATTCAAATATGACGACAACACAAAAAACCTATTTGCATATTATTCAAGAATTAGAAAATCGGGACATTGATCTTGTTATGCGTTCATTGTCAAATTTAAGCTAATTTTACGCAAATATCACTTATGCTGATGAATGGTGATGTAGCGATCAAGT
>NZ_MLHL01000035.1 GCF_002000545.1 Rodentibacter trehalosifermentans | reverse complement strand
TGTGCGGCGTATTATAGGCATTTTTTAATGCCACGCAAGTGTTTTTTTTTAAAAAAATTAATTTTTCTTTCTTTTGCTGAAAACTTCAGCAAATCAACTATTTTTTATTCAATTTCTATTATATTCAGAGAATCAAATCCCCATAAAGGCAATATTTTTTTAAATTGCAATTCTTCCGGAAAATGTTTCGTGCAAAACATTTGATTCACTTTTTCGCTCTGATTTTTCACATCCACTCCATCCAACAAGGATTTAATGCGTTTTGCGATAGCCGCCCCCGGATCCATGAAATGTTTCACTTGAGGCAAGCATAATTGGATTTCATCTTTTATTAAAGGAAAATGCGTGCAACCTAAAACCAGCGTATCCAAATCCGACATATCCAACCAAGACGATAATTCATCTTTTATGGCAATCAAATCTACCGAATAACCACGAATTTTTTGTTCGGCAATTTCCACTAATCTTGTCGATCCTAAACGTTCCACTCGGTAATTTTTAGCAAATTTATTGATCAGCTCATCCACATAATGGCGTTTTACTGTCCCTTTTGTTGCCAATAATCCAATATGTTTTGTCTTTGAAATCTCTGCAGCAGGTTTAATTGCCGGAACCGTACCGATAATCGGAATGGAAAAATTTTCTCGTAAAGTTGGCAAAACAACCGTGCTTGCGGTATTACAGGCAATCACAATGGCATCTAAAGGATGTTGCCCATTAATCAACCGACAAACCGCCAAGGTACGTTGAATAATACTTTCCTCCGAACGTTCTGAATAGGGAAAACCGGCATTATCAAAACAATAGAGATAATGCCAATCAGGTAACAATTTTTTTGTCTCACGATAAACGCTGAATCCCCCCACGCCGGAATCAAAAAAAAGGACGGTGGGGTATGCTTTTTTTATACTCATAAAAATTCTTTTTAAATTGACCGCACTTTTTAAGCGTTTGAATAGATTTCTTTTTGATTCAACCAACGTTGAATTAAGCTTTCCGCCACATCCGGATATTGTTGAATCAGCTGTTTGGCATAGTGTTGCACCATTGGAATCATCTTACGATCCCGCATTAAATTTGCGACTTTAAATTCCGCAACGCCCGTTTGTTTTGTCCCTAGCACCTCGCCTGGCCCTCGAATTTCCAAATCTTTTTCTGAAATCACAAAACCATCTTGGCTATCACGCAACACTTGCAAACGTTTTTGTGACACTTTCCCCAGCGGCGGTTTATACATTAACACACAAAAAGAAGCTGTACTCCCTCGTCCAACCCTTCCTCGTAATTGATGAAGTTGCGATAATCCCAATCGCTCCGCATTTTCGATAATCATTAAACTGGCATTCGGCACATCCACCCCCACCTCAATCACCGTTGTCGCTACCAATAGTTCTAGTTCGGCATACTTAAATTGCATCATCACATTTTGTTTTTCTTGCGGCTTCATTCGCCCATGTACCAAACCAATTTTTAACATAGGCAGAGCCTTAGTTAAATCTTCCCAAATCGCTTCCGCTGCTTGAGCTTCTAAGACTTCGGATTCATCAATTAAGGTGCAGACCCAGTAGGCTTGGCGTTTTTCATTAACACAGGCTTTTTTCACCCGCTCAACAATTTCATCCCGTCGTTCTTCAGAAATCACAACGGTAGTAATCGGTGTACGCCCCGGAGGTAGCTCATCAATAATAGAGGTATCCAAATCCGCATAGACCGTCATCGCCAATGTTCTTGGAATCGGTGTTGCGGTCATAATTAACTGATGGGGATAAAACCCCGCTTTCTCGCCTTTTTCTCTCAGCATTAAACGCTGATGAACGCCAAAGCGGTGTTGTTCATCAATGATAACAAGAGCAAGATCATAAAATTCCACTTCTTCTTGAAATAGCGCGTGAGTGCCGACTATCATTTGAACCGATCCGTTTTTAATAGTTTCTAATGTAGCTTGACGCACTTTCCCTTTGACCTTTCCTGCCAACCAGCCGACATTAAATCCCAAAGGCTCAAACCATTGACGAAAATTATTGGCATGTTGTTCGGCTAAAATTTCTGTGGGAGCCATCAATGCCACCTGTTTGCCATTATCAATCGCCAATAGTGCCGCAAGTGCAGCCACCAAGGTTTTACCGGATCCCACGTCACCCTGTACCAAACGCATCATCGGATAATTTTTTTGCATATCCTGTTCAATGTCTTGCACCACACGTTTTTGCGCATTGGTGGGCTGAAAAGGTAAACCGGCGAGAAATCGCTGTTTTAAATCCGTCTGATGGGCAAGCGGCAATGCCAAAAACTGTTGCGTTCCTAACCGCACTTTTTGCATAGCAAGATTATGGGCGAGTAATTCTTCAAAAATTAACCGTTGTTGTGCAGGGTGCTTGCCTTGTTCGAGCATTTCTAACGAGACATCCGGTGGGGGACGATGTAATAAACGAAGCGCTTCTTTCAAACTGAATGGATGGGGATTAAATTCCCGAGGTAAAATTTCCGCAATCTGTACTTTATCCAATAAGGCTAAAGCCTGATCCGTCAACTTTCGTAATGAATTTTGTTTTAACCCTTCCGTGGTGGAATAAATAGGGGTGAGGGTTTCTTCTAAAATAAGCGGCGAGTTATCCCGTAAAATCTGATATTCCGGATGATGAATTTCCGCCATATGACGACCACGTTTGACTTCACCAAAGGCTTTAACCCGCACACCAATTTGAAAACTATTACGCATTCCCGCATTAAAGTTGAAAAAACGTAACATAATTTTTGAAGTACCGTCTGACAAACTGACAGAGAGAATTGGTCGACGTCCAAAGGTGACTTCACTGGTTTGTACCATTCCCTCGATGGTGAAATATTGCTCGGGACGAAGATGGGCGATAGGTGTAATTCTTGTGCGATCCTCATAACGAATCGGCAAATGGAAAAGGAGATCTTGTAAATTATTAATGCCAATTTTGCTCAGTTTAGCGGAGACAGCTGCGCCAACGCCGGAAAGCGTTGTGAGAGGAATCGCATCAAGCAATGAAAGGCTCATAGTTCATTATCAGGCATTAATGTTTCGTTTTACACTCACTACACCGGTAATCCCTTTAATACGGTGTAAAACGTTTTCAAGATGTTTCAAATCTTTCACGCTGATTTGCAAAATCACAAGTAGAAGCGAATTTTCTAATTCTTCCGTCCAAATATTTTGAATCCCCCCCTCACTCGCAGTGATTGCGGTCATCAAACTCGGTAATGCGCCCTGCTCATTTAAAATTTCAACCCGTAATTCTGCATCAAAATTGACCGCACTTTGCCCCTCTTCCCACTTAGCCTGCACCAGCTGATGAGCATTTTTAAGGTTGCTGCACCGACAATGATGGATCACTAATCCATTATTGAGTGTACTATTTCCAACAATAGGATCCCCCGGAATGGGGTGACAACATTGTGCAAATTGTGTGTTCGTCATCAGTGTCGGTGAAATAATTAATGTATTACCGTGATTTTGCATATTGCCATCCACATCAATCTCAATTTTTTCGCCGATCAATTGGTGTGCAACCACTGAAGCAAGCAAATTGCCTAAGCCTATTTCACGTAATAATTCGTCAATAGAAGAAAGTTTGAGATCTTCCAAAGCGGATTGAATTTGCTGTGGAGAAAGTGCATCCAAAGAATGAGGCTGCAATGCTGAGTTTAATTCTGTTTTCCCGAGTTTTATTGCATCAATGGCACAACGTTGTTTTAAATAATGACGAATACGGGTTTTCGCACGTGCCGTCACCACAAAGTTCAACCAATTTGTCTCCGGATGGGCATTCGGTTCTGTAATGATATTGACTGTTTGACCGGATTCTAACGCTTGAGAAAGCGGGTAAGGTTTATGCTCAACCGTTACACCGACACAAGTATTTCCAATATCAGAATGCACGGCATAAGCAAAATCGACAGCCGTTGCCCCTTTCGGCAATTCGACAATGCGGCCTTTCGGCGTAAACACAAAAATTTCTTTCGGGAAAAATTCCGATTTGACATTTTCTATAAACTCAAAAGAATTTCCTACGCTCTGTTGGATTTCCACCAAATTTTGCAGCCAACGTTGTGCACGAACTTGGGCGGTTGTACTATCATTTTTACCGTTGTCTTTCCCCCCCCAGTACGCCGTTACGCCCATTTCCGCTACTTGTTCCATATCTTCCGTATGGATATGCACTTCTACCGGCGCGCCGTGAGGGCCTATCATTGATGTTTGTAATGATTGATACCCGTTTGCTTTGGGTACGGCAATATAGTCTTTCACTCGTCCCGGACGAGGTTTATAGAGATTATGAATCTGCCCTAATGCACGATAACAATCATCCACCGTTTTAACGATAATGCGAAAAGCATAAATATCCATAATGGAATGAAATTCCTGATCTTTCGCCCGCATTTTTTGATAGATTTTATAGAGATGTTTTTCTCGTCCCCATACTCGGGCAAAAATTCCCGTATTTTCCAACCGCACTTTGATTTCATTAGAAATACGTGTAATCAGATCCTGACGGTTATTACGCGCCACTTCCACCAACCTCTTCAACACTTCATAGCGATTCGGATACATCGCTTTGAAAGATAAATCTTCCAATTCGTTTTTGATATGCTCAATGCCTAAACGATGCGCGAGCGGACAATAAATTTCTAGTGTTTCTTTTGCGATACGGCGACGTTTATCGGGACGAAGTGCCCCTAAAGTTCGCATATTATGCGTTCGGTCAGCCAATTTGATCAGGACCACCCGAATATCACGGGTCATAGCCAAAATCATTTTGCGAAAATTTTCCACTTGCGCTTCTTGGCGGGTACGGAATTTGAGTTTATCAAGTTTAGAAACGCCCTCGACAATTTCAGCGACACTTGAGCCAAATTCGGCACTGAGTTGTGCTTCCGTATAAGGGGTATCTTCAATCACATCATGCAATAATGCCGCCATCACCGCTTCGTGATCCAAGTGCATTTGAGCAAGGATAGCCGCCACTGCTACAGGGTGAGTGATATAAGGTTCGCCACTTGAGCGGAACTGCCCTTCGTGTGCATCTCTTGCAATAACAAATGCACGTTTGACTAATTCAATTTTATCTGCGGGCAAATACCCCTGAATGATTCGGTTTAAATCTGCAAACAGTTCCAAAGGACACCTAACTTGTTCGGGTTGAATGAATTGAGATAAAAGTGCGGTAAAAATAACCGCACTTTTTTTAAATAATTATTCCGTAATTAAGGCAACAGCCACTTCTTCCGTATGTTGAATGGCTGCAATATCTTGATGCTCTTGCGCATCCATAATATCGTTAGAGATTAAGCCTTTTTCAATTTCACGCAACGCAATAACCGTTGGCTTATCATTATCCTCCGGTACTAACGGGTCACGTTGGTGTAGTTGTAATTGTCTTGCACGACGTGCGGCGGTTAAAATTAAATCAAAACGATTGCCAATTTTTTCTACTGCATCTTGCACGGTAACACGAGCCATATTCTACTCCGATTTATCTAAAAAATAAGGGATATAAAGGGGAAACATCATACTAAATCTCATATTATTTATCCAGTAGTTGATGAATTAAGTCCGCGTTTTCTATTTGTTGATAGGCTTTCGTCAAACGCTCTGCCCGTAAAATACTCTGTAAATCCGCTAATGCTTGCTCGAAATTATCATTGACAATGACATAATCATATTCATCGTAATGAGAAATTTCATTTTTCGCTTTCGCCATACGTTCAGCAATCACCTCTTCGCTATCCTGCCCTCGCCCAATCAACCGACGCTCCAATTCCGGCAATGAGGGAGGGAGAATAAAAATACTTTTGACATCCTCCACTTTTTTGCGAATTTGCTGCGCCCCCTGCCAATCAATATCTAAAAAAACATCAATGCCTCTCGCAAGGTTCTCCTCAATTGCCGGCAATGAAGTACCATAATAATTGCCGCCAAACACTGTGGCATATTCCAAAAACAGGTCTTGTTCAATGAGGGATTCAAATTCTTCTTTAGACACAAAATAGTAATGCACACCATCAATTTCCCCCGGGCGTGGAGGGCGGGTCGTGTGAGAAATCGACACCATCTTAGGAGTGGAAGAATCCTGTTCCAATAAGGCAGAAATCAGCGAAGATTTACCTGCGCCACTTGGGGCAGAAAGAATATATAAATTACCTTGAGACATAGCACCAACCTTTTTAGAAATTTCAGGTTATTATGCCGAGTCTTTGACAAAAAATCATTAAAGTGCGGTCACTTTTTCCGGAAATTTTATAGATGAAAAAAGTAACTTTGACCTAGATCACAAAAATAAATTGCCATTTCTAGTTTTATCCAAATGCCCGTGCTATAATCCGCCCGATGTTTTTGGGAAGCAATTCTTGTTTCTGAAACATAACTGTTTGTTTAACTTAACTAAAAAGGTGAAAATCTTATGGCTATTAAAATTGGTATTAATGGTTTCGGTCGTATCGGTCGTATTGTATTCCGCGCAGCACAACAGCGTGATGACATTGAAGTAGTCGGCATCAACGACTTAATTGATGTTGAATACATGGCTTATATGTTGAAATATGATTCAACTCACGGTCGTTTCGATGGTACTGTTGAAGTTAAAGACGGTAACTTAGTGGTTAACGGTAAAGCGATCCGTGTCACTTCAGAGCGCGATCCGGCAAACTTAAACTGGGGTGCAATCGGTGTGGATGTCGCCGTTGAAGCAACAGGTTTATTCTTAACTGATGAAACAGCACGTAAACACATCACTGCGGGTGCGAAAAAAGTGGTTTTAACCGGTCCATCTAAAGATGCAACCCCAATGTTCGTACGTGGCGTAAACTTCAATGCTTATGCTGGTCAAGACATCGTGTCTAACGCATCTTGTACAACTAACTGTTTAGCACCTTTAGCACGTGTTGTTCACGAAACTTTCGGTATCAAAGATGGTTTAATGACAACCGTTCACGCAACCACTGCAACACAAAAAACCGTTGATGGTCCATCTGCAAAAGACTGGCGCGGTGGTCGTGGTGCAGCACAAAACATCATCCCATCTTCAACTGGTGCGGCAAAAGCGGTAGGTAAAGTATTACCGGCATTAAACGGTAAATTAACCGGTATGGCTTTCCGTGTTCCTACACCAAACGTTTCTGTTGTTGATTTAACAGTAAACCTTGAAAAACCAGCAACTTACGAGCAAATCAAGCAAGCAATCAAAGATGCTGCTGAAGGTAAAACTTTCAACGGCGAATTAAAAGGCGTGTTAGGCTACACTGAAGATGCTGTTGTTTCTACTGACTTTAACGGTTGTGCATTAACTTCTGTATTTGATGCCGATGCAGGTATCGCATTAACCGATACTTTCGTGAAACTTGTATCTTGGTACGACAACGAAACCGGTTATTCAAACAAAGTTTTAGACTTGGTCGCACACGTTTACAACTACAAAGCTTAATCAAAATAATTGGAAAACCAACCGCTCTTCGGAGCGGTTTTTTTATTCCTTAATCGGATTGGGATCCACTTCACAAATTGCACAAAAGTTCACTCAGAATCATCAAAAAATAAAATATTTATCTGGCTTTTAATTTCATTTAACTTTATATTAGCGCACAGTTGTTAGCTCAATTAATATCAAAAATTAAGGTTAATATGAATTTCGATCTTCATTTTATTTACCGTATTCAACAACAAGCAAAAACACTGGGAAATACAACCGCACTTCGTCATAAAGAAAATGGTATCTGGAAAGATATTTCTTGGGCTGTATTCCAAAACCGATTAAACCAGCTCTCTCGCGCACTACTTGCCTGCAATATCCAAGTTCAAGATAAAATTGCAATTTTCGCCCAAAATATGCCACGTTGGACTATTGCTGATATAGCGGCATTACAAATTCGTGCGATTACCGTGCCAATTTATGCAACCAATACCGCACAACAAGCCGAATTTGTACTTAACCACGCAGACGTTAAAATTTTATTTGTGGGCGATCAAGAACAATATGACCACGCTTTAGAGATTGCCTCTCATTGCCCTCAATTAGAAAAAATTGTCGCCATGAAACCGACTATTCAACTTAAGCAAGACGGTCGCTCTTATACATGGGAACAATTTGTTGAATTAGGTTCAACCGCACAGCAAACAGAATTAAACCAACGTTTGCGTGATAAAAAAATGGAGGATTTATTTACCATCATCTATACCTCCGGTACGACAGGTGAACCTAAAGGGGTGATGCTAGACTATTCAAACCTTGCTCATCAATTAGAAACCCATGATCTTGCACTTAATGTCACGCCTCAAGATATTTCCCTCTCTTTTCTGCCGTTTTCTCATATCTTTGAACGGGCGTGGGCGGCTTATGTCCTTCACCGAGGTGCAACACTCTGTTATTTGGAAGATACGAATCAAGTGCGGTCGGTTTTGGCGGAGATTAGCCCAACACTTATGTGTGCCGTACCGCGTTTTTACGAAAAAATTTATGCGGCGGTGTTAGATAAAGTGCAAAAAGCACCAAAACTTCGCCAAATTCTGTTCCATTGGGCGATTGCCGTTGGGCAAAAACACTTTGAATCTACCACACAAAACAACGCCGTTCCTTTTTGGCTAAAACAACAATATCGCCTTGCGGATAAACTGGTTTTATCAAAACTTCGCCAATTATTAGGCGGCAGAATCAAAATGATGCCTTGTGGCGGAGCGAAGTTAGAACCGGCTATCGGGCTGTTTTTCCACAGCATCGGCATTAATATCAAACTTGGCTACGGTATGACGGAAACCACTGCAACTGTTTCCTGTTGGCACGACAAACAATTTAATCCAAATTCTATCGGCACATTAATGCCGAAAGCAGAAATTAAAATTGGTGAAAACAACGAAATTTTGGTCCGAGGCGGTATGGTAATGAAAGGTTATTACAAAAAACCGGAAGAAACCACCCAAGCCTTCACCGAAGATGGTTTTCTAAAAACAGGCGATGCCGGTGAGTTTGATGCGGAAGGAAACCTTTTTATTACGGATCGCATTAAAGAATTAATGAAAACCTCTAACGGCAAATATATCGCCCCGCAATATATCGAAAGCAAAATCGGTAAAGACAAATTTATCGAGCAAATTGCTATTGTGGCGGATGCCAAAAAATATGTTTCGGCGCTGATTGTGCCTTGTTTTGATAGCTTGGAAGAATACGCCAAACAACTCAACATTAAATATCAAGATCGCCTAGAATTGATTAAAAATTCTGAAATTCTGAAAATGTTTGAACAACGTATTAATGCCATGCAAAAGGAATTGGCTCACTTTGAACAAGTGAAAAAATTCACCCTGCTCTCTCAAGCTTTTAGTATCAAACTGGGCGAACTCACCCCAACCTTAAAACTCAAACGAAAAGTCATTATGGAACGCTACCGCAATCAAATTGAAGCGATGTATAAACAACATAATGAAACCTAAAATGCAAAAAAGTGCGGTCAATTTTGACCGCACTTTTCGCTTTAATGTTCACGGGTTTTGAAAAATTCCACGTCAGGATAACGCTCTTGGGCTAAATTCAAATTCACCATAGTCGGGGCGATATAAGTGAGGTTATCCCCACCGTCTAGGGCTAAATTTTGCTCATTTTTACGTTTAAATTCTTCAAATTTTTTGCCATCGCGACATTCCACCCAACGTGCGGTTGCCACGTTCACATTTTCATAAATGGCTTCGACGTTGTATTCCGTTTTCAAGCGAGAAACGACCACATCAAATTGCAATACGCCCACTGCACCGACAATTAAATCATTATTGATGAGTGGACGGAATACTTGCACCGCACCCTCTTCGGAAAGTTGAACCAAACCTTTTAACAATTGCTTTTGTTTGAGGGGATCTTTCAAACGAATCCGGCGGAATAATTCAGGGGCGAAATTTGGAATACCCGTGAATTTTAAATTTTCACCTTGCGTAAAGGTATCGCCAATTTGGATCGTACCGTGGTTATGCAAGCCGATAATATCGCCGGCATAGGCTTCTTCTGCGTGCGAGCGATCCCCAGCCATAAAGGTTAAGGCATCAGAAATTACCACATCTTTACCGATACGAACGTGCTTCAGTTTCATGCCTTTTTCATATTTACCGGAAACCACACGCATAAAGGCGACACGGTCGCGGTGTTTTGGATCCATATTAGCTTGGATTTTGAACACAAAACCGCTAAATTTTTCTTCTGAACTTTCTACCGTACGGGTGTCTGCTTGACGAGCCTGTGGTTTTGGTGCCCATTCTGTTAAACCGTCAAGGAAGTGATCCACGCCGAAATTACCCAGTGCGGTCCCAAAAAAGACAGGGGTTAATTCACCTTTGATAAAGGCATCATATTCAAATTCATTGCTTGCCCCTTGTACTAATTCTAATTCATCACGCAACTGTTGGGCTAAATCATCACCGACTGCGGCATCTAATTCCGGATTATTCAAACCTTTTACAATACGCACTTCTTGAATGGTTGAACCTCGTCCTGATTGATATAAATAGGTTTCGTCTTTGGTGAGATGATAAACGCCTTTAAACAATTTACCGCAGCCGATTGGCCAAGTGATAGGCGCACAACGAATTTGCAGAACATTTTCCACTTCGTCCAACAATTCCATGGGGTCACGAATATCACGGTCGAGTTTATTCATAAAGGTGATAATCGGCGTATCACGAAGGCGGGTGACTTCCATTAATTTAATTGTCCGTTCCTCAACCCCTTTGGCGGCATCAATCACCATCAAGCAACTGTCCACTGCGGTTAAAGTGCGGTAAGTATCTTCAGAGAAATCTTCGTGCCCCGGGGTGTCAAGTAAGTTTACCAAGCAATCATTGTAAGGAAACTGCATCACGGAAGTAGTAATCGAAATACCACGTTGTTTTTCCATTTCCATCCAGTCGGATTTGGCATGTGCTGTCGAGCCTTTGCCTTTCACCGAACCGGCGGTTTGAATGGCATTACCATATAAAAGCACTTTTTCGGTAATCGTGGTTTTACCCGCATCGGGGTGGGAAATAATTGCAAATGTTCTGCGTTTATTCACTTCTTGAGGATAAGTCATGATCTTCTCTTGTTGGTAAAAAATGTTCGCTATTCTCGCTGATTTTGGCATTTTGCTCAAATTAAATTGAGCAAATTCATCGAATTTCATTATTTTTTCAAAAACAGCAAACGTTTGCTTCAAAAGTGCGGTACAATGTGCGCCGATTTTTTTACCGCAATAAAAAAGGTGCAAACCATGACACAACAAATTCTCAGTCTGAAAAAAATCTACTCAGGCAAAGTGCGTGATCTTTATGAAATTGATGATAAGCGAATGTTGATGGTCGCCACAGATCGTCTTTCCGCCTTTGATGTGATTTTAGATGATCCCATTCCACGAAAAGGTGAAATCCTGACACAAATTTCAAATTTTTGGTTTAACAAATTAGCGCACATTATGCCCAATCATTTCACCGGTGATTCCGTTTATGATGTGCTACCAAAGGAAGAGGCTGATTTCGTGAAGGACAGGGCAGTGGTTTGCAAGCGTTTGAACCCGATTAAAATTGAATCCATCGTGCGTGGCTATTTAACCGGAAGCGGGTTAAAGGATTATCAACAAACGGGCACGATTTGCGGTTTGAAATTACCGGAAGGATTAGTGGAAGCGAGCAAATTGCCCGAACCTATTTTTACCCCTTCAAGCAAAGAGGAAGTGGGAAACCACGACATTAACATCAGCTATGAAGAATGTGAAAAATTAATCGGCGCAGATTTGGCGGCGCAAGTCAAAGAAAAGGCCATTGCACTTTATACCGCTGCCGCAGAATATGCACTCACTAAAGGGATCATTATTTGTGATACGAAGTTTGAATTTGGTTTAGACGAAAACGGCACGCTAACGCTGATGGATGAAGTCCTCACGCCGGATTCCAGCCGTTTTTGGTCGGTTGAAACTTATCAAGAAGGCACAAATCCCCCTTCTTTTGATAAGCAATTTGTACGTGACTGGTTAGAAAATAGTGGTTGGAACAAGCAACCTCCAGCGCCTAGAGTGCCTGGCGATGTGATTGAAAAAACGGTTGCGAAATACCAAGAAGCCTTGGATCTATTGACACAATAATGCGAGAAATCCCTGCTCGAGAAAGCAGGGATTTTTATGATGTAAAGCGATGAGAAAAATACATCGTTAAATTCGGAAAGCACTGGACAAACGAGAAAAGTGCGGTTATATTCTTGCGAGTTTTTATTCATATAAAATGATTAAATATTCAAAACAACCTTAAGTAAGGAAAAAATATGTCAAATACCATTTTACAAAATTTACCAAAAGGGCAAAAAGTCGGCATCGCCTTCTCCGGTGGTTTGGATACTAGCGCTGCATTACTTTGGATGCGTCAAAAAGGCGCAGTGCCTTACGCTTACACGGCGAATTTAGGTCAGCCTGACGAAGAGGATTATAATGCGATTCCTAAAAAAGCCATGGCTTATGGGGCTGAAAATGCCCGTTTAATTGATTGCCGTGCACAACTTGTGCATGAAGGGATTGCGGCAATTCAATGTGGTGCATTTCATATTTCAACAGGCGGTATTCCTTACTTTAATACGACCCCCCTTGGTCGTGCTGTAACGGGTACGATGCTTGTGGCTGCGATGAAAGAAGATGATGTGAATATTTGGGGCGATGGTTCTACTTTTAAAGGTAATGATATCGAACGTTTTTATCGCTACGGTTTATTAACCAACCCGAAATTAAAAATTTATAAACCTTGGTTGGACGATCAGTTTATTCACGAATTAGGCGGCCGCTTTGAAATGTCGCAATTTTTAATTGAAAACGGCTTTGATTACAAAATGTCAGTGGAGAAAGCCTATTCAACGGATTCCAACATGCTGGGGGCGACCCACGAAGCGAAAGATTTGGAAGAATTAAGTACAGGGATGAAGATCGTTAAACCTATCATGGGCGTTGCGTTTTGGGATGAAAGCGTTGAAATCAAACCGGAAACCGTCACCGTAACTTTTGAAGAAGGCGTACCGGTAGCGTTAAACGGACAACGCTTTGATGATGCAGTCGAGATGATGCAAGAAGCTAATCGCATTGGTGGTCGTCATGGTTTAGGCATGTCAGACCAAATCGAAAACCGTATTATTGAAGCGAAATCCCGTGGTATTTATGAAGCACCGGGAATGGCATTATTACATATCGCTTACGAGCGTTTAGTCACCGGTATCCATAATGAAGATACCATTGAGCAATATCGTATTAACGGTTTACGTTTAGGTCGCTTATTATACCAAGGTCGTTGGTTTGATCCGCAAGCCTTAATGTTGCGTGAAACAGCACAACGTTGGGTGGCAAAAGCCATTACCGGCACTGTTACCCTAGAATTACGTCGTGGTAACGATTTCACTATTTTAAATACGGAATCGCCGAATTTAACTTATGAAGCAGAACGTTTAAGTATGGAAAAAGTGGAAGATACGCCATTCGATCCAATCGATCGTATCGGTCAATTAACTATGCGTAATCTTGATGTTGCGGATACCCGTGGTAAATTGGGGATCTACGCAGAAACCGGCTTGCTCGTGTCGAATAAAAATTCAGTGTTACCACAGTTAGGCAAAAAATAACATTGAGCTGATAGGAATAACCGCACAAAAGTGCGGTTATTTTTTTGGACGTTTTTTCTATTTTGCCGAATAATCCCGTTCACCAAAAATTGCCGTGCCGATACGCACCATCGTTGAACCGCATTTTATGGCACTGGGCATATCCTCGCTCATTCCCATAGAAAGGGTATCGATTGGCTGATGTGGAAAGATCTGTTTGAGCTGTTCAAATAACGCTGCCATTTTTTTAAAGCTCTTTTCTTGCTCTGTAATGTCTGTGGTTGGGGCAGGAATTGCCATTAATCCACGTAGCCGTAAGTGCGGTAGATTTTCTATCTGTTTTGCCAGCTCGAACATCGCTTCAGGCGCAATACCGGATTTACTTTCTTCATCACTAATATTAATTTGAATCAAAACATTTAATGGCGCTTTATTGGCGGGGCGTTGTTCATTTAATCGTTGGGCAATTTTCACCCGATCAAGGGTTTGCATCCAATCGAAATGCGTTGCGACTAATCGACTTTTATTGGATTGCAAAGGGCCGATAAAATGCCACTCTAATTTTATGCCTTGTGCCTCAAAGTGCTGAATTTTCTCCACGCCCTCTTGCACATAATTTTCACCGAAAGCGATGTGTCCCGCTTGATAAGCCGTGAGAATATCGGAAACAGGTTTAGTTTTAGACACAGCCAATAACTTTACCGAATTTGAAGGGCGATGAACCTGCTCACATAAGGTATGAATGGTTTGTTGAATGTGTTGTAGTTGGTGTTGAATATTCATTGGATTCTCCTCATTCAAAGTGCGGTTAGTTTACACGAAATTTAATGAGACGAGAAAATTTCTAGCGAATTATCATTTTCTGTTTGACAAGTTAGATAAATTTCAGTATTTCTTAGCGCATTCGTTTTGAAAAATAAAACACAATGAAAAATCACCGCACTTTTAACCGCATGACCATGATTACGATGACCATTACGATGCAAAATGGTGCGGGTTGTTAATGCATAGAAGATAGGATACCGAAAACCCGCAATTCAACCGAATGCGGGTTTTTTTATCAATTTTAAAAATACAACATCTTTAGGAGAATTAATATGCGCGTACTCAAATTTGGTGGCACTTCGCTTGCAAATCCCGAACGTTTTTCTCAGGCAGCCAAGCTGATCGAACAAGCCCATTTGGAAGAGCAAGCGGCAGGCGTTTTATCCGCTCCGGCAAAAATCACTAATCACCTTGTTGCCCTCTCTGAAAAAGCCGCATTAAACCAATCCACTGATACGCATTTCAACGAAGCTCTCGATATTTTCTATCACATTATTAATGGCTTATATGCAGAAAATAATCAATTTGACTTACCAGGCACAAAAGCACTGATTGATGCGGAATTTGCTCAAATTAAAGGGTTGTTGGAAGAAATTCGCCAAGCCGGTAAAGTTGAAGATGCGGTGAAAGCCACCATTGATTGTCGAGGGGAAAAACTCTCCATTGCGATGATGAAAGCCTGGTTTGAAGCTCGGGGTTACAGTGTGCATATTGTGGATCCGGTCAAACAATTATTGGCAAAAGGAGGGTATTTAGAATCCTCCGTTGAAATTGCCGAATCCACAAAACGGGTTAATGCAGCAAGTATTGCAAAAGATAAAGTGGTATTAATGGCAGGGTTTACTGCCGGCAATGAAAAAGGGGAGCTTGTGTTATTAGGTCGTAACGGATCGGATTACTCTGCGGCTTGTTTGGCGGCTTGTTTGAATGCAAGGGTATGTGAAATTTGGACGGATGTGGACGGTGTTTATACCTGTGATCCCCGTTTAGTGCCGGATGCCCGATTATTGCCAACCCTTTCTTATCGTGAAGCTATGGAGCTTTCTTATTTTGGGGCAAAAGTGATTCACCCGCGTACTATTGGTCCATTATTGCCACAAAATATTCCTTGTGTGATCAAAAATACCGGTAACCCTTCAGCACCCGGTTCAATCATTGACGGCAATGTGAAATCAGAAGATTTACAGGTAAAAGGGATCACCAATTTAGATAATTTGGCGATGTTTAACGTTTCAGGCCCGGGAATGCAAGGTATGGTCGGTATGGCGGCTCGTGTCTTTTCAGCGATGTCGGGAGCCGGCATTTCTGTGATTTTAATTACCCAATCCTCATCAGAATACAGCATCAGTTTCTGTGTGCCGGTAAAATCTTCAGAGGCCGCCAAAGCCGTGCTTGAAAATGAGTTTTCTCATGAACTGACTGCTAACCAATTAGAACCGATTGAAGTGATTAAAGATTTATCCATTATCTCTGTCGTGGGCGATGGAATGAAAGAGGCAAAAGGGATTGCTGCTCGCTTTTTCTCCGCATTAGCGCAAGCCAATATCAGCATTGTCGCCATTGCGCAAGGTTCGAGCGAACGTTCTATTTCTGCCGTTGTACCGCAAAACAAAGCCATTGAAGCCGTGAAAGCAACACACCAAGCCCTTTTTAATAATAAAAAAGTGGTGGATATGTTTCTCGTTGGCGTTGGCGGTGTCGGTGGTGAGTTGATTGAGCAGGTAAAGCGCCAAAAGGAGTATTTAGCGAAAAAGGACATTGAGATTCGCATCTGTGCGATTGCCAACTCGAATAAAATGCTCCTCAATGAAAACGGTTTAAATTTAGAGAATTGGAAAACCGATCTTGAAAATGCAACACAGCCTTCCGATTTTGATGTGCTACTTTCATTCATTAAATTACACCATGTGGTAAACCCTGTCTTTGTAGATTGCACCTCGGCAGAATCTGTCGCAGGGCTTTATGCACGCGCCTTAAAAGAAGGCTTTCATGTGGTGACACCGAACAAAAAAGCCAATACAAGGGATCTCGCCTATTATCACCAATTACGCAAAAATGCACAGGCAAGTCAGCATAAGTTTTTGTATGAGACCAATGTGGGAGCAGGGTTGCCTGTGATTGAAAACTTACAAAATCTCCTTGCTGCCGGTGATGAATTAGAGCGTTTTGAAGGGATTTTATCAGGCTCGCTTTCCTTTATTTTCGGTAAATTGGAAGAGGGGCTTTCCTTATCGGAAGTCACCCTACTTGCCCGTGAAAAAGGGTTCACCGAACCGGATCCCCGTGATGATTTATCCGGGCAAGATGTGGCCCGCAAACTCCTTATCCTTGCCCGTGAAGCTGGATTAGAATTAGAACTTTCCGATGTGGAAGTTGAAGGCGTGCTACCACAGGGATTCTCCGAGGGAAAATCGACCAATGAATTTATGGCCATGTTGCCACAGCTTGATGCGGATTTTAAAGCCCGAGTAGATGCAGCCAAAGCGGAAGGAAAAGTGTTGCGCTATGTGGGACAAATTAGTGAAGGAAAATGCAAGGTTTCCATTGTTGCGGTTGATCAAAATAACCCGCTTTACAAAGTAAAAGACGGCGAAAATGCCTTGGCGTTCTACACTCGCTATTATCAGCCGATTCCGTTATTATTACGCGGTTATGGCGCTGGTAATGCGGTGACTGCTGCCGGTATCTTCGCAGATATTTTAAGAACATTACAACACTAATGAGGACTGATGATGTTACGAATTTATGCTCCAGCATCCAGCGCAAACATCAGCGTAGGCTTCGATACCTTAGGGGCGGCAATTTCCCCTATTGATGGTTCATTATTGGGCGATGTGATTCAAATTGAATCTATCGCCAGTGGGTTTGAATTGGAAAGTGCGGGCTATTTTGTCCGTAAATTACCAAAAGAGCCGCAAAAAAACATTGTTTATCAAGCCTATGTTTTATTCAGTGAGCAGTTAAAGTTGCGTGGTAGAAATATCAAGCCATTGCGTTTAACGCTTGAAAAAAATATGCCGATTGGGTCCGGTTTGGGCTCCAGTGCTTGCTCTATTGTGGCGGCATTAGTGGCATTAAATCAATTCCATGATGAACCTTTTTCAAAAATGGAATTGCTGGAGATGATGGGGGAATTAGAAGGACGGATCTCAGGTTCTATTCATTATGATAATGTTGCACCTTGTTATCTTGGCGGTGTGCAGTTTATGGTGCAATCCCTCGGTAATATTTGTCAAAAACTGCCGTTTTTCGACAATTGGTATTGGGTTTTGGCTTATCCGGGGATTGAGGTTTCTACCGCAGAGGCCCGTGCGATTCTCCCAAAAAGTTATACACGACAAGATGTGATAGCCCATGGCCGCCACTTAGGCGGTTTCGTTCATGCCTGCCACACCCGACAAGAAAACTTAGCGGCGATGATGATGAAAGATGTGATTGCCGAACCTTATCGTGAATCATTACTACCTAATTTTGCGGAAGTCAAACAGGCAACCCGTGATTTAGGCGCGCTTGCTACCGGCATTTCAGGCTCAGGCCCGACTATTTTTTCTATAGCCTCGGATTTACAAACAGCAACGAAACTTGCGACCTATCTTGAACATCATTATTTGCAAAATAATGAGGGATTTGTTCATGTATGCAAGGTGGATAATGAGGGCGCAAGAGAAATTAGCTAATCAGAGCGTAAGAGTGCGGTTATACCAAAAACGCCGTAAAATGAACCGCACTTTTATCATTTTACTTGAACCATAAAACAAAATAGTCAATTTAAAAATGGATTAATTATGAAGCTATACAATATTAAACACTCGGAAGAACAAGTTAATTTTGCCCAAGCAGTACGCCAAGGGCTTGGAAAAGACCAGGGCTTATTTTTTCCGGAAATCATTCCGCAACTTTCCAATATCAACGAATTATTGGATCTTCCTTTGGTCGAACGCAGCCAAAAAATTCTTTCTGCTATCATTGGTGATGAAATTCCAACGGAAACCCTCAATACCATGGTGAAAAATGCCTTTACTTTCCCTGCACCTTTGCAAAAAGTTGAAGAAAATATTTATGCTTTAGAGCTTTTCCATGGACCGACACTGGCGTTTAAAGACTTTGGCGGGCGTTTTATGGCTCAAGCGTTGGCTGCCGTGCGTGGTGATGGCAAAATCACCATTTTAACAGCGACTTCTGGGGATACCGGTGCGGCAGTGGCTCACGCCTTTTATGGATTAGAAAATATTAATGTGGTGATTTTATATCCGAAAGGAAAAATCAGCCCATTACAAGAAAAATTGTTCTGTACCCTTGGGGGAAATATCCGAACCGTTGCCATTAATGGTGATTTCGATGCTTGTCAGGCGTTGGTAAAACAAGCTTTTGATGATGCAACATTGCGTGAAGCAATTGGCTTAAACTCCGCCAACTCTATTAACATCAGCCGTTTACTGGCACAAGTTTGTTATTATTTTGAAGCGGTTTCCCAATTGCCAAAAGAAAAACGTGATAATGTGGTGGTTTCCGTGCCAAGTGGTAATTTCGGGAATTTAACGGCGGGATTAATTGCCAAAACCTTAGGTTTGCCTATTAAACGCTTTATCGCAGCAACCAATGCGAATGATACGGTGCCACGTTATTTACAATCCGGTGAATGGGCACCGAAAGCCACTGTTGCGACACTTTCTAATGCGATGGATGTGAGCCGACCAAACAACTGGCCACGGGTAGAAGAATTATTTAAACGTAATGGTTGGGGCTTGGCTGAATTGGGGGCAGGTATGCTCACCGATGCTCAAACGGAAGAGACCTTAAAAGCGATGTACAAGATAGATTACACCTGTGAGCCACACGGAGCCATTGCTTATCAATTACTCAAAGATAAGCTTCAGGCAGAGGAAACCGGTATTTTCCTATGCACCGCCCACCCAGCAAAATTTAAAGAATCGGTTGAGCGAATTCTTCATCTTGAATTGCCGTTGCCGGAAGCCTTGGATAAGCACAATAAGCTACCATTGCTTTCCGATGAGATGGACAATGATTTTGCCCAATTGCGTGCCTATTTGCTGAAATAACAAAAAAGTGCGGTTGATTTTGACCGCACTTTTCTACATTTTCGGTGGTATGTCGCACTTGCACAAAACGATTGGCTCTCTTCCCTCCCTCCGTTTACGGGGGGAGGTGCCGCAGGCGCAGGGGGAGTGCGGTTATTTTTCACCGAGTTTTTGCAACGTTGTTGTAATCCCCTCAGGGCTACGTCCAGCTCCCCCGAAGGTAGGGAACGAAAAATTATCTATTATGCAACTGCTATATCATCCTGTAGATTTTCTTATGACAACCTTTATCGCTTACGCCAATATTCAGCAGTCTTACCCCTTTGATGAAATTCCTTGTCAATGGGTGCCTGAAACATTACGTTCACCTTTTCCTCAAAATCCGCTTGTTCGACAAAGCTATCAATGTCGCCGATTGGCACATTTTTTGTTATGGCAATTGTTAAAAGTGGCGGGAAAAGATACCGCACTTTTAGGCAAAATTGAACGTACGGAAAGCGGACGCCCTTATTTTCCCAATGAGATGATCGATTTTAATATAAGTCATTCCGGTGATTGGGTTGCGGTGATATTAGACATTCCCGAAAAGGGAGAGCAAAACCGGCAAAGTGCGGTGGGAATTGATATTGAATTTCCTAAATCCCGTGATTTTTCTGCACTGATAGCACATTTTGCACCTCAAGAGGAAGTGGCGTGGTTTGAGCAACAGGCTGATGCCGAAAGCGCTTTTTATCGCTGTTGGTGTTTGCGTGAGGCGGTATTGAAATCCCAAGGGGTGGGAATTGTCAAGCTATCGGAAGTCCGTCATTTACCCTGTGAGCAAAAGATTTTTTCCGAATATTGTCCGCCGGGTGAGCTGTTTTTTACTGAAACCCTCCCTTTTTATTTCGCCGCTTTTATCAACCGTCGTCAACATCAAGTGCAGTTTTTCTGTTGGGAGGGGGGCGTTTTAGTGCCGAAAAAACCTTCAGAAATCATTCGTTATCAGGTCAATGAAAGCTAAAAATGCTTGAAAATATTCAAGGATTTTTCTTACGGAAATCCCTTGTATTTTAATGGACGAGGCCCCATTATTTCGATAAACTCGTCACAATTTTTTGACAAATGGAGAAAGACATGTCGCAAAATGGTTCAGGGCAAGATCCTTGGGGCAAGCCGGGGCAGCGCAATGAGCAAAAGCCCGAAAACTCATCAAATAACGGATGGGATGCTAACCAAAATCGTGGTAATCAAGAACAATCCCCACCTGATATTGAAGAAATTTTTAACAATTTATTAAAGAAACTGGGCGGAGGCAATAAAAAGAGCGGTCAAAATAATGGCAGTTCTGCCCCTCCCCCTTCTCTCCCGTTTAATTTTACTAAAGCCTTACCGATCGCCGCTGTGTTAGGTGCAATCGTTTGGGGTGCGAGCGGTTTTTATACCATTAAAGAAGCCGAGCGGGGTGTGGTATTACGTTTTGGCGAGCTTCATTCCATTGTTCAACCGGGTTTAAACTGGAAACCGACTTTTGTGGATAAAGTCTTACCGGTTAATGTTGAGCAGGTGAAAGAACTGAGAACCCAAGGCGCCATGCTCACCCAAGATGAAAATATGGTCAAAGTCGAAATGACAGTGCAATATCGTGTGCAGGACCCGGCTAAATATCGTTTCAGTGTCACTAACGCTGACGATAGTTTAAATCAAGCAACAGATAGTGCGTTACGCTATGTTGTTGGGCATATGACAATGGACGATATTCTCACCACCGGTCGTGCTGTGGTGCGTGAAAATACTTGGAAAGCCTTAAATGACATCATCAAGCCTTATGATATGGGCATTGAGGTGATTGATGTGAACTTCCAATCTGCACGGCCGCCGGAAGAGGTGAAAGATGCCTTTGATGATGCCATTAAAGCCCAAGAAGACGAACAACGCTTTATCCGTGAAGCGGAGGCCTACGCTCGAGAAAAAGAACCGATTGCCCGCGGTGATGCGCAACGTATTGTAGAAGAAGCTACGGCTTACAAAGATCGCATTGTGCTTGATGCGCAAGGGGAAGTAGAGCGCTTACAGCGTTTATTACCGGAATTTAAAGCTTCATCGGAGTTATTGCGTGAGCGCTTGTATATTCAAACCATGGAAAAAGTGATGGCAAATACACCGAAAGTGATGTTAGATGGCAATCATGGTAACAATTTGACTGTATTACCCCTTGAACAAATTATGGGGAAAAAAATGGAATCGAATAAAGCACCAAGTGCGGTCAATTCTACCCCGGTTTTAGCGCCATCAGAAACTCAATCAAACCTCACTCAACCCACTAAAGTTGAGCCGGTTCGCCAAGGGAGATTTAATTAATGCGTAAATTTTTATTCCCCGTTATTTTGCTCATTGTGGCAGTGCTTTATTCAAGCATCGTTGTTGTCACCGAAGGAACCCGAGGCATTATGCTGCGTTTTAACAAGGTGCAACGTGATGCGGATAATAAAGTGGTGGTCTATGAACCGGGACTGCATTTTAAAATTCCACTCATTGATAGTATTAAAGTGTTGGATGCCCGTATTCGTACGCTAGATGGGTCTGCCACCCGTTTTGTTACCGTTGAGAAAAAAGACTTATTGGTGGATTCCTATGTAAAATGGAAAATTAGCGATTTTGGTCGTTTCTATACTTCAACCGGTGGCGGTGATTATGGTCAGGCTGCCAGTTTATTAAGTCGTAAAGTCAACGATCGCCTACGCTCCGAAATTGGTACACGCACCATTAAAGATATTGTTTCCGGTACTCGTGGTGAGCTGATGGAAGGGGCGAAAAAAGCCTTAAATTCAGGGCAAGACAGTACAGCAGAGCTGGGTATTGAAGTGGTTGATGTTCGTGTAAAACAAATTAATCTACCGGATGAGGTTTCTTCTTCCATTTACCAACGTATGCGTGCAGAGCGGGATGCCGTGGCGCGTGAACATCGTTCACAAGGTAAGGAGAAAGCGGCGTTTATTCAAGCAGATGTGGATCGTAAAGTCACCCTGATTTTGGCTAATGCCAATAAAACCGCACAAGAATTACGAGGTTCGGGTGATGCGACGGCAGCAAAATTATATTCTGATGCCTTTTCACAAAATCCACAGTTCTTCAGTTTTATTCGTAGCTTAAAAGCCTATGAAACCAGTTTTGCCAATTCGGATAATATGATGATCTTAAAGCCAAATAGTGATTTCTTCCGATTTATGCAAACACCGAATAAATAACTCAAAAAAATGCGGTCGATTTTGACCGCATTTTTTTGTCTATTTATTTTCCAACAGGGAAATGACTTTTTTCAAGGCTTCAATTTCATTGTCCTTTGCGTTAAGCAGCTGTTTTAATTTTTCATTTTCGATGGAGAGCTTTTCGTTTGAAGCAAAATAATTACTATAATTCGAATGGTTATCCCCAATAGAACAAATAACAAAACGTTCGTCATCGTCCAGCAACTGAGCAACATTAATATTAAAAACTTGTGCAATTTGCTTTAATTTCTCAACACTCACATTGGTTTGTCCCCGTTCAATTTTGGCATAACCCGTGGTGGACATCCCCAATTTTTCTGCTACTTCTTCCTGAGTCCATTGGTTCATTTCACGCATAATTTTGATTTTTTCTGATGATTCCATAACTTACCCTATTAATCATTTTTCTATACTCTCGGAGTTTTAAATAGTTCTTTGAGTGAGTGGATTAAATTTGCCCTAAATATAACATAGCTATCCTATTGAACCAATTTTCATTAAGGAAATTAATATGAAAAAACTTCTCCTTATTGTCTTATCGGCAATTCTTTTAACCGGTTGCACAACAAGATGGGGGGAATATTCCCTACTAAGCAATCGCAATATTGATATTAGTCATTCCCAAAATTTTACACGCGGTGAAATTGTAGATGGTGCTGATGTGTCACTTGTTGTGGGAATTTTTGGTGGAAAACCTGATTCTGGTGCAGCATTAGGTCGAGCCATCAGTAAAGATCGCTGTACCGTTGCATTAACTGACGTAACCATAACAAGCCATACTCTTTGGGTTGGTATTGGTTTCAGTAATGTAGTTGTGGAAGGGCGTCAATTAATTGATAAGTCACTTCCTGGTTGTGAATCTAGACGTTAATGAGGATATTAAAAATGAAAAAAATAATAACAATCTTATTGATAACACTTATGCTAGCCGGTTGTGCTCCGGGCGGAATACCAAATGAAACAATAATTAGTACTAAAAGTTATGATTTCTATAATAAAAAGTTAAAATTAGGCAAGCAGGTTATTGTTTATCGCTCAGGCAACACTCATTCAGCCCACCAAAAGGCGATTGATGATGCTATCTCACAAAACTCTTGCACTGTCGCTTTAACGAATGTTAGAGAGGATAATAACGGAAGGATTGAAGGTACAGAGGTAATTGATCCAACTCTCGGCAATTGTGCAAAATAATTTCTTATGAAAGTGCGGTTAAATTTGACCGCACTTTTTCTATTCTCTTAACCTTTCCCTCAAATCTTCTGCCGTTTGGCAGGTTTTTATTTTTTCAAAAATCTTATTGGCTTCATCATATTCTTTATTCAAATAACGTAGCCATTGTTTAATGCGTGCCACGTGGTAAAAACCGGAGTCATGGAAATTTTCCATTTCCGCATAATTTTGTAATAGTTTTTGAATTTCCGTCCAAGGCATTTTGGCGGCATTTGATTTGAGTACGTGGCTTAAATTTGGAATATTCAACGCACCACGCCCCACCATCAGATCTTGGCAACCGGTGATGGTAAGGCAACGCTGAGCGTCTTGCCAATGCCAAATTTCACCATTGGCAATAACGGGAATGTTTAGGCGGGTACGAATTTCACCAATTTTTTCCCAGTTGATGCGGTCGGCACGATAACCATCGACTTTGCTACGACCGTGAACGGTGATTTCCGTTGCTCCACCTTGCTGCACGGCATCGGCAATTTCAACGGCTTGAGAAATATCATCCCAACCTAACCGCACTTTTACGCTCACAGGAAGCGATTTCGGTACGGCTTTTCGTAACGCCTGCGTGGCACGATAAATTAATTCGGGTTGTTTGAGAAGTGCCGCACCGCCATGGCTACCGTTGACGGTTTTTGAGGGGCAGCCGCAGTTAAAGTCAATGCCGTGGGAACCAAGCTCAATGACTCGAACGGCATTTTCGGCTAAATAATCGGGATGTTGTCCAAGCAATTGCACCCGAACCGGCGTGCCTGAATGGGTGAAACCTTGATGTTTGAGTTCTGGGCATAAACGATAAAACACCTTTTCAGGCAAGCACTGATCGACCACACGGATAAATTCCGTAATACATAAGTCGTAATCGTTGATTTCGGTAAGAAGTTGGCGTACGAAAGGATCCAGTACGCCTTGCATAGGGGCGAGAAGAACACGCACGCTTTATTTCCAGCCCTTTGATTTACAAATCAAATCATAAGCGGCTTGGATCTGTTGGGCTTTTTCTTTTGCCATTTCCATCATTTCCGGCGGTAAACCCTTTGCCACCAATTTATCCGGGTGATGTTCGTTCATTAAACGGCGATAGGCACGTTTGACGGTATTGCGATCATCGGATTCACTCACGCCAAGCACTTTATAGGCATCACTTAAGGTCGGACCGGATGCTTGTTGGTAGTGATGATTTTGTTGATAGTCATAGCTGCCGCGTTGTTGATAAGCACCTTGTTGATATTGCTGATAAAAACCGCCTTGTGTGAAAGCTCTGGCAGCCATTTCCATGGCTATCATTTGCTCAAATTGCATACGGGAAAGCCCAAGTTCTTCCGCCACCACGTAAAGCACCTCTTTTTCCCCTTCGTGTAACTGTGAATCCAAGAAAGCGGCTTGCACTTGTACGTGTAAGAACATTCGTAATAAATCGGCACGTTGACCGCAGCCAATACGAAATTCACGGATAATTTGGCGAAGAGGAAAATCTGCCTCTTTACCACGGCGGAAAGCATCTTGTGCGAGACGACGGCCTTGATCATCCAATTTCATTTGTGCCATTAATTGATTGGCAAGTTGGATATCTTCTTCCGTCACACGACCTTTCGCTTTACTCAAATGCCCTAATACAGCAAAGGTGGTTTGCATAAAAAGGGTTTGGCGTGTGGTTTTTCGGTTAAAAAAACTCGAATTCACCGCACCTAGCTCATAGAGTTTTTTATCCGCAATCGAGCCCAAAATCAGCCCCGCAATCGCCCCAAAAAATCCGCCAATTTTCCAGCCAATTAATACGCCTAAAATTTTTCCAATAAAATTCATACTTTTCCTCTAAAAAGTGCGGTTGGTTTTTGCCACGTTTTTTTAAAATAGCGATAAAGATCAATTTATCAAGTTTTATACGCCAAATTCTGTACGGTAAGCGTGCATTGCAGGTAAATATTCACGATATTTGGCATCTTGCTCAATAAATTGCATTAAATCGTCCAAATCAATGATGGATAAAACACGGCATTGATAATCCCGTTCCACTTCTTGAATGGCGGAAAGTTCGCCCTTGCCCCGTTCTTTACGGTTTAATGCGATGAACACGGCGGCAAGTTCGGCATGATTAGCATTGATAAGTTCCATAGATTCACGAATTGCCGTGCCGGCGGTGATGACATCGTCCACCAATAAAATTTTACCTTGCAGCGGGCTACCGATTAAATTGCCACCCTCGCCGTGATCTTTGGCTTCTTTACGGTTAAAACAGACGGGTTTATCCACACTATAGCGGTTAAACAACGCCACCGAAACGGTAGTACCAATAGGGATACCTTTGTAAGCCGGCCCAAAAATCACATCAAAATCAACCGCACTTGCTTGAATGGCTGCCGCATAAAATTCACCCAAACGGGCTAAATCAGCCCCGGTGTTGAATAATCCGGCGTTGAAAAAATACGGGCTTTTACGCCCGGATTTTAGGGTAAACTCACCGAATTTCAACACGTTACGGCTGAGGGCAAATTCAATAAAATCACGTTTATATTGTTCCATTTTTAATCCTTATAAGCCCAATGCTTCACGTTGTGCGGCAAAAATTTGTTGGCAACCCTGTTTGGCAAGATCAAGTAAAACCAGCAATTCTTCATGACTGAAAGGCTCGCCTTCTGCGGTGCCTTGCACTTCGATCATCCGTCCGTCTTCCATCATCACCACGTTCATATCTGTTTCGGCAGCGGAATCTTCCACGTATTCTAAATCACAAACGGCTTCGCCTTCGACAATGCCAACGGAAATGGCGGCAACCAAACCTTTAATCGGATTGTTTTTTAGTATGCCGTTTTCCATTAATCTGTGAATAGCATCGCACAATGCCACTGCCGCACCGGTAATTGAGGCGGTGCGGGTGCCGCCATCGGCTTGGATAACATCACAATCTAAGGTGATGGTTCGCTCACCGAGAGCGTTGAGATCCACCATCGCGCGTAAAGAGCGGGCGATTAAGCGTTGAATCTCTAAGGTTCGTCCCCCTTGTTTGCCTTTTGCCGCTTCGCGTGGCATACGGCTGTGGGTTGAACGTGGCAACATGCCGTATTCAGCGGTGACCCAACCTTGGTTTTGACCTTTCAGAAAACGTGGCACGCTTTCTTCCACGCTGGCAGTACAAAGCACTTTGGTATCGCCAAATTCAACTAAAACGGAACCTTCCGCATGCTTAGTATAATGACGGGTGATGCTAATTAAACGGGATTGATGATTCTCTCGATTATTCGGACGCATTGAAAATTCCTTCATCAGTTAATAAAAAAGCGCACTATTCTAGCACGCTTTTGTTTTTTAATTATGGGTTAGAATGCTCAAAATCACGAATTTTATTAAAAGTATCTTTTAAATCCGAAGCAAAATTAATTTTTTGTATTTCCGGCGTAGTGTTGGATTTTACCAACATTCTCAGTGGCTGGAATTGCATATTGCATAAATAAAGTTGTTGATGGGGCAACATATGTTGCACAAAACGGGTGAGAGCATGAATTCCCCCGGTATCCAACACCGTCACCGCATCACATTGCAAAACAATATGTTTGATTTCGTGATCCGTATGCACGGTCTTATCATGTAGATCCGCAAACAATTTATCTGCTGCAGCAAAAAATAAAGGACCGCTGATGCGATAAACCAACACATCATTGAGATCTTCCGGGGCATTATGCTCAATGGCTTTGGTCATTTCCGCAATGGTGCGGATAAATAACAAGCTCGCAAGCAATACACCAACACTGATAGCAATTACCATATCAAACAGCACGGTCAAAATTAAACAGGTCAATAATACCGTCATTTCATTCTTGCCTGAACGACGGGCAAGGGTGATGATTTCCTGTACGCTCGCCATATTCCATGCCACTACCAACAGGAGGGCTGCCATAGATGAAAGTGGTAAATAAGAAAGGGCTGGAGCGAAAAGCAATAAAGCAAATAGTACTAAAAGTGCGTGTACTACACTGGCAATAGGCGAAACCGCACCGGATTTCACATTGGCAGTAGAGCGGGCAATGGCTGCCGTGGCTGTAATACCGCCAAAGAAAGGCGAGACAATATTGCCTAAACCTTGGGCTAACAATTCATCATTGGAATGGTGTTTAGTGTCTGTCATATTATCCAGCACTACGGCACAGAGGAGGGATTCAATCGCCCCTAAAACCGCCATGGAAAACGCAGCCGGCAATAAGGTTTGCAAACTATCAAAATTCCATTGTACTAATTCACCTTGTGCATTTGGCACATTCCACGGCAAAGCAAAATCGGGTAACACATTGGGAATACCCTGCCCTATAGAACTATCCGGTAACGTATATTGGAATGCAGAGCCAATTGTTTCAATATGAAAACCGACATATTGTAAGAGCAATGCCAATATTGTGCCGATTATCACGGCAGGTAAATGACCGGGTATGGCAAGGCGTAATTTACGCCATTGTGTTAATACCAACAATGTTGTGATCCCTACGATTGCATCAGCCCAATTTATTGTCGAAAGTGCGGTAAAAATAGCCTGAATTTTTTCCAAATAATGTGCTGGCATCTGTTCAATCTTCAAGCCGAGAAAATCTTTAATTTGTAACGTACCGATAGTTATACCGATTCCACAGGTAAAACCTAAGGTTACCGGCAACGGGATATATTCTATTAAGCGACCAAGACGGAATAATGCCATTAAAATTAAGATTACACCGGAAAGCAAGGTAGCCATCAGCAATCCGCTCAACCCGAATTGTTGGGTGACGGGATATAAAATCACCACAAAGGCAGCAGTGGGTCCGGATACATTGAAACGTGAGCCCCCGGTGAGTGCGATGACTATGCCGGCGATAATGGCGGTATAAAGCCCGTGTTGCGGAGGAACGCCGCTCGCGATAGCCAATGCCATAGAAAGCGGAATAGCAATCACCCCCACGGTTAAACCCGCAATGATATCCCGAACCAATAATTTTTTCGTATAGCCTAGACGAAAAGAATCTTTCAATGCGCTGAAGGGTTTTACGGCTAAAAACACATTTTTGGAAAATAATGATTTAACGTGCATAAAAAAACGACAAAAAGTGAATAAAACTCCGATATTCTAGCGAAAATATGAAAAGATTTTTATGTTCTAGCTCAAAAAAACTTGACTAAACCGATACAAATCTTTATAGTCTGCGCACCTCAACACGGTGAGATGTCCGAGTGGTTGAAGGAGCACGCCTGGAAAGCGTGTATGTGCGAAAGTGCATCGGGGGTTCGAATCCCCCTCTCACCGCCAGAATACAATTCATCAACGTTCACCAATGTTCGTTTCAGATAAAATTTATTGATATTTCAATGAGTTATTATTCATTAATGTTCATTACTATTTATATCTGATTGCTTATAGCCGCACTTTTTAGATCCCTCACTGTTTAGGGCTTTTTACGAGGGATCTAAAAATGCGATTACACCTTATTCTTTATGAGATGATGTGATATGAGCAAGATAGTTAAACCTTTAACAAACACAACAATTCAGAATCTTAAACCAACGAAGAAAGAATACATTAAATCAGATGGGGGCGGGCTTTATATTAGAGTTAAACCCAATTCCGCTAAAATTTGGTATTTTGCCTATAAATGGCAAGGCAAACATAGAAAGCTAAGTTTGGGCGCATTCCCTGATTTATCCCTTGCCCATGCACGGGAAATAGCTCAAGAATATCGAGGGCTTATCTTGCGTAATATTGACCCGCTAAAGCATCGGCAAGATTTAAATGAAACTACCGAAGAAAAGAAAATCACTTTTTCAGAAATGGCGGTTAGGTGGCGTGATAAGCGGTTGAGGGTGGGTAAATTAAAGGCGCAGACAGTCAATGAAGCATTCCGCCGCGTGGAATTGCATTTATTCCCTAAAATCGCGGATTTGCCGATTGATGAGGCAAATTATGAGACTTTTCGCCCGGCTCTTTCTCCGCTGAAAAATTCCAATACGCTTTATAAGATCAATATTGCTATTAATCAGATTTTTAGAATGGCAGAAGATGAGGATTTAATTATTAAGAATCCTTTTCGCAATATTCATGATGAATTTACGTATGTAGAGACGAGGAATCACCCGACCATTAAGCCGGAAGATTTGCCGCGCCTATTCCAAGTGTTACAAGGGGCAGATGTGAAGAGACCGACCGCACTTTTAATCGAGTGGCAGTTATTGAGCATTTTGAGAAGTTCCGAGGCGGTGACGATAGAATGGGCTGATATTGATTGGGAGGCGAAAGCCTTACATATTCCGGCAGAGCGAATGAAAGGTGGTAAGCGCCCTCACAGTGTTCCGCTTTCTTCTCAAGCCTTGAATGTGTTAGAGCAAATGCGCCGTTATACGGGCAGCCGTAAATATGTGTTTTGTAGCCGTGTTGCGCCTTATAATCGCCCTATGAATAGCGGTGCGGCTAACGTGGCATTGAAACGAATGGGATTTAAAGATTTGTTAGTCGCTCACGGCTTGCGCAGTATTGCCAGTACTTATCTTCATGAGCTTGATATTTTTTCATCTGAAGCCATTGAGCTTTGTTTATCCCATGAGAACCGCGGTAAGGTGCGCGCGGCGTATGATAAATCGAAAAAATGGCGCTCCCGACAAGAAATTATGCAGAAATGGGGCGATTATGTGGAAGAATGTAAATTTAAGGCACTTTGCGCTTGATCATTCATTAACACCTCTAAAATTTCTTGTTTTTTGTCATTCGGTAAACAAGTGAGGATATATTTAAAATAATCTTATTCTTTTAATTTACTAGGCTTTGTTGTGTGGCTAAATTCTAAATTTAATACGAATTTATGCCCGCAATCCTGATTTTTACAGGTGCAATAGAGCTTAGTAAATTCTTTATGTTCTCTTTGGCTTTTGTTTATTAGAGCTTTTGAGCCGCATATTTTACATTCTATCATTTTCCCTTCTCTCTTAACTGAAATGCTTTTCTTGCAAATAACCCCACGGAAAATCTTGAAATTTATTATAAATCAAATAGTTATATTTTATATCAAGAAAATTACATTTTTTCTTAGCTGAAAAATAGTGAAAAAGTGTGTAATTTTTACAGTTAAGAATTGGCTTAATCAGTGCGTTTAAAGCTATATGTAGCAAGGCTTTACGGCATTTTATAGGCTGAAAATTAACTGTAATTTTATCAATTTTTAACGCAAATTCGGCGGGGGAGGAAGTGGATTTTCCGTGGCGTGGAATTTTCCGTGAGAAATTTCCGTGTCATGTCTAAGAATTGTTTATTTTTTATCCTTTTATTGTGATTTCTCATTTCACAATTAAATTTTCTATTCGATCCGAGATAAATATTTTATTTTTGCCCTATCCAATGGGATGAATTTGGATACCTATGAATCTACTTTTTTATGATAAGGAAAGTTATGGCCGAGAAGACAGCACAGGCGGAACGATTTATCAAACTGCCGGAAGTGATGAATAAAACAGGCTTAGGGCGCTCCACAATCTATCGAAATATGAAAGCCGGTGAATTTCCTAAAAGTATTCAACTGAATAAACAAAATTCAGTTTGGCTTGAAAGTGAAGTGAATGCCTGGATGAAAGAACAAATTAACAAACGAAACCAACAGGAGATAAACCAATGACACTACAAAATCCGGAAAAGCAAGCGGAACTCGAAAAACTGATTGCAGAACTTAACAAAAATAATCAAGCCTTTTTAGCCGTTCAAGATAAGGCTTTAACGATTAAATCAAATATTGAACGTAATCAAAAAATGATTGAGGCACTGGAACAGGAAAACCAAGAGGCACAAAAAGAAATTGATAATCTTCAAGTAAGTGATACCGGTGAAATTAACTTTGATGGTTTTGATGAAGTGTCTGAACTTGTGAGTAAAAATACGTTAAAGATTAATGCGCTAAATAAAGTTATCACAAAATTTGATGCGAAATTAAAACTTCTACTAATCACAGAGTATAAAGCATTTTCAGATAACTCTATCAGTATCAAAACAAAAGCTCTAGATCTAGTTGCTCAAGAATTTATGGAAGAGTTCTTCAAAAGTAAATCTATGAAGAAAATCAATGAAATCTATTCAGTTCTATTTGAAAATAAAAGTAGTGTCCTATTTGGGAATTATATTAACTATGATTATAGAGATGCTTTCTTGAATTTCTTTGTTAGTAAAATCAAAACTCATTTAGATGAAAAACTTGATATTAGCCATTTAAAAATTAATATTCCGGAGATCAAATTTACCATACCAACCCAAGGTGACAGCTCATGGCAAAAGCGTGAATATATACGAGAAATAGAAGAGCTGGCTAATCAGTAGTTGAAAATTTTGGACGTAACGCCCCGTAGAAAATACGGGGCTTTTTTATGTTGTTTTGAACGATTTGGGACGAATTTGGACGACTTGAGACTATTCAAACAAAAAATATTGTGCTATCTTTACTATATAAATAAACAGTATTGAGGCATGTATGAAAAACCAATTTGATGATGATTTTATTCTTCTTGATGATT
>NZ_MLHL01000034.1 GCF_002000545.1 Rodentibacter trehalosifermentans | reverse complement strand
ATTAACGGCATTGAAAATTTTTGGAGCCAAGCCAAGCGGATACTCCGAAAATATAATGGAATCGACCGAAAAAATTTTCCCTTATTCTTGAAGGAATGTGAATTTCGGTTTAACTTTGGAACACCAAAAGAGCAACTTAAAATGTTGCGAAAATGGTGTGGAATTTAGGGCTAATCTACGTCAGCCCCAAAAATAAAGATGAAAAGGCTATTACAAAATTGTTAGATTTAGCTTATTTAGCAAAAAATATTATTGATTATCTTGATTCTGTCGGAGAAAAAGAAACTACAAAAGAGATTTATAAACTGGTTTTGCTTATGGGAAATGAGGAGCAGAAAAAAGAAGCAGAGTTTTATCTTGCAAAGTTATCTTACGGTAGCCTTGATGAAATGGAGAAACAGGATGGGAGAGATAAAATGCAATGGCTCGCATCTGAAGATTACCCTCCTGCATTAATGTTTTTAGGTTTTCTCTATAGTAGAGAACTTTATGCCGATAAAAATCGTGTCAGAGAGTATTATGAAAAAGCATTGAACTCAATGGGTAAAGAGGAATATCGGGAATACAAGGAAAGGGATATTCTATGGGATATTTATAACATAGACTATTGGGAAAAGAACAATAGGAAAAATAACTATCATTTATTAGAAAAGGCAAAATGCGATGAAAATGTTTTAGATGAAGATGATGATATTGCTTTATGCTCAATAAATCTTGCGGAACACTATGTTGAGTCAGGAAAATATGATAAAGCAAAGGATATCTATGAAAGAATATTAAGGTATGACAGTGACAATATATTTTCACTATCAGGTCTAGGAGATATTTATTATAAAGGATTAGGAGAACGTCAAGATTTAGCAAAAGAATATTATGGCAAAGCTTGTGATTTAAAATATCAAGAAGCCTGCGATTTATTCCGTGAGGTCAATGAGAAAATTCGCTAGTACATTGAAAGGAAAAGTCTGAATAGGTAAAAAATAATCTTGAATTAAAATTTAAGTCTAACTTTATGGTGGGCTGATTAAAGTGCGGTCGATTTTTCAAAAATTTTTAAGGGGCGGGCAATGCCCCTTTTTTAATGTAACCCCACTTTTCGGCGGATTTTTCTCATCAGTAAAAACACCCAAGGCCATAAGATGCCTGAGGCGATGGCACCGAAAATTTCTTGCCAGTTAAAGGTGGCGCTGTGCAAAAATAATTCTATGAGAAAAATTGAAATGCGGATAAGAAAAACAAAAATAATGATTAATAAGCTTTGAAACCATAGCGAGAGGTTGCGTAATATCAGGTGATTTTTAGCGATAAAGTAAAAGGCAATAGAAAGAACCAATGCGTGTATCCCTAAGGTTGAACCTAATACCAAATCCCATATTAGCCCTATCCAAAATGCGATACCAATACTAATTTTATTGGGAATCGCCAAAACCCAATAGGTGAGTACCAATACTAACCAAGCTGGTTTAAAGGCTTGAAAGCCCATTGGCCAGGGGGCAAGTTCCATAACTAATGCGACGATAAAGAATAAAAAAATCGTCGCCCATTGTAGAATTAAGCGTAGCTGCATTAGTCTTCCTCCCGGTGTTCTTGCTCCGGTGATACGACCTCATCTTGAGGTGGCTCTGTGGGGATTTCCGGTTCTATGCTTTCTTTTGTATTCTCTATTGCTTCTTGTTCGTCAGTTACTTTTGTTTTATGGACGGTATTATTGGCTTCATTTGCCTGGCTTTCTAGCCGTTTTTGGACGAGTTCACGCACTTCTTCCGGTGACATAGACTTCACTTTTGCCATATCAAGGTTGCTTGGCCATAGCAGAAGAACATAACGTAATCGATCTAAAGAGGCGAGGGGTTTTGCTTTGACGGTTGCAAAATAATTTGAACCATCTCGGGAAACACTTTGCACGATCGCAACAGGATAGCCTTCAATAAAGCGTCCGCCTAATCCGGAGGTAACTAATAAATCACCTTTTTCAATATCGACAGAGCGTGGTACGTTTTCCAATGTTAATTCATCGGTATGACCTGTGCCACTGGCAATCACACGAACATCATTGCGTAATACTTGCACAGGAATAGAATGGGTGACATCGGTAAGCAATAATACACGGCTGGTTTCGGCACCCACAGAAATAATTTGTCCGATCACCCCTTTTTCATCAATCACGGGTTGACCGACATAAGCCCCGTCTTTTTCACCTTGGTTAATGACAATTTGTTGTCGATAAACATCGGTTTCCGCTGTTAAAACTTCGGCGATTTTTTTGTATTCATCGGTTCTTAAGGGGGAGTTGAGTAATAAGCGCAAGCGTTGGTTTTCAACTTTTAGCTGATCCAACAATAATAAATCGGCATTTTTTTCTCGAAGTTGCTCACGCAATACTTTATTTTCAATTTGTAATTTGTTGGTATCTACAAAATTATCGGATACGGAGTCTAATACCGTACGCGGACTATTTGCCAAATAGTATAAACCACTGACCGTTGTTTCCATCACACTACGGGCTTGATTCATTGAATTTTGCCCATCGGCTAGAATAAGTGTAACGGACGCAATAATCGCAAGGGTTAAACGGATACCTAAAGGTGGGGCTTTACCAAAAATCGGTTTCATTAAAATACCTGAATTATTGATAGCTCAAAACAAAAGTGCGGTCACAAAAAACAATGTTTTTTGAGCGTTAGCTATGCTAACAACCCCGATAGGGGGAGCAAGTGAGCTGGCGAATTTGCGAATAATATCAACCGCACTTTTATTGATGATAAATTAGAGTTCGTCACTAAAAATATCGCCGCCGTGCATATCGATCATATCCAGTGCCTCACCGCCACCACGTGCCACACAAGTGAGTGGTTCTTCTGCTATGATTGCCGGTACGCCGGATTCTCGGGAAAGGAGAACGTCAATATTACGCAATAGTGCACCGCCGCCGGTTAAGACCATTCCGCGTTCAAAAATATCTGCGGCATGTTCAGGCTGACATTCTTCTAGGGCGGTACGTACCGCAGCGACAATACCGTTTAGCGGTTGTTGGATGGCTTCTAATACATCACGGGAAGTTAATTTGAAAGAGCGTGGCGCACCTTCAGCGAGGTTATGACCATGCACTTCCATTTCTTTAATCTCATCCCCTTCTTGAATATAAGCGGTACCGATTTCTTGTTTGATGCGCTCTGCCGTCGGTTCGCCAATGACGGAACCGAAAGTGCGACGAACATAGGAGATAATAGCTTCATCAAAGCGGTCACCGCCAATACGTACGGAAGAAGAATAAACGATACCGTTTAGGGAAATAACAGCGACTTCTGTTGTGCCGCCGCCAATGTCGATGACCATTGAACCAACCGCCGTAGAAACCGGTAATTTCGCACCAATTGCCGCCGCCATCGGCTCTTCGATTAAATAAACTTCACGGGCACCGGCACCGATAGCAGATTCTTTAATTGCACGGCGTTCTACCTGCGTTGCCCCTGCCGGTACACAAACTAACACGCGTGGGCTAGGACGCATAAAGTTGCCGCTGTGAACCTGTTTAATAAAATATTGCAACATTTTTTCTGTGACGAAGAAATCTGCAATCACCCCGTCTTTCATCGGGCGGATAGCCATAATGCTTTTCGGCGTACGCCCTAACATTTGTTTTGCTTCTTTACCCACTGCGGCAATGCTTTTTAATGACCCCATACGATCTTGACGAATCGCCACCACAGAAGGCTCATCTAACACGATGCCTTGGCCCTTCACATAAATAAGGGTATTTGCTGTACCAAGATCAATAGAAAGATCGTTTGAAAATAAACCGCGTATCTTTTTGAATAACATAATAATTCCGTTCGTTTAAATTGATTGAAAATTAGCCCGAGTTTGAGCGTGAAAAAAATTGTGCTAAATGTAGCAAAAAATCACTGTAGAGAATAGCTTTTTTATAAAAGTGTGATGAAAAATGACCGCACTTTTTTGCCTATAGTTTGTGATCTTGCTCACATTTTTATAAGAAAATTAATCGATCTAGGAAAAATTCTTAGTCTTTCTACGTGATGTTTGCAAGGGAAATAGCGGATTCCGATTTAATATTTGCGAAATTATTTTATTCGGAGTCCAGCCTATGCTTAATTTTTTAAAAGAAGTGAGAAAGCCAACCCTTGATTTACCGGTCGAGGAACGTCGCAAAATGTGGTTCAAACCCTTTATGCAATCCTATTTGGTGGTGTTTTTCGGTTATATGGCAATGTATTTGGTGCGTAAAAATTTTAATATCGCCCAAAATGATATGATCGAAACTTATGGTTTAACCAAAACCCAATTGGGGATGATCGGATTGGGGTTCTCTATCACTTACGGTATTGGTAAAACCGTGGTGTCTTATTATGCGGACGGTAAAAACACCAAACAATTTGTGCCGTTTATGTTAATTCTCTCTGCGCTTTGTATGCTCGGCTTTAGTGCGAGTATGGGCGGTAGTAGCATTGCCATTTTCTTAATGGTGGTGTTCTATGCGTTAAGCGGCTTTTTCCAAAGTACCGGTGGTTCGTCCAGTTATTCCACTATTACAAAATGGACACCACGCAAAAAACGCGGTACGTTTTTAGGGTTCTGGAACCTTTCCCACAATGTGGGCGGGGCTGCCGCCGCAGGTGTCGCATTATTCGGTGCCAATGTCTTTTTTGACGGTCATGTCATTGGGATGTTTATTTTCCCTTCCATCGTGGCATTAATCATCGGGTTTATCGGTTTACGTTATGGTAGCGATTCCCCTGAAGCCTATGGTTTGGGAAAAGCGGAAGAACTATTTGGTGAGGAAATTTCTGAAGAAGATAAAGATGCGGAAGAAAATCAGCTCACCAAAAGACAAATTTTCGTTCAATATGTATTGAAAAACAAAGTTATTTGGTTGCTTTGTTTCGCCAATATTTTCCTTTACATTGTGCGTATCGGCATTGACCAATGGTCGCCTGTCTATGCCTACCAAGAATTAGGTTTCTCAAAAGATGCGGCAATTTCAGGTTTCGCTCTATTTGAAATCGGTGCGCTTGTCGGTACTTTTTTATGGGGATATTTATCCGATTTAGCGAATGGACGCCGTACCCTATTGGCTTGTGTGGCATTAATTCTTATTGTGTTCTCTCTTGAGTTTTATCAATTTGCCACGAATGAAACCATGTATTTGGTCACATTATTCATCCTTGGTTTCTTGGTGTTTGGCCCGCAATTATTAATCGGGGTGGCGGCAGTAGGATTTGTGCCTAAAAAAGCCATTGCGGTAGCGGATGGAGTAAAAGGAACATTCGCTTATTTAATCGGCGATAGTTTCGCAAAATTAGGTTTAGGAATGATTGCAGACGGCACGCCTATTTTTGGTTTAACCGGTTGGGAAGGCACGTTTGCCGCATTGGATATTTCCGCTATTGTGTGTATTGTGTTATTGGCTTTTGTTGCCATTGCTGAAGAGCGGAAAATCCGCCGCTTGAAAAAATTGGAAGCGGCAAAAAGTTAGCCAAAAAGGCTTAACCCTTCCTTGATTTTTTCCTGATTACAAAGTGCGGTCAAAACAGAAAAAGTTTTTACCGCACTTTTTTTCGGTGCTACAATCCGCTGCCTTAAACAGAGGAAAGTCACAATGATAAAAGTTGCACTCATTGATGATCACATCATCGTGCGCTCAGGATTTGCGCAGTTACTTTCACTGGAAGAAGATATTGTGGTGGTGGGGGAATTTGGTTCGGCGAAAGAAACCCGCCAACATTTGCCCCACACTAAAGCAGACGTCTGCATTACTGATATATCCATGCCCGATGAAAACGGATTGGAATTGTTAAAAAGTATTCCTTCGGGGATTCGTTGTATTATGCTCAGCGTGAATGACAGCGAAATAGTGGTAAAAAAAGCCTTAGAGCTCGGTGCAAAAGGTTACTTAAGCAAACGTTGCAGCCCGGATGAGCTTATTCAAGCAGTATGAACCGTGTATGCCGGTGGTGTATATTTAATGCCTGAATTGACGGTAAAACTGGTTTCAAAACGTAATGACAATCCCTTTGAGCAATTAACCAAACGCGAATTACAGATTTGTGAACTCCTTAGCCAAGGTCTTGAACCTAAAGAAATCGGCGAAAACTTGGGATTAAGTTTCAAAACCATCCATACCCATCGTGCGAATATTATGAGCAAATTAGCGGTGAAAAATAACGTGGAATTGACGAATTTATTTCATCAATATTACAAAGTATGAGGTTATTCATCACCTTCCTTTACAGCGGTTTAATGCTGCTTTGTGCTTACTTTTCTTTGTGGGCGATTGCCGATTATTTACTGGGAAATAGCCTAATGGCATTGCTGTTTTTGCCCTTTGCCTTTCGGTTTGGCATCAATTTGCATACGCCAAAAGGTTTTTGGTGGGTGAGTTACGGGGCGGAATTTGCCGTATTGGGCTTATTGATCTTCGCCTCTCCCGATGAATCTTATTTGCCGGCAAGCCTGCTAAGTGCGGTCAGTTTGCCGATTATTTTTCTTATCAAACCTTATTATCAAGGCAATGAAGTCCGCAAACTCAGCATACAGGGCGGATTAGCCTTGGTTATCAGCCTGCTCAACGGCTTGATTGGCAGCCTTTTTTCCTTCTCTTTTTTGTATCTTTTTCTGGTGAGTTTTACGGGAATGCTATTAATGATTCCCGCCTGCTTTTTAGTGGACGAATATCTTTTTAAACGCCCTTGGGTTCCCCTCACCGCCCGGCTCATTCATAAGCCGATTTCGTTGCGGGCTAATCATATTTTAATTTATATCTTTTTGTTTTTATTAAATATTCTTATTCAAATTTATACTCCGGAAGAATTTCATCGTTTTAGTTTATTTGTTCTTTCCGTGCCGATTATTTTGCTCGCCTATGTTTACGGCTGGCAAGGGGCATTATTAGGTACATTGTTAAACAGTATTGTATTGATAGCCACAATGGGGAATTTTTCGAGAGGAGAGTTAACGGATCTATTACTTTCTCTTTCCGCTCAAACGATCACAGGTATTTTCCTCGGTCTGGCGATTCAACATCAACGGGATCTCAACCAGAGTTTATCGACAGAATTGCAGCGCAACCGCCGCCTCACCCGAAAACTCATCGGCACGGAAGAGGCGATTCGCCAAGAAATCTCCCGTGAATTGCACGATGAAATTGGGCAAAACATCACGGCGATTCGTATGCAAGCCTCAATGATGAAACGCCTTGAATCGTCCCCAAAAATTGTAAAAGTGAGCGAAATGATCGAGCAACTTTCCCTAAATATTTACGACACCACAAAAGGCTTGTTAAATCGCATTCGCCCTAAAATGCTGGACGATGTTTCACTTCAACAAGCCATTGAAAATTTGTTTTTAGAACTCGATCTCAAAACTCACGGCATTTCCACCGCACTTTTTTGGGAAAACAAAGCTAATGTGCCGCTTGATCCCATTCAAGAAATTACCCTTTATCGTTTATGCCAAGAGGGATTGAATAACATTGTGAAATATTCCGAAGCCGGTGCGGTGAATCTTTCTATTAGGGGCTGACGTAGA
>NZ_MLHL01000033.1 GCF_002000545.1 Rodentibacter trehalosifermentans | reverse complement strand
GATAATGCAACGCAGCAAACATTTGATGCTGACCCACATCGGAGGCCACATAGGCCTCTCCCTGAGTAATACGATAAACCGCTTCCATAACTTGTTGCGGTTTGATCACCCCTGAAGTGCGGTCGAAATCCAAGCAGTTTTTGGCTTTCCATTGATTAATTTGCGCCCACCAATCTTCAAGATGATTTTGTGGACGATTTCCGCCCTCTTCGCCTAATAAGCTTAAAAATTCATCTAAGATATTTTTAGCGTTGCCCACAATAGGGATCGCCACTTGGACATTTTTAGAAATTGAAGTGGGATCAATATCAATTTGAATCACTTTTGCCTGTGGACAATATTTTTCAAGATTATTGGTAGTACGATCATCAAAACGCACCCCAATCCCTAAAATTAAATCACTTTCGTGCATGGCGTTATTGGCCTCATAAGTGCCGTGCATCCCAAGCATACCTAAGAATTGTTTATCCGTACTTGGATAGACACCTAAACCCATCAGCGATGCCGTCACCGGTAAATTTAGTCGCTGTGCCAATTGGGTTAATGCGTCACTACATTCTGCGGCAACCGATCCCCCCCCCACGAATAACACTGGTTTTTTTGCCACTAATAAGGCTTTTAGCGCTTTTTTAATCTGTCCTTTATGTCCATTCACTGTGGGATTATAAGAACGCATTTCAACAGATTTTGGATATTCATAAGGGAATTTATGGATTGGGTTGACCGTGTCTTTTGGAATATCCACCACAACAGGACCAGGACGCCCTGTTGAGGCAATATAAAAGGCTTTTTTGATGATTTCCGGAATCTCTTCTGCTTTTTTGACAATAAAACTGTGTTTTACTACGGGACGAGAAATGCCCACCATATCACATTCTTGGAAGGCATCGCTGCCAATCAAATGGCTCATCACTTGCCCTGAAATCACCACCATCGGTACAGAATCCGCATAAGCCGTAGCAATGCCGGTAATCGCATTGGTTGCTCCGGGGCCTGATGTCACTAAGACACAGCCCACTTTGCCGGTTGCTCGTGCATAACCGTCTGCCATATGAACAGCCGCTTGTTCATGACGCACAAGAATATGTTCAATACCGCTAAGGGTGTGGATGGCATCATAAATATCAAGCACTGCCCCTCCCGGATAACCAAACAAATACTCAACCCCTTCGTCACGCAGTGATTGCACTACCATTTCTGCACCGGATAATTTTTTCATTATTCACTCCTAAAATTGACCGCTCTTTTGTAATAAGTTGCAAAAGTAACCGATTGCTCAATGTGTTTTATCATACTGACAAAAAAATCTTTGTCTATAGGCTTACAACATAATAAAACAAAAATTAACAGGATAAAAATCTAAAAATAAATAAAATATCAGTTAAATATAAAAAACAAAGAACTAAAAACAAAAAAAATGCGACTTTATGCCGCATTTTATAAAAACAACAAAATTTTATTTTTTATTCTGTTTTTTTGAACTAGATCACGTTTTTAACGTTTTTTAACGATAAATACAAGTACCGCTAAAGAGATTGCTGTCGCCACAAATCCGGCTAACCCTGATTCTGTAAAGCCTACCACGACATAACCCACACAGGTTGCCGCCGCAACGGTTAAGGCATAAGGTAATTGAGTGGTAACGTGATCCATATGATTACATTTTGCCCCTGTCGAGGATAAAATCGTGGTATCCGAAACCGGTGAACAGTGATCACCACACACGGCACCTGCCATCACCGCAGAAAGGCAAGGTAGTATCAATTCCGGTGCAGTATTTGTCGCCATCGCTGCAGCAATTGGCAGCATAATACCGAAAGTTCCCCAACTTGTGCCCGTTGAAAATGCCATTGCAGCCCCTAAAACAAATAAAATTACCGGTAAAAATTGAACTGGAATATTGCCTGAAACCAAAGAAGAGAGATATTTACCTGTTTGCATATCACCCACGATTTTATTGATTGTCCAAGCAAAAAATAAAATCGCAATCGCTCCAAGCATAGATTTGATGCCTAATCCCCAAGCTTTCACATATTCGGATAAACACACCTGCCCATCTAACACAATTAAAAGGGTAGAAATAATGACCGCACTTCCCCCCCCTACGACAAGTGAAATCCCAACATTGGTATTTTCAAAAGCCCCTAAAACAGAAAATGACGAACCGGCTTCAGCAAGGGCTTGACCGCCGGTGTACATCATCATTGAAACCGTGGCGACGATTAAAACTAGAATTGGAACAACAAGATTCCGAACGTGACCTTTTACGCCCAATTCTTCTTCCTGCTCCTGAGTTTCCCGTGCCATCACCGCTTTTTCGTGACGTGCCATAGAACCAATATCAAAAGAAAAATAAGCCACAAAAAATACCATTAATAAGGCAAAAATCGCATAGTAATTCATTGAGCTCATCGCGATAAATGCTCCCATCGGTGTATATTCGGTGATAGAGTAAGTCGCCAGTAATCCCCCCACTAATGTGATGATATAAGCCCCCCAGCTCGAAATCGGCATCATCACGCACATCGGTGCGGCGGTGGAGTCCAAAATATAGGCGAGTTTCGGACGGGATACATTGAAGCGATCCGTCACCGGACGGGCAATTGCCCCTACCGCAAGGCTATGAAAATAGTCATCAATGAAAGTGATAAAAACCAACGATGCCGCTAATAATTTTGCCCCACGGCGATCCTTAATACGGGCTTGTGCCCATTCGGCAAAAGCACGATTACTTCCCGAAACGGTTAAAAGTGCGGTCAAAATACCGAGTAAAATTAAGAAGAGGACAATATTCATATTTGAATTTATTGCCCCATCGCTATAAACCAACGCAACAATATTATCTTTCAAATAAGTCAATGTCGGTAAAAGTGAAGCATTATTAAGCATTAATGCCCCCACCAAAATACCGGCGCTTAAAGAAATTAATACACGACGTGTTGCAATGGCTAAAATAATTGCCAATAAAGCGGGAACGACAGACCAAATTGAAGAAGAAAAATCGATAAGTTCCATTATGTTATACCTAAAATAAATAATGGAGAGAACGGCAGAAAATGGACTAAATGATGACCAGACCTAACCGTAGCGCTCCATAGTTAATCACTATGACAGTAACGTTCCTTTCGGATACGCCACCAACCAGCCAAAACGACTTTTAACTGATTTCGGCAATGACTCCTTTCTTTTTTCGTCATCGTTATCCACTCGGAAAAAATACTTATAGCCACTGCACCTCTACTTTTATAGGGAGTTTAAGATTACAAGAAAAAACAGAAAAAATCTAATAGTTTCTATTAAATAACTTCAATTAATCAAAGTTAAGTGACAAGTAGCATAAAACTTATAATATTAACAATTAATTTAATCGTAATTATCCTCTCATCTATTTTTTATTTAAATTTAAGGTTTACCTTCAAGATTAATTTCGTTATTATAAGCGCCGAATTTGTATTATATATATCATAGAGGTTTATTATGTCCGATTTAATTAAAGCATTTACCAATCTTCGCACTATTCGTTCCGTTTTACGCGATCTTACATTAGAACAAGCTGAAAGTTCATTAAAGAAATTTGAAGAAGCCGTTGCTGAAAAGCGTGTACAAATGGCAGAAATTCAACAAGCAGAAATTGAACGCAAAGCCCGAATTGAAAAATATAAAGAATTAATCAAACAAGAAGGCATTACCGCTGAAGAATTACAAGAAATTGTCGGTATGGCATCATCCGGTATCCGTCCAAAACGTGAAGCCCGCCCCGCTAAGTATCAATATACCGATAAAAACGGCAATCAAAAAACCTGGACCGGTCAAGGACGTACACCTCTTATTATTCAAGAAGCATTAGATGCAGGCAAATCATTGTCTGATTTTGAAATTTAATTATTCCTTTCTCAAGAACCCATAATCTTTATGGGTTCTCTTTTTTCTTTAATATTCCAAATAAACACAGCATTAATATTATGATAGAAAAAAAAATACTTCTCACCGATTGCCCTGATGATAAAGGTTTAATCGCCAAAATAACCAACATTTGTTATAAGCACCAACTTAATATTCTCCATAATAATGAATTTGTTGATTTTGAAACAAAGCATTTTTTCATGCGTACAGAACTTGAAGGGATCTTTAATGAAACCACATTATTGGAAGATCTTAAATATAGCTTACCTGAAGGGACAAATTGTCGTTTAATTAGTACACAACGTAAACGTATTGTTATTCTCGTGACAAAAGAAGCCCATTGTCTGGGTGATATTTTAATGAAAAATTATTATGGTGCATTGGATGTCGAGATTGCCGCTGTCATCGGAAACCACCATAATTTACAAGAATTGGTAGAACGTTTTAATATTCCTTTCCACTGCATCAGCCATGAAGGATTAACACGGGTTGAACACGATCAATTGCTTGCAGAAAAAATTGATGAATATGCCCCGGATTACATTGTTTTGGCAAAATATATGCGGGTGCTAAATCCTGAATTTGTCGAACGTTATCCAAACCGGGTGATTAATATTCACCACTCTTTCCTTCCTGCATTTATTGGGGCGAAACCCTACCAACAAGCCTATGAGCGTGGTGTAAAAATCATTGGCGCAACCGCCCATTTTATCAATAACGAGTTGGATCAAGGCCCAATTATTATGCAAAATGTGATCCATATTGATCACACTTATAGCGCCGATGCCATGATGCGGGCAGGAAGAGATGTAGAAAAAACCGTGTTAAGTCGTGCCCTTGATCTCGCCCTTCACGATAAAATTTTTGTTTATAAAAATAAAACGGTGGTGTTGTAATGGAAAAAATCACGCTAACCCCTATTCATTCAGTGGAAGGGACTATCAATCTTCCCGGCTCAAAAAGTTTATCGAATCGTGCATTGCTCCTTGCCGCCCTTGCCAAAGGCACAACAACCGTCACCAATTTGCTTGATAGTGATGATATTCGCCATATGTTAAATGCCCTAAAAGCACTTGGCGTAAATTATCAGCTTTCTGAAGATAAAACCCTTTGTGAAATTGAGGGATTAGGCGGCACTTTTCATGTACAAAACGGGCTTTCACTTTTTCTGGGCAATGCCGGTACGGCTATGCGTCCTTTAACTGCCGCACTTTGCTTGAAAGGTAAAACAGCAGGTGAAGTAATTCTCACCGGCGAACCACGCATGAAAGAGCGTCCCATTCTTCATTTGGTTGAGGCGCTTCATCAAGCCGGTGCTGAGGTGCGTTATTTAGAAAATGAAGGCTATCCGCCTCTTGCTATTCGCAACAGAGGGATAAAAGGGGGGAAAGTCACCATTGACGGTTCCATTTCATCGCAATTTTTGACCGCACTTTTAATGGCAGCACCTCTTGCCGAAAACGATATGGAAATTGAGATTATCGGTGATTTGGTTTCAAAACCTTATATTGATATTACACTTGCCATGATGAAAGATTTTGGTGTAGAGGTCGAAAATCATGGATACCAAACTTTCCATATCAAAGCAAATCAACAGTATATTTCACCGGGTAAATATTTGGTGGAAGGTGATGCATCTTCTGCTTCCTATTTCTTAGCCGCCGGTGCCATTAAAGGCAAGGTGAAAGTGACCGGTATCGGTAAAAACTCTATCCAAGGTGACCGCCTATTTGCAGAAGTATTGGAAAAAATGGGCGCTAAAATCACTTGGGGGGAGGATTTTATCCAAGCCGAAAAAGCAAAACTCCATGGCATTGATATGGATATGAATCACATTCCCGATGCAGCGATGACTATTGCGACTACCGCACTTTTTGCACAAGGGGAAACCACCATTCGCAATATTTACAACTGGCGTGTCAAAGAAACAGACCGTCTTGCAGCCATGGCAACGGAATTGCGTAAAGTCGGCGCAGAAGTAGAAGAAGGGGAAGATTTCATTCGAATTCAACCTTTACCATTAGATCAATTCCAACATGCGGAAATTGCCACTTACAACGATCACCGTATGGCCATGTGTTTTGCTTTAATCGCCCTTTCAGATACGGCAGTGACAATCCTCGATCCCAAATGTACAGCAAAAACTTTCCCAACATTTTTTGCTGAATTTGAAAAAATTTGTGAAAGAAATGCATAGAGTGGTGATTTTGCTCCTCTTTTGCCGCGACACAAATTTAATTTTCATATTCCACTAAAAATTTGATGATAAAAGGGCGCCAAAATGGCGCCCTTGGTGTCATTAAATTTGTGTTTAATTTGTGCCACCCACCGTAATTTCATCAATTTTCAACGCAGGTTGCCCTACGCCCACCGGCACGCTTTGTCCGTCTTTTCCACAAACTCCAATGCCTAAATCCAACTCTGATTTATCGGCCACCATAGAGATTTTTTGCATCACCTCAATACCGCTACCAATTAGCGTTGCCCCTTTTACCGGTTTGGTGATTTTTCCCTTCTCAATCAGATAGGCTTCTGAGGTAGAAAACACAAATTTACCTGAGGTGATATCCACTTGCCCTCCGCCAAAATGGGGAGCATAAACACCATGATCTACCGAAGCAATTAAATCCTCAAATTTACTCTGCCCTGCTAACATATAAGTGTTGGTCATGCGTGGCATAGGCAGATGAGCATAGGACTCACGGCGACCATTCCCTGTAGGGTTCACCCCCATTAAACGGGCATTCATTTTATCTTGCATATAACCTTGCAAAATACCGTCTTTTATCAGCACGTTACATTGGCTTGGCACTCCTTCATCATCAATCGTGAGCGACCCTCGGCGATTGGCAAGCGTGCCGTCATCCACAATCGTGCAAAGTGGAGAGGTCACTAATTCGCCAATTTTTCCGGTAAATAAAGAGCTTTCTTTACGATTAAAATCCCCCTCTAAGCCATGCCCTACCGCTTCATGCAAAAGCACCCCGGGCCAACCAGCCCCCAATACAACGGGCATGAGTCCTGCCGGTGCGGCCACCGCCCCTAAATTCACCAAAGCTTGACGAACGGCTTCTTTCGCAAAATTGACCGCCCGAATATCGCCATCAACGGTTTCAAAAAACCAATCCAATCCAAATCGTCCACCGGAGCCACAACTTCCCCGTTCACGTTTGCCATCTTCTTCGACTAATACAGAAATAGACAAACGTACGAGTGGGCGAATATCTGCCGCCAATGTTCCGTCTGTTGCCATCACTAAGACTTCTTCATAAACGGCACTTAAACTGGCAGATACTCGGGTGACACGAGGATCTTCGGCTCGGGCTGTGCGATCAACTAAATGTAATAATTCAATTTTCTTTTCTTTCGAAAGGCTTTGAAGCGGGTTAATTGCCGCATAACGCATAATAGGATCGACCGCATTGAGCGCGGTCGGCACGATAATATTGCCTTGTTTGCTTTGCCCAATCCCTTTCACCGCATTAGCACATTGTTGCAGTGAGGCAAGATTAATTTGATCCGAATAAGCAAAACCGGTTTTCTCACCGGATACGGCACGAACACCTACCCCTCGCTCAATGTGAAAACCGCCCTCTTTAATAATGCCGTCTTCCAACACCCAATTTTCATCTTGGCTAAGCTGAAAATAGAGATCGGCATAGTCAATATGACGATGCGACATTAAATCGAAAATATTCAATAATTCTTTGGTGGATAACTGGCTTGGGGTCAGTAAACTTTCCGAAACCTGCTTTAACATATTTTTCTCCGTAAATATAAAATTTATCTCAACGTGAACTCAAAAAAGTGCGGTCAAAAAACAGCGAGTTTTTTTAGAACAAACCGCTTATAAATTTTCTAACCCAAATTGATACAAGGCATTTTTCTTATAACCGTATAATTCCGCCACAATTGCCGCCGCTTTTTTAAGGGGTAATTCTTGTGCCATTAAGCTGAGGGCTTTAATCGCCAAAGGTGAGAATTCCGCCTCACTTTCCTGCTTGGTTTTGCCTTCTACAATTAATACCATTTCACCTTTAGTTCGGTTGGGATCTTCGCTCAACCATTGACGTAAATTGACTACAGTATCGCCCACAATGGTTTCCCACGTTTTTGTCAGCTCACGCGCCAACACCACATAGCGCGCTTCCCCTAACACCTCTTGCATATCGGTAAGGGTATCCAAAATGCGGTGGGTAGATTCGTAAAAAATCAACGTGCGTTCTTCTTCTGCTACCTTTTCCAGTTTATCTCGGCGGGCTTTGCTTTTTGCCGGTAAAAACCCTTCAAAACAAAAACGATCTGAGGCAATACCGGAAGCACAAAGTGCGGTAATCGCCGCACAAGCCCCGGGTAAAGGCACCACTGCAATTCCCGCCTCCCGACATTGACGAACCAAATGAAAACCGGGATCGCTAATTAAAGGGGTGCCGGCATCGGAAATTAATGCAATATTTTTCCCTTGTTTCAGTTTTTCCACCAAAACTGCGGCTTTTTCCTGTTCATTATGATCATGCAATGCAAAAAATGGCTTTTTTATGCCATAGTGACTGAGCAATAAGCCACTATGACGGGTATCTTCTGCAGCAATGAGATCCACTTGGGAAAAGGTGTCTAAGGCTCGCTGGGTAATATCTTTTAAATTACCAATAGGAGTTGCCACAATATATAAAATTCCGCTTAAATCATTCATTTTTGTTTGCTTTTAAGGTTCGAGGTCAGTAAGATCGCTCCCATTATTGACTCATCCATAACGGAGCAAAACGAATATGGCTATTCTATTACAAGGCACAGGTTTTAAAAAACGTTTAATGCCAATTTTATTATCCGTTGCATTAGCCGGCTGTTCCAATTTATTTGGCAGCAGTTTCACCGAAACCCTACAACGAGATGCCAATGCCAGTTCCGAATTTTATATGAATAAATTGGAACAAGCCCAAAATGCAGAAGATAAAGAAACCTATAAACTCCTCGCCGCTCGAGCCTTAATCAGCGAAAACAAAATCCCGCAATCAGAAGCCATTTTAGCGGAATTAGGGGAATTAAATGAGGCACAAAAACTTGATCGTTCGTTAATTGAAGCCCGTCTTTCGGCAGCGAAAGGATCAAATGAAGTCGCTGAAAGCCAATTACGTTTGATTGATCTTAAAAAACTCAGCCCTTCTCAAAAATCACGTTATTATGAAACCCAAGCGAGCATTGCAGAAAATCGTAAAGAGGTGATTGAAGCAGTGAAAGCCCGCATCAAAATGGATGAAAACCTTTCTGATGTACAGCGTCGCCAAGAGAATGTGGATAAAACTTGGGCGTTGTTGCGTTCTGCTAATTCAGGTGTAATCAATAATGCCTCAGATGAAGGCAATGCGGCACTTGGTGGTTGGCTGACGTTAATTAAAGCTTACAACGATAATCTTCGTCAGCCGGTACAATTAAGCCAAGCATTGCAAAATTGGAAATCGGCTTATCCTAACCATACGGCTGCCACCCTTTTTCCAAAAGAATTACAAAGTTTGTTAAATTTCCAACAAACCAATCTTGCCCAAATCGGTTTAATTTTACCGGTCAGTGGTGATGGTCAAATCCTAGGAAATACCATTTTATCCGGTTTTAACGATGCCAAAGGCAATTCCACCATTCCGGTACAAATTTTTGACTCCGCCACTTACTCCATTGAGGATATTCTAGTTCAAGCCAAACAAGCGGGGGTGAAAACCTTGGTTGGGCCACTTTTAAAACAGAATGTCGATGCTATTATTAACAACCCGACTACAGTGCAAGGCATTGATATATTAGCCTTAAACACCACACAAAATACGCACGCGATTAATCAAATGTGCTACTACGGCTTATCACCGGAAGATGAAGCCGAATCTGCCGCCACCAAAATGTGGAATGATGGAATTCGCCACCCGGTTGTTGCCATGCCACAAAATGAATTGGGTCAGCGGGTAGGCAATGCGTTCAATGTTCGTTGGCAACAATTAGCTTCAACCGATGCCAATATTCGTTACTATAACTTAACTGCCGATGTACCGTATTTCTTCCAAGAAAATGGGGCAAATTCAACCGCACTTTATGCGCTCGCAAACCCAGAAGAACTGGCAGAAATAAAAGGTTATTTGGCAAACAGTCTCCCGAATGTGAAAATTTATGCCAGTTCCCGAGCCAATGCTGCGGGTCATTCGACTGAATATGCGGCTCAAATGAACGGTGTACAATTCAGTGATATTCCCTTCTTTAAAGAATCCACCTCTAGCCAATATCAAAAAGTGGCAAGTTCAACCGGCAATGAATATCAACTTATGCGCTTATATGCGATGGGATCGGATGCTTGGCTATTGATTAACCATTTTAATGAACTACGCCAAGTACCAGGGTATCAATTAAGCGGTTTAACCGGGCTATTAAGTGCCGGTCCAAGCTGTAATGTAGAACGTGATATGACGTGGTTCCAATATCAAGGTGGGCAAATCGTGCCGGTCGCTAACTAAATGTTTTCCTTAAAACGTCAACAAGGAGCGGGCTTTGAGCATCAAGCCCGCCTTTTTTTAGAATCAAAGGGATTGCGTTTTATTGCGGCCAATCAGTTTTTTAAATGTGGTGAACTCGATCTTATTATGCAAGATGGACAGACCATTGTGTTTGTCGAAGTCCGCCAACGTTCAAATACCCGCTTTGGTTCGGCCATTGACAGTGTCGATTGGCATAAACAACAAAAATGGCTTGATGCCGCCAATCTTTGGCTTGCCAAGCAAAATCTCAGTTTAGAAGATGCCGACTGCCGTTTTGATCTCATCGCTTTTGGTAAAAATGCACAAGAGATTCAATGGCTTCCTAATTTTCTTGATTAATTTAATTTTCAATGATGTTACAACAAGTTAAAGATATTTATAGCGAAAGCATACAAATTCAAATTTCCGCCTCCAGTTTGCTCACGGAAAATATTGCCAATGCAAGCCAAAAGGTGATTCAATGCTTACTTAGCGGCAATAAAGTGATTGCCTGTGGTATTGCACGCTCCTATGCGAATGCTCAATTTTTAGTGTCTAATCTCCTAAATCGCTATGAGATTGAACGCCCAAGTTTTCCCTCTGTGCTACTCAGCCTAGAAAGTGCGGTCGGATCTTCATTAGTTTTTGATCACTCACCGGAAAATCTCTATCAACATCAATTTAACGCCATGGCAAAACCCGGTGATTTGCTCATTGCCTTTGCCCCATTAGGCTCGGAAAAAACCGTGCTCAACACCATTGCCAATGCGGTAAGCAAAGAAATTCGCGTGATTGCACTTACCGGTTCAAATAATGATGCTATTCAAGGCTTATTGGCAGAACAAGATTTGGAAATTTCTATTCCTACCCATAAAGAAAGCCGTATTTTAGAAAATCATTTATTTGTAATTAATGCTCTTTGCGAACTCATTGATCGCACATTATTCCCAAGAGTTTGATAGAATGTTCGTTATCATTAAACTATCCCACGATTTCTTTGACTAACCGAGGGATTTATTTCACTAAAGGAGTAACAAATGACACTCACCCCCTTAAAAAAACTGGTATGTATTTTAACGGCTTCAATCCTGTTACAAGGCTGCGTTGCCGCAGTTCTTGGCGGTGCGGCAGCCGGCACAAAAGTGGCAACCGATCCCCGCACCATGGGAGCCCAAGTTGATGATGAAACCCTTGAATTTAAAGTGGAAAATGCCCTAGATAAAGATGAGCAAATCAACGCAGAAGCCCGTGTAAATGCTGTCTCTTACAGTGCTCGCATCTTGTTAATCGGTCAAGTGCCAAGTGAAAGCACCAAATCCACCGCCACCGATCTTGCCAAAGGGGTGGAAGGCGTCACCGATGTTTATAATGAACTACGCATTAGCCCTAAAATTTCTATTGGACAAATCAGCAAAGATAGTTGGATCACCACACAAGTCAAATCCAAAATGCTAGTGGATAATCGGGTGAAATCAACAGATGTGAAAGTCATCACCGAAAACGGCGAAGTTTTCTTATTAGGTAATGTCACACAAGCCCAAGCTGATGCGGCCGCTGAAATTGCCAGTAAAATAAGCGGTGTACAGAAAGTGGTGAAAGTGTTTAAATATTTGAATTAATTATCTCCCACCAGTATGGTTTTACCTATCAAAGTGCGGTCAAAAAACACCCTGATTTTTAACCGCACTTTTTCATTTTTTCAAGTAAAAAATTCTCCTATTTACAATTTTCGGAAAAGTATTTGTTTTTAAATAACTTACCTTTTGTCAATCATTTTAACAGAAAATTTATCGCTTGATCCTAACAAAAAAACACATTATCTTGTGTGCCGTTTATTTCCTAACACTATATCTTGTGTTTAAAAAATATCATAACAATAACAGGGCTCGTACTATATGAACAAAAGTTTAATGGTGACAAAACGTGATGGATCACAGGAACAAATCAATCTTGATAAAATCCACCGAGTGATTACTTGGGCGGCTGAAGGATTAGAAAATGTTTCCGTTTCTCAAGTGGAATTACGTTCTCATATTCAATTTTATGAGGGGATTCGCACTTCCGATATTCATGAAACCATCATCAAGGCAGCGGCAGATTTAATCAGCAAAGATACGCCAGATTATCAGTATCTTGCCGCCCGTTTGGCGATTTTCCATTTACGTAAAAAGGCTTACGGTCATTTCGATCCGCCTCGTTTGTATGATCACGTCAAAAAACTCGTGCGTATGGGCAAATATGATCATGCCCTTTTAGACGACTACACCCGTGAAGAATGGGATGAAATGGACGGTTTTATCGATCATTGGCGTGATATGACTTTTTCCTATGCCGCAGTCAAACAGCTGGAAGGGAAATATTTAGTACAAAACCGTGTCACCGGTGAGATTTATGAATCCGCCCAGTTCCTTTATTTATTGGTTGCCGCGAGTTTATTTTCTAAATATCCGCAAGCCACCCGCTTGGACTATATCAAGCGTTTCTACGATGCGACCTCTACATTTAAAATTTCCTTGCCAACCCCAATTATGGCAGGTGTGCGTACCCCAACCCGCCAATTCAGTTCTTGTGTGCTAATTGAATGTGGTGATAGTTTGGATTCCATTAACGCCACCGCCTCAGCCATTGTGAAATATGTTTCCCAACGTGCGGGAATTGGCGTGAACGCCGGTGCAATTCGTGCTTTAGGCAGTGAAATCCGTGGCGGTGAAGCTTTCCATACAGGCTGTATCCCTTTCTACAAATATTTCCAAACCGCAGTGAAATCTTGTTCACAAGGTGGCGTGCGTGGCGGTGCGGCGACAGTTTATTACCCATTATGGCACTTAGAATCTGAAAGCCTCCTTGTGTTAAAAAATAACCGTGGTGTGGAAGATAACCGTGTTCGTCATATGGACTATGGTGTGCAATTAAATAAATTAATGTATCAACGCTTAATTAAAGGCGGTGATATCACCTTATTCAGTCCTTCCGATGTACCGGGACTTTACGAAGCGTTCTTTGCGGATCAAGACAAGTTTGAAGAACTTTATGTCAAATATGAGCAAGATCCAACAATTCGTAAACGCACGGTCAAAGCCGTAGAAATTTTCTCGCTATTAATGCAAGAACGTGCCTCAACCGGTCGTATTTATATCCAAAATGTGGATCACTGTAATACCCACTCACCGTTTGATCCGCAAGTGGCGCCGGTACGTCAATCTAACCTTTGTTTAGAAATTGCCCTACCGACCAAACCGCTTGAGCATATTCATGATGAAAACGGGGAAATCGCCCTTTGTACCCTTTCTGCCTTTAACTTAGGCAAAATTGAACAGCTTGATGAATTAGAAGAACTCGCCGACCTTGCCGTGCGTGCATTAGATGCGTTATTAGATTACCAAGACTACCCGGTTGCGGCAGCAAAACGCAGCTCGCTTGCCCGCCGTTCTTTAGGTATTGGGGTGATTAACTATGCTTACTACTTAGCGAAAAACGGCGTTCGCTACTCTGACGGTAGTGCCAACGATTTAACCCACCGCACCTTTGAAGCTATTCAATATTATCTATTGAAAGCCTCAATGAATTTAGCAAAAGAACAAGGGGCTTGTGAATATTTCAATCAAACCACTTACTCACAAGGTATTTTACCGATTGATACCTATAAAAAAGATTTGGATTCCCTCACCCAAGAACCGTTGCATTATGATTGGGAAAGTTTGCGTAAAGATATTCAAGAATTTGGCTTGCGTAATTCTACCCTCACCGCATTAATGCCGTCAGAAACCTCATCACAGATCTCTAATGCCACCAATGGTATTGAGCCACCGCGTGGTCATGTGAGCGTGAAAGCCTCAAAAGACGGTATCTTAAAACAAGTGGTGCCGGATTACGAAAACTTAAGCGAGCAATACGAATTACTTTGGGATATTCCAAGCAATGACGGCTATCTACACTTAGTGGGCATTATGCAAAAATTCGTGGATCAAGCAATTTCCGCCAATACCAACTACGATCCAAAACGCTTTGAAGACGGTAAAGTACCAATGAAAGTATTGTTAAAAGATTTATTAACCGCTTACAAATACGGCTTGAAAACCCTTTACTACCAAAACACCCGTGACGGCGCCGAAGATGCACAAGAAGATCTTGATGACGGCTGTGCCGGTGGGGCTTGTAAAATCTAAAGATAGAAGTAAGGAGAGCATCATGGAATGTAATAAAGGTCATCAATATGCAGAACTATTGTCAACCTTACCAGATAGTCAGAAAATCTCAGATGGAAGGCACTTATGTGCAGGGTGTGCCTATGATGAGGGACATTCAGATGGTTTTGCTAATAATCCAAGACGGAGTATTAACGATCTAAAACTACCATATAGTCAAGCGGGGACTGGAAGGCATAAGTCTGCTCGAGCAGCTTATGAACTAGGTTATTCACACGGTCAACAAAAATATAACGGAAAATAAAAATGGCATACACAACCTTCTCACAAACTAAAAACGATCAACTCAAAGAACCGATGTTCTTTGGTCAAAATGTCAACGTGGCACGTTACGATCAACAAAAATACGAAACTTTCGAAAAATTAATCGAAAAACAACTTTCTTTCTTCTGGCGTCCGGAAGAGGTGGATGTGTCGCAAGATCGTATCGATTACGCCGCATTGCCAGAACACGAAAAACATATTTTTATCAGTAATTTAAAATATCAAACGCTATTGGATTCCATTCAAGGCCGTAGCCCGAATGTAGCATTATTGCCATTGGTGTCCATTCCGGAATTAGAAACCTGGATTGAAACTTGGACATTCTCTGAGACCATTCACAGCCGTTCTTACACTCACATTATTCGTAATATTGTCAACGATCCGTCAATCGTTTTTGATGATATCGTCACCAATGAAGAAATCATTAAACGTGCAAAAGATATTTCCTCTTACTATGACGATTTAATCCGTGACAGCCAACTTTATGGTTTATACGGTGAAGGCACTTACACGGTAGATGGCAAAGAATGTGTCGTCACATTACGCAACCTCAAAAGACAGCTTTATCTTTGCTTAATGAGTGTCAATGCCCTTGAAGCCATTCGTTTCTATGTGTCTTTTGCTTGCTCTTTTGCCTTTGCAGAACGTCAATTAATGGAAGGGAACGCCAAAATCATTAAATTTATTGCCCGTGATGAAGCCTTGCATTTAACCGGGACACAGCATATTTTAAATATTATGGCAGCCGGTCAGGACGACCCTGAAATGGCAGAAATTGCCGAAGAATGTAAACAAGAAGCCTACGATTTATTCCTCGCTGCAGCGGAACAAGAAAAAGAATGGGCAGATTATTTATTTAAAGACGGCTCTATGATCGGCTTAAATAAAGACATTTTGGTGCAATATGTGGAATATATCACCAATATCCGTATGCAAGCCGTTGGCCTACCGTTGCCTTTCCAAGCCCGCTCAAACCCAATTCCTTGGATTAATGCCTGGTTGGTATCTGATAACGTGCAGGTGGCGCCGCAAGAAGTGGAAGTGAGTTCTTATCTTGTAGGGCAAATTGATTCTAAAGTCGATACCAATGACTTTGGTGATTTTGATCTTTAATTAAAAAATAAGGGGCTGACGTAGATTAGCCCTAAATTCCACACCATTTTCGCAACATTTTAAGTTGCTCTTTTGGTGTTCCAAAGTTAAACCGAAATTCACATTCCTTCAAGAATAAGGGAAAATTTTTTCGGTCGATTCCATTATATTTTCGGAGTATCCGCTTGGCTTGGCTCCAAAAATTTTCAATGCCGTTAAT
>NZ_MLHL01000032.1 GCF_002000545.1 Rodentibacter trehalosifermentans | reverse complement strand
GTGGCGTTTGTGCCTTATGCCGATGGCATTTGGAACATTTTTTACCGTTTTCATTTTCTCGGTCAAATGGACGAACGAGAAAAGAAAATAAAACCCGCCACACAGTGGCACCAGCAACCCAACAAAATGTAAACGATGTCCTTAGGGAAATATGTAAATGATGTTTGGGTTGTACATTTTCTCCACCCTCTCCCATAAACGGGCGAGGGGATGAGAACGAAATAAATAACCCAGAGTTATATAACGACTACATAATATTGATAAGAAGGCATCATTTTTGATTGCTTTCTTTATAAGGTGAGAGCTTTAGAAAATCTAATTGAAAAAAGGATTTCACCCAGAGAGTATGAGTGAAATCCTTTAGCGTTAGGGGTTAGGTTATTCTTCCGTTATCCCGGTGTCTTCTGAGCTGTCTTCATCATCCATATCACACACTCGCTCAAGGCTGACGACTTGCTCGTTTTCAGCGGTGCGAATCAAGCGAACCCCTTGGGTGTTACGACCCACAATGCTCACTTCGCTAACACGGGTGCGCACCAAGGTGCCGGCATCGGTTATCAGCATAATTTGATCCGTTTCTTCCACTTGGGTTGCCGCCACGACTTTACCGTTACGCTCACTCACTTTGATAGAAATCACCCCTTTCGTATTACGGGATTTGGTTGGATATTCGCTTAATTGGGTGCGTTTACCGTAACCGTTTTGGGTTGCCGTTAGGATTGCCCCTTCACCTTTTGGAATGACTAAAGAAACCACTTTGTCGATATTGAGATCCAAAGAATCTTCCGTATTTTCATCAGAAATTTCCTCAATATCGACCGCACTTTCCTCTTCTGATATTTCATTGGTTAAGGCAAGTTTGATCCCTCGAACCCCGGTGGCTAAACGTCCCATTGCCCGAACGGCAGTTTCAGCAAAACGTACCACACGGCCTTGAGAAGAGAAGAGCATAATTTCATTATTGCCATCGGTAATATCTACACCGATCAGCTCATCTTCATCTCGTAAATTCAAGGCGATGATACCGCTTGAACGTGGACGGCTGAATTCGGTGAGCGCAATTTTCTTCACAATCCCGCCTGCGGTTGCCATCACCACAAATTTGTCTTCTTCATAAGCTGAAACCGGGAGGATTGCGGTGATACGTTCATTTTCTTGTAATGGCAGAATATTAACGATAGGACGACCACGCGCGCCACGGCTGGCTTGTGGGAGCTGATAGACTTTCAGCCAATATAAACGTCCTCGGCTTGAGAAGCAGAGAATGGTGTCATGAGTATTAGCGACCAAGAGTTTTTCGATGAAATCTTCTTCTTTCATCTTCGTGGCCGATTTGCCTTTTCCACCTCGGCGTTGCGCTTCATAATCGGTCAGCGGTTGATATTTCACATAGCCTTCATGGGAAAGGGTCACCACCACATCTTCTTGAGCGATAAGATCTTCTAAATCAATATCGCCTGAAGCGGTAGTAATTTCTGTTAAACGCTCATCACCAAATTGTGATTTGACTTCTTCCAATTCTTCACGGATGACTTCCATTAAGCGTTCGGCACTGCTTAAAATATGGAGAAGATCGGCAATTTTTACTAATAATTCTTGGTATTCTTTCACCACTTCTTCAAAAGCGATGCCCGTTAAACGGTGTAGGCGAAGTTCTAAAATCGCATTAACTTGCGCCGGTGAGAGATAATATTGGCTGCCTTGAATACCCAATCCTTCTTCAAGTTCATCAGGGCGGGCGGTAATATCCAGTAAGTTGATGATGTCTGAATGTAATGCCCAAGAACGTGAACTAATGGCATTGGCGGCTTCTTCACGGTTTTTGGAATTGCGAATAATCGCAATCATTTCATCAATATTAGAGCGTGCCACCGCTAAACCTTCTAAAATATGGGTACGCTCACGGGCTTTGCGAAGCTCAAAAATGGAGCGGCGGGTCACCACCTCACGGCGGTGTAATACGAAGGCTTCGATAATTTCTTTGAGGTTAAATAAACGTGGCTGTCCGTGATCGAGCGCCACCATATTGATGCCGAAAGTCACCTGCATTTGGGTGAGTGAATAAAGGTGATTTAACACCACTTCACCAACCGCATCCCGTTTGATATCGATTTCAATACGGATCCCTTCTTTGTTTGAAAGGTCGGTAATATTGCTGATGCCTTCAATTTTTTTCTCACGAATCAGCTCGGCAATTTTTTCTACAAGCTTTGCCTTATTCACTTGATAAGGCAATTCTGATACGATAATTTGCTCACGGCCTTTATCGTTGGTTTCAACGCTTGCACGGGCACGAACATAGACTTTACCCCGACCGGTGCGATAGGCTTCTTCGATCCCTTTGCGACCATTAATTAACGCCGCCGTTGGGAAGTCCGGCCCCGGAATGTGCTGCACTAATTCATCAATTGTGATCTCATTGTTATCAATATACGCCAAACAGCCGTTTAACACTTCGTTGAGGTTATGAGGCGGAATATTGGTGGCCATCCCCACCGCAATACCGGACGAGCCGTTTGCAAGCAATGCCGGAATACGGGTTGGCAAAACATCCGGAATCATTAATTCGCCATCATAGTTTGGCGAGAAATTGACGGTTTCTTTATCCAAATCCGTTAGCAAAGCTTGCGTAATTTTCTGCATACGCACTTCGGTATAACGCATAGCGGCCGGCGCATCGCCATCAATCGAACCAAAGTTACCTTGCCCGTCTACCAACATATAACGAAGTGAGAAGGGCTGTGCCATACGGACAATCGTGTCATAGACCGCAGAATCACCATGAGGGTGATATTTACCGATGACATCCCCCACCACACGGGCAGATTTGACATATTTTTTATTTGCCGTATTGCCTTCACGGTCCATTGAAAACAGCACACGGCGGTGCACGGGTTTTAAACCGTCACGCACATCAGGTAATGCACGTCCGACAATGACAGACATGGCATAGTCGAGATAGGAGGATTTGAGTTCTTCTTCAATATTGACAGGGGTAATTGAGGATTGGATTGAATCCGTCATTGAGTATTCCTTTTTAGCTCAAAAAAATTGCACGAATTGTAGCACAACAGCGGGATTTTTCCCACGAAAAAACGGTGTCTTATCCTTGATAAAACACCGTTATAAAATGGTCGTCAAACAGACCGCACTTTTAAGATTACTGCACTAATAAATAGAAGTTGTTGTTTCCACGCAAAACATTTAATGCTACGGCGGAAGGCTTTTGTTCTAAGATTTTGCGTAAATCTTGGGTTGATTCCACGGCTTGACGGTTTATGCCAATGATAATATCGCCGGTTTTCAAACCACGCTGTGCGGCAAGGGAATTCGGCTGAACTTTGGTAATTTCAATGCCTTTTATGCCTTTCGCATTGTAATTATTAAATTCCGCACCATCTAATGCCGGTAATTCCATATTGCTTGCACTTTGATCTTTTCCGTCATCTGCTTGTAAGGTGACTTTCACATTTTGCGATTTACCATCACGCAAATAGGTCAGCTCAATTTCTTTTCCGGCACCTGAGGTGGCAATTTTGGCACGCATTTCTGCAAAGCTTGAAATTTTTTGCCCGTTCATTGCCGTAATCACATCGCCTGCTTTAATCCCTGCTTTTTCCGCTGCAGAGTTTGGGATCACTTCGCTGACGAAGGCCCCTTGTTGGGCATTCACATTAAAGGCTTTGGCTAAATCGGCATTTAATTCACCGCCTTTGATACCCAATAAGCCACGACGCACTTCACCAAATTCTAAAATTTGTTGAACGATATTGTTGGCTTGGTTGCTTGGAATAGCAAATGCAATGCCTGCATTTCCTCCGCTTGGTGAGATAATTGCCGTATTGATACCGATTAATTCACCGTTTAAATTCACCAATGCACCACCGGAATTCCCACGGTTTACCGCCGCATCGGTTTGAATGTAGTTTTCATAAGCACCGCTGTCAGATCCTGTTGAACGACCCAGTGCGGAAACAATACCTGAGGTGACGGTTTGCCCCAGTCCGAATGGGTTACCAATGGCAACAGTGAAATCACCTACACGCAATTTATCGGAATCGGCAAATTTCAACGCAGTCAAATTTGTCGGATTTTCAATTTGAATCAGAGCGATATCCGATTGCTCGTCTTTCCCTACCAGTTTTGCCTTAAATTCACGCCCATCTTGTAATGTCACGTTGATTTTATCGGCATCATTAATCACATGGTTATTGGTTAAGACATAGCCTTTATCGGCATTGATAATTACACCGGAACCTAACCCACGGAAATTACGCCCGCCACTTCGATTGCCAAACTGTTCGGCGAATTGATCGCCAAAGAAAAATCGAAATTCTTCCGGAAGATCATCAGGTAAGGCAGAACGGCTATTGCGTTTGGCTTTGCCTTCCACAGAAAGGGTCACCACAGCAGGTTGTACTTTTTCAAGCATTGGGGCAAGGCTATTTTGTTCTGTAAGAAAACTCGGTAGGCTGGCTTGTGTACTCACCGATGTGCCTAAAACCGTTAAACCTAATGCAAGACTACTTAATAAAAAATGACGTTTTTTCATAGAATCTCCAAGTCGAAATAGAAGATAGTATCCAAATATGCGAGCGGTTAGACAAAGATATAGGGAAAATGTTCAGGAAAACAAGGGGGAATGGAAAGGTGATTTGAGTGATTGACTAAAATTTGACATAGGCAAAGGAAAAAGGGCATCAGTACGATGCCCCCTAATGGATTATTCTTCTAAGACCACTTTACCAATGTAACCTAAATGACGATGGCGTTGGGCATAGTCAATGCCATAACCGACGACAAATTCATCGGGAATTTCAAAGCCCACCCATTCTACAGGCACGCCGACTTCACGACGTGAAGGCTTATCTAATAAAGTACAAATGGTCAGGCTTGCCGGATCCCGTAAATTTAAAATTTCACGGACTTTTTCAAGGGTATAACCGGTGTCAATAATATCTTCTACAATTAGCACATGTTCACCACGGATATCGCCTTCCAAATCTTTCGTAATTTTTACATCGTGGTTTGTCGTCATACCACTGCCATAACTTGAGGTGGTCATAAATTCAATTTCTACCGGCAGTTTTAATTCACGGACTAAATCTGCCATAAACATAAATGAGCCTCGTAATAAGCCGACAACAATCAACTTATTAATCGGTTTTTGTTGATAAAAGGCGGTAATTTCTGCCCCTAATGTGGCGATACGGGCTTTGACATCCGCTTCAGAAATAAGGACATCAACATGATGTTTTTTCATTGTGTTTCCTTTTGGGTGATAAGACGAATAAACCCCGCTATTTTACAAAAAAAAGCCTGAAGTTTAAACCGTCCGATTAGCGGGCAGCAAAGGCAGTTTTAGGCAATACCATTTCCCGAATCGCCATGGAAAGCCCATCAATCATTAATAATCGACCACATAAAGACTTGCCGATATTTAACCGCACTTTAATGGCTTCTAGGGCTTGAATTGAACCTATAATACCGACAATGGGCGCCAGTACACCGGCTTCCACACAGGTTAAATGGTTTTGTCCGAAAAGTTGGCTGAGATCACGATAAGTGGGGGTATCAGGTTCATAGGTGAACACTGAAACCATGCCTTCCATGCGAATAGCGGCCCCGGAAATTAAAGGGATTTTCGCTTTTTCACATTGGTTATCCAGTTGATTGCGAATATCCACGTTATCGGTACAATCTAACACCACATCAAAGTGCGGTAGTATTTCGGCGAGTTTTTCCTCGTCCAATTTGGCATTGAGCGTTTTGATTTCAAGGTGCGGATTAATTTGTTCAAGGGCAATTTTTGCAGATTCCACTTTCGCCATATTCAACCGAGCATCGCAATGCAACACTTGGCGCTGAAGGTTGGAAAGGGAAACCGTGTCGAAATCCAATAAGGTTAAATGCCCAACGCCTGCCGCTGCCAGATATTGTGCCGCCGCACAGCCCAAGCCGCCTAGGCCCACAATCAGCATATGGCTGTCTTTGAGTTTTTCCTGACCATCAAAATCAACCGCTTTTAGTATAATTTGACGGTTGTAGCGTAGTTCTTCTTCGTGACTGAGTGTCGCCATTTTTTAGTCCAATAAATGATTGAAGGGTTCGATAGTCACGGTTTCACCTGCTTGCACATTGCCACGCGCTTGTTCTAACACAATAAAGCAATTGCTTTTCACAAAAGCACTGAACAGGTGCGATCCTTGGAAGCCCACCGGTTGAACCTCAATGCTCCCTTGCGCATTAACTTGATAAAAACCCCGTTGAAAATCTAAACGGCCCGGTGCTTTTTTCAAATTGGTGAGGGTTATTGCAGAAAAGTGCGGTGGTTTTTTCCACTGTTTTTGCCCTTGAAGTGTGGCAATAAGCGGCTGAACCAGTTGATAGAAGGTGACTAAGGCGGAAACCGGATTACCGGGTAATCCACAAAACCAAGCGTTTTTCAACTTACCAAAGGCAAAGGGTTTGCCCGGTTTAATGGCGAGTTTCCAGAAATTGATCTCACCGATTTTCTCTAAAACCTCTTTGGTGAAATCGGCTTCACCCACCGAAACACCGCCACTGGTTATCACCAAATCGGCTTGTTTTTGTGCATTCATAAAGGCATTTTCAAATTCCACCGGGTTATCGGGGAGCACGCCAACATCTATCACATCGCAATGGAGTTTTTCTAATAATAATTTAATTGTAAAACGATTGGTGTCATAAATTTGCCCCGTTTGAAGTGGTTTTCCCACTTCCACCAATTCATCGCCGGTGGAAAGTATCGCCACTTTTAAACGTGGATAACATTTCACTTCAGCAATACCGAGCGAGGCTAACAGGGGCAATGAAACTGCATTTAGGGGTGAGCCTTGTGGCAACACAATTTCCCCTTTTTTCACATCTTCACCAATACGGCGAATATTTTGGTTGGGTTTAGGGAGCTCGCTGAAGGTCACGCTGCCATCTGCATTTACCGTTACTTGCTCTTGCATCACCACGGCATCGGCGCCTTCGGGAATTACCGCACCGGTCATTATTCTGACCGCACTTTGTGGGGGCCATTCCCCTTGGAAGGGATTGCCGGCAAAGGATTTCCCGGCAACAGAAAGCGTGAGGGATTGTTGCAAATCCCTCAATCGCACCGCATAGCCGTCCATCGCCGAATTATCAAAAGAAGGCACATTCATCGGGGAGATGACATTTTCCGCACAAGTGCGATTGGCGGCATCTTGTAAATTGACGGTTTCAATCTCTGAAGGAAAGGAAAGCTGTGCCAACATTTGATGGCGTGCTTGATCCAAGGTGAGCATAGGAAAATCCTTAGTTTGAGAAAAATTGTCGGTTATTTTATCCCTAAAGATTTATTCATTCAAATGAGCAATTTTTCTCATTTTACGATCTGCCTATCCTTTGCTAGAATACCGCATCATTTTTTTAGGAAAGACAGACTGTTATGAGCGAAATTTCACCCGATGCCTTAAGTGTTAGAAACGCATTAAGAGACAAAGGCATTGAAACCCCAATGATTGACCCGATAAAAAATCAAGATGAACGCCGCATTGGCATTGCCAAACATATGAATGAAGTGATGAAACTCATCGGGTTGGATTTGGCTGATGACAGTTTGGAAGAAACACCAAACCGCTTGGCGAAAATGTTCATTGATGAAATCTTCAGCGGAATGGATTATGCTAATTTCCCGAAAATAACGAAGATTAAAAATCAGATGAAAGTGAGTGAAATGGTGCAAGTCAATGACATCACCCTCACCAGCACCTGCGAGCATCATTTTGTCACCATTGACGGCAAAGTTTGTGTGGCCTACTACCCGAAAGATTGGGTAATAGGCTTGTCTAAAATTAACCGAATTGTGTCTTTTTTTGCCCAGCGTCCACAAGTGCAAGAGCGCTTAACGGAACAGCTTCTCACCGCTTTTCAAACGATTCTTGAAACCGACGATGTGGCGGTTTATGTGAAAGCCACCCACTTTTGTGTGAAAGCCCGTGGCATTAAAGATACCCACAGCTACACCGTGACTTCTGCCTATGGCGGTGTTTTTTTAGAAGACCGGGACACCCGCAAAGAGTTTTTGGCAACGGTACAAAAGTAAAGAAAAGGACACCATACCGGTGTCCTTTTTAAACTATTAAATTTTATAGTGGATACCGACAAGGTATCCCTATCATAAATAAAAATAAAGAAAGTGCGGTTAAAATATTAACAGATTTTATTGTGTCGGTAGTGTGCCGGAATTCCAAGTGGCGGCTTCATTTGGGCGTTTAATTTGTAATAAGAAACGTTGATTTGCCTGGGCTTGAGGTTGAACTACAGTACCCGATGGCGTAGAGAAGGAAATTCCCCCTTTCAGCAACTGTTGCACGCTACCGGTGTTAAATTTCGCTCCCTGCCAACCCAGCGTGAAATCATAGCCTGATGCCACCCAAAACTCGGTGTTTTTACGCACAAGATGTTGATATTTAGGCATAATAGCAATGTGAATCAGCACCCGATCACCGAGGCTATTTAAATCAAATTTACGAATTGTTCCCACTTCAATACCGCGATAAAGCACCGGTGAGCCTTCCGTTAAGTTCATTGCATCATTGGTTTCAAGAATAAATGGCACACCTTGGCTGTATTTATTTCGGCTTTCAGTGGTTTTTGCAAGATTAAATTGTGTTTTCGCTTTTCCATTACCGACTTCTATATCAATGTAGGGTTGTAAAAGGCTGTCGAGATTTTCAATCGCACCGGCAGAAATTTGCGGTGAAATCACTTTAAACATCGAACCTTCTTTGGCAATGGTTCCCATATAGTTTGGATTGATAAAGGCTTTTGCTGTAATCTTGCGCGATTTTGTATCTAATGTCACACTTTCTATCTCACCAATGGACAATCCCAGATAACGTAAGCTCATACCTTTGCTGAGATTGGAGGCATCATCGGTAACCAGTGTAATCACATGGTCTGCAGATTTTGCTCGAAGTTCATTGGCATACAACGTGGTATTTTTTCCTGAACCGCTGTTATCAAAGCTAATCGCCCCTTTTAATGAACGGGCAATAGGGGTAGCCTGAATACTGATACCTTTTGGTGTAATATCCACTTGTGCCGCACTTTCTACCCAGAAGACACTTTTATCGGTGAGCAAATGTTTGTGAGGCGGATAAATATAGACATCCACATTAAAGTGGTTTGCATGAGGTTGAATATTCGTAATTTTTCCCACTTCATACTGGTGATAAAGCACAATAGAACCTTTGCTTATACTCGGTAGCGTTGGGGTTTTTAAGGTAATGCTGGGTTCTACTAAATTGCCGGTGATTCCATATTCCGCATTTTGTGCATCTTTATAAAGCGGATAGGTTTTAAGTGCCTCACCCAGTCCTTTTTTCGCAATAATACGAATACCGCCTTGTAGCCATTTTTCAGGATAAGCTGCACCAAATCGTACGCCATCAGCACTAATGTTTACATCCAGATTAGAGGCGGCAACAAAAAGGGTATTGGGATTAATTAAATTGCGGTAGGCAGAGGCAATGGCAACCTCGTATTCCACACCGTCGATCCCTATTTTCTGGTTGATAATTTCACCGATTGCAATGTTGTTATAGTAAATGGATTGACCTTCCGATACGCCATAGCTTTCAGGTGCGGTTAATTTAATCACCAAGGTATTAGGGGTTTTTAAGAGTAATTCGTTTTCTTTGATTACATCAAATTGTAAGCGTTCCGTCCCTTCACCCGGGATGATTTCAAAGTAATCGCCACGCCAAAGCCGTTGTGGATCGGTTAAATCACCTAATGTCGGTTTTTTATTGCGAAGTACAATGCGTGTATTGGTTTTTAATAGATTGGCTTGATTTGGATCGATAAGTAATGTGCCTTGCAAAATATTTTCATTGTTTTCAACGGTATTTAGTTCGGAAAGAACCCCGATTTTGTCATCTTGATAATACACATCATTGCGTCCTTCTTCTAAACCGGTAACGGTTGGAATGGTAATATTTACATTAATCCCCCGTTTTGCCGCTTGGAGATTGCTATAAAGGGTATAAGTAGTGTTTTCTGTCGCCTCCGGGCTGTTGGAAGGGGAGTCAAAAGACACTGCACCTTGCACAATAGAATTGACACTTTCCATATTAAAGTTTAAGCCAGCCGGTGTAATATTGGCAGAGATACCACTGATATTCCAAAAACGTGAGTCTTTTTTGACAAAACGGGCATATTCTTTATCAATCACCACATCAATTTCGACTTTATTCTCTTTATTAAAGCGGTAATCATAAATTTTCCCGACCGGTAATTTTTTGAAATAAACCGCGGCACCAATGGAGATCGAACCAAGATCATCGGATACTAAATGAATGAGCAAATCACCGGGGGTGACTTGGGCGATAGGCCCTTTTTCTTGAGCAATAAATTCATCTTCACTCTCACCATCGCCCGGTTGGAGGGTAATGTAGTTGCCTGATACCAAGGAGTCTAATCCGGAAATCCCGGCAAGAGAAACACTGGGTTGCACAACCCAGAATTTGGTATTTTCACGTAGCACGCCTGTGGCTTCAGGATAAATATTGGCGATCGCTTCAACTTTTTGCATATTGTCGGTGAAGTTCACCTTTTTTACCACCCCGATTTGTAAGCCTTGATAGCGAATAGGGGTTTTGTCAGCGGCTAAACCTGCACCGTTGGTAAAGGTAATTTTGATACTCTTACCTTGTTCTTCAACGATCTGAAAAAATAAAATTGCACCAATGCAAAGGGCAATAAAGGGCAATAACCAAAAAGGTGAAACTTTTCGATTTTTGCGTAACACCGCTTGAACCGCCTTATACTGAGAGGCAATACTTGCTGGATGATTGGTTGAATGTTCGTTATTGTGTTGTTTTTCGGTCATAAATTTTCCAAATAAGTCGGCTATCAAATTGTGAGGTTGACATCATCGTGAGGAAAACGGCAGCGCCAAAATAAAAGGCTGCCGGTCCCACGGTAAAATTAATAATTTGTCCTCGTGTCACCAGTGACATCATCAGTGCCAGAACAAAAAGATCCAGCATTGACCAGCGTCCTACGAAATGAACAATATGTAAAAGGCGCATTTGCCATTTTATTGAATGTTGCCACTTGAAATGCACGCTGGCGAGCAAATACAGCATAATAAAAATTTTGCTTATCGGCACAAAAATACTGGCAAAGAACACGACAAAAGCGACAAAATAACTTTTCATGTGGATAAATGATATCACACCGGACATTAAGGTATCTTCTGATAGTGCACCGGTTAAATAGACGCCTGATATAGGCAATAAATTTGCCGGAAAGAGCATAATGATACCGGCAATAAGCAATGCCCATGTTCGTTGTAATTTAATGGATTCGCTAATATCCAAGCGTGAATCGCAGCGAGGGCAGCTTGGATGCCCTTGAAGTTGTTTTATCTCTGAATGAGGAAATGAATACTGGCAGGCGGTGCAAAGTTCGATATCTCCCTGAGGGGCGTGAGCTTGCTTGTGTTCAGGGTAAAATTCATTCCATAATTCATTGACATTAATTTTGATAAATAAAAGGGTGGTTAAAAGCGCAGTGAAAACAAAGGCAAATAAATAAGCGTTAATCTCTAATGCCGCATATTCACGGACTTTAAACATAGAAACGCCAAGGGCGACGAGATAGACATCAAACATGACCCAAGGTTTAATATAGCCGAGAAAAAGTAAGACATTACGCGGGCGAATGCCTAATTGCTTTGCAAACCACAACATCAAAACCAGAATTGCAAAAGAAATGGGCATTAATACGGCACAAATAAACACTAAAAAAGCCGTATATTGGTAGCCGGCAGTGGCCATTTTCCAAATGCCTTCCCATACGGAGGCATCAACCCTTACGCCGAGTAAATCAAGACTTAAGAGAGGATAGCCCAACGCAAAAGGCATAAGGATAAGAAGAGAAAGGGCAATCATCGCACAGCGATGGAGTGACCAACGATTGGTTGTCGCTAAAATATGATGACAACGAGGACATTGGGCATGTTCATCGTTTGGTAAGGGATAGCTTATGGAGACGACTTCATCGCATTCACCACAACGGGCGATTTTATAGCGGGTAGAGGGTAAGTTTGGTGTCGTCATGACGAGCTTATCAAAGTGCGGTCAAAAAAATTGGCGTATTTTAGCCTGATTTCTTCTCTTTTGTGAAGTTAATGTGGGGGCGTGTGAAGATTTTTTGTAAAAACACTATGGATTTTATTAATGTTTTTTATGAATTTATTAAAATTGACATCATAGATAAACTTATTTTATTGTAGCAAGGTCATACCATTTTAATAGGAAACGTCATATGAGCTATGCGAAAGAAATTAATAATTTGAATCAAAACATTGTGGATTTTAATAAAAAAATCAATATTTCCTTTGAATTTTTCCCGCCTAAAAATGAAAAAATGGAAAATATGTTGTGGGAGTCTATTCATCGCTTAAAAGTCTTAGAGCCTAAATTTGTGTCGGTTACCTACGGGGCTAATTCGGGCGAGCGGGATCGCACCCACAGTATTGTGAAAGCGATTAAACAGGAAACCGGATTAGAAGCCGCACCGCATTTAACCGGAATTGATGCCTCACCTGAAGAATTAAAGCAAATTGCGAAAGATTATTGGGACAGCGGTATTCGCCATATTGTGGCATTACGAGGCGATGAGCCGAAAGGTTATGAAAAGAAACCCTTTTATGCCGCCGATCTTGTGGCATTATTGCGATCTGTTGCCGATTTTGATATTTCCGTTGCCGCTTATCCGGAAGTACACCCGGAAGCGAAATCGGCGCAAGCGGATTTGATTAACTTAAAACGTAAAATTGATGCCGGTGCAAACCATGTGATCACCCAGTTTTTCTTTGATATTGAAAGTTACCTCCGTTTCCGTGATCGTTGTGCTTCTATCGGCATTGATACGGAAATTGTGCCGGGAATTTTGCCGGTAACCAATTTTAAACAGCTGCAAAAAATGGCCTCTTTCACCAATGTGAAAATACCTACTTGGCTCGCCAAAGCCTATGAGGGATTAGACAACGACCCAACCACCCGTAACCTAGTAGCAGCAAGTGTGGCTATGGATATGGTGAAAATTTTATCCAGTGAAGGGGTGAGCGATTTCCATTTCTACACCCTTAATCGTAGCGAACTGACCTATGCCATTTGCCATATGTTAGGCATTCGTCCCCATGTGACCAAATAGTTGCTATTTTATGAAACGCTAAGGGCTTAGGAGAAATCCTAAGCCCTTTATGCCATTTAAGCGAAAGCAGGTTTTGAGAAAGACAGGGTTTATGCTTGTTTATTTTCTATCTCATCTAATACATTTTCTTTGGCAACTTTTAAGTACTGAATCATAGACCAAACCGTTAAAATGGCGGCAATGTAAAGTAAAACGATCGCTAATATTTCCATATAAACGTTATAACGCCACAGTAATCCGCCCAATGCCAGCATTTGTGAGGTGGTTTTCACTTTTCCCAACCAAGACACTGCCACTTTATTGCGTTCTCCCAGTTCTGCCATCCATTCACGCAAGGCGGAAATAATAATTTCACGGGAGATCATAATCATCGCAGGGATTGTGATCCAAAAGGTATGTTGATATTCAACAATCAGTACAAGTGCGGCAACCACCATCACTTTATCGGCAACAGGATCTAAAAATGCACCAAAACGGGTGGTTTGTTTCCATTTGCGGGCAAGATAGCCATCAAGCCAATCTGTCACACCGGCAATAAAGAAAATGAGAGTGGTAATAAAAGGGGCAGATTCAATAGGCAGATAAAAGGTAATCACAAAAAAAGGAATAAGGATTACACGAAAAAGTGTGAGAAAAGTCGGGATATTAAATTTCATGAAAAATTAACCGCACTTTGGTTACTAATGCCTTTATTCTAAAGGATATCTCGTGATAAAAAAAGCCACATCAAGTGGCTTTATTGTAAAGATTTAATAAAGATTGCCTTTTATTTCTTGAGGGGCACTTATATGGTTTTTTAATGATCTTCTTAAAGCTTAATTTTCCTGATTTAACGCTTTAATATCTTAATCAGGTAAGATGAATAGTTATCGTCGCTTGTTGGTTTACATTGTCGGTTTTGAAGTATAACAAATGATCGCATTTTCACCATTGCCTAAAACTGCAGATGAAGTACAATCCAAATGTTTTATCATTTAAATTAATCTTGTCAAATAAAGGTAGAATTTATGGCTAAAAATCATTCATTATCCACGACACTTGTTCATGCCGGGCGTAATAAACGTGTTACTCAAGGGTCAGTGAATCCAGTAATTCAACGGGCTTCTTCATTGGTTTTTGACACTATCGCAGAGAAAAAACACTGCACTAAAAATCGTTATAAAGGCGAATTGTTTTATGGACGTCGTGGAACACTCACGCATTTTGCCTTGCAAGATCTGATGTGTGAAATGGAAGGCGGAGAGGGATGCTATCTTTATCCTTGCGGTGCAGCGGCGGTCACCAATGCGATCTTATCTTTTGTAAAAAGCGGTGATCATATTTTAATGAGCGGTGCTGCTTATGAACCGACACAAGATTTCTGTAACATCGTTTTGAAAAAGATGCAGGTTGAAACCACCTATTATGATCCTTTAATGGGGGAGCGCATCGCACAACTCATTCAACCGAATACTTCCGTGCTGTTTTTAGAATCACCGAGTTCTCTTACTATGGAAGTGCCGGATATCCCGGCTATTGTAAAGACCGCTCGTGCAGTGAAGCCTGAGATTGTGATTATGATGGATAATACTTGGGGAGCAGGCGTATTGTTTAAGGCATTAGAATACGGTATCGATATTTCTATTCAGGCGGGCACAAAGTATTTAGTCGGGCATTCTGATGTGATGATTGGCACGGCAGTGGCGAATGCCCGTACATGGTCTCAGCTCCGTGAACATTCCTATTTAATGGGGCAAATGGTCGATGCCGATTCTGCTTATACCACCGCAAGAGGTATTCGCACATTGGGGGTACGTTTAAAACAACATCATGAAAGTAGCCTTAAAATCGCAAAATGGTTGACTGAGCGGCCACAAGTTAAAGCCGTTTATCATCCTGCCTTGCCAAGTTGCCCGGGGCATGAATTTTTCCAACGTGATTTTAAAGGCGCAAGTGGGTTATTTTCCTTTGAATTAACCCAACGTTTGAACGATGAACAAGTTGAACAATTTATGGATCATTTCAAGCTCTTTTCCATGGCCTATTCATGGGGGGGCTTTGAGTCGTTAATTTTATGCCATCAACCGGAAGAGATTGCTAAAATTCGCCCAAATATCACACGAAAACTCACGGGCTCTCTCATTCGCGTGCATATCGGCTTTGAAGATCCCGATGAATTAATTGAGGATTTGAAAGCGGGCTTTGAACGTATTGTATAATATGATTTGTATAAAAGGGCTTGGAAACCAGGCCCTTATTTACTCATTTCTTCAGTTGATTTATCATACCCGCCATTTTTAATAGAAAAAGGGATAACAATGAAACATATTCATATTTTAGGTATTTGCGGTACATTTATGGGCGGCGTTGCGATGATCGCCAAACAAATGGGATATAAAGTAACCGGTTCGGATACCAATGTTTATCCGCCGATGAGCACTTTTTTACAAGAACAAAATATTGATATTATTCCCAATTATGATGTAGATCAACTTCAACCGGCACCGGATATGGTGATTATTGGCAATGCACTAAAACGTGGTAACCCTTGTGTAGAATATATATTGGAAAACCGTTTACCCTATACATCAGGCCCTCAGTGGTTACATGATAACTTATTAAGAAATCGTTGGGTTTTGGCGGTTTCAGGAACACATGGTAAAACCACTACAACTGGTATGCTAACTTGGATCTTAGAGCAAAACGGCTTGAAACCCGGCTTTTTAATTGGCGGTATTGCCGGTAATTTTGGAACATCTGCCCGTTTAGGAGAAAGCGATTTCTTTGTTATTGAAGCCGATGAATATGACACCGCATTTTTTGATAAACGCTCTAAGTTTGTGCATTACAACCCCAAAACCCTCATTATCAATAATATCAGTTTTGATCATGCAGATATTTTTGATGATCTGAAAGCCATTCAACGCCAGTTCCATCATATGATCCGCACCATCCCGTCAAGCGGGCGCATTCTTTCTTTTGCCAATGAGCAAAGTGTAAAAGATACCTTAGCCATGGGCTATTGGTCTGAACAACAATTTATCGGGGAAGATAAGGAATGGTTTGCTGAGCGGATCACGACAGATGCCTCCCATTTTGCCGTATTCCATCAGGGGGAAAAAGTGGCAGAAGTGACGTGGAATGTGGTAGGAGTACATAATATGCATAATGCGCTAATGGCAATTGCCGCAGCCTATCATGCCGGGGTATCGGTGGAAAAAGCCTGTGAAGCCTTGGGATCTTTTATTAATGCCAAACGCCGTTTAGAGGTGAAAGGGGAAGTAAAAGGGATTATGGTTTATGATGATTTTGCCCATCACCCTGAAGCGATTTTAGCCACGTTAACCGCCTTGCGTGATAAAGTCGGCGGTGGTGTTCGAATTCTTGCTGTATTAGAGCCTCGTTCAAATACCATGAAAATGGGCGTACATAAAGATGAAATTGCGCCGGCATTGGGCAGAGCGGATGTCGTCTTTATGTTACAGCCGGATAATATTCCTTGGGAAGTTGCGGAAATTGCCGCACAGTGCGTACAACCGGCATATTGGACGGCCAATCTTGATAAATTAGTAGATATGATCGTTGCTGAAGCTCAACCCACGGATCATATTTTGGTGATGTCAAATGGCAGCTTTGGTGGTATTCATCAGAAAATCTTAGATAAGCTCAAGTAATAATCTATGGGTTAAAGTGCGGTTGGAAAATAAATCATTTCTGACCGCACTTTTGTTTTATTATTAGAAAAGGAGAAAAAATGGCTGATCCGCATATTCAATCCCCAATGGATGCTTGGGATAAGCTTACTGTGGTGATTTATCGAACAGGCTTTGTTGTCGCAGCTTTTGCTGTTTTACTGCTGAGTTGGTTTCCCGCTGAGGCAGAAGTGGCTATTTTGATTGCCGCAACCTGTTGTGCCTCTTCTTTGCATATTTACCTCAAACATTTTCGTCTCACCTTTCAATTTGCCACTTGGATTGGTTTGGTCTTTTATATTTTGGGCTGGCATGAATTGGCATTAGGTGGGGCTTTGATGACATTAGGGGGGCTTTGTTTTAAGGAATACTTTTGTTTTCGTGTACCTTTATTAAATTTACAACCTGTTTTTGTCGCAATACTCTGGTTTGTTTGGGTATTTGAGGGGGGAATGCTGACCCGTGTTTTATCCATTATTGTTGGGATGTTGATGTTACTTCTTGCCATACAAAAATGGCGGATGCCGTTGCATTTTGATATTGGAGATAAAACAAAATATCAGGTTTAGAATGAAAAAGAGCGGTCATAAAAAATAATGTTTTTGAGCGTTGGCTTTTCCAACGCCCCCGATAGGGGTGAGCAAACGAGTAAGTGAGTTTGCGAATAATTTTACCGCCCTTTTTATATTTCATTAGTGTAAATAAGTCACTACAACGAAGAAAATTTTTAATAATGAGGCATTAATCAAGTCAATAAAAAATGCGCCTACCATGGGTACGATTAAAAAGGCTTTGTGGGACGCACCGAAACGGCTTGTGATTGCCTGCATATTTGCCACCGCAGTTGGTGTTGCACCCAGACCGAAACCACAGTGCCCTGCGCTGAGCACGATGGCATCATAGTCTTTACCCATCACTCGATAAGTGACATAAATGGCAAAAAATGCCATAAACGCAACTTGAAACGCAAGGATAATGAGTACATCTGTTGCAAGACCTGCCAATTCCCAAAGTTTTAATGACATTAAAGCAATAGCGAGGAAAATGGATAAGCCTACGCTACCTAATACATCAATGGCTGAATCGGCTACACGGAATTTGAAAATATGCGCTAGGGTATTACGGATAATCACACTGGTAAACAAACACCAAACGAAGGTTGGAAGTTGTAATGCTGTGCCTTTTGTCATGCTATCCAGATATTGACCGATCAATAAACAGAAAGACATCATCGCAATGGTTTCAATGATAGAACGGGCGTTCACTTTACGTTGATAGGTGGGATGCTCAAAGGCTTCTTGTACATCATCAACTTCATCATTTTCCGGGTTTTCCCCTTGTTTTTGACGATTTAATAAGAAACGTGCAACAGGGCCACCGATGATACCGCCAAACACTAAACCGAAAGTGGCACAAGCCATAGCGATTTCGGTTGCTGCCGGTAAGTTAAATTCTTTGATGAAGGTTTCAGCCCAAGCCGCACCGGTGCCATGACCACCGGTTAAGGTGATAGAGCCTGCCAATAAGCCATAGGCAGGATCAATGCCTAAAACCTGTGTACCGGCAATACCGATAACGTTTTGGAAGAAAATTAATGCAGCTGCCACAAAGAGGAAAACAATAAGCGGTTTACCGCCTTTTATTAAACGGGCAAAATTTGCACTTAAACCGATTGATGAGAAGAAAACCAACATCATTGTGGTTTGTAAACTTTTCTCAAAAGTAAAGGAAGTACTATCTATCTGATGCCAAATGGCTAAGGCGATAGCGACAATGAAACCGCCGACAACGGGTTCGGGAATGTTAAAATTTTTAAGTACGCTAATGCGCTTTACTAAAAAATAGCCGAGCAATAAAACAAGACTTGCGAGTGCAAGTGTTTGATAAGTATCAAATACAATATTCACGAAATATACTCCTCTAATTGGTTTCGGAAAATTTATATGTTGTGTTCAGGTTCGATCACGACAATATCTACGTTACTGTGTAAGCCACGGGGAAGCGGTGATCCTTTTCTACCGCGTTCCGCTTGGAATTTTTGCAGATCCTCCGGTTTTAATGTGATTTTTCTTTTACCGGAATGGAACTCAAGACTGGCTTGATCTGAAATGAGCAATAATTTGACTAATAATTCGCTACGATCTTTTGCGTTCGTTGCGGAAATACTCACAATTTTATTGCCTTTACCTTTTGATAATACCGGCAAATCTTGTGCCGGAAAAATCAACATTCTACCGGCTGACGTTAAGGCAACAAGAAGTGCGGTTGAATTTGGCAGAATTTTAGGCGGCAGCACTTTGGCATTTTCCGGTAAAGAAATTAAGGCTTTTCCTGCTTTATTACGTGCAATTAAATCTTCAAATTTACAAATAAAGCCATATCCTGCATCTGAACTCATCAGTAAGGGCTGTTGTTCTGCTGCCATCACCACATGTTCAATACCTGCTCCTGGCGGTAGGGTTAATTTACCGGTAAGAGGCTCACCTTGTGAACGGGCGGAAGGTAAGCTTAGGGGATCAATAGCATAGCTGCGTCCTGTGCTATCGATAAATACAGCGGCTTGATTACTTTTACCATAGGCATGAGCAAGATAGCCATCGCCTGCTTTATAACTTAATGCTTTTGGATCAATATCATGACCTTTTGCACAACGTGCCCAGCCCATTTGCGATAAAATAACCGTAACCGGTTCTGCCGGTGTCATTTCACTTTCGGAAATCGCTTTGGCTTCTTCACGTTCGACTAATTGCGATAGCCTTGGGCTGGCATATTTTTTGGCATCTTCTTGGATCTCTTTTTTGATGAGCGTATTCAGACGACGTTCAGAACCTAAAATCGCCTCTAAATTTGACCGCTCTTTTTCTAAGTCATCCTGCTCTGCACGGAGTTGGTGCTCTTCTAATTTCGCTAAGTGACGTAGCCGTAAATTTAAAATGGCATCGGCTTGTTCATCACTGAGTTTAAAACGAGCCATTAATTCCGCTTTAGGGTCGTCTTCATGACGGATAATGTCGATCACTTCATCAATATTTAAAAAAGCAATCATTAACCCTTCTAAAATATGCAAGCGGGCGAGCACTTTATCCAAGCGATACTGTAAACGACGTGTGACAGTAGTACGGCGGAAATGTAACCATTCATTGAGAATTTGCACTAAGCCTTTCACTGCCGGTTTATGATCAAGCCCAATCATATTCATATTTACCCGATAGCTTTTTTCCAGATCGGTGGTGGCAAATAAATGCGCCATCAAAGCATCGGTATCCACCCGATTAGAACGGGGAACGATCACAATTCTAATTGGGTTTTCGTGATCGGCTTCATCACGAATATCTTCGACCATCGGCAATTTTTTTGCGGTCATTTGCTCGGCAATTTGGGCAATGATTTTAGACGGCGAGGCCTGATGGGGAAGGGCGGAAATAATGATTTCACCTTCTTCTTTTTTCCAAGTCGCCCGCATTTTGATTGATCCACGGCCTTGTTCATAAATTTTACGAATTTCCGCTTTTGGTGAAATAATTTCGGCTTCTGTTGGGAAATCCGGTCCTTGCACAATGTTTAAGAGATCGTCAAGGTTGGCTTTGGGATGATCGAGTAAATGAACGGCGGTATCGGCAATTTCATTAATATTATGAGGGGGAATATCCGTTGCCATCCCCACCGCAATACCTGTGGTGCCGTTAAGCAAAATATGGGGTAAACGTGCCGGTAAATATTGGGGTTCTTCTAAAGTGCCGTCAAAATTTGGTTGATAATCCACCGTGCCTTGTCCAAGTTCGGAAAGTAAAATTTCAGAAATTTTGGAAAGACGTGATTCCGTATAACGCATTGCCGCAAAGGATTTTGGATCATCCGGTGCCCCCCAGTTGCCTTGTCCGTCCACCAAGGGATAACGATAAGAAAAGGGCTGTGCCATTAGCACCATCGCTTCATAACAAGCAGAATCCCCATGTGGATGGAATTTACCTAACACATCCCCCACGGTACGGGCGGATTTTTTATATTTTGCCGTGGCATTTAACCCCAGTTCCGACATGGCGTAAACGATACGGCGTTGTACCGGTTTTAAACCGTCACCAATAAAAGGCAATGCACGATCCATAATGACGTACATGGAATAGTTGAGATAAGCACTTTCAGTGAAAGTGCGAAGCGGCATTTGCTCAATGCCTTCGTAGTTGATATTTGTGGTCATAGTTTTTTGGTTCTTTGTTTTTTGTTGACGTAATACATACGCCGTGATGTTATTTATATCGGGTTTCGCTCAATAAGTGACCTACTTTCTTTTACTCGTATAAAAGAAAGTAGGCAAAGAAAACACGCCCCAGTTAAATCGCTGTGCTTTGCTTAGTTTCAATTTTCTTTACGGCAATTTTCTGAACTTGCTACGTTCAGACAGACGAAAATTGCACTAAAAAGTGCAGTTAATTTTCTATTTGTTTTGGTGATTTTCCGTATTTATTTTCTTTGGGTTCGCCTTCTTGGAATAACAGTTTTAGGATTAAGAAAATGTAATAAAGTAAAAAAACTCCAAAAGCCGTAAGGGTGTAGAGTTTATAATCTTCCCCTTGAAATGAAATTGTTATACCAAAATATAAAAATAACATGAGGCGAGCTAAGCCAATGAAAATTAGAAATACAGGAAACAGCAAATAGAAAATCCAATATTTTGATTTATTTAAATCCTGGAATCTTCTTCCGATGACGGAAAACAAGGGAACCAAGCTAATTATAAAATAAACCGTAGTAAAGGCATGAAAAGAAAAAATGTTTTCTTTAATTGAATAGCTTTGTTCTTGGCGTATTGATGTGAAATCTATACTTATAAAATTCGGATAAGGATAAATATATTCTTTAATCAGCATTTCAATCGTTTGCAAACCGGCAGCAATAATGAATGTCACAAGTAAAAAAGACCCAAGCTCAAGTCGTCTTGCTCTACCTTGATAGTTAAACTTTTTCTGCCAACAAATTAAAAAATAAGAGATGATGGTATCCATAAAATTTTCTTTGTATCTGCCCAAAAATGATTAAAAATTTGACCGCACTTTTAGATTATTTCTTCGTCGCGCCGCTTTCCATATCTGCATGGTTGTGTTGCATCATGCCTTTATGACTGTCGATTTCATAAGGCACAGGTTGCGGTTTTTGTGGGTTCGGGTCATTTTTAATGGGTTCATCTTTTAATCTACCGGAATAAATGGACGGATTTTGCTCTCCCGTAACTACAATTTGTCCCATTGTTCCCTTGTTAGCGGCACGAAAAATGGAATGATCCATAAATACATAAGTACCAGGCACATCAATTTGGGTTTCCACAATAGTCGCACCACCTGAGGGAATCAGCGTGGTTTGCACATTATGGTTGAGCAATGTACCGCCTTCCACATAGACATTATCAAACACCGCACCGATTAAATGGAATGATGAAACCAGGTTAGGACCGGCATTACCAATAAAGAAACGAATTTTTTCACTGGTTTTGGCTTGAAGGGCATTTTCCCCCATCATGGAACCGACTTTGCCATTGAATAGCACATAATCAGGGCGTTCATCAATGGCTTTACTCATGCTAAAGGGCTGCAAACCCGGTTCACCAAATTGCCCTTTCACGTAAAATTCGCTTTGCATAATATAAAATTCACGATCGACTTTTGGTAAACCTTCTTTTGGCTCAACTAAAATTAAGCCATACATTCCCTTGGCAAGATGTACGGCGACCGGCTGACTACCACAATGATACAAATAAATGCCCGAACGCAAGGCTTTAAATTGAAAGGTTCCGGTTCTGCTTGGCGCAGTTTCACTGGCGATTGCGCCACCCATTGGGACGGCTGCCGCATGAAAATCAATGCTATGAGACATCATTGAACTGGCAGAGTTGGAGAGTTTTACCTCCACTATATCGCCTTCCCGTACCCGAATAAAGGGGGCCGGCACATTGCCATTAAATGTCCAAAATTTGTATTGTACCCCTTCCATCAATTCCATAATTTTTTCAAGTGCGGTCAGTTTTACCACTACTTTTGCCGGATAATTGCGATCAACGGGTTTTGGCACCTGCGGTGCAAGTGTGATTTCTGCCTCAATTTCAGGTAGTTCTGTGAAGGTTTTTTCCATGGTTTTGCCTTCCGCTTGAGCCGGCATTTGAATTAAACCTGCTCCGAGACTCAATGTGGCAATGCTTAATGTGGTATTCTTAAGAAAATCACGGCGTCGTTCGTTCATTTTTTACCTGCTTTATTGTCAATTACACGGCTAAATCTACTTGATCACCCTTGGTTTGCAACCAGTTTTTGCGATCTTCGGAACGTTTTTTCGCCAGTAACATATCCATCAGTTCTAAGGTTTCTTTGCCTTGTTCTTCTTCTGACTGGTAGGTGAGTTGCACAAGGCGGCGGGTATTTGGATCCATGGTGGTTTCCCGTAGTTGAGCGGGGTTCATTTCACCCAAACCTTTGAAACGCTGAACGTTTGGTTTGCCTTTTTTATTTTTCAAGCGATCTAAAATTGCCTCTTTTTCCCCCTCATCTAAGGCATAAAACACCTCTTTATTCAAATCAATGCGATAAAGCGGCGGCATGGCGACATAAACGTGCCCTTCCTGTACCAATTTTGGGAAATGGCGTAAGAATAACGCACAAAGTAGCGTGGCAATGTGTAAGCCGTCGGAATCCGCATCGGCAAGAATACAGACTTTTCCGTAGCGGAGTTGGGAGAGATCATCATTGTCCGGATCGATACCCAATGCCACCGCAATATCGTGGATTTCAGTCGATCCAAGCACTTGTTCCGGTGACACTTCCCAAGTATTTAAAATTTTTCCACGCAAAGGCAAAATCGCCTGATATTCACGATCTCGGGCTTGTTTGGCAGAGCCTCCCGCAGAATCCCCTTCCACTAAGAAAAGCTCGGTTTTCTCCAGATCTTGAGAACCACAATCTGCTAATTTACCCGGTAATGCGGGGCCACTCACCAATTTTTTCCGTACCACTTTTTTCGCTGCACGCAAACGGCGTTGGGCAGAGCTTATCGCCATTTCAGCGAGTTTTTCCGCATCTTGCACATTTTGGTTAAGCCATAGGCTAAAGGCATCTTTTAAAACACCGCTCACAAAGACCGCACTTTGACGAGAGGACAAGCGTTCTTTGGTTTGACCGGCAAATTGGGCATCTTGCATTTTGAGCGAAAGAATATAAGCGCAGCGATCCCAAATATCATCAGCGGTCAGTTTGACCCCACGGGGAAGCAAATTGCGGAATTCGCAAAATTCTCGAATGGCATCAAGCAAACCTTGGCGTAAGCCGTTGACGTGTGTCCCCCCTTGAATGGTTGGGATCAAATTCACATAGCTCTCACCGATTAACTCGCCACCTTCAGGTAGCCATAATAACGCCCAGCTAACCGCTTCATTACTCCCTTTAAATTCGCCCACGAAAGGTTTTTCCGGGAGGGTTTCATAGCCATTGACCGCTTCAATAAGATAGTCGGACAAGCCGTCTTCGTATAGCCAAACATCCTGGGTATTGTTAACTTTATCCGTGAATTTGATTTCCAGCCCTGAGCAAAGCACGGCTTTGGCTCGCAATAAATGACGTAGGCGGCTGACGGAAAATTTTGCATTATCGAAATATTTTGGGTTAGGTTTAAAATGAACGGTGGTGCCGGTGGTACGTCTGCCACAGGTGCCGATCACTTCCAATTCTTCGACTTTCACCCCATTTTCAAAGGCAATTTTATACACTTCACCATTACGTTTAACTTGAATATCCACCCGTTCGGAAAGGGCGTTTACCACAGAAATCCCCACACCATGTAAGCCACCGGCAAATTCATAGTTTTTATTGGAAAATTTACCGCCTGCGTGAAGCTTGGTTAAAATCACCTCTACACCGGAAACTCCTTCAGTCGGGTGAATATCCACCGGCATTCCCCGACCGTTATCAATGACTTCAAGGGATTGATCGGCATGTAAAATCACTTCAATTTTTGTGGCGAACCCGGCAAGGGCTTCATCTACACTGTTATCTATCACTTCTTGTGCGAGGTGATTAGGGCGGGTGGTATCGGTGTACATACCGGGACGAACTTGCACCGGTTCAAGATCTTTTAACACCGTAATTTCTTGAGCTGAATATTGCGTTGTCATGTTTAGGTTATTCATTAAAGAGAAAAAAATTGCCAGAGAGTGTATCAAAAAGTGCGGTTGTTTTCGACCGCACTTTAATCATATAAGCTCGGATCACTTTCATTTGGACGAGTTTTAAAACGGCGGTGTAGCCACATATATTGCGCCACACCTTTTAGAATTTCTTTTTCGACAAGCCGGTTCATGCGTATTGCAATGCTTTTTTCATCATCTAAATCGGTGAAATCCACCGGAGAGGAAATACTCACCGTGTAGCCGGAACCATCTCTATTTCGAAGCGGTGCAAAGGGGATGATTTTACTTTTTGGTGAAGATTTTAATAAATAGTAGCTGCCGGTGGTAGTGCAAGCATCAGGTACGGCAAAAAATGGCACAAACACCGCATTTTTTCGCCCGTAATCGTGATCGGGCGCATACCAAATGGTTTCCCCCTGACGCAGAGCTTTAATCATACCGCGAAGGTCTTTGCGATCCAGCATATCTTTATTTGAACGCAAGCGCCCTTGGGTTTGTAGCCAGTCCATCAGCGGATTATCATTGGGGCGATAGACACCTAATCCGGGGTGATGTAACCCCACAATGCGTGCGCCAAGTTCTAATGTGAGAAAATGCACACCAACAAAAATAATGCCGTCTTGTTGGTTCGCTTTGAGATGATGTAATCCTTCAATTTTCGACCATTTTTTTATACGGGCATCAGACCAAAACCATGCCATACCCGTTTCAATGATGGCCATGCCCACTGAGCGTAAATTTTCTTGTAACAGGGTTTCTCGCTCGCTTTCCGGCATATCGGGAAAGCAAAGTGCCAGATTTCGGCGTGCAATAGCCGCCCGGCGTTTGCCGATTTTCAACCGAGAAAAAAGCCAGCCTAATGCGTTTCCAATATGGCGTAAAATTGGGTAGGGCAATAAAAGTAGCATACGCCAAATCCCCACAGCAAGCCAAAAGCCCCAATATTTTGGCGCAAGAAAGGCAGGTTGAAAGGTTGGCAGTTTGGTCTTTTTCATGGGCAGTTAATCATTCATTCCTCGTGAAATTGCGCGGTAGTTTAACGTAAAAATGACTTATGGTAAAATCACGCCAATTTTTCCAAGAGAGAATAATATGGCTCAGTATTTAGCAGAATTTAAACAGGCAAAAGTCCTTGTATTAGGCGATGTTATGCTTGATCGTTATTGGTTTGGTGCCACCAATCGTATTTCACCTGAAGCACCGGTGCCGGTGGTGCGTGTGCAAGAAAATGAAGAGCGTGCCGGTGGTGCGGCGAATGTGGCGATGAACATTGCATCACTCAATGTACCGGTTCAGTTGATGGGCTTGATTGGGCAAGATGAAACCGGTGCGGCATTGTCGCATTTGTTAAAAAATCAAAAAATTGATTGTAATTTCGTGGCATTAAGCAGCCATCCAACCATTACCAAATTGCGTATTTTATCCCGCCATCAGCAGCTTTTACGACTTGATTTTGAAGAAGATTTCCAAAATGTGGATTGCAAAGATTTGCTGACCAAATTAGAAAGTGCGGTCAAAAATTATGGTGCTTTGGTGCTTTCCGATTACGGTAAAGGCACGTTAAAAGAAGTGCAAAAAATGATCCAAATTGCACGAACAGCCAATGTACCGGTACTTATCGATCCAAAAGGGACAGATTTTGAACGTTATCGTGGTGCTACCTTGCTCACACCGAATATGGCAGAATTTGAAGCCGTGGTGGGGAAATGCAACACGGAAGAAGAAATCATCGAAAAAGGGCTAAAATTAATTTCTGATATTGAATTGACCGCACTTTTAGTGACCCGCTCAGAAAAAGGGATGACTTTGTTGCGCCCTAATCAAGAACCCTATCATCTCCCTACAGTGGCAAAAGAAGTCTTTGATGTGACCGGCGCAGGGGATACCGTAATTAGCGTGTTGGCAACCGCCCTTGCCGATGGACGTTCCTTTGAAGAAGCCTGTTATTTAGCCAATGTTGCCGCAGGTATTGTGGTGGGTAAATTGGGGACGTCAACGGTTTCTAATGTCGAGCTTGAAAATGCCATTCACGCCCGTCCGGAAACCGGTTTTGGGATGATGACAGAGGGACAACTTAAAGATGCCGTTAAGCAAGCCAAAGCCCGTGGAGAAAAAATTGTGATGACAAACGGTTGTTTTGATATTTTGCATCCGGGGCATGTGTCTTATCTTGAAAATGCCCGTAAATTAGGGGATCGTTTAATTGTTGCGGTAAATAGCGATGATTCCGTCAAACGCTTAAAAGGCGAAACCCGCCCAATTAACAATCTTGACACCCGAATGGCCGTATTGGCAGGGTTGTCCTCCGTGGATTGGCTTGTGCCTTTCACGGAAGACACCCCACAACGCCTAATTGGTGAAATCCTACCGGATTTGTTGGTAAAAGGCGGTGATTACAAACCGGAAGAGATTGCCGGTAGCCAAGAAGTGTGGGCAAATGGTGGGGAAGTGAAAGTGCTCAACTTTGAAAACGGTTGTTCCACCACTAATGTTATTGAGAAAATCAAAGCATTGAAAGATTAAGTAGAGTAGATAAGAGAAGGTTGGGATATCCCAACCTTTTTACCATATTATTTATCTACTTTTTAGGAAATCACATCTATTGCTTGATTTTGTTTGCTTCTACTTATAGAATGCCCACTCCTTATCATCGCTGGGTTAGAGATCGGCGAATGATGTATCAACAACCCTACCTTTTAGGAGTAAAACATGTCTCTAAGTACTGAAAAAAAAGCAGCTATCGTTGCTGAATTTGGTCGTGATGCGAAAGATACCGGTTCTTCCGAAGTGCAAATCGCATTATTAACTGCACAAATCAACCACTTACAAGCTCACTTTGCTGAGCACAAAAAAGACCACCATGGTCGCCGTGGTTTATTACGTATGGTTTCCCGTCGTCGTAAACTTTTAGACTACTTAAAACGTACTGATCTTGCTTTATATCAAAGCACTATCGCCCGTTTAGGTTTACGTCGCTAATTTTTATTACAATATTAAGCAATTTAGCCCTCAGTTTTGAGGGCTTTTTTATATGAAAAATATTTGAGTAATATCGTATTTATAGGTGAATGATATTTTAGACAGAAAAATAGGCAAAGTGCGGTTAAAAAATGATGGGGTTTTAGAGAAGAAGTTGAGCGAATTTATGTGGGATGGTACGTACTTCGGGAAAGAAATCGTATCGTCTATGAAAATCACAAAATTTGTTCATAAAATGCTAAAAGAGTTATCCTTTGAGCCATTGTCAAGCCTTATTAAAGTGCGATAAACTACGCAAGTTTTTTATTTTTAGTACTAGGACAAAAAATGACAGATTCTCAACTTGATGTGCAGATTGAAGAAACATTGGAAAACGGACAAAAATTAACGAATAACAAGGAAATTATTGCGTATTTAGCTGAAAAATTTCCACTTTGCTTTATTTTAGAAGGTGAAGCAAAACCGTTAAAAATTGGTTTGTTCCAAGATTTGGCGGAAGCGTTAAAAGACGATGAGCGTGTAAGTAAAACCCAATTGCGCCATGCACTTCGTCAATACACCTCAAACTGGCGTTATTTACATGGCTGCCGTGAAGGTGCGGAGCGTGTAGATTTATATGGTAATCCGGTGGGCTTATTAGAGGCAGAACACGTTGCTCATGCCGCACAACAGCTTGCTGAAGCGAAAGCGAAATTTGCAGAAAAACGCAAAGCAGATCTAGCAGCGAAAAAAGCACAACAAAAACGTCAACCCCGCCGCCAAAATAATCCAAAAGTACCACGTAAGCCAAAAATGGAATTAAGTGCGGTCGATTTTGCCACACTTTCTAAAGGTTCGGCTGTTAAGGTGAAAGTAGGCGAGCAAGCGAAAAAAGGCACGGTGGTTGAAGTATTGAAAGATTCGGCACGTGTTGAGCTTGAAAACGGTCTGGTGATGAACGTTAATGCGGATCGTCTGTTTGCATAATTTGCTATTTTTATTATCGGGAAAGGTTAAATGAAATTCACAATGTCTAAAAGTCTTTTAGCAAGTGCGGTATTAGGTGCGTTGCTTTTTCATTCCAATGTGGGCTTTGCCGTTGCACCTAAATTGAAGTTGAGCGATATTCAAATTCCTACTGCGACAGAAGAAAATCAGCTGGCAACAAAACGTGCGACAACGCGCTTAACACAGTCGCATTATCGTAAGTTTCAGCTTGATGATGCCTTTTCCGAGAAGATTTTTGATCGTTATATCAAAAATCTTGATTATAGCCGCAATATGTTTTTGCAATCGGATGTGGATGAATTGCGCAGCAAATATGGGGCACAATTAGATGATCAACTTAACCAAGGTGATCTTTCAGCCGCCTTTGCTATTTATGATTTAATGATGAAACGTCGTTATGAGCGTTATGCTTATGCGCTATCATTATTAGATAAAGAGCCTAACTTAACCGGCAAGGATCAAATTGAAATTGATCGTGAAAAAGCGGCTTTTCCTAAAACGGAAGAAGAAGCAAACCGTCTTTGGGAAGCGCGGGTGAAAAATGATGTGATCAATTTGAAGTTGAAAGATAAAAAATGGCCGGAAATTAAAGATAAACTGACAAAACGTTATAATTTAGCCATTCGTCGTTTAACACAAACAAAAGCAGATGATATTGTTCAAACCTATTTGAATGCCTTTGCCCGTGAAATCGATCCCCATACCAGTTACCTTGCACCACGTACCGCAAAAAGTTTTAATGAAAGCATGAATCTTTCTTTGGAAGGAATTGGTGCGACATTACAAGCGGAAGATGACGAAACAACGATTAAATCTCTTGTTCCGGGAGCACCGGCAGAACGCAGTAAAAAATTGCAGGCCGGCGATAAAATTGTCGGAGTCGGGCAGGAAAAAGGGGAAATTGAAGACGTTGTAGGTTGGCGTTTGGAAGATATTGTTGAAAAAATTAAGGGGAAAAAAGGTTCTAAAGTTCGCTTGGAAATTGAACCGGCTAAAGGTGGCAAATCCCGTATTGTAACTTTGGTGCGAGATAAAGTGCGCATTGAAGATCAGGCGGCAAAATTAACCGTTGAAAAAGTGGATGGGGAAAATATTGGTGTGATTAAAATTCCAAGTTTCTACATTGGTTTGACGGAAGATGTGAAAAAATTATTGGTTAAAGCCGAGAAAAAACAGGTGAAAGGCTTGATTGTGGATCTGCGTGAGAACGGTGGTGGAGCTTTAACGGAAGCGGTGGCATTGAGCGGATTATTTATTACAGATGGCCCGGTGGTGCAGGTGCGTGATGCCTATCAACGTATTCGCATACATGAAGATGATGATCGTGCAGAACAATATAAAGGTCCGTTAATTGTGATGATTAACCGTTTCAGCGCATCAGCTTCCGAAATTTTTGCTGCAGCGATGCAAGACTATAATCGTGGCATTATTATTGGGCAAAATACCTTTGGTAAAGGTACAGTTCAACAAAGCCGTTCATTAAACTTTGTGTATGATTTAGATCAAACCCCATTGGGTGTGTTGCAATATACCATTCAAAAATTCTATCGTATCAATGGCGGTTCAACGCAGTTAAAAGGGGTTTCGGCGGATATTCATTTCCCTGAAGTGATTGATGCAAAAGAAAACGGTGAGGAGAAAGAGGATAATGCGCTTCCTTGGGATAAAATTCCGGCAGCAATGTATTCTGAAATCGGTAATGCCCGCCGGTATGTTTCAGTATTAGACAAAAATCATCAGGTGCGTATAGCAAAAGATCCTGAGTTTATTGCATTAAATGAAGAGCTCAAAATCCGTGATGAACGCCGCAATCGTAAATTTATGTCTTTGAACTACCAAGAGCGTAAAGCAGAGAATGATAGTGATGAGGCAAGACGCTTGAAAGATATCAATGAGCGTTTTAAGCGTGAAGGTAAGAAACCGTTAAAAAATATCGATGCCTTACCAAAAGATTATGAAGCACCGGATTTTTTTTTAAAAGAAGCAGAAAAAATGGCAGCAGACTTGGTGAAATTAAGCGGTAAGAAATAATTAATAAAACAGAAATAAAAAATCATTGAATTTTGACCGCACTTTTATAAAGTGCGGTCTGTTTCGTAAAATCTTTAAGGAACGTTTATGTTGAAAGGAACAGTAAAATTAGGGGCGTTGGCGTTATCCCTGTCGATGATAACATCGGGTTGTGCATTGGCAGATTGGGCGAAAAATTCAACCACAAATCAAACGGTATCAAGCATTGATATGTCAAAACTTTCGCCGGAAGAGAGGGCGAAATTAGAGGCGGAAATTAAAGAAGATCAAGCCCGATTGGCGGCGGAAAAACAAGCGATGCTTGAAATGTCGCTCATTCATGAAATCGGTGAACAGCATCTACAGTTTAAACCGCTTCTTGCCAAACTCTATGCAGAGCATCGCTATGCGTTATTATGGCAGGACAAGGCCGCTGAAAAACAATTTTTGCGTGAATATGCGGCAATGGTTGCAAGTGGTATTTCAAAACGCTCGGCGCAATCTTTAGAACAGCTAAGCCAAGCAGAGCAGACCGGTGGGTTAACCTACGATGTATTACTCAGTGATGCTTTTTTGGATTATCTTTATTACAGCACAAATATTAATCAGCAAGCACAACGTTGGTTATATTCATCAAACAGTTATAAAGCCCAACAACCCGCTGATGAACAAATCCAACATTGGCTAAGTGCGGTTAAAAATCAAGAACTTTTGGCTTATGTCAAAGGATTATCCACGCAGAATACGCATTACCAGCAAACGATTCAAGCCTTATCCTCAATGATTTCAGCATCGGGTATTACACCAACAGGGAAAAAATTAGCCGTTAATGCACAACGTTTACGTGTGATTCCCGATTTCTATAATGGTATTTTCGTGAATATTCCAAGCTACCAGTTGCAATACTATCGTGATGGTCGTTTGGTTTTAGAATCCCGAGTTATTGTGGGGAAAAATGAGCGTCGCACACCGGTGATGTACAGTAAGTTAAGTAATGTTGTAGTCAACCCACCTTGGAATGCGCCAACGCGTTTGGTTAATGAAGATATTGTGCCGAAACTTAAACGTGACCCAGGGTATGCAGCCGCACATGGTTATAGCATTTTAGATAGTAAAGGTAATGCCATCGATCCTTATTCCATCAACTGGAATACGATTGGTAAAAACTTCCCTTATCGAATTCGCCAAGCACCGGGTGACAGTGCGCTGGGTAATTATAAATTTAATATGCCGAGTTCCGATGCGATTTATTTGCACGATACGCCAAATCATGGGCTTTTTTCCCGTAAAGATCGTGCCTTAAGTTCCGGTTGTGTTCGGGTGGAAAAATCCTCTCAGCTTGCAGGTATTTTGTTAAAAGAAGCAGGCTGGTCTGATGAACGTAAGAAAAATGTGCTAGCGAGCAAGAAAACAACTTCAGCAAATGTTCGTTCCGATAATCCTGTTTTCTTATATTATGTCACTGCGTGGGTTGATAATGGTCAAACCAAAGTATTACCGGATATTTACAAGTATGACAGTGCTGTAGGGAACAATGAAATAAACTGGAATACGGTGAAAAAATATCTTTAATCTTGACCGCACTTTAACAACGATGTGGTTTTTTATCAAAAAACGATAGTAAAAGGAGAAAATAATGAGCAATATTAACCACAGTCGCCGAAAGTGGCTGTCTTTGGGGGGAATTGTATTGGGGGCGACGATGGTGTCTAATCCGATTCTTGCTATGGTTTCTACACCTAAACCCCGTATTTTGGCATTCCGTAATATCAATACGGGCGAACGCTTAAGTGCGGCGTTTTCACCAAATGGAGGTTTTTCCGCTTCAATGCTTAAAAAATTGGATCATTTCATGCGTGATAAACGCACGAATCAGGTGCATCGTATGGATCCGAATTTGTTTATGAAGTTTTATCGTATTCAAAATCAGTTAGGGTTACAAACTGCAGAGTTTCAAATTATTTGTGGCTATCGTTCTCCGGCAACCAATGCGATGCGCCATCGCCAAAGTCGTGGGGTTGCCAGCAATAGTTACCATGTGAAAGGTCAGGCAATTGATTTTCGTATAGAGGGCGTACCACTGGCCAAGGTAAAACAAGCGGCGGAGCGTTTAAATAACGGAGGGGTAGGCTTTTATCCTCGCAGTAATTTTGTTCATGTGGACACCGGCCCTGTAAGAACTTGGCGGGGCGTGTAAAACGTTGAAAAAATCAACCGCACTTTAGTGCGGTTTTTTGTTTAGAAGGAGAGAAAATGAATATCGAGATCATTCCGGTCACAGCATTTCAACAAAATTGTTCATTAATTTGGGATGATGAAAAAAGGGCCGCTATTATCGATCCTGGTGGTGAAGCAGAAAAACTGATTCAGCGAATTGAAGAACTGGGGTTGGATTTAAAAGTGATTTTGTTGACGCATGCGCATCTTGATCATGTAGGGGCGGCAAGCCAATTGAAAGGGTATTTTAAGGTAGAAATTTGGGGGGCGCAGGAAGAGGATCGCTTTTTATTTGAAAGTCTGCCGGAACAAGCTGCACGTTTTGGTTTGCCGCACATTGAAGCATTTTTACCGGATCGGTGGCTGAAGGAAGGTGAAACGCTCAATATCGGTGATTTTCAATTTGATATTTTCCATTTACCGGGCCATACGCCCGGGCATATCGGCTTTATTGAGCAAGATAAGAAAGTGGCATTTACCGGCGATGTATTATTTCAAGGAGGGATTGGGCGAACAGATTTTCCAAGAGGAAATTACACTCAATTGATTTCTTCCATTCGTGAGAAATTATTTAAACTCAATGATGATATGATCATTATTGCCGGTCACGGGCCTTATACAACGATTGGACGAGAAAAAGCCGATAATCCTTTCTTAAAGTAAAAAATAAAGGCGCATTAAGCGCCTTTTTCAATGGGATTACATTTTTTCAACGGTCTTAATGCCTAATAATGTTAAACCTTGTTTTAAAGTTTTTTCGGTTAATAGGGCTAATTTTAAACGGCTTAATTTCACCTTTTCCTCTTGGGCATTTAAAATTGGGCAATGTTCATAGAAAGAGGAAAATATGCCGGCTAATTCATATAAATAGGCACAAAGTACATGAGGGGTGCCTTCTTTACCGACGGTTTGTACCGCTTCTTCAAATTGAAGTAATTTAATGGCGAGCGCCCGTTCTTTTTCATTGTCGAGAATGATTTCTGCCTCAGAAAGTGCGGTCATATCCACGTCTGTTTTATTGAAAATTGAGCGAATACGGGTGTAGGCATATTGCATATAAGGGGCAGTATTGCCTTCAAAACTAAGCATATTGTCCCAATCAAACACATAATCGGTGGTGCGATTTTTAGAGAGATCGGCATATTTTACTGAGCCAATTCCCACCGCCTCAATTACAGCGGCTTTTTCCGTATCAGAGAGTGCGCTATTTTTTTCATTGATAAGTGTGGTTGCCCGTTCAATGGCTTCGTCTAATAAATCAGCCAATTTCACCGTGCCGCCGCTGCGGGTTTTGAAAGGTTTGCCATCTTTACCCAGCATCATCCCGAAGTTTTTGTGTTCCAAAGAAAAACGCTCCGGGACATAGCCTGCTTTACGGGTAATGAGCCAAGCTTGTTGCATGTGCTGGCTTTGGCGGGTATCGGAGAAAACAAGAGCCCGATCGGCTTTTAAGGTTTCGTAGCGGTATTTGGCGGCGGCAATATCTGTGGTTGTGTAAAGGAAGCCACCGTCTTTTTTCTGTACAATAACCCCCATGGGTTCGCCTTCTTTATTTTTGAATTCTTCTAAATACACAACAAGAGCGCCCTCATCTTCAACGGCTAACCCTTGTTTTTTCAAATCTTCAACAATGCTTGGCAACATAGGGTTATATAGGCTTTCACCCATGACATCTTTTTCTGTTAAGGTGACATTTAAACGATCGTAATTACGTTGGTTTTGCTGCATGGTGATATCCACTAAACGTTGCCACATAGACAGGCAATATTCATCACCACTTTGTAGTTTTACCACATACTGGCGTGCTTTTTCGGCAAAAACCTCATCTTCGTCATAACATTTTTTAGCTTCACGATAAAAGCCTTCTAAATCTTGCAGAGCCATTTCATTAGCCTGTTCGTTTTGCATTTTTTCAAGATAGGCAATGAGCATACCAAATTGGGTTCCCCAATCCCCCACATGGTTTGCCCGAATAACATGATGCCCTAAAAATTCCAAGGTACGGGCAACGGCATCACCAATAATGGTGGAGCGAAGATGGCCCACATGCATTTCTTTTGCGACATTAGGGGAAGAATAGTCGATAACAATGGTTTGTTTTTCCGGGGTTTGAATACCTAAATGAGGTTGGGCAAGGGCATAAGACGTTTGTTTGGAAAGCCAATTTGGATTGAGGAAAATATTAATAAAACCCGGACCTGCAATATCAAGCTTTTCTGCAATATCGGATAAATTTGCCTTCTCTAGGACTTTTTCAGCAAATTCACGAGGATTTAAGCCCAATTTTTTGGCAGCCGCCATAATACCGTTTGCTTGATAATCACCAAATTGTGGTTTTCCTGATTGACGTACAAGAGCATCACAAGATTCATCAGCACCGGCTTTGATCATCGCTTGTTTGATTTTATCGGATAAAATAGATTGAATATTCACGGTTTTTCCTACGTTAAATTTGAAGAGTAAAAATAATCGGCTATGATAGCGTTCTTTACGCATTTCTCAAAGGGACAATATGACAAATTTCAATGAAAATTTGACCGCACTTTGGCATGAATTAAGGGATTTTGAGGAAAAAATTCAACAACTTGCCTCTGTTATGAAACTGAATTTAAGCAATTATGATATCGACCATATTGCGTTGAGGGTTAATGATGAGCAAAATGCAAAAATTTGGCTGACAGCATTATTAAAGTACGGTAAAATTTTGTCCGATAATATCGTCAATGGGCGGCCTATCTATTTAATTCAATTAGAAAGACCGCTTGCCTTTGCCGGGCAATTTGTTGATGTTATTGAATTACCGTTTCCTAAAAATAAACGATATCCTCAAGAAACTTGGGAGCATATTGAGGTTGTGGTTCCCTTCCTTGCGAATGAATCAACAGAAGCATGGATCGCAAGAATCAAACAACAATTTTTATGGCAACATTTAACCCAATTAACAATTAAAGTTAGTGAACCGAAAGTTGAAGGAGAACGTTTACCAAATCCTTCCATTGCAGTGAGTTTTGCAGATAAAAGCGCAAATCACACTTGCATAAAAGTTCACCCTTACTCAATAAAGAAAATACTCGAGGTTTAGCATAATGAAAAAGATGACCCTAGCATTAACTGTTCTACTGAGTTTAGGTTTAGCCGCTTGTTCATCAAATAACCAAAAAGATGAAAGCGCATATAAAGGTCAAGTAATTTTTAGTGAAATGAAAGGGGAAAACCTTCAATTAACTATCCGCAAAAATGATTGTTCCTATAAACAAGAAGGCGAAGTGGAAACGGTAACTCACGCCTATGATTCAACCCTTGTTGTGGGCGCTTGTGTGAAAGTATCAGATAACGGCAATGGTTTAAAAAATATTTCAACTTGGTCTCCAAGAAATCCAATTTAATTTATAAGGTCGATTAATTATGAAGAAAATGACAGTAGCATTGGTACTTGCTGTTGCACTTGGTGTAACAGGTTGTGCAAATACTGATATTTTTAGTGGCGATGTTTATTCTGCCGCTCAAGCGAAAGAAGCTCGTTCAATTAGCTACGGTACATTGGTTTCGGTTCGTCCGGTAAAAATTCAAGCAGATAACCAAGGTGTCATCGGAACTGTCGGTGGCGGTGTACTGGGTGGTGTTGCCGGTAATGCAATCGGTGGCGGTCGTGGGCAAGCGATAGCAACGGCGGTTGGTGCTATTGCAGGTGCGGTAGTCGGTAGCAAAATTGAAGAGAAGGCAAGTCAGGTCAATGGTGCCGAACTTGTGATTAAAAAAGATGATGGTAAGACGATTGTTGTTGTACAAAAAGCCGATCCTCAATTTGTTGCAGGTAAACGTGTTCAAATCGTAGGTGGCTCATCATTAAATGTTTCTGTTATTAACTAAACATTAATCAAATTTTATTTTTCAAAAAAGCGAACCTTGTGTTCGCTTTTTTGTCCTCTGAAATCAACCGCACTTTGGGGAGTTATCAAAACTTACTCATTTTTATTGAATTTTGGAAATAAAATATTTAGTTTGGAATTTATTGCTTGAAAATTTCACTTTGCTCTCAGAAGTATCGGCTATAAAAAATCGGATAAATTAAATTATTTATCCGATTTTTATTATGAATTAGTTTAACAAAATTTCAAATGCGATTTAATCACACTATCGTTTTATGTCCAATATTTGTCAATTTCAGCACGAATGGCTTCAGCGGTAACTTTGCCTTTTTCACCTACTAACGCTCGACCGGCAATGAAGGCCTTGGCATTTTTAATTTCTTTGAAGAGATGAATATCTTCCGGCACAATGCCACCAGTGATGGAAAGCTCAAGTCCTAAAGCGGATAATTTTTTCATTAATTCAACATCCTCTGATGTCCAACCTTTACCTGCTAATTCGGCATCTCGTGAGCGGTGATAGATCGCTTGTGTCACCCCTAACTCAACCCATTCTTTGGCATCTTTTTCGACAGTCCAGTTACCGTAGATCTCTATTTGAATTTCCTTTTTCACCTTTAATTCAGGGTGTGCGGCATTGAATTCATCAGCCACTTTTTTGCAAGCGGCTTTGGTTGCAGGGTGAGCGGCGGCAGAAACCGTCAGCCAGTCTGCTCCGGCTTCAAATGCCATTTTAGCCAAAATAGCCCCCCCATCGGTGGTTTTTAAATCGCAAACAATAATATGGTTTGGGTGTAAGGCCCGTAAGGTGCTAACTGCTTTCATACCTTCCGCACAGGCAAGAATGGTACCGATTTCAATGATTTCCACTGAACTTTCTGCTTGTTTAGCATCAGCAACTGCTTTTTCTAAAGAAAGAGAGTCAAGGGCAATTTGTAATAATGGTTTAGACATTGTAATTATTCCTTCTGTTAAATTGAAATGGGGGAAAGTGCAGTCAATTTTAACCGCACTTTTTCAAATAAGATTAGCCATTTAATGCGTTATCAATGGCGGCATAAACTTCTTCGGCACTGTTACAGTGGCGGAAACGGTTTAAATCTACACCATCATCGTTATCCGGATCATCAAGCACTTGAGTAATTTCCATTAAACCTTGCATATGCTGATCGGAGTCACTACCTGCGAGGGTGATTAAAACATAAACAGGGTCATCTTCACCTTCAAAATAAATCGGTTCTTTTAATGTGACTAAAGCAAACGCCGTTTTGATCACACCTTCTTCCGGACGAGCGTGAGGCATGGCAAGACCCGGTGCTAAAATAATGTAAGGACCCATTTTTTCGATATTACTGATAATGGTATCGTAATAACGGGGTTCAATAGCACCGGAAGCCTCTAATAAATCCGTGCCGATTTTGATCGCTGTTTTCCAATCTGCTGCAGTTTGATTGAGTTTAATTGAATTGTTTGCGATAAGTGATTCTTTTAACATAATGACATCCTTAACTATAGTAGTGTGAAAGTGGTGCGGTAAATTTTCACTGAAAACTGACCGCACTTTGTGAATAATTATTTGTTATTTTGGAATTTGTTAATCAATTCGATTAATTCATCACCAAAAGAGTTTGGATTAAGCATATTTTGTACGCCTAATACAAATTTACCCTCACTCACTTGAATTTCATCGGATAAATGTTTAGAGGAGACAATAATATCTGTACTGTCTAATTTGCCCTTGTAGTCGGTGACCGCACAAGAATCCATAATGTTTGGAATACCACGTTTGTCTAAATAGCCTTTGATTTTCATCTTCATCATCATTGAAGAACCTTGACCTGAACCACAGACAGCAAGGATACGAACCGGTTTAACCGTATCATCGGAAACATCATCACTTTTGACCGCACTTTGAGTTGCTTGTTCTTGGGAAACGATTTCTTCCTCGTCTTCATCCACGCCATAGCCATCCATTTGTTCAAGGGTTTTACCGGCAGCCGCAGCCGCTGCTTCAGCTGCACGCAATTTTTTCGCAGCAAATGCCATATAAACAAATGCAGCAGCCAAGATGACAAAGAAGAAGAACGGAATACTGACAATACCTTGTAATACTGGAGGGAAGAATAATGCCCAGTCAGCCATCCCCATCCAACCGTTAAAGGTTGCGCCTTGGGTTGAGAGTAAGTGAATAACCCAGGCTGAGCCTAATACTTCAATGATCCCCATCACAAAACAGATTTTCATTACTGCGCGCCAGCCACCGAAATGGTTGGCAAATACACCGATGGTGGCATTAGAGAAGAACATTGGAATGAAACCGGGGATGATTAATACGGAAGCATCAAAACCAAGTAATAGACCAACAGCAACGAATTGACCGATTGCTCCCCACATAAAACCGAAAACCATGGCATTCGGTGAGAAAGCATAAATTGCCGCACAGTCAATGGCTAACACCGCATTAGGAATGACTCGTTCGGAAATACCTTTGAAGGCTTCGGATAATTCGGCAACAAACATCCGAACCCCGATAACAATCACTTGAATTGCCACGGCAAATTTTAATCCGGTCTCAAAAATATAAATTGTCCAGTGTGTTTTTCCTGCCATAGTTTGCAGATTATCTAAGCCGAAAGAGAGTAAGATAATCCCGAAGAATACGGTCATCACCAATACAGTCGCAGAAATACTATCGTGGAAAATATGTAGCCATTTTGGCAATTTCATATTATCAACGCTGTCTTCTTTATTACCGAGTTTTGGTGCGAGTTGAACCGCAATCCAAGAGGCGATTTGTTGTTGGTGACCGATAGAAAAACCGGCACCACCGGTTACGGCTTGAGTTGGTTTATACATAATATTAGAGGAAATCCCCCAATATAACGCCATAATGATTGCCGTATAGATGATGGTTTCCATCATTGATGCGCCAATGAGCATATAGAATACAGCGACCAAACCGGCTTGTTGGAACATAATATGCCCGGTGAGCATAATCGTGCGAATGCCGGTAAAGCGTCTAAATACCACAAGCAAAATATTTAAGGCTAATGCGAGTAAGACGGCATAACCCACCCAAGCATAATTATCCGCCATAGTTTCAATGGTGGCTTGCATACTGGTGTAGGGGTCAATCACTGCGCCTGTTAAGCCGTGATATTCGGATAATTTTTCAATGATTGGTTTAAAACCTTTTACTAATTCACCGGCTCCCACTTGAACGAGCATAAAACCAACAATCGTTTTAATCGTTCCTTTGATAATGGTTGTTGTATCCTTACGGAGAAGAATATAGCCAATACAGGCAACAATACCTAATAATAGTGGTGCTTTATTAAGAACCTGATCCCTAAAAATAATAAATAGCTCTAATAACGTTTCCATAACAGAACCTCTGTTGACTTTGATTAAATGGAAAATACTTCGTGTTTGAATTCATTTCGAATGATCTCGAAAAAGAAATCCAGCAAATAATAGCAATTATTTTTGAATAAAAAAGAGTGGATTTGATTTTTTGTGAGCGATATCACATTTTATTTTCATAACCTTATAAGTGCTAAGGGTTTTATTTATTTATTTAGCTTAGTGAGCTAATCTTTTCCTATTTTTAATTGCTTATTTGTTCTATTTTGTAGTAACTAAAAGACAAATTGAGATCTTGTTCACAAATTTTAGAAAAAGTGTTTTACAAAATGAAATGATTTGATATGATTAGTTTTGATTATTTTGATAACTGAAGGAGTTAAATATGAGCAAAATTCAAGAAATTACCCGTGAAAGTTGGATTCTTTCTACTTTTCCTGAGTGGGGTACCTGGCTAAATGAGGAGATTGAGCAAGAAGTTGTGCCTGAAGGCAATTTTGCGATGTGGTGGCTGGGTTGTGTGGGGGTTTGGATCAAAACACCGGGTGGCGCAAATCTTTGTATGGATTTATGGTGCGGTCGTGGCAAAAGCACGAAGAAAGTGAAAGATATGGTGCGAGGTCACCAAATGGCAAATATGGCGGGTGTTCGTAAATTACAACCAAACTTGCGCGCTGCACCAATGGTGTTAGATCCCTTTGCAATTAATGAGGTGGATTTTATTCTTGCTTCTCACTACCACAGTGATCATATTGATGTGAATGTGGCAGCAGCGATTGTCAATAACCCTAAATTAGATCACGTGAAATTTGTTGGTCCTTGGCACTGTGCGGAATTATGGAAAAAATGGGGTGTGCCTGAGGAGCGTATTATTGTTGTTAAACCGGGCGATGTGGTGAAATTAAAAGATGTGGAAATTCATGCGCTTGATTCTTTTGATCGCACTTGTTTGGTGACCTTGCCGGTTGAAGGTGCGGAAGAACAGGGGGGGGAATTAGCCGGTCTTTGCCCATCAGATGAAGAAATGGGACGCAAAGCGGTAAACTATGTGTTCAAAACACCGGGTGGTAATATTTATCACGGTGCGGATTCTCATTTCTCAATCCAATTTGCTAAACATGGTAAACAATTTGATATTGATGTTGCGCTTAATAACTACGGTGAAAATCCGGTCGGTATTGCCGATAAGATGACTTCTGTTGATTTATTACGTATGGCGGAAAGCTTGCGTTGTAAAGTCATAATTCCGGTTCATCACGATATTTGGACAAACTTTATGGCAAGCACTGACGAAATTATCCAATTATGGAAAATGCGTAAGGAACGTCTGCAATATCAATTCCATCCATTTATCTGGGAAGTGGGCGGTAAGTATGTTTACCCACGTGATAAAGATTTAATTGAATATCATCACCCTCGTGGCTTTGATGATTGTTTTGAACACGAACCTAATATTCAATTCAAATCAATGTTATAACAAAAAAAGCCACCTTTTTTGCTTGAAGGTGGCTCATTTTTTGTTCATTATTAGCAGTGGCATCAAAGAAATAGCAAGGAAAATATAATGAACGAAAATTATCGTCATCGACGATTGTTACAATTATTACTTGAGAAAAAAGCACTTTCGACAACAGAAATTGTTGATCAACTTGAGATTTCACCGGCAACAGCAAGACGGGATATTAATAAATTAGCACAGCAAGGTCGATTAAAAAAAGTACGTAACGGCGCAGAGTCAATACAGTCTTTTCCTGCTGATTATCAATATAGTCCGGTTATTCATAATATTGATGAGAAACAACGCATTGCTCAGGCGGCAAGTCAATTATGTCAAGATGGTGATTCGATTATTTTAACCTGCGGTTCGACAATGAAAATGTTAGGCGAACATTTATGCGGAAGAAAATTACAAATCATCACAAATTTTATTCCTCTTGCGAATAAGCTAATTGAAAACAATCATGAAGATATTGTGATTATGGGAGGACAGTATAACCGAAATAAGGCGATTACCCTTTCCCTCAACCAAGGCGAAAGCCCCTATGCTGCCAATATTATGTTTACCAGCGGAAAAGGTTTTACCACCGAGGGGCTGTATAAAACCGATATGATTATTGCCAATTCGGAGCAACGGTTATCCGCCAAGGCGGGGAAATATGTGGTGCTACTTGATAGCACGAAATTAGGGCAACAAGTGGGGATGTTATTTACCAAATTACAAGATATTGATTTATTAATTACCGGCAAACATGCAGAGCCTGAATTGATCCAAGCGTTAAAAGAAAAAGGTTTATCGGTAATGCTCGTTTAGACAAGTTGAAAGAAAGATTCAAATAAATTATTCACGGTGTTCGTATTTTTAAGTCGAACATATTATCTATCCCAATCCTGACAGGAGTGTTCAGTGAGAAAACATAAACTCGGCATTTATGAAAAAGCCTTACCTAAAAACATTAGTTGGCAAGATCGCTTGTCTATTGCGAAAGCTTGTGGTTTTGATTTCGTTGAAATATCTATTGATGAAACCGATGAGCGTTTGGCGCGCTTAGACTGGAGTAAAAAAGAGCGGTTGAAATTAGTGAAAGCTATCGTAAATACCGGTGTGACAATTCCATCTATGTGTTTATCGGGGCATCGCCGTTTTCCTTTTGGTAGCCGTGATGAAGCCACCCGTCAAAAAGCTTATGAAATTATGGAAAAAGCCATTCAATTTGCGGTGGATACAGGGATTCGTACCATTCAATTAGCCGGCTATGATGTTTACTATGAAGAACAAGATGAAGGTACAATCCAACGTTTCCAACAAGGCTTAGAATGGGCGGTGGAACTCGCTGCCAGTAATCAAGTGACCTTGGCGGTAGAAATTATGGATACGAAATTTATGAGTTCCATTTCCCGCTGGAAGAAATGGGATGAGATCATTGAATCTCCTTGGTTTACCGTTTACCCTGATTTAGGTAATCTTTCTGCGTGGAATGATAATGTTGCCGAAGAGTTAAAACTCGGTATGGATAAAATTTCCGCCATTCATCTCAAAGACACCTATAAAGTGAACGAAACCTGTGCCGGTCAGTTCAGAGATGTGCCTTTTGGCGAGGGCTGTGTTGATTTTGTTGCTTGTTTTAAAACCCTTGCAAAATTAAATTATCGGGGCGCATTTTTAATTGAGATGTGGACAGAAAAAGCGGATGAACCTATTGCGGAAATTATTAACGCCCGTCGTTGGATCGAAGAAAAAATGAAAGAAGGAGGTTTCCAATGTTAGAAGCATTAAAAGAAAAGGTATTGAAAGCGAATTTGGCTTTACCAAAACACCAATTAGTCACATTTACTTGGGGAAATGTTAGTGGAATTGATCGCACTTCAAATTTAGTCGTAATAAAACCTTCCGGTGTGGATTATGAGGTGATGACCGCAGAAGATATGGTGGTGGTGGATTTGTTCACCGGTGAAGTGGTGGAAGGCAATAAAAAGCCCTCTTCCGATACCCCGACACATCTTGAGTTATACCGCCGCTTTAAAGATATTGGCGGGATTGTTCACACCCACTCCCGTCACGCCACCACTTGGGCGCAAGCGGGTGAAGATCTGTTGGCATTGGGCACTACTCACGCTGATTATTTCTATGGCACAATTCCTTGCACCCGCAAAATGACACCAGCTGAAATTCAGGGAGAATATGAGCTGGAAACGGGGAAAGTGATTGTTGAAACTTTCCAAAAACGCAATATTGATCCAAACCAAGTGCCGGCAGTATTGGTTAATTCTCACGGTCCTTTTGTGTGGGGAACGGATGCGGATAATGCGGTGCATAACGCAGTTGTGCTAGAAGAATTGGCTTATATGAATCTGTTTAGTAAAGTGCTAAGACCAGGTTTGGGTTCAATGCAACAAGAGTTGCTGGATAAACACTATCTTCGTAAACACGGCAAAAATGCCTATTATGGTCAATAATATTTAAAAATAAGGCGGTTTTTGACCGCCCTTTTCAATTTAAGGGGAGTAAAAATGAATTATAAAGTCGTTGCGTTTGATCTTGATGGCACATTATTAAATTCGGAAGGCAAGATTCTGCCGGAAAATAAACAGGCAATTCAATCTGCAATAGAAAAGGGAACTAAAATTCTGTTGGTGACCGGACGTCACCATACTGCCGTGAAACCTTATTATCACGAATTAGGTTTGGATACACCCATTATCTGTTGTAATGGCACTTATGTTTATGATGTGGCGACAGATTCCACACCCTTTGCTAATCCGCTTTCCAAACAACAGGCACAATTAATTTATGATGTGGCCGAAAAACATCATTGCCACCTGTTGATGTATTCCCGAGATTCAATGAATTATGCGCAACTTAACCCGCATATGGAAAAATTTCTGAAATGGGTAGAAACTTGCCCACCTGAGGTTCGCCCAGATGTGAGAAAAGTTGAAAGTATTCAAGAAGTGATAGATAACCATCACCCAATCTGGAAATGTGTCATTAGCGCAGAGAATAAAGCGATGATGAATGATGTAGTCAATGAACTGCCGATCTCACAATTTAGTTGTGAATGGTCGTGGGTAGATCGTGTAGATATTGCCAATGCTGGTAATACGAAAGGCGGGAGATTGTTGGCTTTATTGAATATGTGGGGAATCGATCCAAAAGAGGTGATCGCATTCGGTGATAATCATAATGATATTAGTATGTTAACACGGGTGGGCCTAGGCGTTGCCATGGGCAATGGGGAAGAGGAAGTAAAGTCACAGGCAAAATTAGTGACCACATCAAATAATGAAGGGGGGATTGCACAAGTGTTAAAAGAGGTGCTATCAGGCTAATTTTCATTTTTATCTTCTTTATTCCACTACAAAAAAGTGCGGTCAAAATTGACCGCACTTTCGCTGGTATAAAATGATCTTTTATACCGAATATTTCGGTTGCTTAAATACCGTGACTTCCGGTGCAATGCCCGTGTATTTTTCTACCTGAACAAGACAAGTATTCGGCGAGTTACCTTGGGCGAGTTTGGAGGTGCCCTCATCACGGGTTAGCACATTTGGACTACCGTTTTTACACAGCGGCATTTCGCCTTTCCCTAAATCGAGTGGGTCATACCACGCGCCTTCATGTAATCCAACCGTCCCTTTAATAATTCCCTCCGTTACAACAGCCCCGGCTAACACTTGACCCCGAGCGTTATGGATACGCACAATATCGCCATCTGCAATACCACGGGCTTTGGCATCTTCAGGGTGAATTAAAACCGGTTCACGATCATTGACGGCATATTTTTGGCGTAATGAGGTGTGGGCCAATTGGCTGTGTAAACGATAGTAGGCATGGGGGGTGACAAGGGCAAGAGGGTGCGCTTGTGTACGATTACCGGCAAATTCTTCCGGCTCCATCCAAGTGGGGTGACCTTTGCAATCGTCATAATTCATTTTTGCCACCACATCGGAGTAAATCTCAATTTTGCCTGATGGGGTGCCAAGTGGGTTAAGCAGCGGATCTTCACGAAACTCGGCATAGCGCACCCATTTTTTGGCGGTTTCATCGGCTTCAAATAGGAAAGGTTTGTTTTCTTCCCAGAAGCGTTCAAAGCGAGGCATCGCAACACGGTTTTGACGTGCGCTCGTGAACGCGGTTTTATAAAATCCTTCCAACCATTCCATTTCCGTTTTGCCTTCCGTAAAGGCTTCTTCTTTACCGGCACGTTTGGCAAGTTCGGCAAAAATATCGAAATCGTTTTTCGCTTCAAATTGCGGTGGTACCACTTGTTTCATTGGATAGACCGCAAACATGGAATAGTCGCCACCCATGGTTAAGTCATTGCGTTCATAGCTGGTTGTTGCCGGCAAAACAATATCCGCCATACGGGCTGTTGGGGTCCAGTTAACTTCATTGACAATAACGGTTTCCGGTTTTTGGAACGCTTTAACTAATAAATTGGTATTTTGATGTTGAGTGAAAGGATTTCCGCCCGCCCAATAGACGACTTTAATATCCGGATAGGTAATTTTCTCACCATTATAATCAATAGTTTTACCCGGATTGAGCAAGGCATCGGCAATACGCGCTACAGGGAAGGAGAATTTTGCCGAATCATCTAACCAGGTTTTTTCCCCGCTCCCGCCTGATGGTGTGGCACTGATTGAACCAATGGTTCCTCCTGTCGCAGTAGGGACCCCGCCGTTGGCATAGTGATAGCTAAAACCAAAACCTCCGCCCGGTAAACCGATTTGTCCCAGCATTGAAGCTAAGGTGACTAACATCCAATGGGATTGCTCACCATGACGTTGACGCTGTATTCCCCAGCCGCCCATTAACATGGTGCGGTTGGTGGAGAAATCATGGGCTAATTGTTTAATAATATCCACCGGCACACCACAGATTTTGCTTGCCCATTCTGCCGTTTTCGGTTGACCATCGGTTTTACCCAGTAAGTAATCTTCAAATTTACTATAACCGGTGGTGTATTTTTTTAAGAAAGCTTTGTCGTGCTTGTCTTCGCTGACTAAGGTGTGGGCAATCCCAAGCATTAAAGGAACATCTGTTGCCGTATTGACAGGGATCCATTCTGCACCAAGCATTTGGCAGGTTTCACTTTTTATTGGATCAATACAGAGAATTCGTTTGCCGGTGGCTTGGAATTTTTTGAAATACTCAATGCCTTTTTGATCGGAAGACATCCAAGCAATGCGTAACGTGGTGAGTGGGTTGGCTCCCCAAAGCACAATGATATCACTGCTTTCAAGTAAGACTTCCCAGCTGGTTTGTTGTTCATAGACTTCAATCGTACCCAAAACATGCGGCATAATCACTTGTGCGGCACCGGTAGAGTAGTCACCTTTGTAACCCACAAAGCCACCGGTGATGTTCATATAACGTTGTAAAAGTGTGCGGGAGGCATGGAGAGAGCCGCTACTAAACCAACCATAAGAGCCGGCATAAATGGCACTGGCGCCATATTGTTCACGCACTTTATGAAGCTGATGATGCACAAGATCAAGCGCTTGTTCCCAAGATACCCGCACCCATTCATCACGACCACGCATGCTGGTATCGCTGTTTCCCGGGTTTTCTAAATAACCTTTGCGTACCATTGGGTATTTCACACGGGTTTCACTATAAAGTTGTTCGGCTACCACGGTTTGCAGTTCATTAGGGATGGCAGGTGCTATGGCCGCACCGGATTTTACCGCTTTGCCATCTTGTACGACGACACCTATCGGCCCCCAATGTGCCGCCGTTACCACAGTTTTTAATTCAGGCTCAGCAGCGGCTGCCGTTTTCGACAATACAGCCCCCATCATTCCCCCGGAAAGGGATACCCCGGCAACACCAAGGGAGGTATTTTTAATGAAATCACGGCGTTGTTGATTAAGGTTATGCTTTTTCATATTGACCTCGTTTAGCGATGAAAGTGAATTATTTTGCAACCATATCTTTGGCATGGCGTTGTAAGTAAATGGTTAAAGCACGCACTTCATCTTTATTCATTGAAGTGCGATCTTTCATGGAATTGACCACGCCAATCCATTGGTTTGCCGTGTAGTGATCGGCACTAATCGCCGCATGACAGCTACTGCAATGGGTTTGGTTTAATTGGCTACCGTATTGATTAAGTGCGGTCAAATCTGAGGACATTTTTTCTTTTGGTACAGAAACAATAAAGCGCACTTCTTTCCAGTCAGAATCGGTTACCTCATCATGTTGGGTTTGTAATACTGTCATGGCTTTACGCGCCTGTTCATCGACTAACGCCACATTAATACGCTTACCGAGCGCTTGATAAAGCACCGAATCGGCACCGACTTGTTGCCAGCCCTGTAAGCTGCCCACTAATTGCTCACCTTTGGTTTGCCAATTTGTGATTTCCGCATAAGGCATTAGGCGAATATCGCCTCCTTGTTCGTCTTGTGCCGAGCTCATCGTTGTCGCATAAATCGGTGCTTGTTGGGTGAGATTTCCAGCTAAATTGGAGGGGGATTGTGCTTCTGTGCTGCCATGGGTTTCAGGCAAAAAGTGGACGATACCTTTATGGCAATCAATACAGGTCTGTCCATTGGCTTTCGCACTGATATGGGTTTGTTTGGCAAGGCGGCTTTGTGCAGAAAATTCCATCGCCTCAAAGCTGTGGCAACTACGGCAAGTTTCGGAATCCGTTGCTTTCATCTCATCCCATACCCGTTGTGCCATCTCGGCACGGTGGGCTTCATATTTTTGCTTCGTATCCAATTTACCCTGCATTTCATACCACGCATCTTTAAGTGCAATAAATTTTGCTTTCACATAGTGCCAACCTTCCTGTGGAACGTGGCAATCGGC
>NZ_MLHL01000031.1 GCF_002000545.1 Rodentibacter trehalosifermentans | reverse complement strand
AAGGCAAGGCAAGGCAAGATGATAGTATAATGATAATGGTCTGTAAACCATTTACGATAGGGTATATGCCATTAATTTAATCCGCTATTCCCGACTAAAACCGAAGTCATACTCACCGAACCACCTACCAATACATCATTGAAAATCACCACATCATCAATATCTTCACGCAATGCCATCACATAAAGCAAAGGCAAATAATGTTCGGGTGTTGGAACGGATAAGCTCGCCGGCTCGCCAAACTGCTCGAAATTTACCAAAGCATCAAGGTTATTTTCCACCACCGCTTGGTTAATTTGATCACGGAATGTTAATGCCCAATCATACGCAGCCCCTATCGTATTAATGTGTTCGTGACTCATTACGGAAAGGTTATGCACAATATCGCCACTGCCTAAAATAAGCACGCCTTCCTCACGCAAAGGTGCAAGTTTTTTTGCCAAATCAAAATGCCATTGTGCTGATTTGCTACGATCTAAACTTAACTGCACCACCGGCACATCCGCTTGCGGATAAAGGTGCATTAATACCGCCCAAGCGCCGTGATCAAAACCACGTGTCGGATTGATATGCAATTCTTCGTTTTGCAATAATGTTTGCACTCTCGCCACTAATTCCGCACTGCCCGGAGCCGGGTAGTTAATTTGGCTCAAGGCATCGGGAAAACCATAAAAATCGTAAATCATCGGTGGATTAGCACTCCCCGTCACTTGCAATCGATCACTAAACCAATGTGCCGAAATGCACAAAATGGCTTTTGGTTTCTCAAAGGAAGCCGCCACTTGTGCGAAATTTTGGTTAAAAGGATTATTCGATTCAATCGCATTCATTGGGTTGCCATGCCCAACAAATAATGCTGGCATTTTATTGCTCATGTGTCCTCCTAAAGTCGGAATGTTCAAATAAATCCATTATGGACGTAATCAAATTGGGAATAAAGCGAGAAATTGGAAGAAGTGTTTTTACTTTTGGTTAATAATGATACTATCGTCTCCTTAGTATTTTTCTCACCAAAAGCAATATTTTGACGAAATTCTTTTATGTGGCTATGCAAAAAATTTGAAGAATTAAGCACTTATGAACTATTTTTAATTTATAAAGTGCGTACGGAAATTTTCGTTGTTGAACAACAATGTGCCTATCCCGAAGTCGATGATAAGGATCTCATTTCACTTCATTTGTTTTATTTGGAAAACGATCAGATTTTGGCTTATGCACGGATTATTCCTGAAAAAAATACCGTGCATTTTGGACGAGTTCTGGTGGTGCAATCCGCCCGCCAAGAGGGTTGGGGACGTAAATTAGTTGAACAAATTTTAAATACGATTAAGGTTTATTTCCCTGATAAAAAGGTTCATATTCAAGCCCAAGAATATTTACAAAATTTTTATCAATCCTTCGGATTTAAAGCGATTTCAGCAGTCTATTTGGAAGATGGGATACCGCATTTGGATATGGAATTAGTGAAACAGGCTTAAAATATTGCCCGGCAAATAAGCCTTGTGTGTTTTGATATTAAACTATATTTCTTGTTTTTCGAATTTTTCCGCTTTCTTCTCCGCCCGTCTTTTACGAAAAAAAGCACTTAATTTTTCACCGCACTCTTGTGCCAGCACGCCGCCTGTGATTTCAACCTTATGGTTCATTTGATAATCATCAAAAAAGTGGAAACGGGAACCTACTGCGCCGGTTTTATAATCTGATGCCCCAAACACCAAACGTTGAATTCGGCTGTGTAATATTGCACCGGCACACATGGTGCAGGGTTCGAGCGTCACATATAGGGTGGTATTCAGCAGACGATAGTTTTTTATCTTTTTTGCCGCATGGCGTAATGCGACAATCTCCGCATGGGCAGTCGGGTCGTTTTCAATAATGGAGAGATTCCAACCTTCCCCGAGGATATTCCCTTCGCGGTCCACCAGCACCGCCCCCACGGGAATTTCACCTAAGGCTTCGGCTTTATCCGCCAAGCTCAGGGCATGGCGCATAAATTTCTCATCCAAATCCGAGCGCACTTTTTTACCTTATACAGAGAAAGGATATTTAATCGCTTCGTGGGATTGATAGCCAATCACTTTGAAATCATCCATGGTGACCCAAGTTTCTAAATCTTCGAGAGTTTTAATATCAGGATTAATCTCCAATTTTGGCAGAGGGAAAGGCTCACGTTTTAATTGCACATCACGCATGAGCGCCAGTTGATCTTCATAAATATGCGCATTAATAATTTTGTGAAACGCTTTGCCCGCTTTCTTTCCGGTGATTTGTGCCATTAAGGCTAAGAAGGTAAACACTTGAATTTGGTTAAAATTCAACCCGAGTGGAACATCACAAGAACGTTGGTAACTGGTGAGGTGCAAGGTATCGCCCACAAGCGAGAAGGTGTGCGTGTGCATACAAGGACGCAAACAACCTAAATCAATTTCCCCCGGGTTAAAAAATGTCATGATCTCGCCCCGATCATCAATTCCTCGAGTGAGATTGTTCACAATTTTGCGAAGTTGATCTACTGTTTCACCGTTTGGTTTACGCCAGGCTCTCCCCTGAACACCATAAACCCGCCCCATATCATCAGTGTCTTTACGATGAGGATTAGCAAGCCACGCTGCATTTTCATTGGCATTGGCATCCCAAGTTTTGGTGCCGAGTTTGCGAAAATCCGCCGCATTATCATAACCCCGAATATAGCCTAAAAACTCGGCAATAGCGGCTTTCCAATAGCTTTTTCGGGTGGTGATAAGGGGAAATTGGTTATTTGCCACATCATATTCCAAATCCGCATTAATCACGGTTAAGCAGCGTTTGCCCGTGCGTTCATTGGCGATCCATTCGCCTTCATTAATAATACGCTGACAAAGTTCGAGATATTGTTTCATAAAAACGCCTTAATTTTTGACCGCACTTTTGCGTGTGTAAGCCCACCACATAATCAATGCACCACCAATAATCATCGGTAAACACAAGGCTTGACCACGGGTCATTATGCCAAGGAAAGATTCGACTTCCGGCTCTCGTACATATTCCACGATAAAGCGGAACACGCCATAGCCTATCAAAAATAAACCGGCAACAGAGCCCATTGGGCGTGGTTTTTTAATGAAAATATTGAGAATGGCAAATAGCACCAAGCCTTCTAAAAAGGCTTCATAAAGTTGTGAAGGGTGGCGTGGCAATAAAAGCGGATCATTTGGGAAAATCATCGCCCAAGGCACATCGGTTTCACGCCCCCAGAGTTCAAGATTAATAAAGTTACCAATACGTCCTAATCCTAAACCAAAGGGGATTAAAGGGGCAATAAAATCGGCCGTTTGCCAAAAATGACGTTTTTGCGAATAAGAGGTCCAAATCATGGCGACAATCACACCGATTAATCCACCATGGAAAGACATTCCCCCTTCCCAAACACGGAACAGATAAAGCGGATCTTGTAAGAAATGATCAAGATTATAGAAGAACACATCACCGATACGTCCCCCTAAAAACACACCCATAAAACCATTGAAAAGTAGGCTATCTACCTGTTCAACGCTCCACCCGCTATTCGGACGATTTGCCCGGCGAACCCCTAGCCAGCGGGCAAAAAGAAAACCTAATAGATACATCAAGCCATACCAACGCAGACCGATGTTGCTATCACCAAAAGTAAAAATGCTGGGATCAAAATAGGGAAGGTGTAAATATTGATTCATAATTTTCCTTATTTTAGAAACATATTAACGGCGATCACAACTAACATGAGTGCAAAGCCTTTTTTCAGTGTAGGCACCGGTAATTTTGCGGTGGCGGTCGCACCTAATTTGGAGGTAAAAAATGAGGTGGCAGTGATACTAAAAACTGCCGGTAAATAAACATAACCAAGGGAATAATCCGGCATTGCCGGGTTCCCCCAACCGCTCACCATAAAGCTCAGCATTCCGGATACCCCAAGCAACATCCCGCAAAATGCGGAAGAACCGATGGCTTTTTTAATATCAATGCCACGTGAGTTAAGAAAGGGTACAATAAAACCGCCACCGCCAATACCGGCAACACTGGACGCCATACCAATTAAAATACCGCCGATAACGGAGGATTTTGTCGTCAGTGTTTTTGTCGATTCCGCAGGCTGCGGTTTAATGGAAACCACCATTTTTACGGCTAAATAAACAACAAGACAGGCAAATAATTTTGATGTAATGTCACGATCTAATTTGCCAATAAATAAACCTGAAATAAAGACCGTTACCATAATCACGGGAGCCAAAATTTTTACCGCATCCCACACAATATTACCTAATTGATGATGACGTTGTGCCGAAGAAAATCCTGTGATCACAATAGTGGCAAAAGACGTTCCCAATGCAGTTGACATCAACAAGGGTTCCGGCACTCCAACCATCGGTAAAAGATAAACTAATGCCGGTACAACGATTAAACCGCCACCAATTCCGAATAACCCGGCAAGAAACCCGACAACACAGCCAACTAATAGGCTAATTGCAATAAAAGTCAGCATCACCTATCCCCTTTTATGAAATTGACGTTTTGAATAATTCGGTTTATGAGACATAAATTTTGGAGTACGTTCCTGAAAATGCTCAGACGATTTGTTTTTATCAAGAGAAAATAAAAAAATAGCAAATTCTTTCATCACTCGGCGATATACATCTCTCTTGAACGATACCACCTGACGCACCGGATACCAAAAGCTAACCCAACGCCAACCATCAAATTCCGGTGATTTAGTGGTTTTCATATTGATCGCTTTTTCATCGGAAACCAAACGCAATAAAAACCAGCGTTGTTTCTGCCCAATACACATCGGTTTAGAATCGTAACGTAACAAACGTTTTGGTAATTTATAGCGTAACCAGTGCTTCGAGATATATAAAATGCGTACATCTTTCGGTTGCAATCCCACCTCTTCATACAACTCGCGATACATCGCTTGCTCGGCACTTTCATTATCATTAATGCCACCCTGTGGGAACTGCCAAGAATTTTGCCCACAACGTTTTGCCCAAAGCACTTGATTTTTGTGATTACAAATCACAATTCCCACATTTGGGCGGTAGCCATCAAAATCGACCACTCTCGTTCTACCTTAAATTTTTCTATAAAAATAGTCTGCGGATTGTTTCATAAATTGGCGTTTTTATCAACCGAAGGGCAAAAATGCGGTGGTTCTCCGTTGCATTTTTACGCTGTGGATAACATTGTGATTAACCTTCTTATAAGCCGCCATAAAATTGTGTAGAACCTCAAAAAGATCCTTTTTTCGGTTTATTTTTCTCAGTATTGGCGATTTTTTGCCCTCAAGATCCGGAGCAAAAACCAACCGCACTTTATTTCAACAAAGTGCGGTTAAAAAACCTTCTTTTTTAAAAGCCCTCTATAAAAAAGCCCCTACTTTGAGCCCTCCGATAAGTTATGCAATGTTTCTGTGGATAAAATTGTGGTCAGCAAAATCAATAATACTGGATAACTTCGCCCAAATCAGTTCGATAAATCTCAAACATCATAAAAATATTTATAATTCAATTAGTTATGAAATATCTCACGGAATAATCAGAATGTGAATAACACGAGAAAATTTACTGTTTATTTTTTAGTCTGAATATTAATGTCGTCTAAATAGCGTTTCCAATCAAAATACTGACCGGGATCGATCTTCCGTCCCGGTGAAATATCCGCATGCCCGACAATACGATCCGGCGTAATCTTCGGATACGCTGTCATAATGCATTTCGTCAGCCGTTGCAAAGATTGGTATTGTGCCTCGGTAAAAGGTTGTTCATTACTTCCTTCAAGTTCAATGCCAATGGAAAAATCATTACATTTTTCACGCCCTTCAAAGCTGGAAACGCCCGCATGCCATGCCCGCTCATTAAAATTCACATATTGTGTAATTACGCCCTGACGGTCGATCAAACAATGGGCGGAAACCCGCATTTGATGAATTTCCTCAAAATAGGGGTGAAGCTTGGGATCTAACTTACCTTGAAAAAAATCATCAATATAGCCTCCGCCAAACTGTTCCGGGGGGAGGCTAATATAATGAATCACCAACAAAGAAATATCGCCCGAATCTAAACGTTCATCAAAATGAGGCGAAGGAATTTGGCGACAATTTGTCAGCCAACCCTGTTCAATACATTTCTGTTTTTTCATGATTTTCTCCTATTTTTACGATCAGGATCGCAGAAAAAGTGCGGTCAATTTTACAAAGTTTTTTTCCTTCTAGACAATGCCCTCGCCAATATTGGCTTAACCCACATTTTAAAGGAAAATCAATGAAACTTATCTCTCAAGCTAAACTGAAAAAAGGGTTCACCCTCATCGAATTAATGATTGTCATAGCCATCATAGCGATTCTCGCCACCGTTGCGATTCCGTCTTATCAAAATTATACCAAAAAGGCAGCGATGTCCGAATTGCTACAAGCCGCCGCACCGTTTAAATCCGATGTAGAACTCTGTGTTTATGGGACGGGGGTTACCACCAATTGTAGCGGCGGTGCAAACGGTATTGCTGCCGACATCACCACGGCGAAAGGCTATGTGAAAAGCATTAGTACCAATGCTGGTGTAATCACGGTGGCGGGTAATGGAACATTGGATGGGATAGGCTACACCCTCACGGCAAGCGGCGATAAATCAAAAGGTGTGACTTGGTCAACCGCCTGTACCGGTGACACAGGTTTATTTCCGGCCGGATTTTGCACAAGATGATGGATTACACGTTATGCAATGAGCGTAAGATAACGGCACAAAACGGTGAGGTTTTTATCATCCCTCCTGATTTATGGGCACGTAACCAACAGCAACAATCGATGTTTTTACGCTATTTTGCTCTGCCGCTAAAAGAAGAAAACAACCAATTATGGCTAGGGGTCGATTCGTTTTCCAATCTTTCCGCTTGCGAAACCATTGCCTTTCTCAGTGGAAAATTGGTAGAGCCGATTTTACTTGATAGCGCACTTCTCAAAGATCTTTTGCAACAACTTGCACCACAAGCCGTACAAGTGGAAGAACAAGTGAGCTTCTATCACCAGCAAGAGCAAGATAGCGATGAAAAAAACAATGATGAACCTGTGATCCGGTTACTCAATCGTATTTTTGAACTGGCATTACAAAAAAATGCCTCGGATATTCATCTCGAAACCTTGCAAAACCATTTTCAAGTGCGGTTTAGAATTGACGGCGTTTTACAACCTCAAGCTCCACTGAGTAAAAATTTGGCAAATCGCATCATTTCCCGCCTAAAACTTTTGGCGAAACTGGATATCAGCGAAACCCGATTACCCCAAGATGGGCGTTTTCAATTTAAAACGACGTTTTCCGATATTCTTGATTTTCGGCTTTCTACGCTCCCCACCCATTGGGGTGAAAAAGCTGTGCTTCGAGCACAACAAAATAAACCGGTGGAATTGAGCTTTGCCGAACTGGGAATGACAGAATCACAACAACAAGCTTTTCAACAGGCACTCAGCCAACCACAGGGGTTAATTTTGGTGACAGGGCCAACGGGAAGCGGAAAAAGTATCTCACTTTATACCGCACTTCAATGGCTCAACACACCGGATAAACACATTATGACTGCCGAAGATCCCATTGAAATTGAATTGGAAGGGATCATTCAAAGTCAAATTAATCCACAAATTGGGTTGGATTTCAGCCGCCTACTCCGCTCATTTTTACGGCAGGATCCCGATATTATTATGCTCGGTGAAATTCGTGATGAAGAAAGTGCGATGATGGCACTACGGGCGGCGCAAACCGGGCATTTGGTGCTTTCCACATTGCACACGAATGATGCGGTTTCCGCTATTTCACGTTTGCAACAGCTTGGCATTCAGGCACACGAAATCGAAAGCAGTTTATTATTGGTGATTGCACAACGGTTAGTGCGAAAACGCTGCCAAAAGTGCGGTCAATTTTCTAACGGTTCTTGTGATTGTCATCAAGGTTATCGTGGGCGAATCGGTGTTTACCAATTCTTACACCACAATCAAAACGGCTACCAAACTGATTTTGAGGATCTCCGTCAAAGCGGGTTGGAAAAAATCAAACAAGGGATCACCGATGAAGCAGAAATTTGTCGGGTGCTAGGGATAACATAAATGGCGAAAAAACTTTTTTACTACCAAGGGCAAAACGTATTAAAACAGCTGCAAAAAGGCTCGGTTATTGCCGATTCCGCCCAACAAGCTCAATTTCAATTGATGAATCGGGGGCTTACCAACATCAAAGTACAACGAAATTGGCAACTTAATAGTAAACCGAAAAATGCCGAAATCAGTGCCTTATTGAACCACCTTGCCACTCTGTTGCAATCTGCTATTCCACTCAAAAACAGCTTGCAAATTTTACAACAAAACTGTACTCAGCTTGCCCTAAATAGTTGGTTAGAAAAGCTTTTACAGGCTATAGAATCCGGGCTATCCTTTTCTCAATCTATTGAACAACAAGGTAAATATCTCACTCAACAGGAAATTCAATTGATTCAGGTGGGGGAAATGACAGGAAAACTGGCGATTGTCTGTGGAAAAATTGCGATACATCGCCAAGCCTCCCTCACCTTACAACGCAAGTTACAAAAAATTATGCTCTATCCAGCTATGGTATTGGGGATTTCTTTATTGCTTACCCTCGCTCTTTTGCTTTTTATCGTGCCACAATTTGCTGAAATGTACCAAGGTAATAATAGCGAGCTCCCCACGTTAACCGCTGTGTTGCTCGCCACATCAAATTTTCTCAAAGAAGATATTCACCTCCTAATATTAGCATCCGTTATCTTCACCCTGCTTTATCAAGTCAAATTGAAACACGCCCCTTGGTTTCAACAGCAAAAAGCGCGCTTCATTTCTGCAATGCCTGTTTTTGGGCGCATTCAACAACTTTCCCGTTTAGTGAATTTTACGCAAAGTTTATACATAATGTTGCAAGCCGGCATACCACTTAATCAAGCATTGAACAGCTTTCTGCCACGTACACAAACTTGGCAAACCCAACAAATCATTACAACGGATCGCATTCTCGACATAGAAGTGCGATCAATTTTACAATGGGTTTCACAAGGCTATCGCTTTTCAGACAGCGTCAGTAGTCACCTTTTCCCAATGGAAGCCCAGCAAATGCTCCAAATCGGTGAACAAAGTGGCAAACTTGTCTTAATGCTGCAACACATTTCCGAAAACTATCAAGAAAAACTCAATCACAAAATTGATCTCCTTTCCCAAATGCTAGAGCCTTTAATGATGGTAATTATTGGCAGCCTTATTGGTATTATTATGATGGGAATGTATTTACCGATTTTTAATATGGGCTCGGTGGTGCAATGATCTTATTGTCTGCCTTTTTACTCGGCGGGATAATCGGTATCCTATTATGGCTTTACGTTTCAAATTTTATTGAACGCTTACAAAGAGATATTTACCACACTTACATTGAATTATTCCCTCAACATCCCCCCCTATTTCAACCCCATTTTGCCGATATTCAAGGAAAAAAGTGCGGTCATATTTTGGGGTATTTTTTCTTTTGTGGCATACTCTTCGCTTGTTTAATCAACCTCACAGACAATCCCTTTTTGGCTTTATGGTTGGGCAGTTCTGTGATTTTACTTTGGGCTATCGCCTATCTGGATTGGCAATACCAGCTTATTTCTCCCACGCCTTGCCTATGGCTAACCGCCCTCGGGCTAATGGGGGCGACTCAATCCCTTTCATTTTTAACACTGGAAGAAAGCCTACAAAGTGCGGTTGGTTTTTTCCTTGTTTTTTATGGTATTTATTGGGGAGCGAGATGGCACTATAAAAAAGAAGCCTTCGGTCAAGGGGATTATTGGCTGGCGCTAGGACTTGGCAGCTACTTGCCTTTTGAACATTTTCCGTTTTTTCTACTCATTTCATGTTTACTCGGCATAGTATTTGCACTCATCAGCCAAAAAAGAAACGCTTTTTTACCTTTTGCACCTTTTCTCTGTGTTTCAACTTTTGTAGTATGGCTACTTAATTATTCTTCATAGGGGGTTGTTATGACTTATATTGTGGGGCTCACCGGGGGAATCGGCAGCGGCAAAAGCACCATTGCCGATTTATTTGCAAAGTTTGGCGTGCCTATCGTGGATGCCGACGTTATCGCACGTAAAGTCGTTGCGAAAGGAACGCCGCTACTGAAACAAATTGCCGCATATTTTGGCAATGGGATATTATTAGAAAACGGCGAACTCAATCGGCCTGCATTACGCCAACGGGTATTTTCCGATGAAACGGAAAAAAATTGGCTGAATGGTTTATTACACCCTGCCATTCGGGAGGCTATGCTGGCACAACTTTCCGCCCAAACTGCCCCCTATACCCTTTTTGTTGTGCCGCTACTGATTGAAAATCATCTCACCGAACTCTGCCATCGAGTACTTGTGGTAGATGTCACGCCCCAAACCCAACTTATGCGTGCGGCTCAACGGGATCAAAGTAATCTTAAGCAAATTCAACAAATTATGAACTCACAAGTAAGCCGGGAAGAACGGTTAAAATGGGCGACGGATATCATTAACAACGATAAAGATCTGGCTGAAAATCTACCGCACTTAAAACAAAAAGTGCTAGAATTGCACCGTTTTTATTTACAACAAGCAGAAACTCTCTATGTCTGAAGAAATCATTGAAGTCCCTTGCCCTATTTGCCGAAAACCGGTGCCTTGGCACGCTCAAAGTCCATTCCGCCCTTTTTGTAGCAAGCGTTGTCAACTCATCGATCTTGGTGAATGGGCGGCAGAAGAAAAAGCTATTCCCAGTGATACCGCTGATTTTGCAACTGATCCTAATTTAAGCGAAGAATGGAGTATAAAATGAAAATTCAACATCAAGAGCTTAATCAACGAGGCGAGTTTTTTATTTTAAATGAACAAGGTGAAAAAATCGCCGAACTCACTTATTTCTACGAAACAGAAAACAGAATCAACGCCAATCACACCTTTGTGTCAAATCAACTTCGTGGGCAAGGCATCGCCGATAAACTTTATCAAGCCCTCATTGCTTTCATCACGGAAAAGCAATTGGAGCTCCATCCGACTTGTAGCTATATCGAAAAAAAATGGGCTAGGAACTAATTCCTACCCCATTACTTTCTCTTTCATCATTGCAAATCAATCTTACCCTACCATCCCGCTTTTTCTAATTCTTCTTGCGGAAAAAAGTGGTACGGAACTTCAATGCTAAGCCCGCTATCATTCAACCATTTACACAAAATATTTGTGCAAATATCAATGCCATAAAACCACATTTTTTTCTGCATATAAAGTGCATTTTTATGAGTTAATACTAAACATCCAAATGTATGCACGCCAAACACATCATCCAAAGAAACCCCAAGTGTCGAATGGATAGCGTCAACGCTTTCACCGGCAAAATAGGCTGCAATCTTAGGAGGGGCAAATTGAATCCCTTGGCTTTCCAACAATTTTCTATAGATAATCGTTAAAATAATATCTTCATTATGGTTGGGATCATCATATTCCAATGCAACTGGCTGTCTTCCCATCTCTAGTTTCTTAGGGTGCGATATTAAAACGTTCATATCAAGTTTGCGTGGCATTCCGAGTAATTTTTTACTACGTAGTGAAAAACCGCCATTTTGCCCAATAAATACGTCATCCGGTACTGATTTATAATAGGGAAGGCAACCTTCCCAATTTACGATGGGTTCGATGACACCATTCTCTTTTGCTCTTCCCATATAAAGTAATGGTGCACCAATATAATCGTATTCTAAAAACTCCTCTCGCCAGTTATTTCCATTTAGCACAAAGCCGTCATTTTGAACAATCAACGCAAAATCGGTCTCAATTAAATCATCAAGAGAATATAAAACAAAGACATTATATTCTAAATAACTAAAGGGTTTACAGGCGATGTGCCGAACATATTCCGGTAAATTTTCTGGTCTTGTCGGACAAACAAGTAAGCAACTCAAGTTATCAACCGGAAATTTTTTCTGCAATTCTTCATAGGAACGCAGAATCGCATAGACAGATCCTTCTGCATAGTCTTGATGACCGGTGACACTCACAATGGTGAGGGTTTTATCTTGTCTGTCTGTCTGTCTGTCTGTCTGTCTGTCTGTCTGTCTGTCTGTCTGCCATCATTATATTGCCCCATTTTTACTTTTCATCTCCTTTTACCAATTAAAAACCAAGATAGCGACATCTCACTCTCTTGGTTTTCATCTCATAATGCAATAAATTCGGACTAGACCGATTTTTTATGATTATCATAAGCCGCTTTCACAAAGCCTGCAAAGAGCGGATGTCCATCACGCGGTGTTGAGGTAAATTCCGGGTGGAATTGACAGGCGACAAACCAAGGATGATTTGGCACTTCAATGATTTCCACTAATTTTTTATCCGCAGATAAACCCGTGACTTTCAATCCCGCTTTTTCAATTTGTGGCAGTAAAACATTATTCACTTCATAGCGGTGACGATGACGCTCTTCAATGGTTTCAGCGCCATATAACTCGCGTGCACGGCTTCCCTCGACCAAATGACATTGCTGCGCCCCCAAACGCATAGTGCCACCCAGATCAGATTGATCGGAACGGACTTCCGTATTACCATCAGCATCTTGCCATTCCGTAATGAGTGCCACTACCGGCTGTTCGCAATGACGGTCAAACTCGGAAGAATTGGCTTGAGTTAACCCTGCCACATTGCGGGCATATTCAATTAACGCTGTTTGCATCCCTAAACAAATCCCCAAATAAGGCACATTGTTCTCACGGGCATATTGTGCGGTACGAATTTTTCCTTCCACACCACGATAACCAAAACCACCCGGTACAAGGATCCCATCTACCCCTTGAAGCACCTCTACCCCTTTGGTTTCCACATCTTGCGAATCAATATATTTGATATTCACCGCTAAGCGGTTAGTTAATCCGGCGTGTTTTAATGCCTCATTGACCGATTTATAGGCATCTGGCAATTCCGTATATTTGCCCACCATACCAATGGTCACTTCCCCCACCGGATTAGCTTGTTTATAAAGCACTTGTTCCCATTCGGAAAGATCCGCCTCTTGGCAATTTAAGCGGAAACGATCACAAACAAACTCATCCAAGCCTTGCGATTTCAATAATGCCGGAATTTGATAGATAGAGTTCACATCTTTTAATGAAATCACCGCACGTTCCGGCACATTACAAAACAGTGCAATTTTCGCCCGTTCATTTGGCGGAATCATTCTATCAGAACGACAAATCAACACATCAGGCTGAATACCAATGGAAAGTAATTCCTTAACCGAATGTTGGGTTGGCTTGGTTTTAACTTCACCGGCTGTTGGAATGTAAGGCACAAGCGTTAAATGCATAAATAGCGTATGTTCACGCCCCACTTGTACCGCAAGCTGACGCAGGGCCTCCAAGAACGGTAAAGACTCAATATCCCCTACGGTTCCGCCCACTTCCACGATCACCACATCATGGCCTTGCGCCCCGGCAATCACACGATCTTTAATCTCATTAGTAATATGCGGAATCACTTGAATGGTTGCACCAAGGTAATCACCACGGCGTTCTTTGCGCAATACTTCCGAATAAATTTTACCGGTGGTGAAATTATTCCGTTTCGTCATTTTTGTACGAATGAAACGCTCATAATGACCTAAATCCAAATCGGTTTCCGCACCGTCTTGTGTTACAAACACTTCACCGTGTTGAGTCGGACTCATCGTCCCCGGATCCACATTGATATAGGGATCAAGTTTCATAATCGTAACATTTAAACCGCGTGCTTCTAAAATTGCCGCCAATGATGCCGCTGCAATACCTTTACCGAGCGATGAAACCACACCGCCTGTGACGAAAATATAATTTGTAGCCATAGGAAACCTATTTTTGTTGGGATAAGAAATGATTATAGCTAATCATCTTTCGAGCCATTTCACAAAAGTGCAGTGGAAAATTGAAGAGGATTAGCTATCAAAGACGGGACGGTAGTGTACCCGATTTATCGCTCTAACTCAACGGGCAAAAGTGCGGAATGACCGCAAGAACAAACCCAAAAACCAGCAAAAAACCAACCGCACTTTAGCAGGAAATGCTAAGGCGATCATTCATTTATAAAATACCAATCATTCCTCCCGCTCAAATTTAATCATCGTTGCACGGGAAAGGGCTGTCAAATCGCCGTCAAATTTTCCCATATAAATTAAACCGCTTGCGTGCGGACCTTTATCGGTAAACATCGCGATATTTCCCCAAGGGGCATAATAGGTAATATCCCCCTTCTTGCCGGTGTAAGCTGAAGGGGCATTTTCGATGCTGAGTTTATCCTGCAAATAAACAATTTTTTCGTTGTGCCCATAATTTTCCAATGTGGCTTCAATGGGTAATTTTTGCCAAAAACTTTGAGCAGTGGGATTATCGGCTAATGTGGCGAAATAAACACCGCTATCAAGGGTTACTTTTACTTTCATTTCTGCTCCCGTGCATAGACTGATTAAACTAAGAAAAAGTGGGGCTAACATTCTCATTTTGCAAATCTCTCTAAAAAAATGACCGCTCTTTTGAGCGGTCTTTGTATGAGTGATTATTTTAAATTTGCTTTAAAGAAGGCTTCAAATTTATCGTAAGGGATTTTGTTTGCCACGTCGTCGTATAAATCTGTGTGGTTGGCGTTTGGCACGATATATAACTCTTTATTTTTGCTGCCAAGTGATTTAAACACCTCTTCGCCAAAATAGCGGGAGTGGGCTTTTTCACCGTGAACCACTAATGCCGGGGTTTTCAATTCTGCTGCACGTTGTAAAATCGGCATATTGATGAAAGCAAGTGGCGCAGTTTGTGTCCAACCGCTGGTTGAATTGATGGAACGAGGGTGATAACCACGTTCGGTTTTGTAGTAGTTGGAATATTCTTTCACAAATAATGGGGTATCATCCGTCAATTTTTCTTGCGGTGGTAAGTGATTGTCTTTCGGGGTTAAAGCAAATGTCCCGTTTTTGGTATCAACCCAACGTTGTGCGTTGAGGGATTGTTTCATTTTGTCACGCCCTTTGGCATCCAATCCCGGCACTCGGTCATATTGTCCTTTCGGATCCAATTTGATTTCATAGCCGTTTGCCATAATACGGGTCATATCATACATCGTACTCACAGCTACCGCTTTCACTCGTGTATCTACGATTGCGGCATTAAGGGCAAAGCCACCCCAACCACAGATCCCTAAAATCCCGATTTCGTCAGGGTTAACAAAATCTTGTAAGCCTAAAAAATCGACCGCCGCACTAAAATCTTCGGTATTAATTTCAGGGCTTGCCATATTACGAGGCAAACCTGCGCTTTCACCGGTATATGAACCATCAAAGGCAAGGGTGACAAAACCACGTTCTGCGAGATGTTGTGCATATAATCCTGAAGACTGTTCTTTCACCGCACCGAACGGACCGCTCACCGCAATAGCGGGGAGTTTGCCTTTAGCATCTTTTGGTACATATAAATCACCCACTAATGTTATACCATAGCGGTTTTTAAAAGTGACCTTGCGATGTTCAACTTTGTCTGATTTCGGGAAAACTTTATCCCATTCTTGGGTTAATTGAATCTGTTGTGCCGGAATTTCAATTGCCGTTGCGTTTTGCGGTAAAGTTGCCATGGCGTTGCCTCCTAATAATGCTGAGCCTAAAGTAACGATAAGTGCGGTCTTTTTGAAAAATGTTTTTTTCATATTTTGCTTCCTCATTAATAATTAAAAAATGCGAAATTTTCGCGGCGAGATTGTACAAAAAAAAAACAATTCGTCCGCAAGCATTTTTTTCTTTTTGTGTCTCTCTTGTTTGTGGAGGGCATTATAATAGGTGGACTATTTCAGGTTAATTTGTAAAAATGAATTTCATAATTTCTAAAAATGGAATAATCAATGAATAACCGTTTTGAAACCTTAAAAGTGTTTTGTTCCCTTGCCGAAACGTTACAGTTTAAAGAAACCGCCAACCGTTTGGCAGTATCGCCGCCGGTGGTCACCCGATTGATTGCGGAGTTAGAAGATTATTTGGGCGAGCCGTTATTTCAACGCAATACAAGGCAGGTTCATTTAACGGATTTTGGTGAGCAGTTTTTGCCACAAGCCCAACGATTATTGGCAGACAGTGAGCGCCTGTTCGTACCGGGCAAGCAACGCACAGAAAAAGAAATGAGCGGCATAGTGCGTGTTACTGTACCAAGCTGGCGGATTAACGATAAAATTTTAGCGAAATTATTAACCGCCCTTTCGCCTTATCCCGACCTGATTATTGATTGGCGGGACGATATGCTGAAGCTGGATTCCGTCAATCACCGCATTGATATTGGATTGCGCATTGGATTAGAACCCGACCCGAATTTTATTGTGCGAAATATCACTGAAATCGGTGATGTATTAGTGGCTTCACCAGCCCTATTGGCACGATTGGGTGAGCCGAAATCCTTGGAAGAGTTAGAGCAACGCTTTCCTTTTGTTGCTCAAATTAATCCGGCGACAGGGCGTGCCTGGCATTTTCCGTTAAATCAACAAAGGGAACTCAAACCGCACCATATTTGCTTTCAAAGTACGGATATTTATAGTGGTTTGCAAGCGGTATTGCAAGGAAGTGCGGTCGGTTTAATAAGCGATTTTATTGCCAAACCTTATTTGAAAACGGGTGAACTACGCCAACTTTTCAGTGAGCTGGAAATTCAAAAATGGCAACTTTTTTTATACCGGCCCTATGAAACAATCACACCAAAACGGGTATTAAAAGTCTTTGAGCTGTTGGAAAAGATTTTGAAGGATTTTTTTAAGGATAATTAACTTCTTTTTCTGTCTTGTGCAAAATATCTCCCCCATCATGATCGGATTGATGGAGTTCATTTAATGTTTGGGGCGTTATAGGCTGCGATTTTTTCTCTTGTTCCCGCAACGCTTTTCCTGTGTGGTAGAGATACAAGGGATCGCGATGCCGCACAGTTCCGTCATAAAGTATAAATAAGGGAATTACGACAAAAGCGAGAAAAACGAGACGGTTATCGGGATTTCTGATAAATCTAGCGGCAATGGAATAGACAATCCTCATCAAACAGTAAAAGCCGAGTAAGTAGCCCACTGCCAATGCGATGAATCCCAAACCGGTCAAAATGCCAAGAAAGATGCCTGCGAACCACATAGCGATTGCCCTCAATGTTTAAGTTAATTTATGATTGCGCAAATTTGGGGAGTAGATCAAAGTGCGGTTGAAATTCCGGGAAAAAATCCGGCATTATGTCGCCGTTGAACAAACTCTATTTGAGGTTTATTGGTAGGGACACACTACGTGTGTCCGCTTGTAGCATATTGAAATTATTTAATTTTATAAAGGACACCCGCAGTGTGTCCCTATGTTTCGTTGAAATAATGGTTTTGTGCATTTGCTACATAATACCGAGAAAATCAACCGCACTTTTTTGTTTGGCTTTACTTTATTTACCAAGTAACGCACCGAGGGCTTGATAAACCGCTTGGGCGGATTCGCCGTTTAATGCTTTGTTCTTTTCATCGGTAATCACAAGCGAACTTTGTTTACCGATGGCAGAAATTTGCATAAAGTAAGTTCCCTTTTCAAGTTCCGGCTCGTTCACCCCTAAACGGAGCCAATCTTCTTTATCCAATGGTGAATATTTTAATTCCCGTTGTCCCCGACCGGCAGTTTCCGATTTAATCTCAAATCCTATTTTTGGCAATACGGAGCCCAACTTTTCCCAAGCTTGCACAAAGCCGGCATCCATCCCCAATGCAGTTCTTCCATTCCCATCGGTAATTAAGCCCGATTGAAACGGTCCGACCACAGCATAGCTGAGGGCCTGCTGTTGCGCATTATAGGCGTTGGTTAAATCCGTCACAAAACGGTTTAAACGGGTTGAAGTGTAGCGTTGTTTTTCCGCCACGCTTGGGGTGAAAATAATCCCGTCACGACGCATTTGTTTAACGGAAACCGCCAAGGCGCCGGCATCCCGCGCAGAAACCTGTTCCACCTGATATTGAATTTCAGTGTTGGCTTTATCATCCGAGCGCCCGGTGTTGTGCCAATCCGTGGTTAAGATTTCCCCGTTGATTGTGGAATCAATGTTTTCCTCTTTTAACAAGCGTTGAACTTGTTGCAGATTATAAAGCGAGGCTTGATCATCGGGGTAAACAATCAAGGAACGTTCGCCATCAAATTGCGTGAGCGAGTTTTTAATGATCGCCAACGGAGTTGAAGGCGGACGAATATCAACGGTCGCACCTTTTTGGATGTTAATTTTTGGCAATTCATAGGTAGCATCTTGTGTCGGTAAATTAACCCCACCATTTGCTAAAGGGGTGAAGTTAGGAAGGGAAATTTCCGATTTTTGATAAGTGTCATTTGCTTGTTGTAAGGTTTCAGGGTCGGTCGAACAGGCTGATAATAGACCCGATGCCACCAATCCTAAGAATATTTTTTTCATCATAGATCCTTTTAAATAAATAAAAAAATTATTCACAAATTCGTTTGTTTATCCCCATCGGGAGCGTTAGCAAAGCCAATATTTAAAAAACGTTGTTCTTTGTAACCGCACTTTGACGACAAAATCCGACAGCCAATTTTTCAAAAAGTTTGGGGTTGAAAAATCAACCCCATCGGTATTATCGCTTAAAGCAAGGTCGCAGTTTTTAATGCGGCTTCCACTTTCGCCTGTGCGTTTTCACTAAGTATGGTGAGCGGCAGACGCAGGAATGGTGTTTTAATCAAACCTAAACGGTACGCTGCCCATTTCACCGGAATCGGGTTGGATTCCACAAATAAATCACGATGTAATGCCATTAAGCGTTGGTTGATTTCTTCGGCTTTGGCAAATTCGCCGTCACGCGCCAAACGGCACATTTCCGCCATATCCTTCGCCGCCAAATTGTTGGTGACGGAGATCACCCCTTCCGCACCGAGCTTCATGGCATCCAATCCAGTGGCATCATCACCGCTTAACACGATGAAATCCTTACCGGCTAATTTTTTGATTTCCGTTACCCTTTCCACTTCACCGGTGGCTTCTTTAATGCCCACGATATTTTCAATTTGAGCCAAACGGGCAACGGTTTCCGGTTTCATATCACTACCGGTACGCCCCGGCACATTGTAAAGAATTTGCGGCAAATCGGTACATTCCGCAATAGCTTTGAAATGTTGGTACATCCCCTCTTGGGTCGGTTTGTTGTAATAAGGCACCACAGAAAGGCAACCCGCCACACCGCTATCGCGTAATAATTTGGTCATCATAATAGCCTCGCTGGTGGCATTGGCACCGGTTCCTGCAATGACGGGAATGCGCCCTTTCGCCAATTCTACGGTCTTTTCAATGACCTTCACATTTTCTTCAATACTGAGTGTTGCGGATTCACCTGTCGTGCCGACCGAAACAATGGCATTCGTCCCGGCATTAATATGAAATTCCACTAATTTTTCCAGTGTTTCAAAATCAATTTCACCGTGGTTATCCATCGGCGTAACTAACGCAACAATACTACCGTAAAATAGGGCGTTTTGTGTGGACATAAAACCTCCGTCATCAATGATGATTAATTATTTGAAAAATATTCGTTAGGATCGCTAAAATAGGGGCAATTTGCAAATCATTTTTTTATTTTGAGGATTTTTCTATGAAAACATTAGAGATCGGTGAAGCCGCGCCACTGTTTACATTAAAAGATCAAAAGGAACGCTTGATTTCCCTTGAACAATTTAAAGGCAAAAAAGTGCTGATTTATTTTTACCCCAAAGCCCTCACACCGGGTTGCACCACACAGGCTTGCGGCTTGCGTGATGCGAAAAACGAGCTGGAAAAATTAGGTGTAGTAATTTTAGGCATCAGCCCCGATTCGCCAAAAAAACTGGCACAATTCACCGAGAAAAAAGATCTTAATTTCCTTTTGCTTGCCGACGAAGATCACTTGGTGGCGGAGCAATTCGGCGTGTGGGGTGAGAAAAAATTTATGGGGAAAACCTACGACGGCATTCACCGCATCAGTTTTTTAATTGATGAACAGGGCAAAATTCAACAAGTGTTCCGCAAATTTAAAACCGGTGAGCATCATCAGGTAGTTTTAGATTATCTTCAATCTCTTTAACATTTCCGAAATTATGTAGGTATTATACAAAAGTGAAAATATAGGGACGCTACGCTGGCATCCCTACAGAATACTGAAAATTTCCCCAAAAACCGACCGCTCTTTTTACTTAAAAGAAGATTAAGGACAAGGCTTATTCACCATAATTTCAATTACTTGGCGATCAATATGTGGCATGCTTTTTGAGGCGATGGCACAGAGGTTATCGATGGTGCGGTCGAGATCGTGTTCAACAATGCCTTCATTGCCAGTGACATGGGTTTCATCCATTGCCATAAGCACCGCTTTATAACCCGATGCCACGCTGGTGGACACTTTCATTGCGCAACTGTTTGCCGCACCATCACAAATGATACCGCTAATATCCCCAATCATACTGCAAATGCCCATGCTGGCGGTTTCAAATTTGCCCGTCAGCAAATAAGCAATACCGGCACAGCTTCCCATTGAGGCGGTGGTGACCGCGCAAAGTGCGGATAATTTTGGCAGTTTACTGTGAATATAAATCGCCATTAAATGGGATAAAAATAAGGCTCGCAGGCGTTTTTCTTCATCGACGTTCAAATAATCGGCCACCACAACAACCGGCATGGTGGCGGTAATCCCTTGGTTTCCCGAGCCGGAATTGCTCATGGCAGGCAAGGTGGCACCACCCATGCGGGCATCGGAGGCGGCGGTGGTTTCGATCATAATTTTGCTGAGTAAATCATCTGAAATTAAACCGCTTCCTACCTGTTTGCGTAAGGTTCGCCCAATATGTAAGCCGTAATCTTCCCTTAATCCTTCGTTGGAAAGGGCACGATTAAGTTCAGCCGCTTGCCCGATAAAGCGAATTTTATCTAAGGCCACGTCACAGGAAAATTCAAAAATTTCACGAGCCGTGATTTGTGTGAAGATCTCATAGGGATTGGCATCAGCCGATTCACTTTCCGTTTTTTCAAAGAGAATTTCACCATTGTGCTCAATCAATATTACATTGGTATGTTGATCTTCAATGAGCACTTTTACCCAATCATTTTCTGCAAAAAGCACGGCTTCAGAATAGAGAATATGCTCTGTCGGGTGAATATCGACACTCACCCGTTTTTGCTCAAGCATAGCTTTTGCTGCCAAAACTTGCTCTTTTGTGATCGGTTTTAAGACTTCCAAGCCCCCGTCAGGATCACCGCCTAATGCACCAATTGCGGCTGCAATCGGCAAGCCTACCATCCCCGTGCCGGGGACGGCGACACCTAAGCCGTTTTTCATCAAATTGGGGGAAACTTTAGCGTTGATACGGTTTGGTGTTTTGCCTAAGTATTTTGCTGCCGTCGCACAAGCAAGGGCGAGAGAAATCGGCTCGGTGCAACCTAAGGCAGGCACGACATCACGTTCGACAATATGCAGTAAGGGGGCTTCAATTTGCTGTAATCTTGCTTGGTTCATCATCTTTCAACATGGCGTTATAAATATGTTAATACTAATGGGCTTCGTCCCAATTTTTCCCTACGCCCACATCGACAATGAGTGGGACGACCAATTCAGCGGCGCTTTCCATATTTTGTTTAATGAGGTGGCTAAAAAATTCGACTTTTTCCGAGCGCACTTCAAACACCAATTCATCATGAACTTGCATAATCATCTCAATGTCAGAATCGTGGCGAACAAGCTCATCAAGTTTAATCATAGCCCGTTTGATAATATCGGCAGCCGTACCTTGCATTGGCGCATTGATAGCCACCCGTTCTGCCCCTTTGCGGCGCATGGCGTTGCTAGAGTTAATATCCGGTAAATATAAGCGGCGACCGAATAGGGTTTCCACATACCCCTGTGCTTTGGCTTTTTCTCGGATATCCTGCATAAAGGTTTGTACCCCCGGATAACGTTGGAAATACAAATCCATATATTTTTGCGCATCGCCCCGAGGAATACCAAGCTGACGGGAAAGTCCGAAAGCGGACATCCCATAAATCAAACCAAAGTTAATGGCTTTTGCATTGCGCCGTTGTTCGCTTGTTACTTCATCTAAAGGCACACCGAAAATTTCTGCGGCAGTGGAGCGGTGGATATCTTTACCCTGCGCAAAAGCGTTAATCAACCCTTGATCCTGAGATAAATGCGCCATAATACGCAATTCGATTTGGGAATAGTCGGCGGCGACCACGGAATACCCCTCACGGGCAATAAACGCTTGGCGAATACGGCGACCTTCCTCATTACGGATCGGAATGTTTTGTAAGTTTGGATCGCTGGAAGATAACCGACCGGTGGCGGTGACCGCTTGGTGGTAAGAGGTATGCAGCCGTCCGGTGTTTGGGTCCACCATTTGGGGTAATTTATCCGTATAGGTGGATTTTAATTTGCTCAAGCCTCGATGTTCCACTAAAACTTTGGGTAATTCATGGCTGTAAGCCAATTCTTCCAGCACTTCCTCGTTGGTAGATGGCGCGCCTTTTGGGTTTTTTTGTAGAACCGGTAAGCCTAATTTATCAAACAAAATTTCTTGCAACTGTTTGGTGGAGGCGAGATTGAAAGTTTGCCCGGCGAGTTCATAGGCCCGCGTTTCCAGCTCAGTTAATCTGGCGGTGATTTCATTGGATTGGATAAAAAGCGCATCGCTATCAATTAACACCCCGGTTCGTTCCATACGGGAAAGTACACTGAGTAGGGGGAGTTCAATGTGTTCAAAAAGTGCGGTCAAACTTGGCTGATTTTTTAATTTTTCTCCCAAAACCTGTTGGAGTTTCATTGTCACATCCGCATCCTCAGCAGCATATTCTGCGGCTTGTTCCAAGGGGATTTGATTAAAGGTCAGTTGATTTTTGCCTTTTCCCGCAATCTCTTCAAAACTGATGGTTTGATGCCCCAAATAGCGTTTGGCGAGATCGTCCATATTGTGGCGCCCGGTGCTGTCTAACACATAGGATTCCAACATCGTATCGAATGCCACACCCCGCACTTCAACACCGTTGCGAGCCAAAATGGTGAGATCATATTTGATATTTTGTCCCACTTTTTTGATGGCGGCATTTTCGAGAATCGGTTTGAGGGCGGAAAGTGCGGTGGTTTTTTCCAGTGTTTTTGGTGCACCGAGATAATCCAATTGCAACGGAAGGTAAGCCGCTTCGCCATTTTCTAGGGCGAAAGAAAGCCCGACGAGGTTCGCTGCCATATAATTAAGGCTATCGGTTTCGGTATCGAGGGCGAATAAACTGGCGTTTGATAATTTCTCAATCCAACGGGCTAAATCCGCTTCTGTTAGAAGGGTTTCATATTGGCTGCGATCAATGTGAATTTTCGGTAAATTTTCAACTGCCGTGTCTGTGGAAACCGTCGGTGTCGCCTGATAAGGATTGATTTTGACTGCCTGTTCGGTTGCTTGAGTGATAGAATCTGAGCCATTAATTACTTCACTCAGCCAGCGTTTAAATTCATAGCGCCCGAAATATTCAATCAGACGGTCATTATCACTTTCACCGAGTAATAATTCATCAGGAGTGATATCCAATGCGACATCAGTTTTAATGGTGGCAAGGGTGTAAGACAAATCTGCATTTTGCTTTTCTGCCAGTAATTTATCCCCAAGTTTTTTGGCTCCACGAATCGGTAATTCTGCTACTTTGTCGAGATGGGCATAAATTTCAGCCATACTCCCTAACCCTTGTAACAGCCCAAGGGCTGTTTTCTCACCGACACCGGCAACACCGGGAATGTTATCGGAACTGTCGCCCATCAGCGCTAGGTAATCAATAATGAGTTCCGGCGGAATACCGTATTTTTCGATGACACCTTCACGATCCAATAAGGTATTGTTCATGGTATTGATAAGCATAATATTCTCATCAACCAACTGTGCCATATCTTTATCCCCCGTACTAATCAGCACTTTTTTACCCGTCCGGGAGGCTTGCACCGCGAGGGTACCGATGACATCATCGGCTTCCACCCCTTCGACAACGAGAAGCGGAATACCAAGGGCTCGAATCATATCATGCAGCGGTTGGATTTGTTTCCTGAGATCATCCGGCATTGGCGGACGATGCGATTTATATTGTTCAAACAATTCATCTCGGAAAGTTTTGCCTTTGGCATCAAACACGACCGCAATGTGGCTTGGTTGTACTTGTGAAATCAGGCTTTTCAGCATATTTAATACGCCATACATGGCACCGGTGGGCTCACCGGCTGAATTAGTAAAGGGAGGAAAGGCGTGAAATGCACGATATAAATAAGAAGACCCGTCCACTAAGACAAGGGGATTTGCTGCGATCTGTGCCATAAAAATCTCGTTTATTAGAATAAAGTGGCAGGCATTATAGCGTAAATTCAGAAAGGGGCGAACAAATAGCGGGTAAGAGGCGAGTAAAATATATGACGAAAAAACTTGCCTATGGCATAATATTGCTCATTAAAAAAACTGTGAATAAAGGAAATACAATGTCGTTAAAACTGGTTGAAATTGTTGTATTAGGGCAAGTATTACGTTTAAATGTGCCACAGGAGCAAGAAGAGGCATTACGTCAAGCAGCACGCCATTTAGATGGCTTGGTTTCCGAAATGAAAGAAAAAACCGGTTTAATTCAGCTTGATCGTGTGCTTTCCATTGTGGCGTTAAATTTAAGTTTTGAACTCACGCAAGAAAAAAATAAAAATGCGCAAATTGAAGAGGTGCTGAAAACCCGAATTCAGCAATTGGATCATTCTTTGGGGAGTATCCGAACAACAAGAGAATAATTTGTGAACAAGATCGCAATTTTTAAAAATTAAGGCTGGCAAAAAGGCGGGCTTTCCGCTAGTATAAGCCACATAAAGATTTCCTGGAGTGTTCGTCAGTGGGTTATGTCCCTGAGCCGATACTTAAAATCTTATAAATCGGTTTCCCGTCATTGGTGTGTAGGCTTTGCCTTTATTGTTCCTTTGGAGAATAAAGGAATTAAGAAACCTGAAAATGACCTTATCGATTTCCTTGAACCGTCGGGTTCAAGGACTACCGCCTACAACGGCACTCTGGGTCCTTTCTTCTTCCATTTCTATGAATATTCATCAACAACGTCAACAAATTCGTCGTCAAATTCGAAAAACTCGTGCGAATTTGACCGCACTTCAGCAACAGCAGGCAGAGCAACGCATTACTTCTCAGGCATTGGATATGATTGCGTTGCATCAGGCAAAACATATTGGGTTATATCTCGCCTTTGATGGTGAAATTTCAACCCAAGCGTTAATAAAAGCCCTATGGCAACAAGATAAAAAGGTGTTTTTGCCCGTTTTACATCCATTTGCCAAAAATCATTTACTTTTTCTGCGATATTTGCCCGACACGCCGATGGTGCAAAATCATTTTGGAATTTGGGAACCCAAATTAAATGTACAAAATGTATTGCCAATCAATGCGTTGGATATGCTTTTTAGCCCCTTGGTTGCTTTTGATAAACAAGGTAATCGCCTCGGTATGGGCGGGGGTTTTTATGATCGCACCTTGCAAAATTGGCAACAAAAATCCTTTCTTCCTATTGGTTTGGCACATGCCTGCCAGCAAGTGGAGGCACTGCCTATTGAACATTGGGATGTGCCGCTTTTCGATATTTTAGTTGGCTAAAGCTATCGTTAGTTTTAAATTGATAGGTAAAACTAAAAATATTTCCACTTTCCCCTTGAAATCATCTCAAACGATCTTACTTACCCTGTGTGAACGGCGAAAGCCAATTGACGATTAATGAAGAAGGAAAACAGACCAATGAATATAGAAAAATTTACCACAAAATTCCAACAAGCCTTGAGTGAAGCGCAATCTCTTGCGCTTGGCAAGGATAATCAATTTATCGAACCGGTGCATTTATTGACCGCCCTTTTAAACCAACAAGATGGCTCAGTTGCGCCGATTCTAACCGCAAGTGGTGTCAATGTGGCGCTATTGCGAAATGAATTAAACCAAGAATTAAATAAATTGCCACTGGTTTCAGGCAATGGCGGCGATGTGCAAATTTCCCGCCAACTCCTTAACTTATTGAATTTATGCGACAAACTCGCACAACAACGACAAGATAAATTTATTTCAAGCGAATTGTTTTTGCTTGCTGCACTCGAAGAACGTGGCACATTAAAGGATGTATTAACCCGCAGTGGTGCAAAAAAAGCACAAATTGAGCAGGCAATTCAACAAATTCGTGGAGGACAAAACGTGAACGATCAAAATGCAGAAGAAAGCCGACAAGCCCTTGAAAAATATACCATTGATTTAACTCAACGGGCAGAAAGCGGCAAATTGGATCCGGTGATTGGGCGTGATGAAGAAATCCGTCGAACCATTCAGGTATTACAACGCCGAACTAAAAATAACCCGGTTTTAATTGGTGAGCCGGGGGTGGGTAAAACCGCCATTGTTGAAGGATTAGCCCAGCGTATTGTGAACGGCGAAGTGCCGGAAGGACTGAAGAATAAACGGGTGCTTTCCTTAGATATGGGTGCATTAATTGCCGGGGCAAAATACCGTGGTGAGTTTGAGGAACGCTTGAAAGCTGTGCTGAATGAATTGGCAAAAGAAGAAGGGCGGGTCATTTTATTTATTGATGAAATTCACACTATGGTGGGGGCTGGTAAAACCGATGGTGCAATGGATGCCGGTAACTTGTTAAAGCCAAGCCTGGCTCGGGGAGAATTGCACTGTGTGGGGGCGACCACGCTTGATGAATATCGTCAATATATTGAAAAAGATGCGGCACTTGAACGCCGTTTCCAAAAAGTGTTTGTGGACGAGCCGAGTGTGGAAGACACCATTGCCATTTTGCGTGGTTTGAAAGAACGCTATGAAATTCATCACCATGTGGAGATTACCGATCCGGCCATTGTGGCAGCGGCAACCCTTTCACATCGTTATATTTCCGATCGTCAGTTACCGGATAAAGCCATTGATTTAATTGATGAGGCTGCTTCCAGTATTCGTATGGAAATTGATTCCAAACCGGAACCGCTTGATCGTCTTGAGCGCCGAATTATCCAATTGAAATTGGAACAGCAGGCATTGAAAAAAGAAGAAGACGATGCCAGCCGTAAACGTTTAGAAACCTTAGAAAAAGAACTGGCTGATAAAGAGCGTGAATATGCAGAGTTAGAAGAAGTATGGAAATCGGAAAAAGCCACCCTATCCGGTTCACAACACATTAAACAAGAACTAGATGCGGCAAAAACGGAAATGGAGCAAGCCCGCCGTGCAGGTGATTTAAGCAAAATGTCAGAGCTCCAATATGGGCGTATTCCTGAATTGGAAAAACAACTGGCACAAGCTGAAACCACTGAAGGCAAAGAAATGAGCTTATTGCGTTATCGAGTAACCGATGAAGAAATTGCCGAAGTGCTTTCCAAAGCCACCGGTATTCCGGTATCCAAAATGATGGAAGGGGAAAAGGAAAAACTGCTGCGGATGGAAGAGGAATTACACAAACGTGTGATTGGCCAAAACGAAGCGGTAGATGCGGTAGCGAATGCGATTCGCCGTAGCCGTGCAGGCTTATCTGATCCAAACCGTCCGATAGGTTCTTTCTTATTCCTTGGGCCAACAGGGGTGGGGAAAACGGAATTGTGCAAAACCTTAGCCAAATTCCTATTCGATAGTGATGATGCCATGGTGCGCATTGATATGTCGGAATTTATGGAAAAACACAGTGTATCCCGTTTAGTGGGGGCCCCTCCGGGTTATGTGGGGTATGAGGAAGGCGGTTATTTAACCGAGGCCGTACGCCGCCGTCCCTATTCTGTGATTTTGCTCGATGAAGTGGAAAAAGCCCATGCAGATGTATTCAATATCTTGCTACAAGTGTTGGATGATGGGCGTTTAACTGATGGACAAGGCAGAACGGTTGATTTCCGTAATACCGTGGTGATTATGACCTCTAACTTGGGTTCTCATTTAATTCAAGAACATCAAGGCGAAAGCTATGAGGAAATGAAAAATCGGGTGATGTCGGTGGTCGGACAACATTTCCGTCCTGAATTTATCAACCGTATAGATGAAACCGTGGTGTTCCACCCACTTGCAAAAGAAAATATCCGTGCTATTGCAAGTATCCAATTGGAACGCTTGGCAAAACGTATGGAAACCCGAGGTTACGAGATTGTGTTTAGCGAAGCGCTTATTGATTTCATTGGTGAAGTGGGCTATGACCCGGTTTATGGCGCACGTCCGTTAAAACGGGCAATTCAGCAAGAGATCGAAAATTCGTTGGCACAACAAATTCTTTCCGGGAAATTGTTGCCGGGTCTTGTGGTGACGGTGGATTACCTTGATGACCAGGTGGTCGCAAGACAATAATTCCACATTCTAGATACCAAAAGTGCGGTCAAAATTGACCGCACTTTTCATTTATTCCGGTATTATGTAGCAGTTGCACAAAACTTTATTTTGAGTTTATTTGTAGGGACACACGCACTGTGTCCCTACATTTTTCCTTTTTTGCATTTGCTACATACCGATTTATTACATCACCACCACATCAAATTGTTCTTGGTTATAAAAAGGTTCTGTTTTCACTTGGACACGTTTACCAATAAACATTTCCACTTCGGGGAGAAGCCCGTGAGATTCTTCGTTAATCAAATATTCCGCTACAGCCGGAGAAGCATAAACCAAAAATTGTTCGCTACTGAATAAATGATAAACACGGATAATCTCACGCATAATTTCATAGCAGACGGTTTCCACCGTTTTTATATGACCACGACCTCGACATACCGGGCATTCGTCACAAAGAATATGTTCAAGGCTTTCACGGGTTCGCTTGCGTGTCATTTCCACTAAACCAAGCTGGGTAAAACCATTCACATTGGTTTTGACCCGATCACCGGCGAGGGCATCTTGCAAGGATTCCAATACACGCTGGCGGTGTTCTTCCAAATACATATCAATAAAATCAATAATAATGATGCCGCCAAGATTGCGAAGCTGAAGTTGTTGGGCGATAGCTTTGGTCGCTTCAATATTGGTATTAAAAATGGTTTCTTCCAAATTGCGATGCCCTACAAAAGCACCGGTATTAATATCAATGGTGGTCATGGCTTCCGTTTGTTCGATAATCAAATAACCGCCCGATTTTAAATTCACGCGTTTATCCAAGGCTTGTTGAATAGCATTTTCTACGCCGTACACATCAAAGAGCGGTTGATTTCCCGAATAAAGTACCAGCTTATCGCTTAATTCGGGCATAAATTCATCGGTAAATTCTTTCACTTCATTAAAACAAAGATTGGAATCAATACGAATTTTTTCCAATCTCGTCCCAATAAAATCCCGTAAAATACGTTGCGGCAGAGCCGGTTCGCCATAAATTTTCGAGCGGGTAGGATATTTACTTTTGCGTTCTAACACTTTTCGCCACAAGCGTTTGAGAAATTCCGCATCTTGTCGCAACTCTTCTTCCATCGCACCTTCTGTCGCCGTACGAATAATAAACCCGCCTAAATCATCACAAAACGGCTCCACCAAAGCTTTGAGACGAGCCCGTTCTTCTTCACTCTCAATACGTTGCGACACTCCCACGTGGCTGTTTTCCGGCATAAATACAAGATAACGGGAAGGTAAGGTAATATCCGTAGTTAAACGGGCACCCTTTGTGCCAAGAGGATCTTTCACCACTTGTACCACAATATCCTGCCCCTCTCGAACCAATTCTGAAATACTTTTTACTTTAAATTGTTTTTGCTCGTTTTCATCTACACATTCTGTGTGCGATACAATATCTGAGGCATGTAAAAATGCCGCCTTTTCCAAGCCAATATCGACAAATGCAGATTGCATACCGGGCAGCACACGCATCACCCTTCCCTTATAAATATTTCCCACAATACCCCGCTTTGCTTGGCGTTCTATATGGACTTCTTTCAGTACTCCCATTTCCATCAAAGCAATACGCGTTTCGTTGGGCGTAACGTTCATCAATAATTCTACGGCATCCATTCTGTCTTCTCTGAATCTTGTTTTAAGAGATTGCATAATAGGGTAAAATGCGCCCTTTCTCAAATTTTCTATATGTTTTGAGGTTATTTTAATGTTTGGTTTTGACCCGACACTAATCACATTTACAATCTATATTTTCGGTATGCTCCTGATTGGTATCTTGGCTTATCGTTATACAAACAATTTATCCGATTATATTTTGGGCGGTCGCAGGTTAGGCAGTTTTGTCACCGCTATGTCTGTCGGCGCATCCGATATGTCAGGCTGGTTATTAATGGGGCTGCCCGGTGCGGTATATTTATCGGGTTTAGTGGAGGGATGGATTGCTATTGGCTTAATTCTCGGTGCTTATTTTAACTGGTTATTGGTTTCAGGAAGATTGCGTATTTATACCGAATTTAATAATAACGCACTCACCTTGCCTGAATATTTTCACAATCGTTTTGGCACTTCCCATAAATTCTTAAAACTGGTCTCCGCCACCATTATTTTAGTATTCTTCACAATTTATTGCGCATCAGGCGTAGTTGCCGGTGCAAAACTTTTCCAAAATCTATTTTCAGTAGAATATTCAACCGCACTTTGGTTTGGTGCCGCTGCAACCATTGCCTATACCTTTATCGGCGGCTTCCTCGCAGTGAGTTGGACAGATACCATTCAAGCCACCTTAATGATCTTTGCCTTAATTCTTACCCCCGTTTTCGTGTTATTCAGTATTGGCGATATTTCACAATTTTCTGATGTTTTACACCAAGCTGAAATTACTGCTAATAAAGATTTTACCTCGCTCTTTACCGCAACGACCCCGCTTGGCTTATTAAGTCTTGCGGCTTGGGGGTTGGGCTATTTTGGGCAGCCGCACATTCTCGCTCGCTTTATGGCGGCATATTCTGTGAAATCCCTAATTAAAGCACGCCGTATTAGTATGACATGGATGATCCTTTGCCTTGGCGGCGCAATTGGGATTGGATTCTTTGCGATTCCTTATTTCTTCGCTAATCCTGATATTGCCGGCACCGTGAATCATGAACCTGAGCAAGTTTTCATCGAACTGTCAAAATTATTATTTAATCCTTGGGTTGCCGGTATTTTACTTTCTGCGATTTTAGCTGCCGTGATGAGCACCTTAAGCGCACAATTATTGATTTCATCCAGTTCCATTACGGAAGATTTCTACAAAGGTTTTATTCGCCCAAACGCCTCAGAAAAAGAGTTAGTTTGGATCGGTCGTGCCATGGTATTGGTGATTGCCGCTATTGCCATTTGGATTGCTCAGGATGAAAACAGCAAAGTATTAAAACTGGTAGAATTTGCATGGGCAGGATTTGGCAGTGCATTTAGTCCGGTGGTGTTATTTTCGCTATTTTGGAAACGTATGACTTCTTCGGGCGCAATGGCAGGAATGCTTGTCGGTGCGATCACCGTTTTTTGTTGGAAAGTCCTCATTCCTGCAGAAAGCGATTGGTTTAAAGTCTATGAAATGATCCCGGGTTTTGCTTTTGCCGCCCTCACCATCGTTATCGTTTCCTTGCTTTCAGATAAGCCGGAGCAAGCAATTTTAGATACTTTCAACCAAGCTGAAAAAGCTTATAAGGATGCAAAATGATTGATTTTCGCCCTTTTTATCAACAAATCGCCACAAGTTCTCTTTCTGATTGGCTGGAAACCCTTCCTCTTCAATTAAAAGAATGGGAAAAGCAAACCCACGGTGATTATGCAAAATGGTCAAAAATTGTGGATTTTTTACCTGATTTGACGGCAGAGCGTATCGATCTCAAAAATGCGGTCAAATCTGACCGCACTTCCCCGCTCTCCGAAGGAGAAAAACAACGCATAATCCACCATTTAAAACAACTTATGCCGTGGCGAAAAGGCCCCTATCACCTTTTTGGGATTCATGTGGACTGTGAATGGCGTTCCGATTTTAAATGGGATCGGGTTCTCCCCCACCTCGCACCACTGAAAGATCGCACTATTTTAGATGTAGGCTGCGGTAGTGGGTATCATATGTGGCGAATGCTGGGTGAAGGCGCAAAAATGGTAGTGGGTATCGACCCAACAGAATTATTCCTTTGCCAATTTGAAGCAGTGCGTAAACTACTCAATAATGATCGTCGTGTAAATCTTATTCCTCTCGGCATTGAGCAAATGCAACCGCTCGCCGCTTTTGATACAGTGTTTTCCATGGGCGTGCTATACCATCGAAAATCCCCCCTCGATCACCTCACTCAAATCAAAAATCAATTAAAAAAAGACGGGGAATTAGTGCTAGAAACTTTAGTAGTTGATGGCGATACCAATACTGTTCTTGTACCAACGGATCGCTATGCCAAAATGAAAAATGTCTATTTTATCCCTTCCGTTGCCGCACTCATTAACTGGCTTGAAAAAGTAGGGTTCCGCAATATCCGCTGTGTTGATGTAGCGCCAACAACTCTAGAAGAACAACGTAAAACCGATTGGTTGGAAAACGAAAGCCTGATTGATTTTTTAGATCCCAACGATCACAAAAAAACTATTGAAGGCTACCAAGCCCCCACAAGAGCAGTGATCCTAGCAAATAAGTAATAGCACAAAACCAAATGCCTACACTAATGCCGACTCTATAACATACAGGGTCGGCTTTTTAGTTTCACTTGAAATCAGAGAATATTAATTTCTCAGCATTTTGCACAAAAAATATTTCATTAATTTAGTTAAGAGATGAAATGGAATAATAGAAATAATTTTGGAAAATAAAAAAGCCGTAAGCTATTAATAAATTAACTTACGACTTCTAAAGATTTGATGGCGGAGGAAGTGAGATTCGAACTCACGGAGGGCGTAAACCCTCGCCGGTTTTCAAGACCGGTGCCTTCAACCACTCGACCATTCCTCCGTGATTTAAGCGAGGTGAATAATACGTTTTTTACCTATCTCCGTCAAGAATAAAAAAACAATATTTTATTCAAGTGATTAATTTTAGTTCAACCATAAAAAAATTGGTGCATTATTGCACCAATTTTTCTTTTTATTCAACCTTTGCCCGGGTTGGTTCGGAATAGACATGGCTAATCGCACTGTGATGCCCTGCAGAACCTTTCCCATAGAAGTAATAACGGGACTCTATCCATTCAATAATCGGAAAAGGTTTTCCCATTTCTTCACTCGCTTTTGCAAGTGTCATTTCCGCCTTTGTATGAGCAACTGAAGAAACGGTTCCTAAACGACCGTTAAACTCATAAGTGCGGATAAATTCCTTAGTGTTTTCTATCTCGGGATGTTCAACCTGTATCGGATCAACTGAAATCTCACTTTGAGCGTTTTCCGCTTTAAGACGATCTAATGATTCCTGTACTTTTTTCTGTACCGATTCATTCGCCGGTTGAGTAATAAAATCCAAGGCAGGTTTTACTTCCACAGCGGTATTTTCAACCACAATACCGGTAGCCGGTGTAATAAATCCTTTTTTGGTTTTCTCTTGCTCAAGCAACTCGTCCACCGATAAGAATTGATTTTCTTTCGGTGACAATACATTCACTGTTGAATAATCTACCCATACTTTACCGCTTGCCAATTCCGGTGAAACGACCGCAGCAAATAACGGCACTGGAGATTTCATCTCATGACGGCGACGGCGTTGATTGTTTGCCACACGTAAATGGCGTGGCATACGACGTTGACGTTCTTGGCGTTCCTGACGTGGCGGTTTTTCTTCCGTTATTGAAGAGGTTTCAACCTTCTCAACTACCTCAAAATTTTCCACCTTTACAGAATTTTCTGCCGTTGGAGTATTTTCCTCAATTCGCACACGCTTATTCAGCTCACGACGTTGGCGGCGGGGCGGCATTTGCTCAATTTTCTGTTCCTGATGGTCGTCAGAAACAGCGGCAAAACTAACCGCACTTTCGCTGAGATTTTCATCTGCAATGTTATTACGGCGGGAACGGCGCTGATTACGTTCACGCGTTAAACGAATATTTTCTTCTGAGTTTTCCGCCTCCTGATTTTCCACCTTCGCACGGCGCGTACTACGCGGACGATCTGTTGAACGGCGTGGGTTGCGACTATTACGGTTATGGCGATTTTTACTTTTTTCTTCCACTACCGGCTCGGAAGCAAACAAAGCTTTAATTTTAGCAATAATTTTTGCCAACCATGACGGTTCATTGGATTTACGTTCTAATGGCGTTGGTGCTGCTTCCGAAATAGAAAGTGATACTGCTGCGCTTTCTACGGCAGCCTGTTCCTGCACCGCCATCGCTTCCACACTTCGAGAAACTGAAGTTTCATCCCCTGTTTCATCTTGTGCACAATGAATTTTCGCTAAATTATAGCTTAATTCATTCAGCTCCTCGCCATCACGCATACGGAATACACTGAAATGCGGTGTTTCCATTGCTTCATTCGGCACCACAATAACATCAACATCATGGCGTTTTTCAATGTTACTGATCGCTTTACGTTTTTCATTTAAAAGATAAGATGCAATTTGCACCGGCACAATGGTGTGAACCTGTTTGGTATTCTCTTTCAACGCTTCTTCTTCGATCAAACGCAAAATAGACAAAGAGAGCGATTCGTTATCACGCACTTTCCCTGTGCCTTGGCAACGAGGGCAAATATGATGGGAGGATTCCCCTAATGAGGGACTTAAACGCTGACGGGACATTTCCAATAAACCGAAACGTGAAATTCGGCTAATTTGAATACGAGCCCGATCTTGACGTACGGCATCACGAATACGGTTTTCCACTTCTCGTTGGTGGCGAACCGGGGTCATATCAATAAAGTCGATGACAACCAATCCCCCTAAATCACGCAAACGTAATTGACGGGCGATTTCATCTGCGGCTTCTAAATTGGTATTCAGTGCGGTTTCTTCAATATCGCCGCCACGGGTTGAGCGGGCGGAGTTAATATCAATCGCCGTGAGGGCTTCTGTGACATCAATCACAATAGAACCGCCGGACGGTAAACGCACTTCACGTTGGAATGCGGATTCAATTTGGGATTCTATCTGATAATGGCTGAAAAGCGGTACTTCACCTTGATAAAGTTTCACTCTATTGATGAAATCCGGACGAACCAATTTGATGTGAGCTTTTGCCTTTTCAAAAATTTTCGGGCTATCAATGAGAATTTCGCCGATATCGCGACGTAAATAATCACGAATCGCACGAACAATCACATCACTTTCTTGGTGAATTAAGAAAGGGGCCGGGCGACTTTGCGAAGCTTGTTTAATCGCCTCCCAGTGGTGTAATAATACTTTTAAATCCCATTGTAATTCTTCCGGTGATTTACCCACACCAGCAGTCCGTACAATTAACCCTACGCCTTCCGGCACGTCTAAAGCACTTAATGCCTCTTTTAATTCGGTGCGTTCATCCCCTTCAATACGACGGGAAATTCCCCCAGCACGAGGATTGTTTGGCATAATCACCAAATAGCTGCCGGCAAGAGAAACGAATGTGGTAAGCGCAGCACCTTTGTTCCCACGTTCTTCCTTATTCACTTGAACAATAATTTCTTGTCCTTCGCTTAAAATATCACGAATATTCGGGCGGCCTTGGAAAACATAATCGGCCGGAAAATATTCTCGTGCAATTTCTTTTAACGGTAAAAAACCGTGGCGTTCTGCACCATAATCAACGAATGCCGCCTCAAGGCTAGGTTCCACACGGGTAATTTTTCCCTTGTAAATATTCGCTTTTTTCTGTTCATGACCCGGACTTTCAATGTCCAAATCAAAAAGGCGCTGTCCATCGACAAGTGCCACGCGCAACTCTTCTTTTTGCGTTGCATTAATTAACATTCTTTTCATTGTCAATTCTCTTTCTTAAATTAAAAAATACCTCAAAATAAACCGCACTTTGCTTCGCTATCGACCTCGTGTTTCTCGCGCCAGTCAATCTCACGATTGTATGTTGCTGGGTGCATTGATAACGTTATGAAACAATTAAAGGATTGTTTTATAAAACAACGCAATGTTTCCCACGCGTTGCAAGCGGCACATTTATTTAGAGAAAAAATGTTGATTATCAATGTCTTATGCCAAATGCTGCATTGAGTTTTTACCAACAAACTTGCCATTTCTTTACGCCGGATTTTAGGCATAAAAAGACGCTCTATTATCCATAGAAACCGATAAATTAGCAAGGCGAGAATTCCCCTCAAAAAGGCTTTTATGATATGATTCGCGCCAATTTTCGAAAGGTGAAAAAATGACGGAACAAAAAGAAAACATCATCAATGCCACGGTAAAAATACTCACAATTAATGAGGATGAAGCCGGTCAGCGCATTGATAATTATTTGTTGACAAAACTCAAAGGTGTACCAAAAAGTTTAATTTATCGCATTGTTCGTAAAGGTGAAGTGCGGGTGAACAAAGGACGGATTAAACCTGAGTATAAATTGCAAATGGGTGATGTGGTACGGATACCACCGGTGCGTACGACAGAAAAAAATAATGCCCCGATATCGAAAAATTTAAATAAAGTCGCCGATCTTGAACACAAAATTTTGTTTGAAGACGATTGCCTGATCGTGCTAAATAAACCTTCCGGCATTGCGGTTCACGGAGGGAGCGGATTAAACTTTGGCGTGATTGAAGCCCTGCGTGCCCTACGCCCCGAGGCACGTTTTTTAGAATTAGTTCATCGTTTGGATCGGGATACCTCCGGTATTTTGCTCATTGCCAAAAAACGTTCGACATTACGTCATCTCCACGAACAACTCCGCATAAAAACCGTACAAAAGGATTATTTAGCCCTGGTCCGCGGACAATGGCAATCCCACACAAAAATAGTCAAAGCCCCTTTACTTAAAAATGAACTCTCCGGCGGCGAACGCATTGTGCGTGTAAATGAACAGGGTAAACCTTCTGAAACCCGTTTTTCCATTGAAGAACGTTATCCGAATGCCACACTGATAAAAGCCTCGCCAATCACCGGACGAACCCATCAAATTCGTGTGCATACCCAATATGCAGGGCATCCTATTGCGTTAGATGATAAATATGGCGACAAAGATTTTGACGAAAAAATGAAAGCATTAGGCTTAAATCGTTTATTTTTGCACGCTTTCTCTATTCGTTTCGAGCACCCTAAAACAAATGAAATCTTGCGGGTAAATGCACCTCTTGATGAGAAAATGAAAGCGGTACTGAAAAAGTTACGGGAAAGCAAATAGACAAATTTGGTATTTATTGCTATATTTGCACGCGGAGACAACTTGTTTCTATCAATATTTTTTCATAATAACGACAACAAAAGGATAGCAAAATGGCAAAAGGACAATCTTTACAAGATCCTTATTTAAATGCATTACGTCGAGAGCGTATCCCCGTGTCAATTTATCTCGTCAACGGGATCAAATTACAAGGTCAAATTGAATCATTTGATCAGTTTGTGATTCTACTAAGAAATACCGTTAACCAAATGGTATACAAACACGCAATTTCGACTGTGGTGCCGGTTCGCTCTGTTTCTCATCACAATAATAACCATCATAATGTGCAAGCAGTAACAGAAGTATCGGAAGAAACTGAAACAAAAGCCGAATAGCCGATTCAAATATCTTCTCAAAGTGCGGTTAAAATTTAAGGTGTTTATATTACAACTGCACAAAGTCGATTTTTAACAAAGGGTGACTTTTGGATTGCCCTTATTTTTACATCTTTTATAAAAACCTCCCGCAATAATATAAAATCTCCATTGGCTAATTAGCCAATGGAGATTTTTTAAATGGGTAACCCTTTACACCATCACGGTAAATATAAAAAAACCATTTTATTTTTCACCGCACTTTTTTATTCTTTACGTTTATCCGATCCAATTAAATCGGATCCAACCCTAACACTTTCCGTCCGTTAATACTCGCAATATCCACCATCGCATCCAAATGCGGGAAACGACAACCCGCCGCAAGCAAACTTAGCTCTTGCCATAAGTCCCCTTCACAAAGGGGAACCATATAGTCACAGATATTATCCGTTCCCAAGGCAACGGTAATTCCTTCCGGAATCATCTCATCTGCCGGAGTTAAAGCGTTATGAAATGGCATAAGATCTTCTTTCCGGTTACTATCAATCCACGCCATAGGGCAGGCGATCATCATCATTTTTGCTTTACGCATTTTTTCGTAAAGTTTATAGCGATATTCTTTTGAATGAGAGCCGATTGAAATGCCGTGAATCCCTACTACACGCCCTTCCATACCGTGTTCAATTGTTTTATCACACAGTTGTTCCGTTTCTTTTTCACTCGGATTATTGAATTGATCCACATGAACGTGGCACATAATACCAAGAGATTTGGCTTTATCGAGTAAAATATCCATTGCCTCAAGACCACGTCCGTAATCCAACTCATCACGATAAGGCAAGCCACCAATCATATCCACCATTTCCGACCCGATGTCGAACCATTTTCGTGCGGTTGGTTCAATCACCCCTTTTAAGGTCTGATTGGCAAATTTAAGAATAATATCGTGTTTATACACTTCTCGAGCTTTATGGGCTGCGATAATCGCCCGATCTTCACAAATCGGGTCAATATCCACAAAAGTTCCAAATGCCGTCACCCCTTGGGAAATCATTAACTCAATTGATTGGCAAAAACGGGCATAATAATCATCTACACTGGACGTGCGTTTTACTTCATCCACCAAATCCCATTTTTGTTGTAAATTACTACTATGATAAATCCCGATTTTTTCCGGTGTCATAGTGAAGGCGCGATCAGCGTGAGCGTGGGCATTCACCCAGCCGCCTTTTTTAATGATTTCATCGCGAATATAGGTTTTGAAACTACGAACATGGCTTTTCATACAAACTCCATAAAAAGAATGAGGATAAAAAGACGAGAAGCGTATTAATTGAAAGGCGCAAAAAACGCGGCGAGAAGCATTGTAATAATGTTATGAAAACTCACGGATTTTCATTAATAACATCTTTCCAGTCTTAAACTGGAGCGCAAGTATAAAGGGTTAAATCTCAAAAAGCTATTCATTTTTATTGCGTAAAGAGTTCAACTAATACTTTGCTATTTTTCAAAAAATGAATTTTCTCGTTTGAACATTTCCAAAAATAACCCGAGCGGAGGACGAGTCGAAGACAGCTCTTGATAAGTGCGGTCAAATTTTTTGTAGTTTCCTTTGCGATCGATGTGGTATTGCGTACCATCAGGTTGAATCAGCACATTCCAACGATAATTGGAAACAAGCACCCAGTCATCTCCTTTCAAATCAAATAAGTTACGACCTTGCGAATAATCATTGAGAGGATTCTGAAGGTTAAAAAGGTGTGTCATTAATGCCGGCAATATATCGGTATGGCTCGTCAGCCCTTCTTTTATTCCCACCGGCAAGGCTTTCCAATAAACCAACAACGGCACTTGAATTTGATCACGAGCAAAATAATTTAACCGCTCTTTTTCATTCATATCATCGAATGTCAACCCGTGTTCTGCGGTAATAATCACCATCGTATTGTCTAGCGGCGTATTCGCTAATGCCTCTTCAATCAACCGATCAATTTGCCCTAAAGTGCGGTCATATTCCGCTTTGTTTTTGACTTGTAGTTCAAGATCAAGATAAGCAAACCAAGCCTCATTTGCTTTTCTTACCGCCATAAATTCATTGAAATTTTTGACCGCACTTTCATTACCCAATTTACGCTGAGGCAATTTTATTCCACGGAACAATGCTTGGCGGAAAAGGCTCTCTTTAAAATTGGTTGCCGAGAATAACCCCATTTGATATTGCTCCGCTCGTAATTTTTCAATCAATACGGAAGGGGTGTGATTGCTCAAAATACTGTCCACATAGTTGGCATTTAAACCGTAAAATAAGCCGACTAATCCCGCCCTATTTGTATTGCCACTACTGTAATGATTGGCAAATTGGCTTGAACTGGTGGAGAACTCCGCTAATTTTGGCATTTTTTCATTGGAAATCGCATCATAACGCAACCCAGAAACCGTGATGATTAATATATTCGGTTTCACAGCCATTGGGGCGAAATGAAGTTTATTTTTTGGATAATCAATTTTTAATGCATCTAACCGCCCTTCCTGATCTAATTTTTGCGTATATTGTTCGCCGTCTAATAAGCCGTGTTTTTCCAAGAATGAGCGTACCGTCATCGGGTAAGAAAGGGGAAAGTTTGAACGCTGCATGGTAATAGGGCGATACAAATACGCATCCGCCCATGCATAAATCAGATGAGTGGCGATAAAGGCTAAAGTGAAAAAAATCCCCACTTTCTTCAACCATTTTTGGCGTTCCAAACTGCGCAGTTTTTCCCAACTCCAACGGGAAAACAGCATTTGCACCAGTAAAATTATCGGCATTGGCGCAAAGAAAATTTGCCAATCACGGGACATTTCGCCGTTTTCCGGATTCACCAATAAATTCCACACCACGGAGGACAAATGCAAATTAAAGCGGTGAAACACTTCAGTATCAAAAAGCAGTAAAGTCGTGCAAATGGTGGAAAAAATCACGGTTAAACCACGGAAAGTGCGGTGATTTTTGACAATAAAACTTAGGGGAAAAATCACCAACAAATACAGGGCAAACACGCTAAAACTGAAATGTCCCAGCAAGCTGACAAAAAAGTAAAGTTTGCCGCTTAGGGTATCCGGCCAATCAATCAGGAAGGCATAACGGGCGCCGATTAACACGGCAATAATAATATTAAAAAAGGCAAACCAATGACCCCACGAAATTTTTCGTGAAGTGTCGTCACGGTATTGTTTTCCGCTGAACGTGCCTTTTTTAAACCACATCATATTAGTGCGTTTTCACTGCATTGATTAAAGAATTGGAGAATGCTTTCGCTAAGGCTTCACGTTGGCTTTGCGGCACACTGGTAGTGAGCAAATTACTAGCCATATTGCCCAGTGCGATGAGCGATAAATCCACCGGTGCTTTGTGTCTTTCCAACACCGCAATCATATCGTTGATGATGGCGTTCAGCTGTGCATCGGAATATTTTGAATGTTGAGCCATTTGTAAAAAAATAAAAGAGAAAAAAGTTGCTCTATCATACCCGATTATTGACAAGATCCTAAATAATTTCTTTTTTCTTACAGAAAAAGTGCGGTTATAATTTGCGGTGTTTTTGAAAGAGGAAAAATAAATGAGCATTACCGTAAATCAAATTGTGCTACACCAATTAATCAAAAAAATTAACGATGAAAATACTAAAATGGAAAGCATTCTGCGTGACGAATTGCTGACGATTACACCCGAAGTGGAACAAATGATGCTACAACTCCACCAATGCTATCAAAACAAAGCCAAAGCCTTTGGTGTTTTCCAAGAACATTCCGTCTTCGCTCAACATTTGAACCGTTTATTGGAGCAGGAAATGGAATTTTTGGGATTCAGCCAATATGCCACCAAACTGCTGGCGGAGGAATTGAGCAAATATAATTTTGCTGATAGCGGCACGCTGATTTTGTGCCAATATAATTTTTTAGCCACGGATTATTTATTCATCGCATTGCTCGACAACCGCCACAGTATGTTGGTAGATGAGCATTTGGACATTCGTCGCACGGAATATTTAGACATCACCCAATTTGATATTGCCGCCCGGGTGAATTTGACGGATTTGCAGGTAAACGCCAATTCCAACCGTTATTTAACCTTTATTAAGGGACGCGTAGGGAGAAAAATCAGTGATTTCTTTATGGATTTTTTAGGGGCGGAAGAAGGATTAAATCCACAAGTTCAAAATCAATGTTTACTGCAAGCGGTGAGTGATTATTGCGAACAAGGCGAACTGAATAAAGAACAAACCCAAGCGGTAAAAAAACAAGTTTTTGAGTATTGCAAAGGACAACTTGCCGGCGGTGAAGAAATTGAATTAACGGAACTTTCCGAAAACTTACCCACTCTAAACGAGCAATCTTTTATTTCCTTTGCCGAAACACAAGATTACGGACTGGAAGAAAATATTCCGCCTGTGCGTTCAACATTAAAATCGCTCACAAAATTTTCCGGTTCAGGCAAAGGGGTGACATTAAGTTTTGATGCGGACTTACTTAATACCCGTATTCATTGGAACCCAACAGCTGATGAGCTAACAATTAAAGGTTTACCGCCTAATTTAAAAGACCAATTACAAAAGTCACTGAAATCAGAGAATTAGTTTGGCAAGCGTATTAACTTTGGGTATTATTTCGCTAAATTTGCAAAAAATAAGGTAAAGAAAATGCAATTTAAAACTCTTTTTGGTGCAACCGTATTGGCATTAAGCCTTTCTGCCTGCTCCACTATTGAAAAAGTGGTTTATCGTATTGATGTGCCGCAAGGCAATTATTTAGAAGCCGCCAATGTCGCACAAGTGAAGCAGGGGATGAGCGTTCAACAAGTCCAATATTTACTCGGTACGCCCGTTTTAATCGATCCTTACAGTAATTTAACTTGGTACTACATTTTCCTCCAACAACGAGCCTACCAAACGCCGGAACAATATACTTTTACGGTCAAGTTTGACCAACGTGGTATTGTTACCGAAACAACTTTAGATAAACCATTGCCGGAAATAACCGCACAAAACGAAAATAACACAATTATTGAACGCAAAGGTGATGCCACTAAAAAATCTTGGTGGAAATTTTGGTAATCCTTTTATTGCCTGCTTTAGCAGGCATATTTTTGGGTTATAAAAAATAATCTCAAGAGTCTTGATTATGTCAAAAATTTTATTAGTTGATGATGATACCGAACTGACAGACTTACTTTCAGAAGTCCTTTCCTTATCAGGCTTTAATGTAGATATTGCCAATAACGGGCAAGAAGCACTCAATAAACTTGAACAGGATTATTCACTAATTTTGCTAGATGTAATGATGCCTGTATTAAATGGTATTGAAACCCTAAAACAAATCCGCCGTCAATCCAATATTCCCGTAATGATGCTTACCGCGCGCGGTGACGATATTGATCGTGTGTTAGGTTTAGAACTCGGTGCCGATGATTATTTGCCAAAACCTTTTAATGATCGTGAATTAATCGCCCGAATTAAGGCTATTTTGCGCCGAAGTGAAAATAATTCCAACAAAGTTCAGGATAGACAAGAAATGCAAAATAATGAAGGTTGGATTTATTTTGACGGATTAAAACTCAATCAACGATACCAGCAAACCTTCTACAAAACACAAGAAATCCCCCTCACGGTTTCGGAATTTTCACTACTTGAAGCATTAATTCTCTCACAAGGTGAACCTATTACACGGGAAGAACTCAGTATGCACGTATTAGGAAAATCCCTTAGCCCTTTTGATCGTTCCATTGATATGCATATGTCAAATTTACGCAAAAAATTACCCCCAAGAAAAGATGGATTACCTTGGTTTAAAACTTTACGGGGACGGGGATATCTTTTAATTAGCGAGTAATGACATCCAATGCAATATCAAAGTAAATTTAGTTTAAACCAGCTGACAATCCGAACATTTACCGTATTCTGGGTTGGATTTTTTGCCATGATGGCTCTTGTTGTTACCTTACCGTATTTGGATAGTACTATTTACTCTTCGTTACAAGAAAATGAAATTACCCACTATCAAAAGAAGATCGCAGAATCAATTCGTAACAATAAAATTAAATCGTTAGCCGCCAAAGTTCCGATTCTACCAATTGATAAATCAGATAACGCACGACCGATATTATTTGATCCTAACAAGAAAGAAATTCTCGGCGCATTCAATGAAGAAAAAAACTATGTTTATCGCTTCATTGATAATGCAAATGAATTTTCACATCCAATGAAAAAGAATTTCAAAGATATTCAAATTGCAGGTCCTTTTCAAATTTATTTAGATGATTTTAGTGAACCCTTTTCACTCTTTTTTATCTCTCGTGTCAATCCATATCAAGAAATTTTACGGTATATGATTGATTACCCAATCGTACTTTTTTTACTTACCGTATTCATTACCAGCCCATTATTATGGTGGTTTACCCACACCATCGTAAAACCAATCTCACGTTTACAGAAAGCGGCTAATTCTGTTGCACTTGGAAATTTTGAGGTTGACTCACAATTAACCAAACATGGTCCGCTTGAACTTCGTCAAGTAGGACAAAGTTTTAACCGAATGACAAAATCAATCAATGATTTGCTCTCAAACCATCAAAATTTACTTTCCTCCATTTCTCATGAGCTAAAAACCCCTCTTACCCGATTACAGCTCGCTACTGCCCTTATTCGCCATCAAATAGGCGATAATCTCGCACTGAAGCGAATCGAAAAAGAAATTGAGAGAATGGATAAAATGATCAATGAGCTACTTTTAATTTCCCGTCAACAAATGAACTCACAAACCGAACGGAATATTTTCCCGGCTGAAAACATTTGGCACGACGTGATACAGGATGCGCTCTTTGAAGCGGAGCAACAACGCATTGAATTTGAACAATATATCAATTTGCCAAATAACGGCATGCCAATTCTCCTTAACGGCAACATTAAATTATTACAAAGTGCGGTCGAAAATATCATTAGAAATGCGCTGAAATACACAAAGGATAAGATCAAACTTACTATTTTTATCCAAGAAGAAGAAGAAGAAGAATTTGTCAGGATCCGCATTGATGACAACGGATCCGGGGTGAGTCCCACTGAGTTTGAAAAAATTTTCCATCCATTCTATCGTGTCGATGAAGCCCGTACACGCACAACTGGCGGCACAGGGTTAGGGCTTGCCATTGTTTCCAATGTGGTTAAAGAACATCAAGGAAAAGTTTGGGTTGAGAAAAGCGAATTTGGCGGCTTGGCTGTCACTATCGCCTTACCGCTTTGGCTAAATAAATAAATTTTGCCTGCTTCTGAATGGTCAATGTTTTAGAGTGAACCCCGCTCCACAATAATCCCGACACTTCGTGCTTGAGAAACGGCTTGGGGTTTACTCAATTTTAAACGCAATCCTGAAATGGAAAAGCGTTTTTGTAGCAAATCTGCGACCTCATAGGCCACGCGCTCAACCAATAAAAAAGGTTTAGATTGCACGTAATCCAAAATCAGCTGGCTGACTTCTGCATAATTCAGGCAATATTGTACATCATCGGTTTCTGCCGCTTTTCGGCAATCCCACTCCATTTCAAGATCAAAAATCAGCTTTTGTTTAATTTGTTGTTCCCAATCATAAACGCCGATTTGTGCAAATACCGTCAATTCTTCAATAAAAATTTTATCCATTGTCAGATTCCTCTAAAATTATTGTAGGCGTATGCTATCAAGTTTAGGTAGAATAGCGAATCAATTTTATCAATTAGAGGTGAAAATGAGCCTGTTCGCCATCCTTTATATGATTTTTGCCTACCTTTTAGGCTCAATTTCCGGTGCTATTTTAATTTGCAAAATGACGGGCTTGCCTGATCCTCGCGAGCACGGCTCCCACAATCCCGGTGCAACCAATGTTCTCCGTATCGGCGGACGCTGGACGGCATTAGGCGTGCTAATTTTTGATATTTTAAAAGGAATGCTGCCGGTTTGGGCGGGGTATTATCTTGGGTTCACCCAATTTGAATTAGGAATGGTGGCATTAGGTGCTTGCCTAGGGCATATTTTCCCCGTTTTTTTCCAATTTCGCGGCGGAAAAGGCGTTGCCACCGCTTTTGGTGCCATTGCTCCCATCGCCTGGGGGGTAGCCGGAACTACTTTCGGCACTTGGATGGTCCTATTTTTAGTCAGCGGTTATTCTTCTTTAAGTGCAGTCGTTACTGCACTGTTAGCTCCTTTTTATGTCTGGTGGTTTAAACCGGAATTTACTTTCCCCGTTGCTTTGGTAAGCTGTCTTTTGGTCTATCGCCACCACGACAACATTCAGCGTTTGTGGCGTGGGCAAGAAGACAAAATGTGGTCAAAATTTAAGAAAAAATAAAAATCTCTCTTCTAGAAAATGGATTAAAATTGGCAATAAAAATCACCGCACTTTACGAAAAAAGTGCGGTGATTTTTTCACTATTATGTAGCAATTGCATAAAACTTTATTTTGGATTTATTTGTAGGGCCACACTGCGTATGTCCGCTTGTAATATATTGAAATAATTTGGTTTTATAAAGGACACACGCAATATGCCCCTACATTTTTTCCTTTTGTGCATTTGCTATATAATGCCGATTTTTTTAGAAGTTTTTCTTTGCCGACAAATTTAAGGAACAACTTTCCTCTTGTTAAAAAATTCAAATCTGTGCCAAAAATTCCTCTTCCGAAAGAATTGCTACGCCCAATTCCTGTGCCTTGGTCAGTTTTGAGCCTGCAGCATCGCCGGCGATAACAAAATCCGTTTTGGCAGAAACAGATCCACTGACTTTCGCCCCCATTTCTTGTAGCAAGGCTTTGGCTTCATTTCGCCCCATTTGGCTGAGTGTACCGGTGAGAACAACGGTTTTACCTTTGAACGGGTTTTCCTTTACTTCTTTTATTTCTACCGCTTCCCAATGTACCCCTTGTGCGATGAGATCTTGCACTACTTCCACATTATGAGGTTCACGCCAGAATGCCAGAATGCGGTTAGCCACCACTTCGCCCACATCCGGCACTTGCTGGAGCTGTTCAAAATCAGCATTTTGCAAGGCTTCAAGGGTTTGAAAATGATTGGCGAGATTCAAGGCGGTTGCTTCACCGACTTCACGAATCCCTAAGGCAAAAATAAAACGGGCAAGAGTAGTCTGCTTGGCTTTTTCTAAACTGTTTAGTGCATTTTCCGCTGATTTTTTCCCCATACGTTCTAAACGTGTCAGTGTGGTAAGTTCAAGTTTGAACAGATCTGCCGGTGTGTGGATTAATTCACGATCTACCAACTGTTCAATCAATTTTCCGCCAACGCCGTCAATATCCATGGCTTTGCGTGAAACAAAATGTTTTAAGGCTTCTTTCCGCTGTGCTTCACAGAATAGCCCGCCGGTACAACGAGCTACCGCTTCACCTTCGATGCGGACAATTTGCGAGCCGCACACCGGGCAATTTGTCGGGAAAACAATGGGTTTGGCATCGTTCGGGCGGCGTTCACGCAACACGCCGATAATTTGCGGAATCACATCACCGGCACGACGAATGATCACCGTATCGCCGATGGCAATGTCCAAACGGGCAATTTCATCCCCATTGTGTAAGGTCGCATTACTCACAGTCACGCCGGCAACAAATACCGGTTCTAATTTCGCCACCGGGGTAATTGCCCCTGTGCGTCCCACTTGGAATTCCACACCATTTAATACTGTTAATTCCTCTTGTGCCGGAAATTTATAAGCAATCGCCCAGCGGGGCGCTTTCGAAATAAAACCCAACGCATTTTGCAAAGCAATATCGTTAATTTTCAGCACTGTGCCGTCAATATCATAACCAAGCTCACTGCGTTTATTTTGAATATCGCGATAAAACGCCAAAACCTCATCCGAACCGTTGCACAAACGAATTTCCGGATTGACCGGAATACCGATAGATTTCAACCATTGTAAACGCTCATATTGGGTATCGGGTAAATCCACGCCTTCTGCAATGCCGATACCGTAAGCATTCAATACAAGGGGACGTTTACTGGTGATTTTCGGATCGAGCTGACGCAGTGATCCTGCCGCCGCATTGCGTGGATTGGCAAAGATTTTCTCACCGTGTGCTAGGGCGTATTCGTTCAAACGTTCAAACCCTTTATGGGGCATAAATACTTCTCCCCGTACTTCAAGGCGTGCCGGCGGATTGTCTGTGAGTAATTGCAACGGAATGTTACGAATGGTGCGAATGTTCGCTGTAATATCTTCCCCCGTGGTGCCATCGCCTCGGGTTGCCGCTTGGGTCAGCACGCCGTTCACATATAAAATGCTCACCGCCAGTCCGTCCAGTTTTGGCTCGCAACAAAAAGTGAGCGATTTTGGTGCCACTGTCAAACGCTCTTCAATACGTTTGACAAAGGCGTGAAATTCCTCATCGGAAAAAGCATTATCAAGGGATAGCATAGGAATTTCATGACGGATTTGGTTGAATCCTGAAAGAGGCTTTGCTCCAACCCGTTGGGTTGGTGAGTCGGTGGTAATCAGTTCGGGATGTTCTAATTCTAAGGCTTTGAGCCGGTGAAAAAGACGATCATATTCGCTATCCGGCACGCTTGGGTTATCCAAAACGTGATATTCATATTCGTATTGACGCAAGATTTTGCGTAGATTGTTAATCTGAGTTTGAATGTCAGTCATAAAATTCTCGATGAAAAATGACCGCACTTTTTAATCTTTCGCATAATAAAGGCGAACTTAACGTTCGCCCAAATGAAAAGTGCGGTAGAAAATTAATGGGTTTTATACTCGTGCAAGGTAACGTTGTTCTTGGTAATCATCAAAGATTTGTTCATCTTCGGTCAGCACCGAACCACCCAAATCTTCCGCAAGGGTTTTAGCGGCACGAATCATCAATTTCAGATTGGCAAGATCATTGCCCGGCGAAGGTAACTTCATAAACAATGTAATGCCAATCGTGCTGAAATCCGTATTATAGGAGTCAAAACCGCCTTCATTTTGTAAGTTCGCCACACTAAATAAGATCGGGCTTGCCACACTTAAATCAAAATGGCGGTGATACATATTATTTTTGCCGAAAATAAAGCCTAAATATTCAAGAGATTGCACCAAACGTACACCGTGAAATTCACGATGTTGCGGTGAAATGACATAAAGCTGAATATAACCTGACGTTTGCTTTTTCACTTCCGCTTCAGGCTGGCGGGTTTCATTAAAATGCACGCTCGGTTTGACTTCATCCAATTCGCCTCGTGCCATTTGTGAAAGCTGTTCACGCAATTCGGGCGAGGAAGAATTAATCCCTTCCAATTCATTATTTTGCGATTCCAATTGCTCAAGGGTCATTGTTGCAGGATTTGCCGAAGTTTGAGGCTGTGCAGGTTTCATATTATATTCCATACGAACCGGTTCACGCACAGGTGTAGCATTCGGAATGGAAATTTTAATATCATCGACAGTTCGTTCGGTTTCACGATAATCGACCTGCGCCACAGGTTGTTCGTAATCAAAAGATTGCTGTGTAGCGATAGAAAGGGGTTGAGATGGCTGCACAGAAACCGCTTCTGATTCGGTAAGGGATTGTGCCGACGGCTCTTGTTGGTTTTGTGTGAAAGTGCGGTTAAATGTGTCTGCGTTTTTAAAATACTTTGATTTCTCACGACGATTTGACCATAATCCGTGTGCAACAAGGGCAACAAGTGCCACTACGCCTAAAATAATCAAGATGGTATTCAGATCCATTTTTGCTCCCTACAGGCAATGAAATTGCGCTAATGCTACCATATTTTGAAAAGTTAAAAAACAGGATGGATGGGGAATTTTGTGGCAAAAACACGGTCGAAACCGACCGCACTTACTCACCGTTAAGAAGGAAAAAAATGATTCATCAACAAGAAATTAAAGCCGGTTTTCATTATTTTGTAATGGGCTGGCATTTCATTACGCAAAAAGGGCTTCGCCGTTTCGTTCTTATGCCGATTTTACTCAATGTGGTTTTACTTTCCGGATTATTTTGGCTGTTTATTTCACAAATTAGCACAATGATTGATTGGCTGATGAGCTTTGTTCCGGATTGGCTCGGCTTTTTAAGTGTCATTTTATTAGTGCTGTCGGTGGGGATGATTTTATTACTGTTTTATTTCACTTTCACCACATTATCCGGTTTTATCGCCGCGCCTTTTAACGGATTATTGTCGGAAAAGTTAGAAAAAATGCTCACCGGCGAACCGATTAACGATGACGGTTGGCTGGATATGATGAAAGACGTGCCTCGAATGTTACACCGTGAATGGCAAAAATTGTGGTACAGCCTGCCCAAAATTATCGGCTTGTTTTTATTGGGTTTTATTCCTGTGGTGGGACAAACCATCGTGCCAGTTCTCACCTTTTTATTCACCGCTTGGATGATGGCGATTCAATACTGTGACTATCCTTTTGATAATCATAAAATTTCCTTTAATGTAATGAAAAATGCCTTGGGTGAACAACGTTCGCAAAGCCTCACTTTTGGTGGATTAGTCACTTGTTGCACGTTTTTACCTATCGTAAATTTAGTGATTATTCCCGTTGCTGTATGCGGTGCAACGGTGATGTGGGTCGAAAACTATCGTGATCGTTTACGTTTTGATATGAATTTTAATTATCGCCGTGATAGCGCTCCCACCGAGGTGGTAGCTCACACGAAAGGCACGGGTATTCGTACAAACAATAATCAAATTGTGAAATAGCGTTTGGTTATAAAATAGATCCAATAACTATTTTTTTTATCTAATGTTCGGTGTTATAACTGAGCCATCAAAAATAAAATCATCTTCATAAGGGAGTAAATATGACAATTTATGCGGATAATTCTTACAGTATCGGTAACACACCGCTTGTACGTTTAAAACATTTTGGTCATGGTAATATTGTGGCAAAAATTGAAGGCAGAAACCCGAGTTTTAGCGTGAAATGCCGCATTGGTGCCAATATGGTATGGCAAGCAGAAAAAGACGGAATCCTCACCAAAGACAAAGAAATTGTGGATGCCACCAGCGGTAATACCGGTATTGCGCTAGCCTATGTAGCAGCGGCTCGTGGTTATAAAATTACCCTCACAATGCCGGAAACCATGAGTTTGGAACGTAAGCGTTTATTACGTGGCTTAGGCGTGAACCTTGTGCTGACCGAAGGGGCAAAAGGTATGAAAGGTGCGATTGCCAAAGCGGAAGAAATTGTTGCCTCAGATCCGAATCGTTATGTGATGTTAAAACAGTTTGAAAACCCGGCAAACCCACAAATTCACCGTGAAACCACAGGAGTTGAAATTTGGAAAGACACAGAAGGGAAAGTGGATGTGGTGGTTGCCGGTGCCGGCACCGGTGGCACGATTACCGGGGTTTCCCGTGCCATTAAATTAGATTTTGGCAAAGCTATCACCTCAGTGGTAGTTGAGCCAACCGAATCACCTGTTATCACTCAAACCTTAGCCGGCGAAGAAGTGAAACCGGGTCCGCACAAAATTCAAGGCATCGGGGCCGGGTTTGTGCCGAAAAATTTGGATTTATCATTAATTGATCGCGTGGAAACCGTGGACAGTGACACCGCCATCGCTACAGCCCGTCGTTTGATGGCAGAGGAAGGTATTTTAGCCGGCATTTCTTCCGGAGCTGCGGTTGCCGTTGCTGACCGTATTGCAAAACTACCAGAATTTAAAGATAAGTTGATCGTGGTTATTCTTCCATCCGCATCAGAACGCTATCTCAGCACGGCGTTATTTGAAGGCATTGAAGCCTAATATCATTTCATCAATCACAAAGTGCGGCTGAAAATCGCCGCATTTTTTGTGGAAGATAAAACGCACATAAAAATGACCGCACTTGCGGCCATTTTTTAATTAACGACATTCAAAACTTGTCGCTTTATTTTCATCGCCACCGATATAAGTTGCCACTTTAGGATAGGCACAAATTGGCATTTGTTTATTTGGGTAGGTTTTGCTTTTGGCAAGCAAACTCTCAGGGGCTTGGTTGTTGTCGTGCCATTGTTCTAATGCGGTTAATGGGTCGAAATCATCCAAACCGTTGCCGCCACCGCAATGGGTAAGCCCCGGGGCGACGAAAAGTCGGGAAAATTTGTCCGCACTTTGGGTGTCGTTTTGTAACGCATTGAACCAAGCCACTTGGTCTTTGGCGGAAAACACCGGGTCTGACGCCCCTGTCACTACGATTAATTTACCGCCGTTGGCTTTGAAACTACTTAAATCCGTGGAAATGGCATCGTTGATGGCGCCGGTTTGATAAACTCGCGGTGTATCTTTATCGAAATCAAATTTCATCAAGTCAAAATCAGGCTGCATCGGAGTCATAAAATAGTAGGTCATTGAGCCACCGGAAAGCACAATGTTGCGGGCATTAGGCTCAGCAGTTTGAGAATCGCCCAATTTCCAAGAACGCCAGCCTTCTTGGTTGATACCTGAATCATAATACCAACCGCTATAAATTTGTTCGCCGTGACTATTTTTTGCCCCCTCAAAAATCGCTTTCAATACGGAAATTTTTTCTTTTGGCAAATCCAAAGAATCCGGTGTGAAATCACATTTTTCCCACCCATTGATAATGCCGTCTTTCAAGCCGTCTTTGGCATCGCATTGTGCCAACACCCCGTTGACGACTTTATCCAAATCCACTTGAGTTAAGGCATTGGCAAAAATTTTCTCACCTTTTTCGTTCGTTGGGGCAATTTTCATCAGCTGCTGATTATCCCATTGTTCCGCCACCGCTGCGCGGGAAAGGCGAAAACCGGGATTCGCCGCAATCACACCATCAAATTCAAGTGGATAACGTTGTGCTGCCATCATCGCGGCACGTCCACCATTTGAGCACCCCATAAAATAATGGTGTTTCGCTTTTTGTTGATAAGCGGTTTGAATTAACTGTTTCGCCACAGGCGTTGCCTTGCCGATGGCTTGATAGGCATAATCAAGACGCGCCTGCTGATCCGCCCCAAAATCAGGTGTCGGCGTTGGGTGGCCTGAATCCATTGACATCACCGCATAGCCACGCATTAACGCAGGCGTTGCCGTTGAGGTGCGAACCGGAATAGCGCCCACCGCAGGCGCAACAAAACCATCAAGCCCACCGCCCCCTTGGAACAGGAATTTATTGTTCCAATTTTCAGGCAAACGCAGCTGGAATTTAATACCGTAGTGCTTGCCGTCCGCCCCTGTTCGCGCTGCAATCTCGCCTTCCACAATACAATGGGAACCCGCTCTTAGGCTTTGCTTTGCACCACCGGTAAGTTCTGACATTCTATCCGCCGGCACTTCGCCACCGGCATTCCATTCCACTTTTTGAATCTCTGTATCAAAAATAGATGAAGCCTTCAATGCAAGACATTGTGCCTCATTGAAAACAGTTGAATTTGGGGACGCTTCTGCCAAAGCAGACTGGGAAATACCAAGTATGGCGAGAGAAAATATAGAAAGGGAAAATTTATTCATTGTTACTCCAAAAAATATAAAAAAACTGACCGCACTTTAACAGGAAATAGATCATCAATTTATAAAATACCAATCATCCTTCCCGTTCAAATTTAATCTCCATTAAACGGGAAAGAGCGGTTAAATTTAACCGCTCTTTCCTACTCTCTATCAGGAGAAATGACTATACTTCTTCGTTTTTTTCTGAAAACCGTTCGATTCTTGCACCTAAACAACGAAGTTTTTCTTCAATATGTTCGTAACCGCGATCAATGTGATAAATACGATCAACGATGGTTTCCCCTGTTGCAATACACCCCGCCAAAACCAAACTGATTGACGCCCGTAAATCCGTTGCCATCACCTCCGCCCCGAAAAGTTGAGCGACACCGTGGCATACCGCCGTATTACCCTCAATTTCAGCCTTGCCCCCCATACGGATGAGTTCTGGGATATGCATAAATCGGTTTTCAAAAATGGTTTCGGTGATAATACTCGTTCCTTCTGCCACCATATTTAATAAGGTGAATTGCGCCTGCATATCCGTTGGGAATCCCGGGTGGGGCGCTGTGCGAATATTCACGGCTTTTGGACGATTACCAAACATATCCAAGGTAATAGAATCTTCCGTCACATCGACTTGCGCACCGGCTTCACGTAATTTATCGATCACCGCATCTAAGGTATCCGCTTTGGTATTTTTACAGACGACACGTCCGCCTGAAATAGCCCCCGCCACTAAGAATGTTCCGGTTTCAATACGATCCGGTACGATACTATACTCACAACCTGTTAGATGATCCACACCTTCAATCGTAATATGATCCGAACCCGCACCACTGATTTTTGCCCCCATTTTATTGAGGAAATCCGCCGTATCCACAATCTCCGGTTCACGTGCAGCGTTTTCAATCACGGTTGTGCCTTTTGCAAGGGTCGCTGCCATCATAATGGATAAAGTCGCACCCACGCTCACTTTTTCCATCACAATACGCGTACCGATTAAGCGATCCATAACCTGCGCTTTTACATAACCTTCTTCAAGCACAATTTCGGCGCCCATCTTTTCAAGACCGCTAATATGTAAATCCACAGGGCGTGCTCCAATCGAACATCCCCCCGGCAAGGAAACCTGACCTTGGTGAAAACGTGCAACCAACGGGGCCAATGCCCAAATGGAGGCTCGCATGGTTTTCACTAAATCATAAGGCGCAGTAAAATGATCGATTTTTGAAGCATCCAATAAAACCGCACCGGTTTCATCACGTTCCGTCACAACACCCAATTTGCGTAAAATTTTAAGAGTGGTTTCAATATCTTTAAGTTCCGGAACATTGGTGAGTTTTACCGGCTCGGTCGCCAAGATAGTAGCAAAAAGAATGGGAAGTGCGGCATTTTTTGCCCCAGAAATCGTGACCGTACCGCTTAGGCGGGATTGTCCGCCATAAACACGAAATTTTTCCATATTAGAAATCCTAGTATTTTATTTAACTGAATTGATGTAGAAGACGATCCCTTTTCCACTTTTCGGTGGTGTAGGTTTTTATGGTTAAAGCATGAATTTCACCGGTGCTAAAGTAAGGCATAAGAGGGGCATAAACCGCTTGTTGTTGTTTTAATTTAGAGAGCGCAGCCAGTTCATCGCTCACCACAATCACCCCAAAATGAGCATTTTCACCTTGTGCGTACACTTCATCAACATTTAAAGATTCTTTTAAAATTCGTTCGATTTCTTTCAGTTCCATTTAGATTTCCATTTTAATGACGGCCGATAAAAGCAGTGATCCATTCTGATAAATTGACTAAATCAGCTAAGGTCAATAATTGTTGGGGAGGATTAACCAAATACACCGTTTTGTTTGGTAACTTTTGACTATCATGCAAAAAATCACAAAGCAATGCAAAACCGGCAGAATCAATTTTTGTTATCTCTGTTAAATCCCATTCGATAATCGGCTGATTTAACTTACTTTCAGATAAAAAAGAAGCACGTTGCTGCCATAAAGGTAACAACGTGTTACGAGATAGCTCCCCAAAAAATCGGAGCGCTATCTTATCATTGTTTTGGGTCAAATCCCAATTTAATGTCGCCATGGGATTATTTACTTAAGGTTACAGGTTGAGCGGCAGATTTTTGAATTTGTGCGGTTAAGGCATCAATTCCTTGTTGGCGTAAAATACCGCTCCATTCATTCTGTTTGGTCACTACCATACTTACCCCTTCAGCCACCATATCATAGGCTTGCCATTCACCAGTTTTACTGTTTTTACGCCATTTAAAATCCAATTTAATCGGTGCAGCCCCCCCATTTTGGATAATATTGACACGAATACTCACCAAGTTTTTATCGCCTACTTCTTTTGCCGGCTCGATTTGAATGTTTTGGTTGCTGTATGCGGTTAACACCTGCGCATAGGCTTGTTCAATAAAATCCCCAAAGGCTTTGAAAAACTTCTCACGTTGTTCCGGTGTGGTGGATTTAAAGTGTGAGCCTAACACCAAGGAACCCGCATAGTTCACTTGCACATAAGGTAATAAATCATTACGTACAATCGTACGCAAATAGTTTGGATTTTGTTTAATTTTTGCCTGATTGTTTTTAATATCGGCAAACAATTTATCCGATGCCTGCTGCATTAAAACATAAGGGCTTGTCGCCGCCACTGCTGAGCGGGCAACAAAAAGTGCGGTCATTGCAAAGGTTAAAATGGCAAACCATCTTTTAAACTGAGTGAGTTTCATCATAAATCTCCTAAATTAAAGGTTGTGCTTATTGTGCTGCCGGTTCTGTGTTTTCCACATTACCTTCCGTTTTTTTATCACCATAAAGGAATTGACCGATCAGATCTTCCAATACCATGGCGGATTTAGTGTCCTGTATTTGACTGCCGTTTTTTAACATTGCGGTTTCGCCGTCATCAAATCCCATTGTTAATGCGATATATTGCTCCCCCAATAACCCTGAGGTTTTAATGGACAGGGAGCTGTTTTCCGGAATTTCATTATATTCTTCATTAATCGCAATATTCACTTTCGGCAAATAGGTTTTCTCGTCTAATTCAATGCTGCTGACCCGCCCAATTACTACACCTCCAACTTTTAATGGGGCACGGACTTTTAGTCCGCCGATGTTATCAAAAGTTGCCGTCACGATATAAGATTTATTCTCACCGAACCCTTGCACATTTGCCACACGTAAACCTAAAAACACGAGAGCACCAATACCGAGTAATAAAAATAATCCGACCCAAAATTCATATTTAACATTTTGTCGCATAAAAATATCCTTTTAACCTGCCCCAAACATAATGGCAGTTAAGATGAAATCTAATCCGAGTACCACTAACGAAGCGTGTACAACGGTTCGAGTTGTGGCTTGACTAATCCCTTCCGAAGTTGGGACACAATCATAGCCGTTAAATAATGCAATCCACACTACAGCCATTGCAAAAAACAGACTTTTAATCAGTCCGTTAAAAATGTCATAGCCCCAGCTTACGGAATTTTGCATCACCGACCAAAAACTGCCGGCATCAACCCCTTTCCAATCAACACCAACCAGTGATCCGCCCCAAATACCGATCGCAATAAAAATAATAGAAAGGATCGGCATTGCAATAATACCTGCCCAAAAACGTGGGGCTATCACCCGACGCAATGGATCTACCGCCATCATTTCAAGACTGGAAAGTTGTTCGGTCGCTTTCATTAAACCGATTTCCGCCGTCAATGCAGAACCGGCACGACCGGCGAATAAAAGTGCGGTCACCACAGGACCTAATTCCCGCAAAAGCGACAATGCCACCAGTTGCCCAAGGCTGGTCTCGGCAGAAAAATCTACCAACACCACATAACCCTGCAAGCCCAACACCATTCCGATAAACAAACCGGAAAGCAAGATGATCAACAGCGATTGCACACCCAAAACATGCAATTGCTTAATTAACAATGGAAAATGTTGGCGAACTTGAGGTTTTCCCACCAACGCCCCAAACAGCATAAAACCGGCCCGCCCCAACGCACGGAAAAAGCGGATTACCTTACGCCCAAGCGAAGAAATTGTTTCAACGATCATTGGAATAATTCCTCCACATAATTTTCAGCCGGATAATGAAATCTCACCGGGCCGTCCGCCTCGCCTTTTAAGAATTGTAAAACCTGCGGATCTTGGCTCGCCAATAATTGTTCGGAAGTGCCCTCTGCAATCACGCGTTTATCCGCAATAATATAGGCGTAATCTGCGATGCTTAACACCTCCTGCACATCATGGGAAACAACAATGGAGGTCAAATTGAGAGCTTCATTTAATCGCTTAATTAAACTCACAATCACGCCCATACTGATGGGATCTTGTCCCGTAAAAGGTTCGTCAAACATAATCAAATCGGGATCGAGTGCAATAGCTCTCGCTAAAGCGGCACGACGTGCCATACCGCCTGAAAGCTCGGAAGGCATTAATTGTGCGGCACCACGCAATCCAACGGCTTCCAATTTCATCAACACAATCTGACGAATTAAACTTTCCGGCAAGCGGGTATGCTCCCGAATAGGAAACGCTACATTATCAAAGGTAGAAATATCCGTGAAAAGTGCACCGGATTGAAACAACATTCCCATACGTTTACGCACTTCGTATAATTCTCGATTGGAAAGACGACAAATATCTTTATCATCAAACCAAATTTCACCTTTCTCTGCTTGTAATTGCCCACCAATTAATTTCAGTAACGTGGTTTTTCCGATTCCTGACGGCCCCATAATTGCCGTAATCTTGCCCTTTTGGACTTTTAAATTCAGGTTATCGTAAATCACCCGTTCCCCCCGTTTAAAGGTAAGGTTTTTTACTTCAATTAGATTTTGATTCATTAAAATCTCATTCTTTCAATGATGGTGATTTACACCACCGATAATATTCAATTTGTAATGGATTAAGCCCATCGTAAAAAGTGCGGTCGTTTTGACTATGGTTTTAACAAAAGGTTCATACGACGATGTACTAACATCATCAGACCACGCAACATTAAAAACAACAACGATAAACCGTAAAGCGGTATATTCCCCAACACCGCATAAGGCGTTTTGCCTTCCGTTGGCGCAATGTTATGCATCAATGTGGTTTCCACAAATTGTGGTGCTTGGGCTAAAATTTCCCCCTTTGCCCCAATAAACACGGAAATACCGGTGTTTGTGGCTCGAATTAAAGGTTTCCCCAACTCCAATGCCCGCATTCTCGCCATTTGTAAATGTTGCCACGGTCCGATTGAATCACCAAACCACGCATCATTAGAGATCGTCAGTAAGAAATCCGTGTCTTTTTTCAAATTTTTGCGAACTTGCTCACCAAAAATAATTTCATAACAAATTGCCGGCGAAAATGACCGCCCTTTTGCCATTAAAGCGGGCTGTATTACCTCACCGCTTTGAAAAGCTGACATCGGCAAATTAAACACGGAATTTAATGGGCGTAGCCAATTTTCTAGTGGGACATATTCGCCAAAAGGCACTAAATGATGTTTGTTATAACGGTTTTCCGTTGAGAGTTGATAGGGAAAATCTGGATTGCCCGCGGTCACAATGGAATTAAGCAATTTGCCGGATTCCGCATCTTGATACACCGTGCCAATCATAATCTCCGTGCCTTTTTCTTTTGCCACACGATCAAGGCTTTCAAAAAATGGCACAATATTATTTTCCAATGTCGGCAAGGCAGATTCCGGCAGCACAATCAAATCACTTTTCCCCAAATTTTCTGCGATTAATTTTTGATAAATTTCCAATGTGGAATAAAAATACGCCGGATCCCATTTGAGGTTTTGCTCAATATTGCCCTGTGCAAGGGTTATGGTTAAGGCTTTATCTTCAATGGATTTTATAAACGTGATTTTTTGCGCATAAGTCGCCAAGCTACCAACAACGACAAGCAATAAAGCACTCGCCGATAATAATTTGCTATTTTTTTCTTTAAATAACACCAAAATGCCATTAAAAATGACCGCACTTGCCCAAACGGTAAAGAAAGTTAATCCGTCAACACCGAATATTGGGGCAATACCTGAAAACGGGCTATCAATTTGAGTGTAACCAAACTGTAACCAAGGGAAACCGGTGAAAATCCAACCCCGTAAAAATTCTGTGAACGTCCAAATTACCGCAAAAATCACCGCACTTTGCACTTGGAAACGTTGCACAAGGTAGGTGAAAAGCATCGGATAGAGGGCGAGATAGGCGGAAAGCAAACCCACAAGGAGATAGCTCACGCCCAGAGAGGCACCGCCAAATTGATGAATGCTGACATTCAACCAGCTCACGCCAAAACAAAAAAAGCCCATCGCCCATAAGAATGAGCCCCAAAGTGCGGTGGATTTTTTCGCAGTTTTTGCCACATAAAGTAGCCCAATTAGCGATACATACGCCATTCCCCAATAATCAAAAGGGGAGAAAGCAAAGACACCGGCAATACCGGAGACCATCGCAATGAAATAAGTCAATAAATTTTTCATTGGGGAAACTATCCGTTCAAGGAAATTACTCGGTTTTTTCTTCTATTATTGTCGCCATATCCGACAAATGCTCGTCCGGCACCGTCACACGCAACTGGATCAAACGGCGGCTGTCTGCGGAGGTGACTTTAAATTGAAGATTGCCTAAAACGACTTCCTCACCACGTTTCGGTAAATAACCGAAGGCTTGCATAACAAGACCGCCAATGGTATCTACTTCTTCATCATCAAAATTCGTATTAAAGTGTTCATTAAAATCATCAATATCCGTCAATGCACGCACCGCATAGGCGTGGCGGGAAAGTTGGCGGATATCGGCAATTTCTTCCTCATCAAATTCATCTTCAATATCGCCCACAATCTGTTCCAAAATATCTTCAATGGTCACCAATCCGGATACCGCACCAAACTCATCCACCACAATCGCCATATGAAAACGTTCTGAACGGAAATCTTTTAACATACGATCAACGCGTTTACTTTCCGGCACGATCACCGCCGGGCGTAAAAGTTTTGCCATATCAAATTCTTCCGCATCTTCGCGTAGGAATCTCAATAAATCTTTAGCATGCAAAATACCGGCGATATTATCCCGATCATCGGCATCGGCGATCACCGGAAAACGGGAGTGGGCAGATTCAATAATGGTGCTCAGACAGGCATTTAAATCTTGTTCTTCTTTGATAAAAATAATTTGAGAGCGGGGAATCATAATATCACGTACACGAAGCTCGGCAATTTCCATTACCCCCTCAATCATTTCGCGGGTGTTTTGATCGATTAAATCGTTTTGCTCGGAATCGCGGATCACTTCCACAAGTTCTTCACGATTTTTTAACTCACCTTGAAAAAAGCGACCGAATAAAGATTGAAAAAAAGATTTTTTGTTATTTTCCGATTGCGTTAAATTTTGTTGTTCGTCACTCATATTTTATTTTGATAGTTCAAATCTGCGGCGGAAAAGTACCATATTTTGCCAGGGTTCGCAAAGAGAATACATAAAAAAGCAAGCTGCAGTGAAATACTCAATATTTTTCACCTAGTTGGGTCGCAAGATTCGTCTTGTATGTTTTTCCTCACTCATTATAATCTTCGGCTTTTTAGATGAAATAGGAGTTTTATGATGAAAAAAACATTTTTAAAATTAACCGCACTTGCTGCCTCTGCCTTCGTTTTGGCGGCTTGTAATGAGAAAAATTCGGGCGAAAACGTTGAACAAGCGAAACCGAAAGTGGTTTTCTTAGCCGGAGCGACCGGTGTTATTGGCGAGCCGTTAAGCAAAACCTTGGTAGAAAAAGGCTACAAAGTTTATGGCACGACACGCAGTGAAAATAAGGCTAAAGTCCTTGAAGAAATGGGCGTTGTTCCCGTTGTGGTGGATGTGTTTAATGCCGCAGCGTTAGAACAAGCCGTTGTGGAGGCAAAACCCGATGTGGTGATTAATGAGCTTTCTTCCTTACCAAAAGGGTTGAAAGAAGAAGAAATGGAAGAAGGGCTAAAACGTGATAGTAAAATTCGCATTGAAGGAACAAAAAATTTAGTTGCGGCGGCAGAAAAAGCCGGTGTGAAAAAATATATCGCACAAAGTTTTATGTATTATGCCCCAAGTGATCACTCGGTGACGGAAGAAGGGGAATGGTATGATGAAAATGATGCTCTCTATGGTGAATCAATCAAATCAATCAAATCATTGGAAACGCAAACATTAGCGGGCAAATTCACCCCAGTTGTTTTACGCTATGGCTGGATCTATGGCGGTAAATCAGGCTTTGATACTGCACCGGAAGGCTATGCGGGCATTCATGTAAACGCATTGGTTGATGCCACCGTTCGTGCTGTCGAAGCAAATTTAAACGGCGTGTATAATGTGGCGGAAGACGGCCCTGTCGTGGACTCAAGCAAATTCAAAAACGCCGTGCCTGAGTGGAACGCAAAATAATTCCGTCCTTAATGCTAATCTAAATTTGTTGCTGAACCTTTCAATACTCAATGATGTAAGGTTCGGCAATTATTTTTTTCTGAGTATCTTATGAACCAATTTTTTCAAAAATTTGTCGATGTCAAACCCAATGAAATCAAAGCACTCGCTTGGTCTTGGCTTTATGTTTTTGCGCTTTTTTTGGCCTATTATACCCTTCGCCCCATTCGTGATGAGTTAGGGGCGGCAGGCGGAGTAAAATCCCTCACTTGGCTGTTTACCGCATCTCTTGTGGCGATGTTATTGCTCACTCCGCTTTATGGTTACTTGGTGAAACGTTGGCGGCGTGAAAAATTTATCGCCATTGCCTACCGTTTCTTTATGCTCAACCTTGCCATCTTCGCCGTTTTAATGGCGATCGCAACGGGCGATATACTAGTGTGGACCGGTCGAATTTTCTTTATTTGGGTCTCGGTTTTCAATCTTTTTGTGGTGTCGGTGTTTTGGTCGTTAATGTCCGATGTTTTCACCACCGAGCAAGGCAAACGCTTATTTGGCTTTTTGGCAACAGGGGCAACCGTGGGTGGCATTGCCGGTTCTGCTTTTGTTTCCGCTTTTTCCGCGACATTTAATCATTATGTGTGGCTTACATTTTCGGTCTTTTTATTGGAAATCACCGTATTCGCTGCCAAACGGATTTCCACCTTAGGCACAAAAGAAATTCAAACTCATCAGAATGATAATAAACAAATTGGTGGGAATGTTTGGTCGGGTTTAATCCGAGTGTTTCGCTCCCCTTATTTACTTGGTATTTCCGCCTTTATTTTGCTTTATTCCATCACCTCAACGGTACTTTATTTCCAGCAAGCGGATATTGTGAACGCCAATATCACAAATAAAGCGGAACGAACGGCATTTTTCGCCAACATTGATTTGTGGGTAAACAGTCTGACTTTACTTTTCCAATTAGGCTTAACCGGACGCTTAATGAAATATTTTGGCATTCTTCCCGTATTAGCCGTCTTGCCATTACTGAGTGCGGCAAGTTTCGCCCTGTTGGCCGCTTATCCTACTGTGGCGGTTTTTGTCTTTGTACAAGTCGCCAGACGGGTTAGCAATTTCGCCTTTACCCGTCCGGCACGTGAAGTGTTATTTACCCGGCTAAATCGTGAGGATCGCTATAAAGCGAAAAGTGTTATTGATACCTTAATTTATCGCTCTGGAGATCAAATCGGCTCTTGGGGCTATGCAGGGCTAACGGCACTCGGACTCAGCTTAACAGCAATTTCTTGGTTGGCAGTGCCACTCTGTGGGATTTGGTTTCTTTTAGCCTTTTGGTTAGCCAAAAAAGAAAATCCTTATAAAAATTAAATCTACAGGGGCTTAACTTAGCCCCTAAATTGAAATTCCGTCCACTGATAATACCGCTCATTTGCTTTTTGGATTCCGCCATAATTTTGCCATTCCGGGTGATTCGGCGTATCCGGTAAACACTGGGTTTCCAGTGCGACACCGGCGAAATCGGCATATTTTTCGCCATTTCGTTTTGGTGTGCCGGCAAGATAATTGCCCGTATAAACCTGCAAGGCAGCTTGGGAAGTTCGCACTTCGAGGCTTAAATCTCCGTTGGGCGAAGTCAATAAAACACAAGGTTTCTGCCAGGCTTTGTTCACAATGAAAGAATGATCATAACCTTTGGTCGCTAGCTGATCGTCTTGTAAAAAATCCTGTTTGATCGCTTTCGCCACTCGGAAATCGAAACTTGTTCCCACCACGTGTTTAAGGGGCGAATTGGGAATCCCCTCCTCATCCACCGATAGGTAAAAATCCGCATTTAGACGTAAACTATGTTCACGGATATCCGAACCTTGCTCCGCATTTTCTAAATTGAAATAGGCGTGATTGGTGAGATTTAATGCGGTATCTTGATCGCTACCCCCCTCATATTCGATTTTCACCGCATTATCTTCAGTAACAGTGTAGGTCACAGTGACATTTACATTTCCCGGAAAACCCTGATCACCATCAGCGGAATAAAGGGAAAAACACACGAAATTTTCACCGCACTTTTGCATTTCCCAACGGCGTTGAGCAAATCCCTCTCCGCCATGGAGCTGATGCTTCCCTTGATTTGCGGTAAGATGCACCATTTGCCCGTTTAGCTCAAATTGAGCGTTGGCAATGCGATTAGCGTAACGCCCCACGCTTGCACCTAAATAAGCTTGTTGAACGGGGTAATCTTCTATTTTGCAACCCAATAATACTTCTCGTAATTCATCCTTTACAGGAACTTGGCAAGAAAGCCAAGTTGCGCCCCAGTCCATTAATTTAATTCGCATCCCTTTTTCATTTTGTAAGGAAACAATCTGATAAGGTTTGCCATCAGGCGCATTGAATGTAGTTTTTTCTAACATAATTTTCCTTTAGACGACACGCACGCCCTGCGATGCGGTACAAACATAAAACGTTTCTTTTAAGCCGGTTGTTTTTTCATAATTATCCTCAATGATTTTACGCACGGCATCCACTTTATCATGTGGTGCAAGGGCAACAATGCAACCGCCAAAGCCACCGCCCGTCATTCTTGCGCCGCCATTTTTACCAATGGCAAGTTGCGCCAATTCGACCAAATAATCAATTTGCGGCACGGTAATTTCAAAATCGTCACGCATTGAATCGTGAGATTGTGCCATTAATTCGCCTAATCGGGCTAAATCATTGTTTGTTAATGCCTCCACCGCATCCAATACGCGTTGATTCTCTGTCACTACATGGCGAGCTCGTTTAGCGATGAAGGGATCAAGTGCGGTCAATTCCGCTTCTTTTTCTTTGAATTTTTCCACAGATACATCACGTAGGGCTTTCACGCCAAAAAATCCTGCGGCACGCTCACATTGGCGGCGGCGGGTATTATATTCTCCGGTCACTAAATCGTGCGGCACATTGGAATTCACAATAATCACCGCCACATCTTGTGGCATCGGTGTTGCCTTCGTTTCAAGACTACGGCAGTCGATCATTAATAAATGATCTTGCTGCCCTAATGCGGAAATAAGTTGATCCATATTGCCGCAATTTGCCCCCACAAATTGATTTTCTGCCTTTTGTCCAATCAATGCAATATTCGTATGGGAAAGAGGTAAATCCGACAATTGTTGGCAAAATTTACCCACGGCAACCTCAAGGGAAGCGGAGGAACTTAGCCCGGAAGAAAGCGGCACATCGCCTGAAATCACCAGATTCGCCCCTTGCTTAAAATCCGGGCAACGCTCTTGAATAAATTTCACGACCCCACGTACATAATTCGCCCATTTTTGCGTACTTTTTTCAATAGTTTCATTGAGGGAAAACTCATCGGTTTCGTTTAAATCTGCCGCATAAACCTGCCAAATGCAATCATTCCGTTTTGTTCCACTAATCGCTGTACCAAAATTAATCGCACAGGGCATCACAAAACCGTCATTATAATCAGTATGTTCACCGATAATATTGACACGTCCCGGTGCATAAACGGTAAGTGAGGGACGGGAATGAAATGTTTGTGTGAAAATATGCTGTGATTGTTGGATTGGATGGCTCATTGTTATATCCCCTAATTGATTAATTTTATAAAAATAGACCGCTCTTTTGTTTAAAAGGGGCTATGCTCTCTCTTTATAATGAATTTCACTCAATGCCCGTAACCGTTCTGCTGCCTGCTCAGCAGTTAAATCCCGCTGACTTTCTGCCAACATCTCATAACCCACCATAAATTTACGTACGGTGGCAGAACGTAGTAATGGCGGATAAAAATGCGCATGGAGCTGCCAATGTTCGTTTTCTTCACCATTAAAAGGAGCAGCATGAAACCCCATGGAATAAGGAAAGGAAGTTTCAAATAAATTGTCGTATTTCGTTGTCAATTTTTTCAATGCGATGGCTAAATCTTTCGATTGAGTGTCACTTAATTCCGTTAAACGTTTCACATGAGTTTTAGGAAGTAACAAGGCTTCAAAAGGCCAAGCCGCCCAATAAGGAACGAGAGCCACCCAATGATCCGTTTCCACGACAATTCGCTCTTTTAATTCCAACTCACGCTTCACATAATCTACCAACATTACTGAACCGTATTTTTGAAAATAATCGTGCTGAGAGCGATCTTCACGAACAACCTCATTTGGTAAAAAGCTGTTCGCCCAAATTTGTCCGTGTGGATGTGGATTAGAACACCCCATTGTTTCACCTTTGTTTTCAAAAATCTGAACCCATTGATATTTTTTACCCAGTTCTTGCAGCTGCGCTTGCCAAACTTTAATGACTTCTTCAATTTCAAGTGCGGTCAATAATGGCAATGTTTTGCTGTGATCCGGCGAAAAACAAATCACTCGGCTTTCACCACGAGCTTGCGAGCTCTGAAAAAGCGGATCCTGTGATGTTTCCGGTGCGGGCGTATCCTCTAAAAGAGCGGAAAAATCATTTTTGAATACGTAGGGCTTGTGATAATTAGGATTGATTTCTCCCGTTATCCGCTTATTACGCGGACAAAGATAACAATTCGGATCGTAATGAGGTTTCTGTTCTTCATTGACTTTTTCTTGCTGACCTTGCCATGGTCGCTTTGCCCGATGAGGGGAAATCAATATCCATTGATCAATCAGTGGATTATAACGACGGTGCGGGTGATTCGTTGGTTCAAATACAACCTCATTATTCATATACTTGACTCCTTCATTATACTTATTAAATTGTAATCGGTTACATTTATTGGTTTCTTAAGATACCTAAATTCTTCAAAGTAAACCGTGATCCATATCACAAAATCAAAATTCAACAATGGTATTTTGTGATCTTTATTACAAAATAAGAAAGTAACCGTTTTCAAATTTACAATAAATTATTATGATGATTTTGTCATAAGTCTAAATCATAGAGAGAAGATTATGAGCACTATTCATGATGTTGCAGAATTGGCAAAAGTTTCCGTGGCAACAGTATCCCGCGTGTTAAATAACCACCCTTCGGTCAGCTCTAAAACCCGTCTTGCCGTGCAGGAGGCTATCGCTCAATTAAATTACCAACCTAATGCTAATGCACAAGCACTTGCCGTACAAAATACGGATACGATTGGGGTGGTTGTAACCGATGTCACGGATGCATTTTTTGCTATCTTAGTCAAAGCTGTCGATAAAGTTGCCGAAAAACATCATAAAACTATTTTAATCGGTATTGGTTATCATCATGCAGAAAAAGAACGGGAAGCTATTAATACCCTATTGCGGAAACGTTGTAGCTGTTTGGTCGTTCATTCAAAAGCACTTTCCGATAAAGAACTTACAGACTACCTCAATAGTGTGAAAGGTATGGTGATTATTAATCGTGTCATTAAGGGATACGAGAATCGCTGTGTCAGTTTGGATAATCAAAAAGGCACTTATATCGCAACAGAAATGTTGATCCGTCATGGCCATAAAAAAATTGCTTATATCGGTTCAAATCACGCCATTTTTGATGAGGTTGAACGTCGAAGCGGCTATCTGGAAGCCTTAAAAGCATATAATTATCCGATTGTCGAACACGCCATCACCCATAATTCACCGGATTTTGAAGGAGGCGAACAAGCAATGATTGATTTACTCAGTTATAACAAGGACTTAACAGCTGTTATTGCCTACAATGATTCCATGGCGGCGGGGGCAATTTCGGTCCTAAATGAAAACAATATCAAAGTACCGGGTCAGTTTTCCATTATCGGATTTGATGATATGCCGATTGCACGTTACTTGATCCCTAAGCTCACAACAATTCGCTATCCTATTGATTTAATGGCAACTTATGCAGCAAACCTTGCATTAAGTTTGGTCGATCAAAAAATTGAAACGCCATCAGTGATTCAATTTAACCCAACTTTAGTACGCCGTTTCTCAGTTGAATCGATAAGTTAAAATGTGATAATTATCACAAATTTCAATATTGTTTTGTAATCGTTTCCATTTATGTGAGTTTGATCACAGACTAAAGAAGATTTTTTAAGTATGCTCAGTAGCGAGTTGTAGAAGTAAATACATTTTTTGTTCACATCAACCTTCCAATTAGGAGTGTTTTATGAAAAAAACAGCAGTATTAAGTGCAGTCGCATTAGCAATCGGTTTAACTACAGCAACAGCGGGCTATGCCGCAGATAATCGTATTGGTGTAACTATTTATAAATACGATGACAACTTTATGTCATTAATGCGAAAAGAAATTAACAAGGAAGCACAGGCATTAAAAGGTATTGAACTATTGATGAATGATTCACAAAATGCTCAGTCAATTCAAAACGATCAAGCTGATGTATTACTTTCTAAAGGCGTGAAAGCGCTTGCAATTAATTTGGTTGATCCGGCTGCAGCACCGACCATCATAGGTAAAGCCAAACCAGATAATATTCCTGTCGTATTCTTCAATAAAGATCCCGGTGCAAAAGCAATCGGTAGCTATGACCAAGCTTACTATGTGGGAACTGATCCAAAAGAATCCGGCATTATCCAAGGCGATTTAATCGCCAAACAATGGAAAGCGATGCCTGAGCTTGATTTAAATAAAGATGGCAAAATCCAGTTTGTTCTCTTAAAAGGCGAGCCGGGACACCCTGATGCGGAAGCCCGTACAAAATATGTTGTCGATCAATTAAATAAAGTAGGTATCCAAACCGAGCAATTATTTATTGATACCGGTATGTGGGATGCGGCGATGGCAAAAGATAAAGTCGATGCTTGGTTATCCAGTTCAAAAGCGAATAGTATTGAAGTGATTATTTCTAATAATGACGGTATGGCATTAGGTGCATTGGAGGCCACAAGAGCTCACGGTAAAAAATTACCTATTTTTGGTGTAGATGCGTTACCTGAGGCACTCCAACTTATCAAAAAAGGGGAGCTTGCCGGAACAGTATTAAATGACGGTGTAAATCAAGGAAAAGCTGTTGTTCAATTAGCTAATAATCTTGCACAAGGCAAAAGCGCAACTGAAGGTACAAAATGGGAATTAAAAGATCGTGTTGTACGCATTCCTTATGTCGGAGTAGATAAGGATAATTTGGATGAGTTCTTAAAATAATCACTCAATGATATAAACCTTAGGGGAAGTTTTCTTCCCCATTTTTAAATGAGGTTGATATGACGGCTCAAAATTTAAGTCAAGATAGTCAAGTGTTACTCACTATGACGAATGTCAGTAAATCCTTTCCCGGTGTAAAAGCCTTAGATAATGCAAATCTAACCGTTCGTTCACATTCTGTTCATGCTTTGATGGGAGAAAATGGTGCGGGAAAGTCCACATTGTTAAAATGCCTGTTTGGCATTTATGCCAAAGACGAGGGTGAAATTCTTTTTTTAGGAAAAACTGTAAATTTCAAAACATCAAAAGAAGCTCTCGAAAATGGAATTTCAATGGTACACCAAGAACTTAATCTTGTACGCCAAACCACCGTGATGGACAACTTATGGCTTGGACGTTATCCGCTTAAAGGTCCGTTCGTAGATCACACTAAAATGTACAATGATACTAAAGCGATTTTTGATGAACTGGATATTGATGTGGATCCAAGAGAAAAAGTTGCCAAGCTTTCCGTTTCTCAGATGCAGATGATCGAAATTGCGAAAGCCTTTTCTTATAACGCCAAAATTGTAATTATGGATGAACCAACCTCCTCTCTTTCAGAAAAAGAAGTGGAACATCTGTTTAAAATCATTCAAAAATTAAAAGAGAGAGGTTGCGGTATTATTTATATTTCTCACAAGATGGATGAAATTTTCAAGATTTGTGACGAAATTACTATTTTACGTGATGGAAAATGGATCAATACTGTTTCTGTCAAAGATTCAACCATGGAACAAATCGTTTCGATGATGGTAGGACGTGAGCTTACACAACGTTTTCCTGAAAGAACCAATGTGCCAAAAGAAGTGGTTCTGAAAGTTGAAAATTTAACCGCATTAAACCAACCTTCCATTCAAGATATTTCTTTTGAATTGCGTAAAGGTGAAATTCTAGGTATTGCCGGCTTAGTGGGTGCAAAAAGAACAGATATTGTGGAAGCAATTTTTGGTGTACGAGAACTAAAAAGTGGAACGATTAAACTTCACGATAAAATTGTGAAAAATCGAACCGCACTTGAGGCAATTAATAATGGATTTGCACTCGTCACCGAAGAACGTCGTTCCACCGGGATCTATTCTAATCTAAGCATTGAATTTAACTCTTTGATTTCAAATATGAAATCCTATCTCACGCCTTGGAAATTGCTGAGTAATAAAAAAATGCGTAGCGATACTCAATGGGTGATTGATGCGATGAATGTAAAAACGCCTTCACATAAAACCACAATTGGTTCGCTTTCAGGTGGGAATCAACAAAAAGTCATCATTGGTCGTTGGTTACTTACCCAACCGGAGGTTCTTATGCTTGATGAACCGACGCGTGGTATTGACATCGGGGCAAAATTTGAAATTTACCAACTCATTCAAGAACTTGCCAAAAAAGATAAGGGGATCATTATGATATCCTCTGAAATGCCGGAATTACTCGGTACCACAGATCGTATTCTCGTGATGAGTAACGGTAGAATGGCAGGCATTGTCGAAAGCGCAAAAACTTCCCAAGAAGAAATTTTGCAGTTAGCAGCAAAATATTTATAACAACAAAAGGAACGAATTATGAGTGCCTTAGATAAAAATAAATCCTTTGATATTTTAAAACAAAATGCGATCTATTTTGTGCTATTGATTTTACTCGGCATTATCATTGCACAAGATCCAACATTCTTAAATCTGATGAATTTCAGTAATATCCTGACTCAATCCTCTGTCCGTCTTATTATCGCACTGGGTGTAGCAGGTTTACTGGTTACTCAAGGTACCGACCTATCTGCCGGTCGTCAGGTTGGTTTAGCTGCGGTTATCTCCGCAACTTTACTGCAATCTATGGAAAATATGAATCGAGTATTCCCTGAGCTGGGAGAAATTCCTATTCCTGTTGTAATTCTGACTGTTTGCGCTGTAGGAGCTGTCATCGGTTTGGTCAATGGTTTAGTTATTGCTTACTTAAACGTTACACCATTTATTGCAACAATGGGCACCATGATTATCGTGTATGGTTTTAACTCGCTTTACTATGATGCAGTAGGTGGCTCTCCAATTGCCGGATTTAACGAAAATTTCTCCGCTTTTGCTCAAGGCTTTTTCCGCTTTGGCAGCTTTAAACTTTCCTATATCACAATTTATGCTGCCATTGCCGCCTTCTTAGTATGGGTAATGTGGAATAAAACCCGTTTCGGTAAAAATATCTTTGCTATTGGTGGCAATCCAGAAGCGGCTAAAGTTTCAGGTGTTAATGTGGCACGCAATCTTGTAGCTATCTATATCATCGCAGGGATGTTCTATGCCTTCGGCGGAATGTTGGAGGCCGGTCGTATAGGTTCGGCAACGAACAATTTAGGTTTCATGTATGAATTAGATGCCATTGCCGCTTGTGTAGTGGGTGGGGTGTCATTCGCCGGTGGTGTAGGCACAGTGATCGGTGTGGTAACGGGAGTCATTATTTTTACCGTCATCAACTACGGCTTAACTTATATCGGCGTAAATCCTTATTGGCAATACATTATCAAGGGAAGCATTATTATTTTAGCTGTAGCTATTGATTCTCTAAAATACGCGAAGAAAAAATAAAATAGTAAGTTTGATGCAAAATATCCACCTTTAATTTCCACAGAGGTGGATTTTTTTACGACATAATTTATATGTAGTTTTAACAAAATCGTAAAGATGGTTGCACTAAAAGAGCGGCTGATTTTTCATGAGTTTTTAGACTGATAGCATAAAATAAAAACTTCGGAAAAATCGACCGCACTTTGTTTTTGTTTCACTATCGCTGATTAGGTTGATGTT
>NZ_MLHL01000030.1 GCF_002000545.1 Rodentibacter trehalosifermentans | reverse complement strand
GCTTCAATCGCCACACGTTTGGTGACAGAAGAAGGCAAGACGCTTTCACGATAGGCTTCGTCTTGTTTGTCAAAACGGTTGGTGCTTGGCATGGATACCACACGTACATTTTTGCCTTCAGCCGCAAGCACTTCTGCCGCTTTAACGGCAAGTTCCACTTCAGAACCAGTCGCAATCAAGATGAGATCCGGCGTGCCTTGGCTCTCTTTTAAGATATAACCGCCGCGAGCCACATTGGCTAATTGCTCGGAAGTGCGGTCCATTTGCGCCAAATTTTGACGGGTGAAAATTAATGCGCTCGGGCCTTCTTGACGTTCTACCGCTTGTTGCCACGCCACCGCAGATTCCACTTGGTCACACGGACGCCAGGTTTCAAGATTCGGAATTAAACGCAATGCCGCCGTTTGTTCCACCGGTTGATGGGTCGGGCCGTCTTCCCCTAAACCGATAGAATCGTGGGTATAAACAAAGAGATTGCGTAATTTCATTAATGCCGCCATACGCACCGCGTTATGGGCATATTCGTAGAACATTAAGAACGTAGCACCATAAGGAATGAAACCGCCATGTAAAGCGATACCGTTCATAATGGCTGACATACCAAATTCACGCACACCGTAGTTGATGTAATTACCATCAACGTTTTCATGAGCACGAATTGGTTTTGAACCGCTCCATAAGGTGAGATTAGAGCTGGCTAAATCTGCCGAACCGCCTAAAAACTCCGGTAACACCTGTGCATAAGCTTCAATAGCATTTTGTGAAGCTTTACGACTTGCAATGCTTGCCGGGTTGGCTTGTAATTTTTCAATGAAAGCTTGGGAATATTTTGTCCAGTCTACCGGTAATTCACCTGCCATACGACGTTTAAATTCAGCGGCTAATTCCGGATAGGCTTTTTCATAAGCGGCAAATTTTTCTTCCCATGATTTTTCTGCAGCCGCACCTTTTGCTTTCGCATCCCACTGGGCATAATATTCCGCCGGAATTTCAAATGGCGCATAATCCCAATTTAATGCTTTACGGGTTAAGGCAATTTCTTCATCACCTAAAGGTGCACCGTGGCTGTCGTGGGAGTTCGCTTTATTTGGAGAGCCAAAACCAATAATGGTTTTGCAAATAATTAAGGTTGGTTTTTCTTTTTCTGCTTGGGCGAGAATTGTTGCTGCACGGATTTGTTCTGCATCATGCCCATCCACATTGCGGATCACCTGCCAGCCGTAGGCTTCAAAACGGGCGGCGGTATCGTCACTAAACCAACCATCAACATGACCGTCAATGGAGATATTGTTGTCATCATAGAACGCAATGAGTTTGCCTAAACCAAGCGTACCCGCTAAGGAACAGGCCTCGTGCGAAATCCCTTCCATTAAGCAACCGTCGCCCAAAAAGACATAAGTGTAGTGATCCACAATATCATGGCCTTCACGGTTAAATTGACCGCCTAAGGTTTTTTCGGCAATCGCCATTCCCACCGCATTAGTGATCCCTTGACCTAAAGGGCCGGTTGTGGTTTCAACACCCGGTGCATAACCATATTCCGGATGCCCCGGTGTTTTAGAATGTAATTGACGGAATTGTTTTAAATCGTCAATGGAAAGATCATAACCGGTTAAATGCAGCAAACTATAAATTAACATTGAGCCATGACCGTTTGACAGAACAAAACGGTCGCGATCTGCCCATTTCGGATTGGTTGGATTATGTTTTAAAAAATCACGCCACAACACTTCTGCAATATCTGCCATTCCCATCGGGGCACCCGGGTGACCTGATTTTGCTTTTTGAACAGCATCCATTGACAAAAAACGGATTGCGTTTGCTAA
>NZ_MLHL01000003.1 GCF_002000545.1 Rodentibacter trehalosifermentans | reverse complement strand
TCCCATGACACACGAATGAGGCTGGATGCCATTAAAATCCCCACATAAACCAATGCACCGGCCGTGGCATAAGTTGGCACGACAGCGGTGAGCGGCGAGAAGAAAATCGTCAGTAAAAATAGCCCCCCCACGGTCACCGCCGTTAAACCGGTGCGCCCGCCCACGGAAACGCCTGCCCCACTTTCGATATAAGTACTGATGGCTGAAGTACCGATATAGGAACCGCCCACGGCACTCATACTGTCCACCAGTAAGGCTTGTTTCATTTTTGGAAAGCGACCTTGTTCGTCACTAATGCCGGCTTTATCGGTGACGCCTAATAAAGTACCGGAAGAGTCGAATAAATTGACTAATAAAAATGAAAAAATAATGCCAAGCAATGCGGTATCTAACGCACCGGCAATATCCACTTTACCCACCACTGTATCTAATGCCGGGGGCAGAGAAATAATGCCGTTGAACATCACATTGTCATCTAACCAAAGGGCAAGCCCGGTGACCACAGCAATAGAAATCAATACCCCTGAAAAAATGTTGCGGGCAGCCAATACCACAATAATAAAGAAGCCCAATATACCCAGTAGCACTTTAGAATCGTGTAAATCCCCCAGCGCCACTAATGTGGCAGGGTTGGCGACCACCAATCCCATATTTTTAAAACCAATTAATGCGATAAAAAAACCAATTCCCGCACCAATTCCCACACGAATACTCAAGGGGATCGACGCCATTAGCCAATAACGCACTTGCAACAGGGTAAGCACCAATAATCCAACCGATCCCCAGAAAATCGTCCCCATACCAATTTCCCATGAATAGCCTAATTTGCCTACAACCACATAAGCAAAAAAAGCATTCAGCCCCATTGCCGGTGCAAGGGCGATAGGTAAATTACTGAATAACCCCATCGCCATTGTCCCTATACCGGCAATTAAACAGGTCGTCACAAACACCACTTGTTTGTCCATACCGGCATCGCCTAATATGGATGGGTTGACAAAGACAATATAAACCATGGTAAAAAAGGTGGTGATCCCGGCGATAATTTCGGTTTTCGGGTTCGACCCTTTTTCACGCAATTTGAAAAGTCGTTCTAACATAGTTGTTCCTTAAAAATTAATAACCTTGATGATAAATGGCTTCTAATAACTTCACTGAAAGGCAGGCGAGATGAAAACGTTGATCATCGCCTACCGTCCAAAATTCAATCCCATTTTCCACCCCATTGACTTGGCTGATATGCAGTTTCACCTGGGAAATCTCACTCTCAATTTCACCACTCATCACCGGTGTAATCAGGTTATCATGATACTCTACCAGCTCACTTTCTTGCGCTTGGAAATCGAGCGCATAATCTGAAAGTAGGCTGACTTTTTGTGCCATACCATAAAACACCGGGACTTGAACAGCATGAAATACAACGCTGTCGATTTGGGGAAAAATCTTTTGAAATTGCTGTGATAATGATGAGCTATTGTGTGGATACACATCAAAGGCTAAACGGGTTTCCTTATCTTCTAAGGGAATACCATTAAGTAATCGGGCGGTTTGCCCTGCAAGTTTTGTTACCGTTTCTACGTTTTGATAAGAAGCCGGGAGTAAGGTGGTGGCAAAAATGCCTGTAAGCGAGGCGGTTTGTAATAAAGGGTAAACCGCTAAAGCCAATTGGCTGACTTGAGGGTCCGGTAAACTCACAATACGACGTTGTCTTAATTCAACAAGATCCGCCTCATTAATCGTTGGCACAACCACCGGTACATCAGAAAGTGTACTGCAAATGCCTTTCATATCAATAACAATACACCCCTGTTCTGCGGCATCTGCGATATAGGCGGCCTGTTCTACCGAGCCTGCAAAAAAGAGATAATCCACCTCACGCCAATCCATTTCCTCTGGGGAATATTGTGCAACCGCTTTATTTTTAAAACGAATTCCTTCTTCTTCAAAAGGATAAATTTCAACAATGTTGAGTTGTTCTATATTGAGATCACTGTCTTCTAAGGCAAAAGCAACACGTTCACACAATTCAAATTCTGCCGCAATGGCAATATTTAGGCTTGCATCCATTTTTTTCTCCGCTATAGAATAAGCCTTTCATTCTACAAAAAAAGGGCCAGAAATAAAATGACACCGGCAATTGATTTACTTAAAAAACAAAAAATTCCTTTTATACTTCATACTTATGATCACAATCCCAACAACACACATTTCGGTGATGAAGCCGCGGAAAAACTAGGGATTTCGCCTCATCGTTCTTTCAAAACGTTACTGGTGGCTGAAAACGGAGATCAAAAGAAACTGGCCTGTTTTGTTTTACCCACAGCCAATATGCTAAATCTCAAAAAAGCCGCCAAAGCCATTGGGGCGAAAAAAGTGGAAATGGCAGATAAAGATTTTGCGCAAAAAAGCACGGGCTATTTAGTAGGCGGAATTAGCCCCCTTGGACAAAAGAAACAGCTAAAAACAGTCATTAATTCAACCGCACTTACTTTTGAAACCATTTATGTTTCGGGTGGAAAACGAGGATTGAGTGTGGAACTGGCAGCAAAGGATTTAGCGAAATTGTTAGACGCTGAATTTTTGGATATTGTGGATGAACCTAGTGTTTAATTTTCAATGGTAAAAAAGCTTACCCGAAGGTAAGCTTTTCTAAGGAATTATAGATCGTCAATCACTAAATAAATTTTAGACACCGGGCCATGCACCCCCACCACTTTGATTAATTCAATATCTGCGGTAGCACTAGGACCTGAAATGATATTGACACAAGACGGCATTCTCTCTCCTTGTTTCGACTTATCATCCAAAATTTTTGCTAATTGTGCGACCCTCGGTAATACACAACTTTTACGAACCACCACAATGGATTTTTCCGGTAATAAACTCACGGAACGGCCAAATTGTTTGTCTGAAAATAATACGATACCGCCGGATTCTGCAAGACCATATTCACCATAAACAATACCAATATTCGCTTTTTCAGCATACTGGATATTGCTCTCACCTTTGGTTTCATCCCAAATATAGTGATCGTATTTGCCTTCAATCGCAGAAATCACCCCAAGCTCTGCAAGGCGGGGATCATTATTTAAAATAATTTGACCGCCACCATATTTTTCACAAATTTCAACAATCGCTTGTTCAATTGCACTTTCTTGTGCCACCACCACATCGGCCATCATCACTTTCGCAAAGTTGATAAACTCATTGCATAATTGCTCTTGGGTGAGTTCGGTTAAACGTGTCATCGGATAATTATTTACCAACTCCGGCATAGGTTTAGGTGAAGTTTGCCAAGTTGATTTCCCCATCCGTTTCGCTAATTTCGTTAAAAATTGTTCACGATTTTGTAAATCCATCTTGCTTATCCTCTATTTTTAAACCATTCACGGAAGCTTTGACCTTCCGGGGTTGGTAAATCCCGTGCTTTTGTCCATTCGCCCAACGCCCCGATTTGTAGCGGCGCTTTGCCATTTTTAATGAGTTTTCCAGCCATTTTTGCCCCCATATTGACCCCCACTTTCCACACCGCAGGATGCGCATTAGCAAAGGTGAAACCAAAAATAGACAAACGTTCTGTAGCAGGCGTAATCCCCGTTTGTGCCATATGTTCACGATGTTTCAAAATAAGCTGTGCCAATGGAATTTTTACCGGACAGACTGAATTACAAGCCGTACATAACGAGCAAGCATAAGGCAATTCTTTAAATTCCTCATATCCCCCAAGTAGTGGCGAAATCACAGAACCGATAGGCCCCGGATAAATCGATCCATAACCATGCCCACCAATTTGGCGATATGCCGGACAAGTGTTTAAACAAGCACCACAGCGAATGCAGCGCAATACTTCTTTAAATTCACTCTCTAGGATTTCAGAACGTCCATTATCTACAATAACCAAATGGAATTCTTCCGGCCCATCTGTTTCTCCTGCTAATCGAGGGCCTGTCAACCAAGTATTATAAGCGGTCAATTTGGCACCCACAGCACTGCGAGCCAACATGGTAATCAGCACATCTACTTCTTTGAAAGTCGGTGCTAATCGCTCCATTCCCATCACCGCAATATGGGTTTTGGGTACGGTTGTCGCTAAACGTAAATTTCCCTCGTTAGTCACCAAACAAACAGAACCGGTTTCCGCTACGGCAAAATTACAACCACTAATACCAATATCCGCCTCTAAGAAATCTTTACGGATCACCTGACGAATAAACGCCGTCATTTCTTCCGGTGTTTCAGAACCGTTGTAGCCTAATTGTTCATGTAATTCTTGACGGATCTTGTGACGATCTTTATGTATTGCCGGAACAACAATATGAGAGGGTTTGTCCCCTACAATTTGTAACAAATATTCGCCTAAATCCGTTTCAACGACTTTGATGCCTTCTTTCTCTAAAACTCCATTCAAACCGATTTCTTCTGTCACCATCGATTTTGATTTCACAATCTTTTTCGCTTGTTTTTCTAAGGCGATTTGACGAATATAAGCCGTGGCCTCTTCTGCGGTTTCTGCAAAATAAACTTTCCCGCCATTTTGTTGGACTTTTTCGCTTAATTGGTAGAGATAAGCATCTAAATTGGCTAAAACATGATTACGGATCTGTTTAGACAAATCACGCCATTCTTCCCAGTGGCCTAGCTCATCCACCATTTTTTGACGGTTCGCCCCAATCGTTTCTTGTGCTTTTACAACGGCTTTACGCATCACTTCATTGTGAATTTGATTATCTACACGCTTTTTAAACGCCAGATTACTGGTTTTTAATGACATACTACTTTCCCTCCTGCATCAACACTTCGGCAATATGCATGACTTTGATATTTTTCCCTTCTCTACTTAAACGACCGCCAATATTCAGTAAACAACTGACATCGGCACCGATAAGATAATCCGGTTCAACTTCTGCAATATGTTCAACTTTTTCCGTCACCATTTCGCCGGAAATTTCTGCCATTTTTACCGAGAATGTTCCCCCAAAACCACAGCACGTTTGTTGATTTTTAATCGGTAATAATTCCAAACCTTTTACCTTTTCGAGCAATGCCAAAGGTTCATTAACAATCCCTAATTTACGGAAAAGGCTGCAAGAAGGATGATAAACCGCCTTCCCCGGTAAACTTGCGCCGACATCGGTGATGCCTAAGACATTCACAATAAAATCGGTAAGATCATAAAAACGTTTTGCAACATTTTCAGCACGTTTTGCCCATTGTGGTTCACCACATTGTTCGAAATATTCTGCATAATGTTTAATCGCTGAAACACAAGATCCTGCCGGTGCGACAATGGGATAATCATTGACTTCAAAAGTTTCCACTAAATTTTTCATCCCCGGTAGGGCTTGTTTGGTATAACCACTGTTTAATGCTGGTTGTCCACAGCACCCTTGTTTTTCGAGAAAAATAACCTGACATCCTAATTTTTCCAGTAATAACACAGTGTTTTTCGCCACACCGGCTTTTACGACATCGGCAATACAGGTCACATAAAAATTAACATTCATAATCACTCCGTATAAAAAATACAAATAAAAACAAGCGGAATGTTTTCAAATTGATTCACAAACAAAACCGCTTGTTCTTTTAATCCCTATTAACTCGACTATACCGCATAGAATATCGGGATAATGAAAAGTGCCACTAAGGCAGCAATAATGCCATAAATGATCATTGGAACAACGGTTTTCTTAATGATCGTGCCTTCCTGTTTGTCAATATTCAATACTGAACTCACGGCAACAATATTATTAATGCACACCATATTTCCCATAGCGCCACCAACAGATTGTAATGCAAGAATTAAAGTGGCTGAAAGCCCGGTTAATTCTGCCGTAGAAAGTTGAACACTACCAAAAGTTAAGTTAGACACGGTATTGGAACCGGAGAAAAATGCCCCAACAGCACCGAGATAAGAGGCAAACAATGTCCAGTATTCCCCCGTTGCGTGAGCAAAACTTTGACCGATAATTTTAACCATTGAATTATCGCCCCCTACCAGCATTAAATTCACCATCACCAATGCACCGACTAAAGCAAAAAACGGATTCTTAGTTTGTTTAAAACTCGTCACAAAAATATCTTTTGTTTTTGACATTGATAAAGCAAACACCGGCACAGCAATTAATACGGTAACAACAAATGGAATGAACGCCGGCACATAAAGCAATTTATAACTGGCGTTAATTGATGTACCAAAAATATTTTTTAAACTAAAAATCAAGCCATAACTGACATCAAATAAACCAAGCGAACCGAGCTGCGCACTAAACCAAGAAGTCGCATCATTCATCATAGCTTTAAACGGTAATTGTTGAATTCGTGTCACAATTAAAATGGCGATAAGCATCCCGGTTGGAAATAATGCTTTGGCGACCTGAGCAAGAGAAACCGAAGAGCCTTCTAATGTATTCTCCACTTTAGCCAATCCAATTCCTTTATTTGCTACAATCACAGAGACAAATAAGCCAATTGCCCCACCAACCAAAGATGGAAATTCATAGTTCACTTGTGCCAATAACATATATGGGATCACGCAAGCAAACACACTAATATAAATAAAAATGAGGTTTTTGCGAATCTCAGTCCAACTGACAATTAAGCTTAATGCCATTAATGGAATAACCAATGCGGCAAAAGCGTGGATTAATGAGGTCATTGAACCGATTTCTAAAATCTGGGCTTCCGCCAATTGCAAAGGACCAAATCCAAACCAAGTAGGTGTTCCCACCGCTCCAAATGAAACCGGCACAGAGTTCATCACTAATGCCAACATCGCAACCCGTAACGGTGGAAAGCCTAACCCTACTAAGATCGGTGCTGCAATCGCTGCCGGTGTACCAAACCCGCTTGCACCTTCAATCATAAATGCAAATGCCCATCCGATAATCATAATTTGTGCCACCGGGTTAGGATTAATGTTGCCGAGCCATTTACGCAAAATATCTGTTGCACCGGATACTTCCGAGAAACGATTAAATAAAATTGCACCGAAAATAACGGTAATTGGTGTTTGAACTGCGACCAATGCAGAAGCAATATTCGCACTCACAATGCTAATATCCGTGCCAAAAAAGATTAATTGAATAATGAGAACGACAACCGCAATCCAAGGTAACGCAAGATAAGAAGGCAAAGCGTTGCGCTTCACCATTAAATAGATAAGTAAAACAATAGGAAAAATACTTAAAAACAGAGCCATAAGCCCTCCTCTAACACAACAAATAATGCTTGCTGATTTTAGAGAAAAATATTTAACAAAAAAAGCAGAATGTTATATTTTTGTGACATAAATCATATTTTATGATTCATTTTCCTTTGTTAAATCTGGACTTGATGAAAATCTACTTACAACGAGTTATTAACATATAAGACACAATTTGGATGAAATTAAAAATTCGATGTATCTTGAAATAGTCCCACTTTGAGATCTGTTGCGGAATAGATCACCCGTCCATCTACTTCAACTTCACCGTCTGCCAAGCCCATAACCAATTTACGATTAATCACACGTTTCATATTAATACGGTAAATCACTTTCTTCGCCGTTGGCAAAATTTGACCGATAAATTTCACTTCCCCCACTCCTAATGCGCGTCCCTTACCTTTGCCGCCAATCCAACCAAGGAAAAAACCGACAAGTTGCCACATTGCATCTAAACCTAAGCAACCCGGCATAACAGGATCACCGATAAAATGGCAAGCAAAGAAAGGCAAATTTGGGTGAATATCTAATTCAGCCTCAATATAGCCTTTATCAAAAGCACCGCCATTTTCTGTCATTTTAACAATGCGATCCATCATCAGCATTGTTGGTGCAGGAAGCTGTGGCCCCTCTGCACCAAATAATTCGCCACGACCGGAGGCAAGTAAATCTTCGTAGGTATAGCTTTCTTTTTTATTTGGTGTACAAGTGTTTTGCATTTTTATTCCTTATGTATTATCAAAACCCAGCTCATCACTGATTTTAAGCATTCTAAAAGGAATAATAAAAACTGTAAACAATAAACACTTGTTCGCCGAACTTGTCCGATCAGTCTCCCGTAAATGAATTTAAATTATAAAAAAAGCGAACCCTTGTTCGCTCTTTATCGCTAAAATCGTAAGAAATCAAGAAAACCTTTCTTAACAGGTTCGGCTCGAATATCAATTCTTCGTTGAATTAAACGAGAAATCGGCGTTTTACTTTCTTCGTAAATTTTATCTTCTTCCAACAGATCCCGCTGAAAAATCAATTCACAAGCCTGATAAATATCTTCTACAGGGAAAATAAAAAACTCGCCATTTTTGACCGCACTTACTACTTCCTCAGAAAGACTCAATTGCTGAATGGTTGTAGCCGGAATGATAACGCCTTGTTTACCGGTTAAACCACGGCGTTGGCAAATAGTGAAAAAACCTTCAATTTTATCATTTACCCCACCAACTGCGTGAATCAATCCAAATTGGTCAATCGAACCCGTCATAGCGATATATTGTGGTAAAGGTAAATCTGCCAAGGCACTCACAAGCACACAGAAAATAGCAAGGGATGCACTATCACCATCAATTTCACCATAAGATTGTTCAAACACTAAAGAAGCGGAAAAGGGTAACTGTGAAGGAAATTCCAAAATATTAGACAAACAAGCCTGTGCAATCATCATACCTTTGCTGTGAATATTGCCGGCAAGCTCATTTTTTCGCTCCACATCAATCACTTCCCCATCGCCAAATTGCACGATACAGCTGATTCGGGAAGGTTCGCCAAATGCCACCGGCGTACCGGGATATTCAATCACCGATAAACCATTAACCTGCCCGACAATTTCTCCATCTGTTTCCACATAAACTTGCTCGTTTAAAATATCGGCATAGGTTTGTTCTTTTAAAAAACCGTGTTGCGCAATTTGTTGTTGAAAAACAGCCTCAAAATCGACCGCACTTAAATCTGTTTTTTGCGCCAATATTGCCGCATTGAGCAGCATATTTTTTAAAGTTGCAGGCGAAGTCTTCACTAAAAAACGATTTTCGCTCTCTCTTACTAAAAGCTGATAAATTTTATTTACAGCAGAAAAATCCAACTCTAAGTTATTTTCTTTGGCTGTTTTTTGAACATAGCTTGCCCAATTTTTTTGCTCATTTACATCCACAACGGAAAGATAACTTTCAATTTCCGCATAATCGGCAAAGTCGTATAAATCCTCTTCTAGCTCACCCAATGTGGCAAGCTCGGCTCGATTACCGAGTATGATCACTTTCACGTTAAGCGGATAACTTGGAATTTCACAAGGTAAAGTTTTAAACGGATGGGCAGAAAACCAATCAAATTGCTGCGTTTGCAAAATATGTTTCAAACGTTGCCATAAATCAAATTGAGCAAGCAAGGTTGAAGCACTTAAAATCAACACGCCGCCGTTTGCACGATGAATTAACCCCGGTGTGAGCTGAATATCTTGCGAACCGGGATGCACTTTTACCTTTCCAAAAAGTTGGAATTGATCGCAATATAATGCACTCAACACTTCTCCCGATGTAGCAAAATTATCCTCTAAAGATTGGGCAGGTTCTACTTCAATATGCGGAAATGAAAAAGAATCCCCTTGCTCCACTACATAATTCACGCCAAAAACTGACCGCACTTTTGGCAAAGTTTGCTGCACAAACGCCATCAATAAAGCGGCGTAATCCGGTTTATCATCTGCTTTCAGTACCATTAGTGATCGGTTTTGATTGCGCAAAAATAAAGAAAGCGCGTTTCTTACATTCGGTTGCAATGCCCAAAAGTCAAGCATGGGTGAGATTTCAGTTTCAGTAGTGGTTAGTTGGGGTTGCAAAGCATCCCAAGAAAGAGATTGTTCTCGAAAAAAAGATGAACTCACGGATGTTTTCTCATTGGTAAAATTGGTTGCATTATCGCATATTTGTGAGCATAGTTAAAATCAGCTGGAAAATTTAAGGTAAAGGGCGTATATTACTTGGGTTACCACGTCACTAAACGGCATCACTATGAAATATCAAAAATTAGAAAATCAAGAAGCCAACTGGAAATGGCTTTATCTAATTCGTAAACACCGTGAAGGTGAAAATATTACCCGCTACGAAGAAAAAAGCCGGCAAGAATCGGTCGTTGACATACTCATTGAAAGCCAAAACTATCCGGAAAAAATTGAAGATTGGATCAAACAGCATCTTTCTTCAACATTGCCAGTTAAACTGGATCAAGCAATTCGTGCAAGACGAAAACGCTTTTTTAATGCTGAAAAACAATCTACGAAAAAGAAATCCATTGATTTGGAATATGCGGTTTGGCTGCGTCTGTCAAAATATTCACGGAAAATGAAGATGACGCTTTCAGAAACCATTAGCTATATGATTGATGAACGGGAAAGCAAAGCACTGTATGAAAGCCAAATGTCTGCAATGAAAAATAGTCTAAAGAATTTATTGAAATAAAAAAGACAGGGTGGTAAATCCTGTCTTTTGCATTAGACTAAATAGAGAAAATTTAAGAATACCTTCATGGGTATTCTTTATTATTCCACGACAGGAATAATTTTTGTGGCGTGAGATCCTTTATCACCATGAATCACTTCAAACTGCACTTTTTGTCCTGCTTTCAGTGAACGATATCCATCCATTTCAATCACAGAATAATGTGCAAAAATATCAGCATCCACGCCTTCTGCGGAAATAAAACCAAATCCTTTCGCATTATTGAACCACTTAACAACACCAATTTCCATAATAGACCTCTTTTAGGCTTCGCCTATACAATCATAAATCAAATAAGACTAATGCCTTATCACCTTTATTGGTGTGCAATATTTCAATATTTTGAGTTTCTATGCAACAAGCAATATTAAAAAATGCTATAGAGATCACAAAATATTGCTATTTTCCGGCGACTTTGCATATAATTCACGCAATTCTTTTGCCACAATTTGAATTGCCTCACCACTATTTACCCCTTGTGCCATAAGCGCTTGGATTTTTTCAACAGCCTTTTGTTGCTCTTCGTGTGTTAATTGAATATCAAACATTTTCTTCCCACCCTAATATTTTCATTAAATTTTCCCATTGTTCATCAAATGGCGCATTAATTGTAATTCGATGCTCTAAAACAGGATGTATAAAACTTAATTGTTTTGCATGTAATAATAAACGCTTACAACCGGTATTTTCCGTTAATGCCCGATTTTGATGTAAATCACCATATTGTGTATCCCCTAAAATCGGATGAAAAATATGTTTACAATGCCGGCGCAACTGATGTTTTCTTCCCGTATGGGGAATTAAACGCAGCAAAGAATAACGTGCAGTTAAATAGCGCCCTGCCGGATAAGGCATTTCTGCAGTTTTTAAAACAATATAATCGGTTAACGCCTCTTGCGGGGCTTTATCTTCTTGAACAAATTTATCCGCAATTTTGTCATACTGAACCTTTAACGGATAATCAATTCTTCCCTTTCCTTCCAGATAACCTCTCACTACAGCTAAATAAGATTTTTGTACTGCTTTTTGTTCAAATTGTTGACACATTAAATGAGCAATTTCACGGTCTAGTGCAAACAATAATACACCGGATGTTGGGCGATCTAGGCGATGAATAGGAAAAACATGGCAGCCGATTTGATTGCGTAATGTTTGCATGACAAATTGCGTTTCATGCCTATCCAACCAGCTGCGATGCACCAACATACCGGCAGGTTTATTCACTGCCACCAGCCATTTATCTTGATATAGAATATCGAGTATCATTGATTCTGTAATAATTCTTCTAATGCCACTAAAGATTTGAGCAACTGCTCAAGCGCATCAAATTCTTTCAACGCCTCTTCAATATAAGGTGAAATCGCAATTTGACTTGGTAGAGGGGAATGGCTGTCTAACAATGCCTGCATGCGTGGAATAAACACCCATTGCAACCATTCTTGTGGCTCCATCGTATCTAAATAAAAAGGCGATTGACTGAGAAATGCTTCCTCTGCCGGAGGCATCGCCTGCCATAAATCTAACTGTTGCAGGGTTTGCTTGAGTTCGTCAAGATGACGTTTAGTTTGATTACGCATAGTTTTCCTTACAAAAATTCAGAGGCAATAAACTGAGGGCATTTTACGCAAAATCAAGCATTTTCACCAAAAGTGCGGTCAGTTTTAACGACGAATTACTAAAAAAGTTTCCGTTTCAATATCCTGATGATCATTTACGCTAATCTGCATCACCTTGGCACTTCTTGGCCCCTTTCTTAGCCATTGTTCAAATAACTGTAATTGCGCTTTTGTGCCCTGTGCAATCACCTCTACAGAGCCATCATCACGATTTCTTACGCTCCCTTTTATCCCTAATTTTTCCGCCTCTTTCCAAGTGAAATAACGAAATCCTACGCCCTGTACACGGCCATAAATCAAAAATTGTTTTGCCATATCTCCCCTCTTTCATCCCATGGGTATGCCTTAGCCGCTCAGTGTTAAAGTCAAAATCTGTTATGCTTTCTTGCTAAATCCTCTCGCCAATTTAACACAAAAAAACAAAACCTTATGCCTTATAGAGAAGCAAAAATTTTTTCATTTTTAGCCGCACTTTACTATTTCCATTTGATAGAAATTAGCATAGCATAGGCAGGGTTCTTATTTCATTCATCAATAAAGGAGTAATTATGAAATTACAGGCTGCTGCATTAGGCATCATCTCAGCATTACTTGTCAGCACGGTAAGTTTGGCAGGGATGGTTTCCGGTTCATCAAATATTGATTTTTTGGCTATTGATGGACAAAAAGCAAGTAAATCCCTCTTAAAAGAAACCCGTTCATTCAATGTAAATGATACCAATACCCACCAAGTTGTAATTCGTGTGGGGGAAATTGTTGGCAACGGTTCCAGCCAATCATTATTTGAATCAAATCCTATCATTGTTACGTTCCAAGGTTCGCCTGAAGATGTGGTGATTTCAGCCCCTACACTTCGTACTAAAGCCGATGCCGAAAAATTCAAGGCTGAGCCCGTCATTACGGTCAAAACCACCTCGGGCCAAGAAATTCCCGCTAAAATTGATATACTAAAACAAGAAGGCTTATTCCCGTCAGCCAATGTGGTGAATGACTTAGCCGGTTATAACGCCTCCGGCTCCTCAGCAGCTGTGCCTGCCTTTGCTGCAGCCACCATGCCGGTAGCACCGATGATGGAGGTTGCCCCGGCAACAAATGGCAAAGCCACAAAAGGTCGTGTGGTTGTTCAAGGTGAAAATGTAGCAGAACAACAATTACAATACTGGTTCCAACAAGCGGACAAAGAAACCCAAACCCGTTTCTTAAACTGGGCAAAATCCCATAAATAATAACCGCACTTGATAACGAAAAGTGAGCAATAAGGCTCACTTTTCTCTTTTAGTAAGGATTCAAATGAATAACTGGTTAAATGCAAAAGTCATTGCTGCTATTCCAATATTTATCGCCGTCAACCTCGCCGCTTTCGGCGTTTGGCTTTTTGATATTTCCAGCCAATCAATGCCGTTAATTTTAGGGATTATCGCAGGCGGCTTAGTAGACCTCGACAATCGTTTAACCGGTCGTTTAAAAAATATTTTCTACACCTTAATTGCTTTTGCCATTTCCAGTTTTATTGTTCAGCTCAATATTGGAAAACCTTTTCAATACATCGCATTAATGACCGCTCTGACGTTCATTTTTACTATGATCGGGGCAGTAGGACAACGTTATAGCACCATTGCCTTTGGCTCCCTTGTTGTCGCCCTTTATACTACGCTCACTTACCACCCCAATGCTTCAGAAAGTGATTTTATCAATCCGCTGATGATTTTACTCGGCACGCTGCTTTATAGTTCTGTTACCCTCATCGTTCATCTTGTTTTCCCCAACCGTCCTGTGCAAGAAAATGTTGCAAAAGCCTTTTGTGCTTTAGGGGAATATTTAGATGCAAAATCTATGTTTTTCGATCCCGATGAAATAGAAGAAATTGAAAAAAAGCAGCTCAATTTTGCCTTAAAAAATGCCAATGTCGTCAACGCATTTAATCTTGTCCGCACCGCCTTGTTTTATCGAATTAGAGGGCAACATCGCCATCCTCGTACACAAAAAATGGTACGCTATTATTTTGCGGCACAAGAAATTCACGAACGGGCAAACTCTACCTATTTTGACTATCATCAAATCGCTGAAAAACTCAAAAATACCGATTTAATTTTCCGTATTCAGCGGCTGCTTGAATTACAAGCCCAAGCTTGCCAAGAAGTTGCCCAAAGTTTACGCCACAACAAACCTTATTATCATGATCAACGCCGAGAAAAGGCACTAAATGGCACCTTACAATCCTTTGAACTTTGTCATCACAAACAGTTAAATGATGAAAATCTTATCGTTGATATTCAAAGTTTGTTAGAGAATCTACAAAATATCAACCTGCAGCTCAATCAGTTAGAGCAAGAATCCAATACCAACGAGCCCCCGGCTCAAATTCATACGGCACAGGTAACCGGGTTGAAAAATATGCTTTCCACTATTGCCGGTCATTTCACCTTTGAATCGCAATTATTCCGCCATGCGGTGCGTTTATCCATTGTGGTTTTTCTCTGTTGTACTATCGTCGATTTTTTCCAATTTAACCTTGGCTATTGGATTCTCCTCACCGCTATTTTTGTGTGTCAACCCAATTATTCCGCCACCAAAGCACGCCTACGCCAACGTATTATTGGCACCATTTTAGGAGTCATTGTAGGCTCGCTACTTCCCTATTTAAATCCAACCCTTGAATTGAAACTGGGGCTTATTGTACTCACCTGTACCCTCTTTTTCTTCTTTCGTAGCAATAATTACAGCTTTTCTACCTTCTTTATTACACTCCAAGTTTTATTAAGTTTTGATGTGATGGGATTTAGTACTGAAGCTGCTCTGCTTCCTCGATTGCTTGATACCCTACTGGGGGCGGCGATTGCTTGGGTTGCCGTTTCCTATTTATGGCCGGATTGGAAATATTTGCAATTAGATAAAGTCAGCCGACTTGCCATTCAAAGTGATGCGCAATATTTATTGCACATTATCGGACAGCTCCAATTTGGCAAAACCGATGATTTAAAATATCGTATTGCCCGCCGTAATGCGCACGAATATGATGCAGCACTGAGCACCGTTATTTCAAATATGAGTAATGAACCGGTGAAATATCAAGCCTATTTGCAAGAAGGTTTTAATTTGCTCAAAATTAACTATTCTTTGCTCAGCTATATTTCCGCCCTTGGCTCATATCGGGATAAAATGCGTCAATTACAGCAAACCAAAAGCTTTTTATCCGGCTTCTACCCGGCTGCGAAAAAAATCATTTATACCCTTGAAAACATTGAAAAGCTTTCCCCGGAGATCTTTGCAAAATTGTATGAGAATATTGAAACAAGCTTAAAAAATACTGCCCAAACAGAAAGCTTATCGGCTGAAAACAAGGCGTTTATTCTGCCGTTTCAACAATTAAATCTCATTACACAATTACTGCCACAAATTTACGACTATTTCCAAAAATATCAGAAAAATTGACCGCACTTTTCTACGATACTTTTTATAATGTGCTTTCTAATGGAAACAAAAAAGGGAGAAATTTCTCCCTTTTTTACAATCAAATGATTTTTTCCCAAAACTCACCAACGGTATGAAATGAGCCGAAAATTAAAACAATGTCATTTTCTATTGCACTTTTTAATGCCGTTTCCACACCTGATATGACAGAATTTGCTGCGAAGGCATTAGCATCAGGGGAAAATGCGGTGAGTTTTGCCAATAAATCTTCACCGGATTGTCCCCGCTCGCCTTCTAAGGTAACACAATGCCATTCATCCACAAGGGGAATAAGATGAGTGAAAACACCTACAGCATCTTTATCTTTCAACATACCGCACACGGCGATAACCCGCCCCAGCCGTTGAGTTTTAAGTGCGGTTAATTTTTCAGCTAAATAAGCAGCAGCATGAGGGTTATGCCCCACATCAAGAATGACTGTTGGTAAATCATTAGGTGATTTATTAGATAACTTCGCCAAGTTTTCCCTTTTATCCGCATGAAGGGTTTGAAAACGCCCCACTAATTCCACATTTTGTAAAGCATAACGAATTGTTTCTTCACTAATGTTGAAAGGTAATTGTTCCACCACCGCTAATGCGGTAGCCGCATTCATTAGGGGAATTTGGCAAAACGGGAGATTTTCTAACCGCACTTTTTGGCTTTGCCATTGCCAACTTTCAGGCAAAGATTGAAATGACCAATCCACACCTCTGCGTGATACCTGACAACCTAAATGAGCCGCCTCATCTAACATCGAATTTGGCACATTAGGCTCACCAATCACCACCGGGGCATTTTTACGGAAAATCCCGGCTTTTTCAAAGGCAATCGCCTCTCTGGTATTGCCTAGAAAATCCGTGTGATCAATATCAATGCTGGTGATCACCGCCAAATGGCTATCTACAATATTTGTAGCATCTAATCGTCCACCCAGCCCCACTTCTAAAATCACCACATCTAAATTCGCTTGTTTAAATAAGTGCAAGGCAGAGAGCGTACTAAACTCAAAATAGGTAAGAGATGCCGTACGATTTTCTTCGATAAACGCAAAAGAAGCCGTGTGTGCTTCATCGGGTAAATCTTGGTTTTGAATTCGCACACGCTCGTTATAGCGTAATAAATGCGGTGATGAATAGACCCCGACACGCCATCCCTGAGCAAGCAAAAGGGTTTCTAATAAACGACAGGTCGTGCCCTTGCCATTCGTCCCGCCCACCGTGATCACATAAGGTGCGGGCTTTAGAAGATCCAGCTTTTCTGCCACGGATTTAATGCGTTCCAAGCCGAGATCAATGGCTTTAAAATGACTGTTTTCCAAATAAGAAAGCCACTCGGCGAGTGGCGAAGTGGCTTTTAAATTGATATTAGGCTTCATGTTCAATTAATTCAGGCTCGCTAAAAGGGGAAGGTTGATTCGTTAATTTGCTTAATACGCTTGCAAGCGTATGGCGCATATCCCCCCGTTTCACAATCATATCAATCGCCCCTTTTTCCAATAAAAATTCACTGCGTTGGAAACCTTCCGGTAATTTCTCACGAACCGTCTGCTCAATAACACGAGGGCCGGCAAAACCAATTAAGGCTTTTGGCTCGGCAATGTTCAGATCGCCCAACATTGCAAAACTTGCGGAAACACCACCCAAAGTCGGGTCTGTTAAAACAGAAATAAAAGGTACGCCTTTTTCACGCATTTTGGCAAGCACTGCACTGGTTTTTGCCATTTGCATAAGGGAAAATAACGCCTCTTGCATACGCGCCCCCCCGCTGGCAGAAAAGCAAACAAAAGGACAATTCAGTTCGATTGCTTTTTCAGCGGCTTTAACAAATTTTGCGCCAACAACCGATCCCATTGAGCCTCCCATAAAAGCAAAATTTGAGGCAGCCACCACAATCGGCATATTGTAAAGTGTCCCTGTCATGGTAATCAGTGCATCTTTTTCACCGGTTTCTTTTTGTGCCGCGGTGATACGATCTTTATATTTCTTTAAATCTTTGAATTTTAAAATATCTTTTGGTTCTAACTCCGCTGCAATTTCATGGCTTGAGCCTTCATCTAACAAACGTAAAAGACGCTCACGAGCATCAATACGCATATGATGATCACACTTCGGACAGACATAAAGATTGCGTTTTAACTCTTCGCTATAAAGCACCTGTTCACAGGAAGTACATTTTGTCCAAACCCCTTCCGGTACATTGGCTTTGCGTGTTGAAGGAGAAGGGCTTTTACTAAAAATTCGGTTAATCCAGCTCATTATTTTTACCTATTTATCCACTAGAAAATCTTGCGTATTAAACCATAATTTGCCCGCCCTTGCTAGTCAGACAACGCGAGCTTTTAAATCAGCCTGTCTTCAAGAAAAAGCGGGCCTAATTTATTTTCGGGAATGGCAAATTTTTCAGGATAAACCACCTTCACTAAATAAAGCCCATCCGGTTTGGCGGTGGGGGCAGCCAGTTTCCGATCTCGTTGTTCTAACAACCATTTCATCCATTCAATGGGCTGATGCCCTGCGCCAACCTCAATTAAACTCCCGACAATGTTTCTCACCATATGATGCACAAAGGCATTAGCCTGAATATCAACAATAATATATTCCCCTTTCTGCACAACATGAAGATGATGAACATTTCGCCAAGGTGTATTGGATTGACATTGTGCGGCACGGAAGGAAGAAAAATCATGTTCACCCAATAGAAATTGCCCTGCTTGGTGCATTTTTTCTGCGTTCAATGGCAAATGGCAATGGGTAATGCCCGCCGGTAAAATGGCTGAACGTAATTTATTAGAATAGAGAAGATAACGGTAGCGACGTGCTGTGGCAGAAAAACGTGCGTGAAATTCATCGTCCACTGCCTTTGCCCATTTCACCGCAATATCATCAGGCAAATTGGCATTGGTACCGAATGCCCAGGCTTTTTCAGGGCGAATAGCCTGGGTTTCAAAATGAACCACTTGCCCTGTTCCATGTACGCCGGAATCCGTTCGACCGGCACAAAATACTTCAATTTTTTCGTTCGCGACAAAAGATAACGCATTTTCCAGTGTTTCTTGCACACTACGCACCTTTTCTTGTCGCTGCCAACCAAAATAATGTTGCCCGTTATATTCAATACCTAAGGCAATTTTCATTTATTCCTCTCTAATTTAAAAACGGTAAAATTATGCGGATAGTATCAAATGGTTAAACAAAGTCATAGCGCACTTTTCCTATAAGCCCAAAAACGACACAAAAAACAACCGCACTTTTCCGCTATTCTACCCCAAATTTCTTATTGTTCTTCCCGCCATAAATAGGGATAATAGCGCCCTTATCGAAAAGGCAAATAACCATGACAGATTATATTTTATTGATTATCGGTACGGCATTGATTAACAACTTTGTGCTGGTGAAATTCCTCGGGCTATGCCCGTTTATGGGGGTATCAAAGAAAATTGAAACCGCCATCGGTATGGGGTTAGCCACCACCTTTGTGCTCACTGTGGCGTCCCTTTGCTCATACTTAGTGGATCATTATATTCTTCTGCCTTTAAATGCCACATTTTTACGCACGCTCATCTTTATTTTGGTGATTGCGGTTGTCGTGCAATTTACCGAAATGGCGATCAATAAAACCAGCCCCACCCTTTATCGTTTACTTGGAATTTTCTTGCCTTTAATTACGACAAACTGTGCGGTGCTTGGTGTCGCTTTACTCAATGTTAATCTTGCCCATAATTTAACAGAATCGGTCATTTATGGTTTTGGTGCAGCATTAGGCTTTGCCTTGGTTTTAGTGCTTTTTGCCGCATTGCGGGAGCGCTTGGTGGCAGCAGATGTGCCTATCGCATTTCGCGGTGCCTCCATTGCGTTGATAACAGCAGGGCTAATGTCGCTTGCCTTTATGGGCTTTGCCGGGCTTATCAAATAATACTGTTCATCCTATGATTTATCTTTTAATGGCGATCACTGTACTGATTTTATTTATCGGGCTCTATCAAAAATTTTCAGGAAAAAGAAAGAAATAATGACTACGCTACTTATCGTCATCAGCCTACTCGCCTTGATTTTTGGTGTGATTTTAGGCATCGCTTCCTTAAAATTAAAGGTGGAAGCCGATCCTGTCGTAGAAAAAATTGATGCCATATTGCCCCAAAGCCAATGCGGTCAGTGCGGTTATCCGGGCTGTAAACCCTATGCAGAAGCCATCTGTAACGGAGATAGCATCACCAAATGTATCCCCGGAGGTCAACCTACCGTGGTGAAAATTGCAGAAATTTTAGGGGTTGATGTCCCTACGATGGAGGGCGTTGAAGACCCCATAGAAATGGTGGCAATCATTGATGAAAATATGTGTATCGGTTGCACCAAATGTATCCAAGCCTGTCCGGTGGATGCCATTATTGGGACAAATAAAGCCATGCATACCGTTATTCCTGATCTTTGCACAGGTTGTGAACTTTGTATCGCCCCCTGCCCAACCGATTGTATTTCGATGATTCCGGTAAAAAAAGATCTTAACAGTTGGGATTGGAAATTTGATGCAAAATTAGTCATTCCGGTCATGAATGTGAACGGCAGCGAAAAAAAATGGGTTGTGGGGGAATAAATGGCGGACGTATTATCTCGTTTTAATTCCGGTAAGATTTGGGATTTCAAAGGGGGAATTCATCCACCTGAAATGAAAGATCAATCTAATCATCAACCGCTTCAATCGCTTCCTCTAAGTTCGGATTTTTATATTCCGCTCAAACAGCACGCCGGACTTGCCGGCAATTTATTAGTTAGCGTTGGCGATTATGTTTTAAAAGGTCAGCCCTTAACACAAGGTGACGGTCTACGCATTCTGCCGGTTCATGCGCCCACTTCCGGTACGATTAAAAGCATCACCCCTTATGTTGCAGCTCACCCCTCAGGATTGGATGAACCAACCATTCATTTACAAGCCGATGGACTGGATCAAGCTATTGAAGCCCAACCTATTGAAGATTTTCTGACACTCACTCCGGAGCAATTGATTGAAAAAATTTACCTTGCCGGGATCGCCGGTTTAGGGGGAGCTGTCTTCCCTACAGCGGCAAAAATTCAATCTGCCGAGAAAAAAGTGAAACTGCTCATCATTAATGGCGCAGAATGTGAACCCTATATCACCTGTGATGATCGCCTGATGCGAGAACGTGCCGATGAAATTATTGAAGGGGTGCGTATTTTACGTTATATCCTCCGCCCTGAAAAAGTGGTGATCGCCATTGAAGACAATAAACCTGAAGCGATCAACGCCATCAATAACGCACTGCATGGTGCTAATGACATTGAAGTGCGTGTTATTCCAACAAAATACCCCTCAGGTGCAGCCAAACAACTCATTTATTTGCTCACCGGTATGGAAGTCCCGAGTGGTGAACGCTCCTCCAGTATTGGTGTGTTAATGCACAACATCGGCACTGTATTTGCCATAAAAAGAGCGGTCATCAATGACGAGCCGTTAATTGAACGTGTGGTTACCCTAACGGGTAATAAAATCCAACAAAAAGGTAATTATTGGGTACGCCTTGGCACGCCTATTCATCACGCACTCCGTCACGCCGGTTATCAACTTGATGAACGTTTTCCTGTTTTTGCAGGTGGGCCAATGATGGGACTGGCATTGCCTAATCTCAATGCACCGGTTACCAAAATCGTCAATTGCCTACTTGCCCCGGATTATTTTGAATATGCCGAACCCGAAGCGGAGCAAGCCTGTATCCGTTGTTCCAGTTGTTCTGATGCCTGCCCGGTTAACCTTATGCCACAGCAACTTTATTGGTTTGCACGCAGTGAAGATCACAAGAAATCGGAAGAATATGCCTTAAAAGATTGCATTGAATGTGGCGTTTGTGCTTATGTTTGCCCAAGCCACATTCCACTTATTCAATATTTCCGACAAGAAAAAGCCAAAATTTGGCAATTGAAAGAAAAACAAAAGAAATCCGATGAAGCCAAAATTCGCTTTGAAGCCAAACAAGCCCGTATGGCACGGGAAGAACAAGAACGCAAAGCCCGTTCACAACGTGCTGCACAAGCACGCCGCGAAGAATTAGCCAAAACCCAAGGTGAAGATCCGGTGAAAGCGGCGCTTGAACGCTTGAAAGCGAAAAAAGCAGCCGCCGCCACAGAGCCGACACAAGTTAAAACCATCAACACGGAAAAAGGGGAAATTTTACCGGATAACACGGATATGATGGCATTGCGTAAAGCCCGCCGTTTAGCCCGTCAACAAAGGGAAGAAAGTGAAAATCAGACGATTGCGCAAGAAACCTCAGCATCAAAAACCGAAGAAAATTTAACCGCACTTGACCCGAAAAAAGCCGCCGTTGCCGCAGC
>NZ_MLHL01000029.1 GCF_002000545.1 Rodentibacter trehalosifermentans | reverse complement strand
GCGAAATTGGTAGACGCAGCGGATTCAAAATCCGCCGGTGAATAACCGTGTCGGTTCGAGTCCGACCCTAGGCACCAAACAGAATTTTAAACATGGAAAGCCGCTTTAATAGCGGCTTTTCTGTTGCCTAAAAATCCTTTATTTTCATTGAGTTGCAAATAAAACCAAAATTATTGACTGTATATAAAATCAGTGCTTTAATTCGTATAAAATATGTATTAATGATCAGCATTGATCCTCATTCTGCAATATTTGCACCGAATGTGTCCGATATTGCACCCAAGAATTTAAAGGAAAAAATATGGCATCAATAACAAAAAGAAATAGAAAATGGCGAGTACAAATTCGCCGAAAAGGCGTGTCAAAGTCAGAACAATTCCGCACCAAAGCAGAAGCTATCGCGTGGGCAGATGAAATTGAAACAAAAATAAAAAACGGTAGCTACAACACAGGCATTCCCTATATGACGTTTGCCGAAGTTATCGACAAATACATCAAAGAAGTGAGCCGACATAAAAAAAGCTATCGCGAAGAACGATTACGCCTTATTCGCCTGATGGATATGCCGCTAGGCAGAGTATTATTACAAGATTTATCAGAAAATGACTTCATTTTATGGCGTGATGAAAGATTAGCAAAAGTTAGTGCTGCCAGTGTTTTAAGGGAATGGAACACGCTATCGCATATCATGACAATGTCCTGTGGCGAATGGAAATTTTTAAAAGAAAATCCGCTTAAAAATGTGCGAAAACCCAAAACACCAAAAGAACGCTCACGCCGTTACTCGGATCAAGAAATTGAACGGCTTGTGTTTGTTTCTGGTTATAATTTATCGCACGCCCCCATAACCAAACAAAGCAGAGCTGCAGCGGCAATGCTTTTTGCCATTGAAACCGCGATGCGTGCCGGTGAAATTTGTGGTGCAAAATGGGAACACTTAAATGCACAAAATCGAATTTTACATATCCCTACAAGTAAAAATGGTCATCCTCGCAATGTGCCGCTATCTTCTAAAGCCGTAGAAATTATTAAACATCTTGCACTAATAAAAACGCAAGATTGTGATTTAATCTTTCAATTAAATACAAGATCACTTGATGCGAATTTCAGAATATTGAAAGAAAGAGCCGGGCTTGCAGAGGCAGATTTACATTTTCACGACACACGCCGCGAAGCATTGAGCCGCTTATCTGAAAAAGTGGATGTGATGACTTTGGCAAAAATTTCAGGGCATAGAGACATCAAGATTTTACTTAATACCTACTATGCCCCGAAAATGGAAGACGTTGTGAAGTTGCTAGGCTAAAACGTCTTTCTTCGTTGTTGGCGATGTTTCGCATATTGCACCACTTCGCCAACAAAATAACGCACTTGGTTTGTGGGCTGATTTAAGTCACGTTGTGACGGAACTTGAACCGGACGAGGGAAAAACGGATCAGCGACCACTTCACGCATATGTCTGACTGTATAACCAAAATATTCAGCCACCTGATTAATATCCCACAATTCCTTACTATTTTCATGGATAGCTTGACGGGCTAACAAGCCCTCAAGCTCCACTAATTTTTCCATTACTTGTTCATTTGTTACCATCACAAATCCCCCTCAATTATTTTTCCTTTTACTATATTAATTTCAACTTCTGGTAGTGATTTAACAACCATATTGAATATTTTTGCAATTTCATCATAATTAAAGCCATTAGGAAATTCAGGTTTATAAAAGGTTCTGATTTCATTAATGATTCTTCTTTCTAACTCATTCCGAGAGCATGGATTAGCAATAGCTTTATTTTTTTTCATATACCGCCATATTACTTGCGTTTTTCGATGGTAAACCATATTTTCACCTCGAATGGTATTAGCGATTGCTATATATGCTTGCTGCTTTGTTAATTTCTTATTCAAATCTATAAGTGCTACCATCTCCACCTGTTCCGCCACATCCTTTTTCTACACCGTATTTTTTAGCCATTCTTCGACTATATGGTGGGAGATATCCGCTTACTCTTGCTGGTTTTAACCGTCCCCAAGAAAAATCAGTACTTAGACATTGTGCATAATCCCAAATAGGAATACCTTTTCTATAAGCTCCCTTTTTCAAATATTGACCAAAAACAAGTCTTAATCCAACAACAATTGGATCGTCCTCATTTTCCCAGTATTCCTTACCATGCCAATAAGTCACATATTCACAGAAACTATGGAATTTTTGACCACATTGATGTTTAGCCATTTCTACTGATTCTGAATAAATGCCCATAAATCACCTCTTTTTACCTAACCAACCCTAAAATCCCCCAAACTCTCACCCCAACCAAAGGCTTGAGCCAAAGGAATTTTTACTTCTTCAATGAAAACGTGGTCGTTTTCACAACAAATCCACCGATAGTCATTAAGCCGTAACCTTCCATATTTCATCAACATATCAATTTGACGTGGTTTTAGCGGAAAACCGATAGGCAACATCAATTGATTGGCTTTATGTTCAATTTTTGAACGGTTACAGTTACTGACACAAGTCCAAGCGGCGCTCTGCGCCTTGTTGGTTTCGGTGGTCTCCGAATTGGCAGATATGGAACTCACACCGCCTTTCTTAATCACCCAATTTTTCACTTTGGTGATAATGGTTTTTAAACTAAATCTGTTTGTCACCCCCACAATTTTCTTTCTTGTTTCGCCGTATTTATTCGGCTCGGTCTCTTCATATCTAATGCAAATCGGCTGATCGCAACGTTTCACCATCGCACCACCTTGCACATTCAAATAACTGCCAAAACAACCCACATCAGCCACAGCACGTCCGGTGTCTAACACCTCATCATCGGCATAAGATGCCATTGCGTCATCAATCTTGCGCAACTCACGCCACGTTGAAATGGGCGGCGTGCCGTAAAACTGAAACTGACGAATACCCCAAAGATTCGCCCAAGCACTCACACGCACCACGTTTTCACGCAAGGTTAAATCTTCCACTTCATCTGATTTTTCATTTGCCTGTTTGCCGGCATAGATATTTTTGGCGATATATTTCGCAATGTAGCCAATGGCAGAACCCTTTTCAGGGTCGATTTCATCCACCTTACAACGGTGTTTTTTCGCCCCAAATTCATCGCCATCAAGCTCTAAGGCTTTTTTCTTGAAAAGCGCAATCACCGTTTCTTTGTGTTCCGGTGCAACATAAATCAATAAATGCCAATGTGGTGTGCCATCATGGTGTGGCTCTACACCACGAAAACCGAAAAAGCCAATATCCCGTTTAGCAAATTGCGCACGCAATTGCGCCCACACTTTGTTTAAATAACGTTGAGTGTCCCGTGGGCTTGAACCTTGCCAGTTTTTATTATTTGTTCCATTGTGATGTGTAGCATGGAAAGAAGAGGGCGCAGTCAAGGTTAAAAATAACGAAACATAGTCATTTTCCACCGCCCATTCATCAATGCCTCGCAAGCGGTTCATCATCTCGTTAAAACGAATGGCGGGATTGCCCGTAGAACGTTTCCACATATCAATCAATGGCATTTGTTCCGTTGCATCTTCAAGGTTCTCAAGTACCATCTGTTCAAGAAATTCCATGGTTTCCGCACGTTGTACACGGTAATCACTCAACGCACTTTGCGAAACATAGGGGCTGACTTTTGCCGAAACCGCACCGCAACCAATTTCAACGTGTTCTTTTAATCGTTTTTGTGCCGTTTTTAACTGTCGTAACCAATGTTTTTCACAGACGGATTTTTTCAAATCGCTGTCAATTTTGTTCACATCTAGAAAAGGATTATCAAGAAAGGCGTGCCAGTGCTTAAACGGAAAACCAATATCCGCACAGGTTTTACCGCATAAGCGATACATCTCATGCACAAGATCATCAAAATCATCAACGGTGATTTCACCTTTTGCTTTGCGTTCTGCTTGTTCATTGACAAAATCCGATTGCAAACGGGAAAACAACAAAGCCAGTTTGTATGCCATTTCTTTTAACTGGTGTTCGCTTAACAAATAAAATGGCAACTGTGGAATATGTTTACCTTTGGAAAGGACCACCGCACGGGAGTAAGTATCTCGTTCCGCAAGCCAATCAAGGCTAATGTGATAATGTTGAAAAACCGCCTTTAATCGCTTAGTTAAAATCTCACGCAAATAACTATTGGCATAAGCTGATTGTTTAGTGCCGAATTGAAAGGCGATAGAACCATCATCAGCAACAGAATCAAATGCACGTAACCAAACATTACGGAAATGCTCCCGTTGGCGTTTGCGAGGCAGAACAGAAAGCAGTTTTTCAACATAATCAAATTGATGGGGCGCAGCAGAAAACAACGCCATTTGTGCGCTTGTTGCCGGTGTATTGTCTAAAGTGCGGTTGATTTTGACCGCACTTTTCATCATCAAGGCTCGTGCTTCTGCCATCGCTTGTTCACGCTTGGCAAGATTGAGATCACGTTCTGCTACCCAGTTCATCATAAAGCCTTATTGCATCGCCGTATTGGCTAAATATTCACTATGCAATTCAAAGTATTCTTTAATTTTGGCGTTGGTCGAATTCACCGCACTGAGCAAATCTTCCAAACTCAACACTTCATATTGCGCCAAGTCATAACGGCGGACTTCTTCAATCGCTCCCCAAACCGTGCTATGCAAACCACCAATCGCCCGTGTTTTTTTGTTTGCCATGCCAACTATCCTGATCGCCCAAAATTTCCAATACTTGAAAACGTGCGCCAATCGGCATAATCTCTAACGTCGCCCCGCAATCTAATGCGATACAAATATTTGTTTCAGCCATTTCTCCTCCTAAAAATATTGACTAAGCCAATCCGCTAACAATCCCAACACTACACTCAACACCGCAGCCAAAATCATTAAGCCCAACACCGCCACAATCAATCCCACAATCACATCAATCATTTTCTATTCGCCCTCCACATTGCCCAATCTGCCCGTTTTTTTAACAATTCCCGCCGTGCTTTTGCCGCTTCATCGCCTTTATCTAAAAATTCTTGAAAGGCGACATTGGCGGATTCATCATCGCCTTTGTCCAAGTGGTAAAAGTAGGCAAACAGCTTTTCTTGAGCCTCGTCCATTTTTTTGTATAAATCTTTGGCGGCAAAGGCGAGAGCGCCACGACTTAAAATAATGGTTGCCATTTATTCACCTCGTTTGTCGATTTGTAAAAATTCCCGCTCTGTAATACTTTCCGGAAATGCTTGTGAAAGTAACCGCACTTTGCGAAAAGCACGGGCTATCTTGCGCTGCCCTTGCTCGGTGTAGTGGTGTAGTTTGAACCCCGTGTGATGACGGCTTCTTAAGTCGCTTAAATCCACTTCGGCGATAGTCAGCAGAAATTCACGAAAACCTTGTTGCAAACGGTCAAAACTCCGCTCAACACGAAAACGGCTTTCCCCCAAATAATGCAAGGAATCATCAATACTGCTGATTTTTGGCACAGCTACTTGATGTTCTTTACAATATTTTTCTGCTGCACTTTCTGTTTCTAAAACGTACACCGCACACCCCTTTGTTTATTTCCCTGTGACGAAATCAACCCACTTCTTAAACCAACGTTTCACAGGGTTGCGCCATTTCGCTTTTTCCAATTCCGCCACACGGTCGTTCAACGATTCATTCAACAAAACCTGTTGGGCGTTTAACCCAACTTGGTGTGCCACATGGCGTTCCAACACCTTCACTTTCTGTTCCAATGCCTTCACGGTTTTATTTAATAGCCACACATTTACCCGCTCACGTTTACGGGTAATGCGGCTGTCATAGGTATATTTTTTGCTTATCATTTGCTCAAACTCCCAAATTTAGGTTGCAAAAATCCTGTCGGTTGATTTTCATCAAACGACAAGGGTTAAAAATTAAAGGGAAAATTAAAGATTAATCGGTGGCGATTTCTAACTGGCGTTCATCAATCTGTTTTAACGGCTTATTCGCCATCAACGCCTCAGGGCGTTCGTTATAAGTTGGGGTTCTCACTCGGGTGATTTGACTTGTCACCCTCAATTCAGTCCCACAATTGTTGCAATAAGCAAGAGCGTCAATCACCAACAACCCGATTTTTTCAGAAGTCCGAACCCGAATATTATTGCTTCCGCAGTTCGTACATTTATGATCTACATTCATTCACACCTTTTTTCTTCTTCTGCTATACTGATTCCACCGAACGACTCAAAAGAATCACAATGAAAAATAATCCCATTTTGAATACTGACCCGCTTTATAGTTTGCTTCACATTTTGCTTGAGGATTCAACCCCCACAACAGCAGATCAAGTTCTCTTCGCAAGTAGCCTTTTGTTCTTCGTTCATCAAGCGAATCAGAATCCCGATCTGCCAAGAAACGCATTATTGATGCTTGCTTCTCACGGTATTCCGAAGTACTCGGAATCACTACGCAATTTAGAAGCATATCTACTGAAAGTCCGTGAAGTCCTAGAATCACATCAACAACATCAGACGTATCGTGAAATTTACCGCCTATATAGAGCTTCTCCATTGTTTGAGGTAACAGAAATCGACCTCTCGCCTCGTGGTTAACCTCTAATATTTTCCCTGTTCCCGCAGGGCATTTTTCTTCCTTACTCATCACCCATTTCTCCCTCAAAAACCTGTTTTAAACCTTCATAAATTGTTGTCCAATCAGCTCAAAACTCAATTGATTAATGAATACATTCTTCCAATTTCAACCGAATAAAATCCGGCAAATTACGTTTCTCCGCCTCCGCCAAGGCTTGCAATTTGGCTTTAAAGCTCGCCGTTACCCGAAAAGCGATAATTTCGGTTTTCAGTTCACGTTTCTTTTCTGTTTTTGCCATTTTCTTTCCTTGTTGTTTTTGTTTACTTTGTTATACTTGCTAAAATTTTCCCAAATCAGGAGCCTTTATGACCGCATTTTCCGTAGAAGAACGCCTTTCAAAACTTGAAGCTCAAATGCAAAAAGGAATTGAACGGCAAAATCTACTTTCCGAATTGCTTTCCCTGCAAGGCGAATTACAGCAGGTCATTCTTTATCATTTAAAGACACGCGAAGCGATGAGCGGCGTAGATTCATTTTCGCCATTTCTTGCGCAATGGCACGCTCGATATGATCAGATTCTGTCTGAACTTCCGCCTGAAGATGCAAATGGACGTGAATATGTACGTTCACTACAACGTCTCCTTGAATTTCAAAAGTAGCCATAGTGCCCCTTTGTTTGTTTACATTTGCGAATAGTGTAATTTACAAATGTAAACATCGCAACCTTTTTTAGGAGAATAAATGAAAAAATCTTATTTAGATGTGATTGAGCGAATGAAAGAAATTTCTCAAAGTACCACTGACACAGAGCTTGCAGTTTTACTCGGAGTTCAGAAAAGCTCTATTTCAGCATATAAAAACAGGGGAGTTCCGAAAGACAAACTAATTATTTTTTCTCAAAAATATGGTGTCAGTTTGAATTGGTTAGAAAATGGGGAAGGGGAGCCTGAACCTAACGATAAAATGATCACTTCACTTTATACCGAAGAGCGAGATGAACAGCATGATTTACGGGTCGATTTATTAGATGTGCGATTGGCGGCAAACTCAACAGGTATGATTAATAGCGATTATCCTGAAGTATTATCCCGCCTTTATTTCACAGAGGAAGGCGTGCAACGTTTATTGGGCCGTGTAACCACAAAAGATGTTTATCTTTTTAATGTCCCAACCGACAGTATGATGCCGACTATTATGCCCGATGATTTAGTGTTTATTGATACCAAAATCAATGAATATGTAGGCGATGGCGTTTATGCCTTTAATCTTAATGGCGAACTCTATATCAAACGTCTACAACGTTTGCCAACCGGTATCTTTAGGGCCTTAAGCGACAATCCGCTTTACCCCCCATTTGATATTACAGATGAACTATTTAACACCGCCGTGATTATCGGTAAGTTTATTCGAGCGGTGGAGTTGAAAGCGAAGGTGTTGTGATGATTTGATTATAGTTCTTTCAACATTATGGAAAGACTATTTAATACGGTGGCTGTTTATTGTTTATTTGCTTGCTACCGATTAATCCGAGAGATTTATAAGAAAAGGATAATTTGAATGACTAATATTCATTCTTATTGGGATAATTTAATTGAAATCATTAATGATTTGCAGTATTTGCAAGAAAAAAGCGATTTTGAATGTAAAAAAGCAGAAAATAAATTGCCTAAAGATTTTTGGTTGACTTATAGTGCTTTTTCAAACACACAGGGAGGTATTATCCTTCTCGGAATTTCTGAACTAAATAAACGATTTTCTATTTCAGGTGTAAATGAACCAGATAAAATCATCGATGATATGTTTAGTCAAATGAGAGGAGGGGAAAAGATTAGCATCTGTAATTTATCAAATGATGATGTTAAAGTTATCCCCGTGAATTCTTTACGTATTATTGCAATAAAAGTTAAAAAAGCAGATAACAGTAATATTCCTGTTCATTTAAATAAAGATATACGTTTATCTTATATTCGTTTAAATACAGGCGATCATAAATTATCCCCAAATGAACTAAAAGGTTTATTATCAAGTTACACAAAAAATAATCGAGATAGTAAGATTATTCCTCATACAGGGGTAGATGAAATCAATTTATTAACCCTAGAAAAATATAGACGATACCTAAGAACTATTAATCCCACACATCCTCATTTAGTGCTTGATGATTTGTCTTTTTTAAAGAAAATTAATGCTTATTCAAAAGATATTGAAACAAGGGAGGAGGGGCTCACTTATGCGGGGCTCTTAATGTTTGGTCAACTCCATATTATCCGTCAAAAATTACCCCATTATTTTTTAGATTATCAAGATATTCAAGATGATGAGCGTTATTCGGTACGATTCACTTGTGATGATTTAGAAGAGGGAAACCTTTTCGAATTTTATTTGAAAATTTCATCGTTGCTATTTGATGTTACTAAAAATAGTCATTTTAAATTGAATAACTTAACAAGGACAGAAGAGAACGAAATTACTGAAGCTCTTCGTGAGGCTATTGTAAATGCTTTCACTCATGCTGATTATTTTAACGAAGAAATAGCACTCAAAATTATTAAAACATCAAATCAACTCACTTTTGAAAACCCTGGAGCGATGCTTGTTAGCATAGATGAGGCGATTCACGGGTTAAAGTCAACTTGTCGTAATTCCTTTATTCATAATATTTTTAGGACAATAGGTTTATGTGAACGGCAAGGAAAGGGCGTTGAGAAAATTTTTACAAACTGGGCGAGAGAATTACTCACCAAACCGAATTTATCAACCGATCATTCATCAACAAAACTTATTTTAACATTACAAGATGGAGCAACACTTTTAGCGATACGAAAGTTACAAAATTATTTTGGAGAAATTTTTTCTCAAGAAAAGACATTACATAAAAATATTTTAATTTATGCAGCACTTAATGATGGTTGGATCAACCATACCTTACTTGCAGAAAATATGGGTAATAGTTTCACAGCTCGAGATATATCTCTTGCATTACCACAACTAGATAAGAAAGGTTTTCTAATTGGTAAAGGGAAACAACGTAAAAAGTATTATATCTTACCTTGGTCAGATAATATTGATATCTCTGATGTTTATAGTTCTGAAGATATTAATGTACAAGCTAACGCACAAGCTAACGCACAAGCTAACGCACAAGCTAACGCACAAGCTAACGCACAAGCTAACGCACAAGCTAACGCACAAGCTAACGCACAAGCTAACGCACAAGCTAACGCACAAGCTAACGTATCAGGTGCAGAATCAAAACAAACTAAACTTGTATTTAGAGATGAAGAAGGGAGAATTATTGGTAATTTAGGTAAGGTTATTGATAATACAGCTCAATTAGATCCTATTTATTTACAAAAATTGCGTTCAAAAATCCCTAATGAATTTTATGTATTACGAAAAAAAAGACCGGAAAAAGTAAAAATTTTATTACTTGAACTTTGCAATGAGCAGTATGTATCTAAGGTGGCGTTAGCAGATTTGTTAGGAATGAGTGTATCTGCTTTAGGTCGTCACATTTCAGTATTAGTTGATGAAGGGGTTTTATCACCTGCGTTTCCACAACAACTTACACACAAAGATCAAGCGTATATTGTAAATAAGGCGTAATATTACTAGATCAAATAATCCCTTTAACTGTGAGGGATTATTTTTTTAGGGG
>NZ_MLHL01000028.1 GCF_002000545.1 Rodentibacter trehalosifermentans | reverse complement strand
TATTCAACGTGTGAAGTGTTGATGGTGATACCACGCGCTTTTTCTTCAGGTGCGTTATCAATTTGGTCAAATGCACGAGCCGCACCGCCGTAGTGTTTTGCTAATACGGTAGTGATGGCTGCTGTTAAAGTTGTTTTACCGTGGTCAACGTGGCCGATTGTACCCACGTTTACGTGCGGTTTTGTACGTTCAAATTTTTCTTTAGACATTTAAAGAGTCCCTCTAAATAGACACGGTTATCGATGGGTAAATAAACCACATTAACCAATAAAATTGTTTACTAATTTAAATAAAAGGAAGAGAAATTTAAGGCTGGTGCTGATAGGCGGATTTGAACCGCCGACCTCACCCTTACCAAGGGTGCGCTCTACCAACTGAGCTATATCAGCGTTTGGAGCGGGCAGCGGGAATCGAACCCGCATCATTAGCTTGGAAGGCTAAGGTAATAGCCATTATACGATGCCCGCAAGTCCTAAATTCGTCTGTCCCATCAGATTCATCTAAATGATGGTGGAGGGAGAAGGATTCGAACCTTCGAAGGCTGAGCCAACAGATTTACAGTCTGCCCCCTTTGGCCGCTCGGGAACCCCTCCACGCTAAATGAATACTTATTCACGAAAGGATGGTGCCGACTATCGGAATCGAACTGATGACCTACTGATTACAAGTCAGTTGCTCTACCTACTGAGCTAAGTCGGCGTATCGTAAGCAAGTGAGGCGTATTATATGGAAAAAAGTTTGCCTGACAAGTGTTTTTTCCAAAAAAATTTATTTTTTTAACTATTCGCTTACTTTGCAAGCAAAACGCCATAATTTTGCCGTTATTTTCAACAATTTTGCGAAAAACAATGCATAACAACAGGTTATACGGTATATTTTTCGATATTTTTTCAAACCTTTATTGCATCAGAATCGTGGAAATTTCAAATCAACTTACCCCATTTCTACATTTTAACCGTGCACAATGGGCGGATTTACGCAAGTCGGTTCCCCTAAAATTAACCGAACAGGATCTCAAACCTTTACTAGGTTTTAATGAGGAACTTTCCCTTGAGGAAGTCAGCACCATTTATTTGCCGCTTACCCGTTTGATTAATTATTACATTGATGAAAACCTTCGCCGCCAAACCGTGTTAAATCGTTTTCTCGGAGGGCAAAATCCGAAAGTGCCTTATATTATCGGTATCGCAGGCAGCGTGGCGGTGGGCAAAAGCACCTCCGCCCGTATTCTGCAATCCCTCCTCTCCCATTGGCCAAATGAAAGAAAAGTGGATCTCATCACCACGGACGGCTTCCTCTATCCCCTTGAAAAACTCAAACAAGATGATTTATTGCAAAAAAAAGGGTTCCCGATTTCCTATGACACCGCAAAATTAATTCGCTTTCTCGCAGAAGTAAAATCCGGGCATAAAAATGTCAAAGCCCCCATCTATTCCCATTTAACCTACGATATCATCCCGAATCAATTCGATATCGTAAATCAACCGGATATATTAATTTTGGAAGGGCTAAATGTCCTACAAACAGGGGGAAATAAAACCTCTCAGACTTTCGTGTCGGATTTTGTGGATTTTTCCATTTATGTGGATGCGGAAGAAAAGCTATTAAAAGAATGGTATATCAAACGTTTTTTGAAGTTTCGTCAAAGTGCGTTTAGAGATCCCAATTCTTACTTTAAACACTATGCCGCCCTTTCCAAACAAGAAGCCATCAGCACCGCAAGTCAGATTTGGGAAAATATCAACGGGTTAAATTTGCGGGAAAATATTCTCCCAACCCGTGAACGAGCCAACCTCATTCTGACCAAAGGGGCGGATCATGCCGTTGAGTTGGTCAAACTGCGAAAATAAGTGCGGTTAAAAATTCCCGTATTTTCCATAAAAAATATGCGGAAATGCCACCGCACTTTTACAGATTTTTGCGGAATAAAAGGCACGACAAGGCAAATTGTCGTGCTTTTTTTGTTTTTTTCATTCCTCGGGGCTACCAATGCCGCAAAATTTCATTACAATGAAAAACCTTATAAAAAAACAACAATAATAGGATGCAAACACGATGACAGGCGCACAGCTCATTATGGAATGCTTGAAAGCACACCATGTTACCACCCTTTTCGGTTATCCCGGTGGGGCAATCATGCCCACCTATGACGCACTTTATGATGCAGGCCTAGACCACCTTCTTTGCCGCAATGAACAAGGCGCCGCAATGGCAGCCATTGGCTATGCCCGTTCCACGGGGAAAGTGGGCGTGTGTATTGCCACCTCCGGTCCCGGTGCAACCAATTTGGTCACAGGTCTTGGCGATGCGATGATGGATTCCATTCCCATCATCGCCATCACCGGTCAAGTGGCATCTCCTCTAATCGGTACTGACGCCTTCCAAGAAGCGGATGTGCTTGGGCTTTCCCTTGCCTGCACCAAACACAGTTTTATCGTACAAAGTCCGGATGAATTGGCGGATGTTTTCGCCCAAGCCTTTGAAATTGCCCAAAGCGGTCGTCCCGGTCCCGTGTTAATTGATGTACCACGTGATATTCAAATAGATGAAGTGCCGGCACATATCCACGCTTATGCCAAAACACCGGCAAAACCGACCGCACTTTCCAACGAGAATTTAGCGCAAGCAAAATCGCTCTTATCGACTGCCCAAAAACCGGTACTTTATGTAGGCGGTGGTGTGGGTATGGCAAAAGCCGTACCGGCATTGCGTGAATTTTTAGCCCAAACCAATATGCCATCGGTTTCCACCTTAAAAGGCTTAGGTACAATTCACCCAGACCATGATCTCTATATGGGGATGATCGGTATGCACGGCACGAAAGCAGCAAATTTGGCAGTGCAAGCGTGCGATTTATTGCTTGTTTGTGGCGCACGTTTTGACGATCGTGTCACAGGAAAGCTTGACACCTTTGCCCCCCATGCCAAAGTGATTCATTGTGATATTGATAGCGCGGAAATCCATAAGCTCCGCCATGCAGATATCGCCTTACAAGGGGATTTAATTCAAGCCCTAAATGCCTTAAAACAACCGCTTAATATTGAACCTTGGCGTGAGCATATTCGAGAACTTAAAGCAAAATTAGATTTCACCTATGTGGATAATGCCGGCAATCGCCCTATTGATCCTTGGGCATTACTGAACACCCTATCCCAACGTAAACCGCAAAATGCCGTGGTCTGTACTGATGTGGGACAACATCAAATGTGGTCAGCCCAACATATGCAACATTTTGCACCGGAAAACTACCTCACTTCCGCCGGTTTTGGCACCATGGGATTTGGTTTACCGGCTGCGGTAGGCGTGAAAAAAGCCCGTCCACAAGACGAAGTGATTTTGGTCACTGGTGACGGTTCTTTAATGATGAATATCCAAGAACTGGGCAGTATTAAACGGGGAAATTTAGCGGTGAAAATTTTACTGCTAGATAACCAACGCCTCGGTATGGTGCGTCAATGGCAAGATTTATTCTGGAACAAACGCCGTTCTGAAACCATTTTGGAAGACAACCCGGATTTTGTAATGCTTGCCAATGCCTTTGACATTCCGGCAGAACGCATTGAACGTGCAGATGAAGTGGATGCCGCACTCAACCGATTACTCGAAAGCGACACCGCCTATTTATTACAAGTGTGCATTCCGCCTGATGATTGCGTTTGGCCACTGGTGCCGCCAAATGCCTGTAATGCGGATATGGTGGAGGAAATATAAAATGAATAGTTATCAAATTGAACTCACCGCAAACCGCCGCCCGGAAGTCTTAGAACGTATTTTACGCGTTGTCCGCCACCGAGGTTTCACGGTGACTGCGATGCAAATGGAATTAATCGAAGGAAAAGTGCGGTTAAAAATCACCGTAAAATCTGACCGCCCTTTGAATTTATTGGTAAACCAATTGGCGAAACTGCCGGATGTTTTGCTCATCAATTAAACCATGAACATCATTAACGCCCACTTATTTTAGTAAATATGGCATTAAATAAGTGGGCAAATGATATAAGAGGTCAAGTCCATGTTAATTCGCCCCGAAAAAGCGGAAGATTATCAACAAATCTATCAATTGGTTAAATCTGCTTTTGACAAAGCTGAACATTCAGACGGTAAGGAACAGGATTTAGTTGAGCATTTACGTCAAAGCCAATCATTTATCCCTGAACTTGCTTTAGTAGCAGAAATAAATGATGAAATTGTTGGTTATATTTTGTTTACGCAAGTCCGTATCGGTGAAAATATCGAGCTTGCCCTCGCCCCTCTTGCGGTGTTACCTACAGCCCAACGGCTAGGGGTTGGAAAAGCCTTAATCAAGCGAGGACACGAAATCGCCAAACAATTGGGTTATCACTATGTTATTGTATTAGGAAATCCCCATTATTATGGAAAATTGGGTTATCAACCCGCCCGGCAATTTCAAATGACGGCACCCTTTGAGATCGATGATGCCTTTTTTATGGCTGTTGAACTCAATCCCCCTCAAAATAATGTACAAGGTGTTGTTCAATATGCTGATGAATTTGGCATTTAAGGGAAATTTATCCTTATTTATTGTTATTAACCTTTTTATTATTACATCAAACTTGGAGAGATTATGCCAAAACTACGTTCGGCGACCAGTACACAAGGTCGTAATATGGCAGGGGCACGAGCCTTATGGCGCGCCACAGGAATGAAAGAAAATGACTTCGGAAAACCTATTATTGCAGTGGTGAACTCCTTCACGCAATTTGTACCGGGACACGTCCATTTAAAAGATATGGGGCAGCTTGTCGCCAAAGAAATTGAAAAAGCAGGCGGTGTAGCAAAAGAATTTAACACGATTGCGGTGGACGACGGTATTGCCATGGGGCACGGTGGCATGCTGTATTCCCTACCTTCTCGTGATTTGATTGCCGATTCTGTGGAATATATGGTAAATGCTCATTGTGCCGATGCCATGGTCTGTATTTCCAACTGCGATAAAATTACACCGGGTATGTTGATGGCGGCAATGCGCTTAAATATTCCCACCATTTTTGTTTCAGGCGGCCCAATGGAAGCCGGTAAAACCAAGCTTTCAGATCAACTCATTCGTTTAGACTTAGTGGATGCCATGATAGAAGCGGCAGATCCGAAGGTATCTGATGAACGCATTGATGCCATTGAGCGTAGCGCCTGCCCGACTTGCGGGTCTTGCTCCGGGATGTTCACGGCAAACTCAATGAACTGCCTAACAGAAGCGCTAGGGTTAAGTTTACCGGGCAATGGTTCGATGCTTGCCACCCACGCTGACCGTAAATCCCTCTTCTTAAAAGCCGGTCGCCAGATTGTAGAATTGTGCAAACGCTACTACGAACAAGATGACGAAAGCGTATTACCACGTTCAATCGGTACTTTTGAAGCCTTTGAAAACGCCATGAGTTTAGATATTGCCATGGGCGGTTCAAGCAATACCGTGTTACATTTATTAGCCGCCGCACAAGAAGCCGGGGTCGATTTCAAAATGGCAGATATTGACCGCCTATCCCGTATTGTACCTTGCTTAAGTAAAATCGCCCCTAATACCAATAAATACCACATGGAAGATGTGCACCGTGCAGGGGGGATTATGGGCTTATTGGGCGAACTCGACCGTGCCGGATTAATCCATAAAAATACCCACACCGTATTGGGAATGAGCATGGGCGAGCAGCTTGATCAATACGATATTATTCGTAACCAAGACGAAGAGTTACACAAATTCTTCCGAGCAGGGCCTGCCGGTATTCGCACCACTGAAGCCTTCTCACAAGATTGTCGTTGGGATACGGTGGATAATGATCGTGAAAACGGCTGTATTCGTGATAAAGCGCATGCGATCTCACAAGAAGGGGGATTAGCGGTGTTATTTGGTAATCTCGCAGAAGACGGTTGTATTGTAAAAACCGCAGGCGTAGATGAATCTATTTGGAAATTCAGCGGCACAGCCATTGTATTTGAAAGCCAAGAAGATGCCGTTGCCGGCATTTTAGGTGGCAAAGTGAAAGAAGGCAATGTAGTGGTAATCCGCTACGAAGGGCCAAAAGGCGGGCCGGGTATGCAAGAAATGTTGTATCCGACCAGCTATTTAAAATCCATGGGCTTAGGCAAAAAATGTGCTTTATTAACGGACGGACGTTTTTCCGGCGGTACATCCGGGCTTTCCATCGGCCACGCTTCCCCTGAAGCGGCCTCCGGTGGGGCAATTGGTTTAGTGCGTGATGGAGATATCATCGACATTGATATTCCAAACCGCTCAATCAATCTAAAAATTAGCGATGAAGCCCTCGCCGCCCGTCGTGCGGAACAAGATGAAAAAGGCTGGGTGCCGGCAAATCGCCAACGTGAGGTATCTTTTGCCTTGAAAGTGTTCGGGCATTTCGCCACCTCTGCCGATAAAGGTGCGGTGCGGGATAAAACCCTTTTAAAATAAAACCGTAGGGTGTGTGGATAGGCAACAATCCACGCACACTTTGTGTGCAAAATTCAGTTCACACACCCGACAAAGTGCGGTTAATTTTTCGCTGTTTCAATATTATGTGGGGCACACTACGTCGCTTGTAATACGTTGAAATCATTTGGTTTTATAAAGGACGCGCACTGTGTCTTGACGCTCATTGATATTTTTATTTTATATATTTACAAATATAATTCCAAAAACACCGAAAAAATAACCGCACTTTTCGTACAAGGGAATAAACTCCATCACTTGACCTTGAGATTTAATGATAGACAAAAAAACGCTCCAACAAACAGTATTATGAAAAATCTACTCACTAACCCACAACCAAGCCAAAGCGATTATATCAATGCGATTGTCAAACTGGGCTCACGCGTTTATGAAGCCGCAACGGTCACACCGTTACAGAAAATGGGTAAACTCTCCGAACGCCTACACAATAATATTTGGATTAAACGGGAAGATCGCCAACCGGTGAACAGCTTTAAACTGCGTGGGGCTTATGCGATGATCTCAAGCCTCTCACCGGAACAAAAAGCCGCAGGCGTCATCGCCGCATCAGCCGGAAATCATGCTCAAGGGGTTGCCTTATCCGCCAAAGAACTCGGCTTGAAAGCCTTAATCGTCATGCCACAAAACACCCCTAGCATTAAAGTGGATGCGGTGCGTGGTTTTGGCGGCGAAGTATTATTGCACGGTGCCAATTTTGATGAAGCAAAAGCCAAGGCGATAGCCCTTTCCAAAGAAAAAAATATGACCTTCATTCCGCCTTTTGATCACCCCTTGGTGATTGCGGGACAAGGTACATTAGCAATGGAAATGCTACAGCAAGTGGCGGATTTAGATTATGTTTTCGTGCAGGTCGGCGGCGGCGGTTTGGCGGCCGGTGTGGCAATTTTACTGAAACAGTTTATGCCGGAAATTAAAGTGATCGGCGTAGAATCTAAAGATTCCGCTTGCTTAAATGCCGCCCTTGAAAAAGGCGAACCCACCGATCTCACCCATGTCGGGTTGTTTGCAGATGGGGTAGCGGTGAAACGAATTGGCGATGAAACTTTCCGATTATGTCGCCAATACCTTGACGATATGGTGCTTGTCGAAAGTGACGAAGTGTGCGCCGCCATGAAAGACTTATTTGAAAATGTGCGTGCTATCGCTGAACCCTCAGGGGCACTGGGCTTAGCCGGATTAAAAAAATATGCGAAAAAACACCATATTGAAGGCAAAAATATGGCGGCTATTTTATCCGGCGCGAACCTAAATTTTCACACACTACGTTATGTCTCCGAACGTTGCGAAATTGGCGAAAATCGTGAAGCCTTGCTTGCAGTTACCATGCCGGAACAACCGGGAAGCTTCTTAAAATTTGTTCAAGTGTTGGGCAATCGCGCAGTCACAGAATTTAGTTATCGCTATGCCGATGACAAGCAAGCCTGTATTTTTGTTGGGGTACGCACATTAGATGAAGCGGAAAAAACCGAGATCATCAACGATCTCACAAAAAACGGTTTTGATGTGGAAGATATGTCTGATGATGATATTGCCAAAACCCATGTTCGCTATCTCATGGGAGGGCGCTCTGCCAATCCGAGTGAGCGTTTGTATACTTTTGAGTTTCCGGAACAAAAAGGGGCATTACTTAAATTCTTAGAAACCTTACAAAATCGCTGGAATATTTCCCTATTCCATTATCGGGCCCATGGTGCGGACTACGGCAATATTCTTGCCGGCTTCCAACTAGGAGAAACCACACAAGCCGAATTTGAACAAGCACTGGAAGAACTCAATTATGTTTATGAGGATGTGACCGAAAGTAAATCCTATCGTTACTTCTTGCGTTAAAAGCAACTAAAAAAAGAACCGCACTTTTCTCCTAAAGTGCGGTTCTTTTTTGCATTGTTTTTTATTTTACAAATTCACTAAATTCCAATTCATAGTCATCGCCATCTCGGGAATATTTGATATAGCGGGGGAATTGTTCGCCGGCGAATTTTTTCACCATAATATCTTTATTACCCGTTTTAAAGGTATAGGTAATTTCCGTCACTTTCTGTTTATTGTATTCAATTTGTTTCTCACGTTGATTAACCTTCACATTTTCCATCGGGTAGAGTTTTTTACCATTGGTAATTTGAAAACTGCTTGGTAATTTATCGTAATAACTGAGCTGAAATGCCATGGTGAATAAATCAAAAGTAGGTAAGTTAAGTGCTTCCGTTTTTAACCCACTTTTCACTTTGCCGTATTCAATCGTGCTCGGCGAAATTTTTGATAGCGCATAAGGTTTGCCATTACGCACATCCTGATAATTCACCATTTTAAACTGAGTGGGGGTTTGTGAGCCTCGAGATAAAAAAACAATGTTGTAAAGGGGAATATTAATTTTGGCATTCACCGAATATTGTGCGCCGTCTGCTTTAAAATGCACATAGGCAGGCATTAAATAATTAGAGCTGTATTTGATATTGTAATCCACCGCAGACCATGCATTGGGAATGTAGGCAATAAGTGCGGTAAAAAGAATTTTAAAAAATTTCATCAGCGTTCCTTATAAAAATGAAATGTCTTTGTTAGAGCAATGTTTTGTGGATAAGTTCGTAAATATAAAAAACGGCGCATTATGCACCGTTTTGTTCATAAATCAATCAATTTAAAGTAGCACATTGGCAAGCAACAAACCAATTGCCACACTAAATACCATACTCAGTAAGCCCGGTAACATAAAGCTATGGTTAAAAATGTATTTACCGATTTTGGTTGTGCCGGTGGTATCAAAGTCAATGGAAGCAATAATCGGCCCATAGTTTGGTACAAAGAAATAACCGTTTACTGCTACAAACACCCCGATTAACACCGGAGCAGGAATACCAAGGGCAATACCAAGCGGGAATAAGGTCGCCACGGTGGCACCTTGACTGTTTACTAATACGGAAAGCACAAATAAAGCAAGCGCAAATGTCCATGGTGCAGTTTCAACCAGACCTTTCACCATATCTTTCACTTCCGTCATATGAGCTTGCATTAATGTATCGCCTAACCATGCGATACCAAAAATTGCGATCACTGCACGCATACCGGCGTGGAACACTGACCCCTTAGTGATTTCCGTGCTATCCGGTTTACAAGTGAGGACGATCAACGCACCAATGGATAACATAATAATTTCAATGGTATGTGCCATTCCCATCGGTTTCCCATCAAACACCGGACGTAAAGAAGGAATCGCCCCCATTAACACTACAAGTAATGCGCCGAATAAGAAGAGAGAAACGGAAATTTTTGCGGTTTTGCTGATTTCTAATTCTTTCACATCCGTCGTAGAATTAAAGGCATCAGCATATTTCGGATCTTTTAAACGACGTTGATATTCAGGATCATCTTTCAGTTCTTTCCCCATTTTGTTCACAAAAATACAAGCAAAGAAGATACCTAAAAGAGTTGCCGGCACAGTCACTATTAACACATCGCCGAGATGAATACCTTGCGGTTCAAGATAAGCGACTACCGCAACAACCGCCGCTGCAATCGGGCTAGCCACAATGGCAAATTGTGAAGCGATCACTGCCATTGAAAGCGGACGTTCCGGACGAATACCGTTTTGACGGCTCACTTCTGCGATAACCGGTAAAACAGAATAAGCCACGTGACCTGTTCCTGCCAAAAAGGTGAATAACCAAGTGACCGCCGGTGCGATGAAAGTAATGTGTTTTGGGTTACGACGTAAAATTTTTGTCGCAATTTTGATCATATAATCCAAACCGCCTGCCGCTTGCATTGCCGCCGCCGCCGCAACCACCGCCATAATCATAAACATCACATCAATGGGTAAACCCGCCGGTTTCAAACCAAAACCAAAGGAAAGAATGGCAAGCCCCAAACCGCCAAATACACCAAGACCGATACCACCGACACGTGCCCCCACCAGGATACACAATAGCACGATGGCAAATTGTAATAAAAACATTGCAGACATACTGCCCCCTAAGTTAAAAAATAAACGATTATGTTGTTATAAAGCGGCGTCAATATACCAACAAATAGGCAAGGCTTCTATAATTTAGATCAAGAAACCCTCTCTTGTTAAAAAGTGCGGTTATTTTTCACCGCACTTTTCACTTGTAAAACGTTAGAAATCTTCAAAATATTGCTGGATTACTTTCGGATCTTTGGTTTGCGTTAATGAAAGTTGTAATAACACCCGTGCTTTTTGCGGATTTAGTGTACCGGAAGCCACAAAGCCATACAGAGAATCATCCACCTCGGCATCACGGGTGGTATAACCGGTCGGTACACGGGAAGAACGCACCACCGCAACCCCTTCTTTTGCCGCTTTTTCTAAACGTTCCAAATGAGCCGCATTGACATTGCCGTTCCCCACACCAGCCGTCACAATACCTTGATAACCGGCCTCCAATAAGGCATTTAACGGGTCAATCGGTGCGTTAGAATAGGCATAAACAATCCCCACTTTAGGTAAGCTGTCTAATTTTTCCACATTAAATGGTGTGTTCACTGTATGCTTGCTTTCCGGTGAACGTTCATAATCCACCTTGCTATTATGAATATAACCTAACGCACCAAAATTTGGTGAATGGAAGGTTTGCACCGCTGTGGTGCTGGTTTTCGTTACATCACGTGCACCAAGCACTTCATTATTCATCGCTACAAGTACACCGCGACCGGCAGATTTTTTATCGGTCGCCACCACAACTGCGTTATATAAATTTAACGGACCGTCTGCACTCTTTTCCGTGGCAGGACGCATCGCCCCCACAAGTACAACCGGTTTTTCACATTTTACCGTGAGATCTAAGAAATAGGCGGTTTCTTCCATCGTATCAGTACCGTGTGTGATCACAAAACCATCGGTATTTTTACATTGCGCATTGATTGCCTTCGCCAATTTTAACCAAACCTCATCATTCATATCTTGTGAACCGATTTTCACAATTTGTTCACCCTTGATATTGGCAATATTTTTCATTTCCGGTACTGCCTCAATCAAAGTATCAATATTAAGCTGTCCGGCTTTGTAGGCAGAATTGACCGCACTTTGTCCACTACCGGCAATCGTGCCGCCTGTCGCAAGAATCGTAATATTCAGTAATTCAGCCGCATTCACCGCAGAAACACTAAAACCTAGTAGTAAAGAGAACGCCAATTTGTTTAATTTCATAAAAAACTCCATAGGGATAATAAATTCCCTGCTATCTTCTAACTAAACCGATTAAGATGGAATGGCAAAAAGAGAAAAAGATGATCTTGATCATCAAAAATAATATTTTTTATCAGCCCCTCCAATCACCACTACATTTTATTTTTTCCAATAAATTGGTTCGACCAGCTAACATTTTTACGATATTTGGGTTGACATGCACGTTAAATTAATATATTTATTCTAAATAATTGCATAAATATGCAAAATAAATCTTATTGGAGTAAATATGAAAGTTGGCATTATCGGCATTACGGGTTATAGCGGCACGGTACTTTACACATTACTGGCACAACATCCGAAAGTCTCTCAAGTCATACTTTATGGCAGCACACAAGAAACGCAAATGCTCAGCGAGCGCATTCCCGCACTTGGGAAAAACGATATAATAATCAAACCATTTGATGTAAAAAATATTCAACAAGAAACGGATTGCCTATTCTGTGCCACCCCTTCGGGGGTCACAGGGAAGTTAATGCAACCCTTAATTGATAGCGCTTTCCCTGTCATTGATTTATCCGGCGATTTCCGCTTGAGAAGCGAACAGCTCTATGAAAATTGGTATCACCAAAAAGGGCGGAAATTACCACCAACAAATAAAATTACTTATGCATTGCCCGAATTTACCACTCACTATACCGCCTATATCGCCAATCCGGGTTGTTATGCCACCGCTACTCTATTAGGCTTAGCTCCTTTGGCAAGAGCCGGCATTATTGAAGCGGGCTCCATTATTACCGATGCAAAATCTGGCGTATCCGGGGCGGGGAAAAACCCGGCTACACATACGCATTTCCCTTTTATCAACGAAAATTTATGGGTTTACCGTTTAAATCAACATCAACACATTCCCGAAATCACACAGCAATTAAGGGATTGGGATGCAAGTTTGCAACAAATTCAATTTTCGACCACATTATTACCCATCACTCGTGGCATTATGGTGAATACTTATGCAAAACTTACCCAGCCGGTTACACAGTCAATCATCGAAAACATTTTTACACAATGTTATGCAGAAAAGCCCTTTGTGCGTTTTAGAGGCGCACAACTGCCAACCATTAAAGAGGTGGTCGGCTCCAATTTCTGCGATATCGGTGTGATGTGGAACCCTTCCACAAAAATCGTCACCATCGTCTCTGTGATCGACAATTTAATGAAAGGTGCAGCTGGGCAAGCGGTGCAAAACTTTAATTTATATTTTGGATTTGAGGAGACGGTCGGTTTACCGCAGTTTCCCTTATTCCCTTAAGTAATGGAGGAAAGCATGAACAAAACAAAATGGCAAGAACAAGCATTTTGCTGGCCAAAAGGTTACAGCAGCGATGCGGTACACGCAGGGTTGCGTTATAGCAAATTGGATTTAGGCTGGGTGGTGTCTGATGTGGTGGCGAATGCTGCCGGTGTTTATACAACGAATAAAATTTGTGCTGCCCCCACCTCAATAACCAAAAATCTGGTGAAAAAAACACAACAATTGCAGGCTATAGTGATGAACAGTGGGTTTGCTAACGCTTGCACCGGAGAACAAGGCGTTAAAGATGTGTTATTAGAACAACAATGGGTGTCTGAAAAACTCGGTATCTCCGCTGATCTTGTGGGTGTGGCTTCCACCGGTCTCATCGGCACTGCATTACCCATGGATAAAATGCGACAAGGCATTGCAAAGCTGGAAAAAACACAAAACGATTTAATCACTCAAGCCATTTTAACCACGGATACTAAAACAAAAACACTTTGTTTACGCATTGAGATTGAGGGGAAACCTTGCACCATCACCGGTTTTGCAAAAGGCTCCGGAATGATCCACCCGAATATGGCGACCATGTTAGCCTTTGTAGTAACAGATTGCGCCATTGAAGCCAATACTTTGCAATCACTTTTGAGTGAATTAACGGAACAAACTTTCAATCAAATCACCGTTGATGGCGATACTTCCACCAATGATATGGTGTTATTAATGGCAAACGGCAAAGCTGGTCATCAACAAATTAACGAACAAAGCACCGACTACCCACTGATTAAACAGGCTTATCAATTTATGCTCACCGAATTGGCAAAAATGATCGCACAAGACGGTGAAGGGGCAACAAAATTGATTGAAGTGAATGTGCAAGGCGCTAAAACCATAGAAGAAGCCAGAATTGCGGCGAAATCCATTGTGGGTTCAAGTTTAGTGAAAAGCGCTATTTTCGGCGCGGATCCAAATTGGGGGCGGATTCTCAGCTCACTGGGAGCAAGCCAAATCCATATAGATCCAACACTGATTGATGTGAATATCAATCAAACGCCTATTGTAGCAAAAGGGCAAGCGGCACATTTCTCCGAAAAGGAAGTGAGTGAAATTCTAAAAAGTGCGGTCATTGTGATTGATGTTTTTTTACACATTGGAAACGCACAGGGGCAAGCTTGGGGGTGCGATTTAACCTATGAATACGTCAATATAAACGCTTCTTATGCCACCTAGTGATGGAGGAAAAAATGAAAAATCTGATCGTCATTAAAATTGGCGGTAATGCCGGTGCCGAACTCACGCCAGTCTTTTATCAACAACTTAAACAATGGCGGGCTGCGGGAAAAGCCGTTCTTTTGGTTCACGGTGGAGGCAATAAAATCTCCGAATATTGTGAAAAATTGCAATTACCCGTGATGAAAAAAGACGGTATCCGTGTTACCGATGCTGCCACATTAGAAATCACCCAAATGGTGTTATTAGGCTTAATTCAACCCCAAATTTTGCAGCAGCTCGCCTCTCATCAGATCCCGGCAATGGGGTTAAATACACTCTCAAATACTGCTATCCAAGGTGAAATGATCGATCCGCTCACACTTGGTTCGGTGGGAAAAGTAACGGAAATTTACACCGCACTTTTTGAGAAATTCTTAAATGATTATGTGGGTGTCGTTGCCCCATTAGCACAGGATGCGCAAGGGGGTTGGCTGAATATTAACGGTGATCATGCCGCCGCTGAAATTGCGGCATTATTGCAAGCGAAAGCACTTTATTTGGTTACCGATGTGCCGGGCGTACTCAAAGAAGGGCGGGTAATTTCAATCATAACACCCGCAAAAGCAAAACAATTACAGGCGAAAAAGGTCATTGGCGGTGGGATGTTGCCCAAAATCAATGCCGCATTTTATGCCGTTGAAAAAGGCATCCCGAATGTGAAAATTTGCTCAAACACATTAAATGAAGGCACGATATTTAAGGAAGACTAAATGAGTACGTTATTTAACACTTACAAGCGTTTCCCCTTTGAAATTATCAGCGGAGAGGGTGTCTATCTCACGGATAATCACGGAAAACGCTATTTGGATTTAACCAGTGGAATCGGCGTGTGCAATCTCGGCTATAACGTAGAATCCCTCAATCAAGCGGTGATCCAACAATTACACCGCCTATGGCACACCTCCAATTTATATCACAGTACACTCCAAGAGCAGGTGGCAGCAAAACTGGTAAAAGGCAAAGACCAATTAGTCTTTTTTTGCAATTCCGGCACAGAAGCCAATGAAGCGGCGATCAAATTAGCCCGAAAATACACGGGTAAACACAAACTCATGGCATTTCATCAGTCTTTTCACGGACGAACCATGGGGGCGCTTTCTATCACGGGCAATGAGACAATTAAAAGCGGGTTCGGTAGATTATTAAATGACGTTGATTTTATTGATTACAATGAGATGTCTTCATTATCTGCCATCACTTCGGATTATGCCGCCGTTTTCGTGGAAATCATACAAGGTGAAGGTGGGGTAACCCTTGCTGATACCGAGTGGTTAATTGCCTTAGAAAAACAGTGCCAAACACAAGGTGTGTTACTTATTGTCGATGAAATTCAAACCGGTATGGGGAGAACCGGTAAACTCTTTGCCCATCAACATTATGGCATTCAACCGGATATCATAACCCTCGCAAAAGGGTTGGCGAACGGTTTACCTTGTGGCGCGGTCATCGGTAAACAAAAACTGGGGGAGGCATTTCAACCGGGTTCACACGGCTCGACCTTTGGTGGTAACCCGATTGCTATGGCAGCCGCCAATCAAGTTCTGGACTGTTTAACCCCTACTTTACTTGAAGAAGTCCAACACAAGGCTGAATGGTTATTTGAAAAAATAGAAAAAGAATTGACCGCACTTACTATGGTAAAACGTGTTTCCGGTAAAGGTTTTATGCTAGGCATACAGCTTGCTAACAATGTTCCTGTCGAGGAAGTGCTAGGCAAACTCCACGAAAAAGGCATACTCGCCCTATCTGCACGAGGCAATACCCTACGTTTATTGCCTCCCCTTATCATTTCAAAAGAAGAATTGGACAAAGCCATCACACAAATTCATCAAGTGCTAAGTGCATACTGATTCATAAAAAGATTGACACTTGCTGTCAATCTTTTCTTTTTTCCAACCACGCTTTGCAAAACAAGAATTTTTTTGAAAGAAAACCAAACTACGGTTATACTTAAGCCCTCTTTCAGCCTAAACTTAACTAACATTAATTTGAGATAACAATGCAAGAATTTCTGCCTGATGCAATTCAATTTGCACAAAAACACACCTTACTCACCGTTTCTTGGTTTGCCATTTTCGCCGCAGTGATTTACACCTTTTTAAAATCGGCAACCGAAAAATTTAAAGTCATCGCACACCCTGAGGTGATTCGTTTAATGAATAATGAAGATGCCGTAGTGATCGATCTTCGTACCCTTGATGAATACCAACGTGGTCATATCATTAATAGTCTCAATTTACTCCCAAGCGATATCAAAAATGCCAATCTCGGTAAAATTGAACAACACAAAGAAAAACCATTGATTTTGGTGGATGTGAATGGCATATCGGCACCGGCATCTGCCGCATTGCTCACAAAACAAGGCTTTGCTCGCGTTTATGTACTAAAAGAAGGAATTGCCGCTTGGATGGGCGCAAATTTACCTATCGTTAAAAAACACAAATAAGGAATTAAAATTATGTCCGAACAAAACCAACAGCCAGAAATCGCTGCAGAAGAATCACAAGCCGTTCTACAAATTCAGCGTATTTATGTGAAAGATGTGTCTTTTGAAGCACCAAATCTTCCTCATATTTTTCATCAAGAATGGAAACCCAAATTAGGTTTTGATTTAAGTACAGAAACCGTGCAATTAGGTGATGATCTCTATGAAGTCACCCTAAATATTACCGTTGAAACCACTTTGGAAGATTCCGGGGATCTTGCGTTTCTCTGTGAAGTGAAACAAGCCGGTGTATTTACCATCAGTGGTTTGGAAGAGGTACAAATGGCACATTGCTTAACCTCACAATGCCCGAATATGCTGTTCCCTTATGCCCGTGAATTGGTCTCAAGTTTAGTCAACCGTGGTACCTTCCCGGCATTAAACCTTTCACCGGTGAACTTTGATGCCTTATTTATTGAATATATGAACCGTCAGCAAGAAGCAGGAAATGCCCAAGCTGAAGAAGCAAAAGAAACTCAACATTAATTCTTGATACAAAGGGCAAGCTTTGGGTTTGCCCTTTATTTTTTGGGGGAAATGATGCAACCTCAATCACCGATTACTGTGCTTGGCGCCGGTTCTTATGGTACGGCGTTAGCGATTTCTTTCTCACGTAACGGATCCCCAACCTATCTTTGGGGGCATAATGCTACGCATATTGAGCAAATGCGTCTCGAACGCCAAAATCGCCGTTTCTTACCCGATATTGTTTTTCCTGAAGAATTACACCTAGAATATGATTTGGCACAAGCGATCCTACGCTCACAAGATATTTTAATCGTCGTACCAAGCCATGCGTTTAACGAAATTCTCAGCCAAATTCGACCGCACTTACAACCTCATCATCGCCTTATTTGGGCAACCAAAGGATTAGAGCGAAACACCGGACGGCTTTTACAAACCGTGGCGGAAGAAAAACTTGGAACAAATTACCCGCTTGCCGTACTTTCCGGCCCCACTTTTGCCAAAGAGCTGGCGCAAGGCTTACCCACAGCTATTACCCTCGCTTCCAATAACGAACAATTTGCTCTTGAATTTCAGGCTCGCATTCATTGCAGCAAGCATTTTCGGGTGTATGTGAACACAGATATGATTGGGGTGCAGCTGGGTGGTGCAATTAAAAATGTTATTGCTATTGGTGCCGGTATTTCCGATGGAATGGGATTTGGCGCTAACGCACGCACGGCATTAATTACCCGGGGCATTGCAGAAATCAGCCGATTAGGGGCTTCCTTAGGGGCAAATCCCAACACCTTTATGGGAATGTCCGGTTTAGGGGATCTTGTCTTAACCTGTACCGACAATCAATCACGCAACCGCCGTTTTGGACTGATGTTGGGTGAAGGTTTAACGGCACAAGCGGCAATGGAAAATATCGGGCAGATCGTGGAAGGTTTTTACAACACAAAAGAGGCTTATCTCCTCGCCCAACGACAAGGCGTGGAAATGCCCATTACAGAGCAAATTTATCAAATTCTCTTTTGCGGGAAAAATGCACAAGATGTTGTTCGCAGCTTACTTGGGCGTGAACGAAAAGGCGAATAAGGAGGAAAAATGACATTAGAAGTATGGCAACATATTCGTCAAGAGGCGAAAACATTAGCGGAGCACGAACCCATGCTTGCGAGCTTTTTTCATTCCACCATTTTAAAACACCAAAATCTGGGCAGTGCGTTAAGTTATTTGCTCGCCAATAAATTAGCCAATCCCATTATGCCGGCAATTTCTTTGCGTGAAATTATTGAAGAGGCCTATTTCGCCGAACCGGCGATTATTGATTATGCCGCTTGCGATATTAAAGCCGTACGCCAACGGGATCCTGCGGTAGAATTGTGGTCTACCCCCTTGCTTTATTTAAAAGGGTTTCACGCCATCCAAAGCTATCGAATCACCCACTATTTATGGCAACAAGATCGAAAAGCCCTCGCCCTCTATTTACAAAACCAAATTTCCGTAGCCTTTGATGTGGACATCCACCCGGCGGCAAAAATTGGGCATGGTATTATGTTCGATCACGCCACCGGCATTGTGGTGGGGGAAACCTCGGTGATTGAAAACGATGTGTCCATTTTACAAGGTGTCACCCTAGGCGGCACAGGCAAAGAATCCGGTGATCGCCACCCTAAAGTGCGGGAAGGTGTGATGATTGGTGCCGGGGCAAAAATCCTTGGCAATATCGAAGTGGGTAAATATGCGAAAATCGGCGCAAATTCTGTGGTACTTCAACCTATACCGGAATATGCCACCGCAGCCGGCGTTCCTGCCCGCATTATCGGCAAAGACAAAGCCGCCAAACCTGCCTTTGAAATGAACCAATATTTTATTGATGATGGTATGAATTTGAATATTTGAGGTGAAAAATGATGTCTGAAATAACAAAGTGCGGTCAATTATTGAACCAATATCGAGATCAAATCAAAATTTATAAGCTCACCAATAAACAAAAGGAAGATGATGAGAGAGCAAAAGATACCGTAATTGAAAATTTAATTAATCCGAAAATATTCAATCGTCTTTTATCAAGAAAAATTAATAAAGAGGATATTTTAAAAATGACCACAAAACATGATTTTTGTGGAGTTTGGAAAGTCAAAATTATCAGAAAGGTTGAATTTGAATATACCGAGAAGAAAGATATTTTTGTATCTTTAGAAAACCAATCTAAGATTGCTCAAATAAAAGTTGGTGATGATGTCTTTAATGTTAAAAATGAGATGATTTCAATTCCAACCATTGAAATTGGCGAAGAAGAAATTAAATTTGACTATTTATTTGAGTATCCCAATAAAACTTTCGATAAAAAATTCAATAAATATCTGGAAAAACATAAAGATTCAATTATCAGCGCTAACATTGATAAAAAAATCTCAAAATGGAATAAAGACTATTCATTGGATCAAGTTATTGAAAAACTCTATTTAAATGATATTTTTGAATTTTTAGAAGAAAATATCTATATCCAATCTTATGATGATAAAAATAACAATGCCTATAAAATAACTCAAGAAGATTTAGAGTTAGACATAGCGCTTTATTTAATTCCGATTATTTCCGTAAGTTGCCAAATTAAGGATGAAAATAAATCTCGAATTTTTCATATTGATGCTATTACCCGTGAAATTCGCCCGATTATCTCCGAATCATCAAGTAATACAGAACTCATTGAAACAGTTGGAGAGGGATTGGGTGAAGGTGCGGCATTCTTAGCACCACATAAACTCTTAGAAGAACCCCTTAAGAAAAGTGTAAAAATAGGGGTAAAGACAATCACTAAAATATTTGGGAAATAACTATGATCAACAAAGATACTCAACTCTGTATGTCCCTTTCCGGCAGACCGGGAAATTTTGGCACAAACTTTCATAATTATTTATATAAAAAATTAGGGCTTAACTTTATTTATAAAGCCTTTACCACGCAAGATATTGAACATGCTGTAAAGGGAGTTAGAGCCTTAGGGATCCGTGGTTGTGCGGTGTCTATGCCTTTTAAAGAAAGCTGCATGCCGTTTTTAGATGAAATTCACCCGTCAGCCCAAGCCATTGAATCGGTCAATACCATTGTTAATGACAATGGCTTTTTGCGCGCTTATAACACCGATTATATTGCTATTGTGAAATTAATTGATAAATATCAATTAGATAAAAATAGCTCCGTGATTGTACAAGGCAGTGGCGGCATGGCAAAAGCTGTGGTAGCCGCATTTAAAAACTCAGGTTTTGAGAAACTGAAAGTTTACGCCCGTAATGAAAAAACAGGCCAATATTTGACCACACTTTATGGCTATGACTACATCAATAGTTTAGAAAACCAACAGGCTGAAATTTTAGTCAATGTGACCCCAATTGGAATGAAAGGGGGAAAAGAAGAATTTGATCTCGCCTTCCCAAAATCGCTGATTGATGCGGCAAGTGTCGCCTTTGATGTGGTGGCGATCCCTGCTGAAACCCCATTTATCCGCTATGCCGAAAGCCAAGGAAAACAAATTATTTCCGGTGCTGAGGTGATTGTTTTACAGGCGGTGGAACAATTTGAACTCTACACCCACCAACGCCCAAGTGATGAATTAATTCATGAGGCCGCTACCTTTGCGAGAGCAAATAGTTAAAAGTGCGGTTAAAAATAAAGGCGTTTTGAAATTCACAAACGCCTTTTTATCATATTAAGCTAATAGTTTTCTCACCCCTTCCACGACCACTGAAATGGCTTTTTCTTCACTGGCTTTTATGGTGGCTTCATTTGGGATTTCTTGCTGGGTACGATTAACAATCACCCCGGATACCATACCGGCACGCAAACCTAAGGCACTACACATGGTAAATAAGGTGGCCGATTCCATCTCAAAATTCATCACATTGAGATCTTGCCATTGTTTGAGTAAACCTTGGTAATCACGATAAACTTTTCCACTGTAAGTATCATAACGTTCTTGCCCCGGATAGAAGGTATCGGAGGAGGCAGTAATGCCAACAAATGGCTCAACACCTTTCTCTTTTGCTGCATTAACCAGTGCAGTGGTACATTCAAAATCTGCCACAGCCGGGTATTCCAATGGGGCAAAATGTCGGCTTGCCCCATCTAAACGTACTGCGCCGGTGGTAACCAAAATATCACCTACATGAATATGCGGTTGGATTGCCCCTGTTGTGCCAATACGAATAAAAGTACGCACGCCAAGTTGGGCTAATTCTTCCACACAAATGGAAACGGAAGGCCCACCAATCCCGGTTGAACACACCACCACCGGCTGACCATTGAGATATCCCAACCAAGAGGTGAACTCTCGAGTGCTGGTGAGAAATTCAGGGTTATCAAGATGTTTGGCAATACGCTCACTGCGTGCCGGATCACCGGGAACAATTGCAATAGTTGCCCCTTTTAATTGGGCTTTGGTGAGGTTTAAATGAAATACGTCTGACATAATTGTCTCCTTGTTTAAATTTGGCGGTAAAAATAACCGCACTTTGGTTTATTATTTTTTCAATGCACCCAAAATACCACGCATAATTTGTTTTGTGACTTGATTACGAATATTACGCCCGACGGATTTCGCCACACTATTTACCATTTGCTCTGTTGGGCTGAGCTTATCCCCTCGTTTTTGAGTACCAAAAATCATACGGCTTAGGCTGCCTAAAATACCGTTTTCTTCTTCCTCTTGGGCTTGCTGTGCTTGTTTTTGTTGAACAGCGGCAAGGTCGGCTTGTGCATTTAATACTTCAAAGGCTGATTCATTATCCACATAATCTTTATAGAAAGAATAAAGCTCATCATCTTTCACCCATGCATGACGTTCTTCGGCAGAAAGGGGTGAAAGTTGGCTTTTCGGCGGGTAAATATAAGCTATTTCAACAGGGGTTGGCATTCCTTTTTCATCTAAGAAAGAAACCAATGCTTGCCCCACACCAAGGGTTGAAATCGTTTCCACCACATTCACTGCAGGATTGGCACGGAAGGTTTCAGCAGCAGATTTAACGGCTTTTTGATCTCGTGGAGTAAAGGCTCGTAAGGCATGTTGCACACGGTTTCCTAATTGCCCTAAAACCGTATCCGGCAAATCCAACGGGTTTTGGGTGACAAAATAAATCCCCACCCCTTTGGAGCGAATTAAACGAACCACCTGTTCCACTTTTTCCACCAATACTGCCGGCGCACCGTCAAATAACAAATGTGCCTCATCAAAAAACATGACAAATTTCGGTTTATCAGGGTCACCCACTTCCGGCAATTGTTCAAACAGTTCAGACATCAACCAGAGTAAGAACGCACTATACATTCTTGGTGAATTAATCAATTTTTCGGAATTAAGAACATTGATGACCCCTCGCCCATCTCGGGTTTGTAACCAATCGTCGAGATTAAGTGCCGGTTCACCAAATAAATTACTTGCCCCTTCATTTTCAAGGGTAAGCAGAGCACGCTGAATCGCCCCCACACTTGCCGTAGAGACATTGCCATATTCCACTTGGAAAGTTTTGCCATTTTCCGCCACATATTTCAGCATGGCGCGGAGATCTTTTAAATCAATCAGCAATAAGCCTTTATCATCGGCTACACGGAATACCAAATTAAGTAATCCCTCTTGGGTGGCATTGAGGTTTAATAGACGGGAAAGCAATAACGGGCCCATTTCAGAAATGGTGGTGCGTAATGGAATTCCGGTTTCGCCAAATACATCCCAAAAAGAAACCGGATAACCGCTCAGATAATGTTCGCCACCTAAATCAAACTGTTCAATACGTTCGGCGATTTTGCCACTCAATTGTCCCTGCTGAACCAACCCTGAAATATCACCTTTCACATCCACCAAAAAAACAGGCACACCATCATCACTAAATGCCTCGGCAATTTTGCGTAGGCTAACCGTTTTCCCTGTCCCTGTCGCACCAGCAATTAATCCGTGTCGGTTTGCCATTTTTGCTGTTATACCCAATGTTTTTCCCTGTTCTGTTCGGGCGAGATCATATTGCATAAGTGTTCCTTTTTATTGTGTATGAAGTGAACAAGATAATAAGGAAAAAACAAAGTGCGGTCAAAATTTAAGTGATTTTACGGTATAATTTTGTGCGTTTTTGCAAAAAGGGGAAAAAAATGTCAAAAGCGGAAATTTTAGTCATCAAAATAGGGGAGGTTGCCTCGCTAACCTTTGCAGACGGCTCTACCTATGAAAGTGCCATCCGTAAACAGCCTGTGCCTTCAGTCAAAATCCATAAACTTGGCGCCTATGGCAACGATGTGGGATTAAAAAAGCATCATGGCGGTGTGGATAAAGCCCTGTTTTTTATGTCTGATGTGTCATTTACTGCACTCAATGAATTATTAGGTGAAGATTTTTCCTACACCGGTACGGCAATTTATGGTGAAAATTTTGTGGTATCCGGCTTTGATGAGGATTCCGTTTGTGTGGGGGATTGTTTTAAAATTGGCACAGCCCTTTTAGAAGTCTCCCAACCACGCAAACCTTGTGAACGTCTTTCTAAAAACACCAACAATCCCGAAACCCAAAAAACGATATATCGTTCAGGTTGGACCGGCTGGTATGTGCGGGTCGTTGAAGAAGGGGAAATCACACAAGGCGATAAATTACAATTACAAAGCAGACCTTATCCACATCTCACTATTCGCCACTTAAATCAGTTATTATCTGGCAATCCGACAAAGGAAGAATTAGAACAGGCGTTAGCCATTGAAGAATTAGCTGAGGCATTTAAACGTTCTCTGAACTCACAATTAAGTAAAATAAAGGCACCCGAAAATGACCTCTAAAACGACCGCACTTTGCCCTTGCCAATCTGCCAAAAATTATGGTGATTGTTGTGGTATATTTCATCATAACCAAGCCTTACCGGAAACCGCAGAACAACTGATGCGTTCACGTTATTGTGCCTATGTATTGAAAAACATTCCCTATATTGTGGAAACCACTGTGCCCAATCAACAACCCCACTTAAATGTTCAAGCCTTACAAAATTGGGCAGACAATACACAATGGCTTGGCTTACAAATTCTGAAAACAGAACCCCTCATAAAAAGCCACAGTGCGGTGGAGTTTAATGCCCTTTTTCAAGGCAAGAAGGGAGAGCAATCCCACCAAGAGCGGTCTATTTTTGTCAATATTGGTGGGCGTTGGTATTTTATTGATCCCACCGTGCCTTTACCGACAATGAAACAGCCTTGTGTTTGTGGTTCGGGTAAAAAATTTAAACATTGCTGTGGAGCGTGGTTATGACAATTTTCACTTTCTTTAAACAATTTTGGCGGCGCTTTAATGAAAATAAATTAACGCAGGCGGCAGGCTCGCTCACTTACAGCACAACGTTGGCCATTGTGCCGTTAATTATGGTGATTTTTTCTATTTTTTCCGCCTTTCCTGTGTTTAATGAGGTTACCGGTGCATTAAAAGAATTTATTTTCACCAATTTCGCCCCTTCTGCCGGTGATGTGGTAGGTCAATATATTGATGAATTTGTGAACAACTCTAAGCAAATGAGTGCGGTGGGTATTGTGAGTTTAATTGCCGTGGCGTTAATGTTGATCAATTCCATTGATCGCACCTTAAACGGCATTTGGCAAGATAGCAGCTCACGCCCGATTTTTACCTCCTTTGCGATTTATTGGCTAATTTTAACTTTAGGACCTTTGCTTATCGGTACAAGCATTGCCGCCAGTGCCTATATAAAAACGGTGTTTGAAACCTCAGAACATCTCTCATTTGGGTTAAAACTGCTTAGTTTTGTGCCTTTTCTTTCTACTTGGTTTATTTTCACCGTGCTTTATATGGTCGTACCCAATAAGAAAGTTAGTATCAAACATTCTGCCGCCGGTGCACTCATTGCTGCGGTATTTTTCACTTTGGGAAAACAAGCCTTTACTTGGTATATCGTGACCTTTCCCTCTTATCAATTGATTTACGGTGCAATGGCAACCCTACCGATTATGTTGCTCTGGATCCAACTAAGCTGGACAGTGGTATTAATTGGGGCTCAACTTGCCGCCGTATTAGAAGAAATCAAACAACAAAAGTGCGGTTAAAAAATCAAATAAATGAAGGAAATACCATGATTGCATTAATACAACGTGTAACACAGGCTCGTGTAGAGGTAAACGGTGAAACCATCGGGCAAATCGGCAAAGGATTATTAGTATTGCTCGGCGTGGAAAAAGAGGATGACCGCGCGAAAGCGGATAAACTTGCCGAAAAAGTGTTAAATTACCGAATTTTTAGCGATGAAAACGACAAAATGAATTTGAATGTTCAGCAAGCGGGGGGAGCATTGTTGGTGGTATCCCAATTTACCTTAGCGGCAGATACGCAAAAAGGCTTACGCCCCAGTTTTTCTAAAGGGGCGGATCCTGCCTTAGCGAATGAACTTTACGAGTATTTCTCGCAAAAATGTGCTGAAAAAATTCCCGTAGAAAACGGATGTTTTGCAGCTGATATGCAAGTCAGCCTCACCAATGACGGCCCGGTCACCTTTTGGTTAAGGGTGTAACAATATGAACAATTATTCCATTGGCAAGGTTGCCTTTTGTGACCAACACAACCTCAAACAAATAGATAACTTACTTGAGCAAGAGGGCATTCGCCGGGATCCTAACTTAGATTATCTGTGTGCGATGTTTGATGAAGATTTCAATATCATCGCCACAGGCGGCTGTTTTAATGATACTTTGCGTTGTTTAGCCGTATCGAAAAACCATCAGGGTGAAGGATTAATGAACCAAATTCTCACCCATTTGATTCATATCCAAATGGAACGGGGCAACGCCCATCTATTTCTCTATACAAAATGTGAATCTGCAAAATTTTTCCAAGACCTCGGCTTTCGGGAAATTGTTCGCATACCCGACCACATTGTTTTTATGGAAAATAAACGCCATGGTTTTGATGAGTATTTAGCAAACCTACAAACTAAACACCAACAAAGTGCGGTCAAAAATAAGGGGATTTTCATCCCCTCAAACATTTAAAATCCCGCTTGTTTTTCTAATTGTTCCACCAGCGCTTCATCTAAGCCGAGCGCAGAAGCAAGATTGGCAAGGAAAATAATCTCTTTGCGGGATAAATCCTTACTCACCAAGCGTGCCGCAAGATAAACATTTGCAGCAAGAGCAGTATCATTCCCAACTTGGCGTGCAATCTCATCCACACTAATCGGATTTACCATTTCTTGCTCAATCCATTGTGCCAATTCTCCGTTATCACCAATTTCATTAGCAATGGTTTGTTTTTCATCTTCCGTAATATCGCCATCTGCTGCCGCTGCGGCAATCATTGTGCGCAAAATCAAGGCACTTGCCTCTTGCTGGGAAGTGGAATTTAAGACATCAAAATCATTAGCCGACATCGCCGGTTGGCTTTGTTGGGATTTTTTATAATTTTGATAGGCCTGATAAGCCAAGTTACCCAACACGGCCAATGAGCCTAATTTTGCCAAGCTTGCGCCACCGGAACGCCCTAAGATCATTGACAAAATACCGGTAATCGCTGCGCCACCGCCCACTTTGGTGATATTATCCAAAGTGGGGTTACCGGTTTGCAAATTGCTCGCTGAGTTTTTCGCCATGTTGACGACTTGATTTAAAATTTGATTAAAATCCATAAATTGTTCCTTTTTGTGATGAAAATCGTTTTATAGACCAAATTTTTGCGGAAAAATTCCCAAAAACTAACCACTCTTTCGTCAATTTTATTGACTAGATAAAAGATTCCATTATAGTTAAAGCCTTTTTCATTTTTTAACAGGAACAATTTATGGCACAATCTGCTCCAAAGCGCGAGACCTTTTCCGGTCGTAAAGCGTTTATTCTCGCTGCGATTGGCTCAGCCGTTGGTTTGGGCAATATTTGGCGTTTTCCTTATACCACCTACGAAAATGGCGGTGGTGCATTTATTATTCCCTACCTTATCGCACTGCTAACCGCAGGGATTCCTTTGTTATTTTTAGACTATGCGATTGGGCATCGTCACCGTGGGGGGGCCCCTTTATCCTATCGCCGCTTCAGCCCACATTTTGAAGTGTTTGGCTGGTGGCAAGTGATGGTCAATGTCATCATCGGTCTCTATTACGCCGTCGTGTTAGGCTGGGCGGCAAGTTATACCTACTTTTCTATCAACGGTGCATGGGGTGATAAACCCATCGATTTTTTCATTGGTGAATTTCTAAAAATGGGCGATATTGCCAATGGTGTAAGTTTTGAATTTGTTGGAATGGTTACCGGCCCGTTAATTGCCGTTTGGGTGATTGCCTTAGGTGTGCTTTCCATGGGAATTCAAAAAGGGATTGCAAAATCTTCCTCCATTCTTATGCCCGTTCTTGTGGTCATGTTTATCGCCCTCGTGGTTTACTCCCTCTTTTTACCGGGTGCAGAAAAAGGGTTAAATGCCCTGTTCACACCGGATTGGTCAAAACTTTCCAACCCTAGTGTGTGGATTGCGGCTTATGGTCAAATTTTCTTCTCGCTTTCTATCTGTTTCGGGATTATGGTGACTTACGCCTCCTACCTGAAAAAAGAATCCGATCTTACCGGCAGTGGTTTAGTGGTTGGTTTTGCAAACAGTAGCTTTGAAGTGTTAGCCGGTATCGGCGTGTTTGCCGCATTAGGTTTCATCGCCACCGCACAAGGACAAGAAGTGAGCGAAGTAGCAAAAGGCGGGATTGGCTTAGCCTTCTTCGCTTTCCCAACGATTATCAACAAAGCCCCATTTGGCGAAGTGCTTGGTGTGCTGTTCTTCGGTTCGCTCACTTTTGCCGCACTTACTTCATTTATCTCCGTGATTGAAGTTATTATCTCGGCAATTCAAGACAAACTTCGTATTCGCCGTGCAAAAGTGACCTTTATCGTTGGCGTACCAATGATGTTTGTTTCCGTCATTTTATTCGGTACCACAACCGGCTTACCAATGCTTGATGTATTTGATAAATTCGTCAACTATTTCGGTATCGTTGCTGTAGCCTTCGTTTCTCTCGTTGCAATTGTCTCAAATGAAAAGCTGGGTTTATTGGGCAATCACTTAAACGAAACCTCCTCTTTCAAAGTCGGCTTTTTCTGGCGCTTATGTATCGTACTCACCACCGGTATCCTCGCCTTTATGCTATTCAGTGAAGGCGCCAAAGTCTTCTCTGAAGGTTACGAAGGCTATCCAAGCTGGTTTGTGAATATTTTTGGTTGGGGAATGGCAATTAGCTTACTCATTGTTGCCTTTATCCTTTCCCGTTTGAAATGGAAAAGCGAAACCCAATTAACCTTAGAATCAAAAGGAGAATAAAATGAGCGCAAGTGCAATTACTATGATGATCATAGCCCTTGGCGTAATCTGGGGTGGTTTCTTATTCGCCCTCCTTCGATTACCGGAAGAGAAATAAAGAAAAAATAACGAAATTATCAACCGCACTTTTCAAAAAGTGCGGTTATTTTTTTCAGTATTATGTAAATGTTGCTCAAAAAAAATGTAGGTACGCCAGCGTAACGTCCCTACATCTCGTTGGAAATGATTGTTTTGTGCATTTTTTATATAATGCTACAAAATAATCTTAAACCAACCTCACTTTCTTAACTATTGGGAAAATTTCACTTCCTGCACAATGCGCTTTGCCATAGCGATGGGTAATTGCCCGATAAAGATTATTTCCTTGTCACCAACCACTTCACTATACAGGGTATATTCTCCCTGTTTCCACGTTTGATCTTGATTCGTTTGTTGGGTTTCTGCTTTAGTGACATATAAAGTAAAAGTAAACAACCCGTCACTAAATAACACACTGTCAATCACTTCGTCTTCAAATAAATCTTGGCTTTGACGAACTTTTGCAAACCCGTTTGGCAACCAGCCAGCCTGCCAATTAAGGGATGCCGCTATATTTTGTGCTTCGTTTAATAGGGGCGGGGTTGAAACCTTATTTAAATAGTCCGTTAATCCTTTAAGACGATCATCAATATAAAGGGTCACTACACGGAATTGATCCAATAATTTACCCTCACGATCAAGCATATCACTGCGAAGCAGTAAACCGTTTTCTTCATCTACAAACACCACATATTGATAGCGAAAATCATCTTTTGGTACGATGCGAACGGTATCCGTAAAACGACCAGCTACCCGATTTTTTCCCAACATAATAAAATTATAGTTTTCCGCCAATTTATCAAAATTGCTACGAATCACCGATGGCTGAGCATCAACGATACTGCCGCTATTGAGCGTAAAAGCGCGGGATCCCAGCTGAAAATAACTAACTAAATTATCACGTTGAATAATTTCTTGCTGCTCCCCGTCAAGAGTTACCAATTGGGCATAGGTTTTGTTATCCCGTTTAATATGGCGATAACGAAAAGAATCCATATTGGTCGGCGAAGTTTGCACAAAGGCAATCTCATAATTGAGATGATTTACCGCCTGCACCATTTTTTCTAAAATTTGTTTTGGCGTGATCTCTTCCGCTGAAGAAGAAATACTTAACAGCGCAGAAAATAAAAGTGCGGTCAGTTTTAAAGTTATTTTTTTCATAAACTTTTAATTCATAAAAAATTCACCACGTCATCAAAGATTCGTGGTGAATGGTTTTACGTTTATTCAAGGATTATTTTACCTGATTATTACCGATACTTAGTGAATCGGCATGCATACGGCGTTGCAATTCGTAGTTTTGCAACATTGCCCCAATACGACGATTTTTTTGTTCCATTTGATCGGCTTTTGCAACATCTTTAGTCGGTGCATTATAGCTGACTTCTTGGACGGAATTATTGAAAGGTAGCGTTTGCAAAACCGGTGTTTCCGGTGCGTTGTTCACATCGGTTTTCGCATTAAAGGATTGAACGCCAAGGACTGCCACCAAGCATACGCCTGCCGCCACGGCTATTTGTGCGACCGGCGCGAAGAAAGATTTAAATTTACGCATAAACGGCAAGTTTTTCACCTCTTCAACGGTTGGTTGAGATTCAGTGATTGTTACCTTTTCAATAGTTTCATTTTCAATTAGCTCCGCCATCTTCGCCGTAAAATCCGCCCCTAAAATAACCGCACTTTCTTTCCGAATGACTGCCCTTGCCATATGATAAGCAGCCCAAGATTGGCACAAAGATTCATCATTACACAATTTTTTTGTAAACAAGCCATCGATTTGCTCGCCATCCATATAGGCTGAAAGTTGCTCTTTTTGCATATTAAACTCCAACTTTATTCTAACGTTGCATAAGCGGTTGTATTTTGTTTTCGATAATTTCACGCGCACGGAAAATTCGAGAACGCACAGTGCCTACGGGACAATCCATAATTTGTGCGATATCTTCGTAGCTTAAACCTTCCAATTCACGAAGTGTAATCGCCGTTTTGAGTTCTTCCGGCATATTATGAATCGTATCAAATACGATTTTTTCCAACTCACCGGACAACATTTCGTTTTCCGGGGTATCCACATCACGGAGATGGGTTCCCACATCATAGCTTTCTGCATCTTCTGCCAAAATATCTTCGCTCGGTGGACGACGCCCCTGCGCCGTTAAATAATTTTTCGCCGTATTCACGGCAATTCGATATAGCCAAGTGTAGAACGCACTATCGCCTCGGAAAGATTCAATGGAACGATAGGCTTTTATAAAGGATTCCTGCACAACATCAGGAATGTCATTACGCGGCACATAACGGGTAAGCAACCCCGCCACTTTATTTTGATAACGCGAAACCAACAAATTAAAGGCTTTTTTATCGCCTTGCTGTACCCTTTCTACCAAAGCTTGATCCGTTAGCTGTTCAGCCATATTTCTCCTAATACTATGTCTAACACGCCTTAATATTCAAGACATCAAGCTCTCACTTGCTTTTTCTGACATAAGCGAGTTTAAAAAGTTCAAAGGTTAAAAAATAAATTTAAACGGTGGGCATTTTTTGTATCGTCTGGATATATTCCACCATTTTTTGCAATTCGGCATCCTCAGCCTTGCCTCGGTTAAAAAACCAAGAGAAAAGTTGCAAATCTGTGCAGGCAAGTAAACGAATAAACTGATCTTTTTGATTATCACTAAGCTGATCAAAATGCTGTTTGTAAAACGGCATAATGATATTATCCAATTCCAACATTCCCCGGCGACAATCCCATTCGATACGAAGTTTGTTATATTTTTCCATTTTTTCCTCATTAAAAGAGCGGTCAAATTTTTCAACGATTTTGGGCTTTGAAACAGTAGGGACACACGTAGTGTGCCCCTACATTTTTTATTGTGTGAATTTACAACATAATGCTGAAAATACCTGAAAAACCAACCGCACTTTAAGTTGATTATTCCGTTGTTTTCGGTTTAATCAGCGCATAAATCACACCGGTTACTAATGCACCGGCAGCAATTGCCGCTAAATAACGCAGTGGTTCAGAAACAAATGGGATCACAAATAAACCACCGTGCGGTGCTTGTAATGTGATATCTGATGCCATGGAAATCGCCCCAGCCGTTGCCCCACCTATCACAGAACTGACAATCACACGAATAGGATCGGCTGCAACAAAAGGCAATGCCCCTTCAGAAATAAAACAAAGCCCTAATACAAAAGAGGCTTTGCCCGCATCCCGTTGGTTAGCGGTAAATTTATTACGGGCAATCCAAGTGGCTATCGCCATACCAATAGGTGGCACCATACCTGCCGCCATCGCTGCCGCCATCGGGGTGTAAACCTGTGAGGCAATCATCCCCACCGAGAAAGTATAAGCTGCTTTGTTTACCGGACCGCCCATATCAATACACATCATCGCACCAATGAGCGTTCCTAATACAATGGCATTCACCTCACCCATGGATTTTAACCATTCGCTCAACGCATTCATCACCTGCGAAACAGGGGGATTAATCACATAAATCATCGCCAAGCCCACAATCAATGAGCCTAACAGCGGTAAAATTAAAATCGGTTTTAGGGAAGTTAAACTTGCCGGTAATCTAATAGCAAAATTTAGCCCTTTCACCACATAACCGGCAAGGAAACCTGCAACGATACCGCCTAAAATCCCGGCACCGGCAGTGGTGGCAAGCATACCGCCAATTAACCCCACTGCAAGCCCCGGGCGATCAGCAATGGAAAAGGCGACATAACTGGCAAATACCGCAATCATTAAATGGAAGGCTGCACCACCGCCAATATCCATCAAGGCTTTTGGTAAGCCGTGGAAAATGGTTTCGTCTTTAAAGGCTTCAATCCCGAACATAAATGAAATGGCGATTAATAATCCCCCTGCCACCACTAATGGCAACATATGGGATACGCCGGTCATCAAATGTTTGTAAATGCCTTTTTTCTCGCCGCTTTCCTCAGCATTTGCCGTTTTAGCATTACCGCCTTCAAAAATTTTGGCTTCTTTGAAGGCTTTATCAAATTCCTGTGCGGTTTTCTTCAAAGCAAGCCCGGTGGAAGTGCGATACATCGGTTTACCTTTGAATTTATCCAACGGCACATCAATATCCGCCGCCACAAAAACCAAATCTGCCGCCGCCACTTCTTCTGCGGTGATCTCATTACCGGCACCCACCTGCCCCCGGGTTTCCACTTTCACATTCCAGCCTTGCTTTTTGGCATAGGCTTCAATGGCTTCTGCGGACATAAAAGTATGCGCCACACCTGTTGGGCAAGCGGTCACGGCAACAATATTTCTCACATTGGAAACACCACCGAAATTCACCGCACTTTCAGGTACAACATAGTCTGTTGCACTGATCTGTGCCTTTTCAAGGGTGGCTTCCGGTGCATTCATCACCGCATCTTCGCTCACCAAATAGACTTTTTTCCCCACAAAAGCGGCGTTGTTGGGTAATTGATTTCCCACAACCAAAACCACATCAGCCTCAGCGGCATTTTCCGCTAAAGACACATTCGCTTTCTGTGCCGCAACACGAAGTACTTCGTGTAATAAATAGTTTTTGGCATTGCCCAGGTGATTTGATTGGGCTAAAAATAACATCATTTTATTATCCTTTAATTTCTGTAATCTTCACTTGGTTTAAAATTGGGTCAAGTAATGTCGGATCGCTTACCCCCACATTACTTTGCGATACGGCAAAGGCGGAAACCGCACTGGCAAAGGCTAAGGTTTCTGATTTTGATAAACCTTTCTCAATGCCATAAATGAGCCCAGCCACCATGGAATCACCCGCACCCACAGTGCTAACGACATTTTCACATTTTGGCGGTTGGGCTTTTATTACCCCCTCGTGATTAATCCATAAGGATCCCTCTGCTCCCATGGAAATGATCACATTTTCAATACCTTGTGCTTTTAACTGCTGTGCAGCACGGATAATCTCTTCTTCCGTATTCAGTACATGCCCAATCCAACTTTCCAATTCCCGATGATTCGGTTTCACCAACCAAGGATGAGCTTTCAAACCGGCATTCAGCGCGGCATTGCTCGTATCTAACACTACTTTTATGCCTTCTTGATGCAATTGATTTAACCAGTCGGCAAACAATTCCGGTGTAACACCACGTGGTAAGCTACCGCACACAGCAACAATATCGTAATCCAAGCAATAGGCTAAAGAATCAGCGGCAAATTGTTGCCAAGCCTGAGGGGTGATTTCATAACCCAGAAAATTGAGATCCGTGACATCTGCTTTGGTCTCCGTAATTTTGACATTAATACGGGTTTTACCGGCAACTCGGTGGAATTTATCTTCTAAGCCTTGTTTTTTGAACATTTGCTCAAAATCACCGGCGTTGTCTTCACCAAGGAATCCGCCCACGGCAACATCAATGCCTAAATCTTTCAGCACTTTCGCCACGTTAATACCTTTGCCCGCAGGGAAAAGCCCAAGGGTTTCCACGGTATTGACTTCGCCTAATTCTATGCGTGATAAGCGGCCGACCAAATCATAGGCGGTATTGAGCGTAATAGTTGCTACCTTTGCCATGATTATTCCCCTTTCCCTTCACCAAGACCGGATTCAATGGCAGCACGGATGCCTTCAATGGCTTCTTTGGCTTGCTCACCCGTCGCTACAAAGCGTAATCGGGAACCTTTCACTACGCCTAACGCCACAATTTTCATTAAACTTTTCGCACTGACCAGTTGAGAATCACGATCCAAATTTTGCACCGCAACCGAGGCATTATATTTTTTCACTTCATTGACCAACACCGCACTCGGACGGGCGTGTAAGCCGTGTTCATTATGAATTACAAATACCGCCTCAATCGCATCGGAAGGTAAACCGCTCTCTTCCGCAGTCTCCGGCGTATGGGTTTTGTCGCCCATCACTTCAATCGTATCCGGTTCTGTCGGCGGCACGGAAGAAACATTTTCGCCTAAACCTTCGGCAATGGCTTTAGCAAGGCTTTCAATGGCTTGTTTGGCATCTTCCCCTTCCGCTACAAAACGTAAGCGATGACCTTGTGTCACTCCGAGTGCAACAATTTTCATCAGGCTTTTCGCACTCACTGTCTCACTGCCACGGGTAATATTTTGTACGGTAATTTTTGATGCGAATTTTTTCACTTCATTCACCAATACGGCACTCGGACGGGCGTGCAAGCCGTGTTCGTTACGAATAGTAAACGTTCCCACCACAGCATTTGCCGTTTGTGTCACCTGCGTTTTGTCGGAAACCGCAACTTCACCGCCTAAAAGTGCGGTCAAAATTTCACTGGAATTTCCGTTTAACAATGCCGTTTGCACGTTTTCTTCCAATAAACGGGTTAATACCGGATTGATAACATCATTAACCGCAGAAACAGTAATCACCCCTTTCACCGGTTTACCATTATGATTAAAAATGGTTTTGGCACGGCTGAACGCCAAGGCATTTTTCACATTGCCGGTCACGGCATCCGTTACCCACAATCCTTTACCCAACGGCAAGGCGGCATTGCCAATCACTTCAGAAACAAAGCGGTTTTCCACCGCACTTTGTGCCTGTAATTGTCCCGCATTTATTGCCACTAAGGTGAGCAAACTTGAGGTATCTACATCCAAACGAATATTTTCTTTAGGAATAGTGAAATCTTCCGTACTTTCGCCCATTAAAATCGCACGAAATTCTGCCACATCAGTAAGTGTAGCTAATTTTTCTGCGGTGTCTTCATCTCCAAGCACGTGGGTTAATTGACGTAATAACGCCAAATGTTCATCAGAACGTGCTGCAATACCAATCACCACATAGGCAACATTGCCTTCACCCCATTCAATGCCTTTTGGAAATTGGAGTACCTGCACGCCGGTTTTTTTCACCTTATCACGGGTTTCCAACGTACCGTGTGGAATGGCGATACCGTTCCCCAAAAAGGTGGAGGTTTGCTGTTCACGCGCCAACATTCCTTGTAAATAGCCCGATTCTACGTTGCCGGCGGTTTCCAATGCACCGGCTGCCATTTCAATTGCCTGCTGTTTGGTTTCAGCATAAGCATTCAAATGAATGTTGCTTTCCGAAAGTTCTAACATTCTTACTCCTTAGTCTAAGATTTAGAAAAAGAAAAACTGCTGATGAAACAATCCATCAACAGTTTGATTGATTTAACGGGTTGTACAAACCTTTAACAGAGTATCACTCCCTTTTGCGATATAGTCATCGTCTTCACTGCGGACTTTGCCTTTTTTCAAATCACGCATCGCATCATAAATCCCTTGGGTGATACTCGGTGGATCTAATTTTTGCCAACAATCTTGGCTTAGACGATTAAAGTTAGCCTGTAATGCTTCGGCATGTAATACACCACTGTAATAAGCATACACATCGGAATCGTGCCCACCGGTATAAAGCTTGTCTTGAATTTGCTTAATCGGCACTAAAATACGCCCCAAGTACCAATCATTTGCACCACTGGCAAAATTATCTACATAGAAATTTTCATTCACTCGACCCTTATAAGTCGCCACCGTTGCCTCATAAGCCGATGCATAAGATTTTTGATCAATTCTGTCTTTATCCAAATTAATCACTTTTTTATCACTATCCATAAAAGGAATATAGGACGTTATGGAAGAACAAGCGGTTAAAATAATAGAAAACAACAAGATTGAGATTTTTTTTAACATAATCATTCCTTTTATTAGGGTCTGAAATTGATCGCCGCCATTATACTGGCTATGGGGGATTACGCAAGAAAAGCACCTGGCTATTCACTTTCTTTCACTAAAGACACCAAAATTTGGTCAATTTTAAAATTTTCCGTGTCAATCACTTCAAATTTATATTTATCATAGTTCACAAAATCCGTTTTTTTCGGGATTTTACGTAACATATACATCATAAATCCACTAATGGTTTCATAATTTTCTTCATCAGGGAAAGATTCAATATCCAACGCCCGCATCACATCTTCAAGGGGCGTTGCCCCATCAATCAGCCAAGAATGTTCATCACGGCTGACGATTTGTTCTTCTTCACTGGAAACCAATTCCCCCATCACAATACTCATCACATCATTAAGGGTGACAATGCCTACCACCAAAGCATATTCATTGACGATAATAGCAAAATCTTCACCGGTCGATTTAAACAGTTCCAACACTTCATAAAGGGAAAGGGTGTCAGGTACAAACAGGGATTTGCGTAATAATTTGGGATCCGTTAATGACACATCGGTATTTTGCAAATACATTGTCAGCAAGGTGTGCGATTCCACATAGCCTAAAATTTTATCCAACCCATTATCACAAATGACGATTTTAGAGTGGGAATCACGAGAAAGGGTATCCATGACTTCTTGGCGGCTAAAAGTGCGGTCTAAATACACAATGTTTTCACGGGTTGTCATGGTGGAGGTAACGGTACGTTCCTGCATATCAAAAATATTTTCAATCAAATAATGCTGTTGGGTTTTCAGCACCCCCGCTTCTGCTCCAGCCTCAACAACAGCTACAATATCTTCTGGGGTCATATTGTCATCCCGCAAGGTTGACACACCAAACAGCTTGAAAAGTAAATTTGATAATCCATCAAATACCCAAACAATGGGTTTTAGCAAAAAAATCAGCACTTGCATAATGCCGACAGTACGCAATGCGACAGCTTCTGGATTAATCAATGCAAGGCGTTTCGGCATTAAATCCGCCAAAAGAATAAAAGAGCAGGTTACAAGCAAAAAAGCCATCCAAGAGGCAGCAGAATCAACCCAAGCTTCCTGAAAATATCCGCTTAAAAAATGCTGTAAATGAACACTCAAGTTGGCTTCGCCAATCATCCCACCGAGTACGGCAACCATATTTAAGCCAATTTGCACCACGGTAATAAAACGCCCCGGTTGCTCTTGTAATTTCAATACTTGGGCGGCTTTATGGTTCCCTTCATTGGCCATATTTTGTAATTTGATACGGCGGGCACCGGCAAGGGAAATCTCCGCAGATGAAACAATAGCACTAATAATAATTAACACGACTATGACTAAAATCGCTGAAAATAAACTCATAATATTCTCGTAAACTTGATGGGGTTTCGTGGACACATTATATGTATCCACTTATAACATATTGAAATAATTTGATTTTATAATGGACACACGCAGTGTGTCCCTACATTATTATTGAAAATAATCGTTATTTTTGACCGCACTTTTCGCACTTTTAAGGAAATAAAACCTTAATTTTCGCTGTCAAACCAGCCTCGGATGAATTGAATGGAGAGGAATAATGTTATCAGTAAAAAGGCATAAAACACCCAAGATAAAATCGGGTGGCTTGGTGTGACATCTCCGCTAATTTCTTTCACCGAAACTGCATTACGGAACTCATCAAACATGGTCAGACGCCAACCATAGTATTTGATTTGCACCAGTTTATTTTCATTTCCCATGGCTTGGGCTTGTGCCTGTAAATTGGCTGAACCAAATTTAAAATAGAAAGGAAAGCCCCAACGGGTATCTTCGTTGCGGTAAACCATAATTTTCCCTTCATCATTTTGTGTATTAATGTAATAGACATCGCGCGTTGGGCCATCTGCCGGATTGGATTTGGTAATCGGGCCGTCTTTATCTACACGTTTTACTTCCACGCCGGTGACGCGAGTCACATCATAATGGGGGAAAACATAATTCACCACGGAAAACATAAAACCGTGGAAAGCAAAGACGACTAAAAATAGAAAATATTTAAAAAATTTACGCATTAGGCTTTCTCTCTTGAATATTGTGTATTTATTGTACATTAATTTTAAATAAACGCTCGAAATTTTGTGTGGTGATTTGGGCAAACTCTTCCACCGCCAGCCCTTTTAACGCCGCCACATATTCACATACTTCCCTTGTGTATGCCGGTTGATTTTCTTTGCCCCGATAAGGCACCGGTGCAAGATAAGGCGAATCCGTTTCCACTAATAAGCGATCGAGTGGTACATAACGAATGGCTTCACGAATAGCCTCGGCATTTTTAAAGGTAATAATGCCGGAACAAGAAATATAAAACCCTAAATCTAACGCTTTTTTCGCAAAATCTAAGGTTTCGGTAAAACAATGGATCACCCCACCGCAGTTTTCCGCTTGATTTTCACGCAACAAAGAAATCGTATCATCGCCTGCTGATCGGGTATGAATAATCACCGGTTTATTGAGTTGGTTGGCAATGTGAATTTGATCGGCAAATATGGCTTGCTGTGCCGCTTTATTCTCCGCACTGTAATAATAATCCAAGCCAATTTCACCAATGGCGATGACTTTTTTATCTTGCGCTAAACGCAGCAAGCGTTCACTATCATAGGGTTCTTCTTCAAAATCCAAGGGGTGCACACCGCAGGCCAATGAGATATTGTCAAACTCTTTTAATTGTTCATAGGTTTTTTCAAATCGGCTTAATGTGACCCCAATGGCGAGCAGATGTTTCACCTCCCGCTCATAGGCTTTTTCCACCACATCGGCAATATTTTTGTGCAAATTATCATAATCCAAAGCATCTAAATGACAATGGGAATCAACGATAAACATAGCGTATTATTTCCTTATTTTTCAAAAACTTCTGTGATAAGTTTGGTCAAACCGTCTAACAGTATTAATTCGACATTCACCCCATTAATTGAACATAAATCTAACCGCACTTTTTGCATGATTTGAATCGCTTGCAACAAACCGAGTGCCGTTTGCTCATCACTGAATTGTTCAACACCACGCATTAAGTCCGTCACTTGGCGATGCCCATTAATAGCAAGTTTATGTTTTAGGCTATCGGCAAGAAAGGCTAAAATCCAATCCAGTTGGCGGAGGTAGTGCTCTTTGTCAAACAAAGGAAGAAGCTCTAAAGGGGAGCGTCGACGGTAAAAACGCCAAAACTGACGGAGAAAATCTTTCCGCTGTTCAATTAACCCTTGCTGTAATACCGCTAAAGCCAACAAGGGACGGCCTAACCCCATTGAAAGCGCAGTAGAAATATCCTGTTTTTCTGCCTCACATTGTGTTTGTAGCCAAGACTGTGCCATTTCCTTTGGGGGGAGTGGTAAATTCCAAACCTGACAACGGCTGTAAATTGTTGCTAACAAACTTGCAGCGCTATCTGCTTGCAATAAAAAATAGGTATTTGGGCGAGGCTCTTCCAAAGTTTTAAGCAGGGCATTAGCGGCGGCCTCCGTTAAGCGTTCAGCCCCTTTCACATAAATGGCTTTATTGCCGTTTTGCTGGGCGTGCTGTGCCACAATTTCATTAATTTCACGCACTTGATCCACGCCGATATCCTTGTCTTCTATCGGGCTTAATTCGTGGTAATCTGGGTGAGTGTTCGCCTGCATTAAATGACAAGCATGACAGTGCCCACAAGGTGATGTCTGTTGAGGCGAAAGGCACATAATACGCTGAGAAAGGGCTTCAAAGAGCCGCTCTACACCTAACCCCGAATCAGATTTGATAAGTAAGGCATGATGCCCCAAACCTTGTGAAAAAGTTTGGGCTATTTTTGCATAAAGAGGCGTAAGCCAAGGATAAAGTGCGGTCATTTTTCGATATGTTTCCACCAATTTTTCACCGCCGTTTCAATATCAGCCCGCACTTGTTCAATACTTTGTTCGGCGTTAATAATGACAGCTTTGGGATTATCTTTGACTAATTCCAAATAACGTGCTCGGGTACGGTGAAAAAAATCAAGGTTCATTTGTTCAATACGATCTAACTCACCCCGCCCACGGGCACGGGCTAGCCCTACTTTCGGATCAATATCTAAATAAAGGGTGAGATCCGGCTCAAAATCCCCTAAAACCGTTTCTTTTAAGGTTTTCATAAAATGCGGATCAAGCTGACGTCCCCCACCTTGATAAGCCTGTGATGACATATCGTGACGATCGCCTACTACCCATTTTCCTTGACTGAGTGCCGGTTTAATCACATTTTCCACTAATTGAATCCGAGCGGCATAAAGCATCAATAATTCCGCTTTATCGGTGACCGGTTCTTCCGTTTCGTGTTTTATCAGCTGACGTAATTTTTCCGCCAAAGGGGTGCCTCCGGGTTCACGGGTAAACAGCACATCACAAATCCCCAATTCATTTAATAGCTTCACCACAGATTGATGGGCAGTACTTTTTCCTGCCCCTTCTAACCCTTCAATGACAATAAACTTTCCGCTCATCTTATTTTCCATTCTTTTGGCTACGATACCAACGCAAATAATCTTGCACCGCTTTGTTGTGTTCGTTCAGATTACGACTGAATTTATGCCCACCGCTGCCATCTGCCACAAAATAATAAAAATCCGTTTTTTCAGGATGTGCGACTGCTTGTAACGCACTTTCACTCACCATTGCAATGGGGGTTGGCGGTAATCCTTCAATCACATAGGTATTATAAGGCGTTGGGGTTTCCAAATCTTTTTTGCGAATATTTCCCTGATAATCTTCCCCCATACCATAAATAACGGTAGGATCGGTTTGTAACTTCATTTTCGCATGAAGACGATTAATAAATACCGAGGCCACTTTTGCCCGTTCTGCAGCAATCCCTGTTTCTTTTTCTACAATAGAAGCCAACACTAACATCTCGTGAGGATTGGCTAACGGAAGATTTTCATCACGTTCATTCCATGCTTTATCCAACGCGTTTTTCAACCGTTCGGCAGCACGTTGCAGTAACGCTAAATCCGTTGAATTTGGGGTGTAATTATAGGTATCCGGATATAACCAACCATCAAGATTTTGGTATTGCTCAATATTTTTTACAAAATGGGGAATATTAAGTAAATTAAAAATTTCCTGATCCGTCTTATCTTTTAATGTTTGAACTAAATGTGGGGCATTTTCGAGGTTTTTTCGCCATTCTTTAAAGGTTTTTCCCTCAATAAATTGCACATTAAATTGAACCTCTTTTCCCGAATTAAGAAGCGTTAAAAGATCAGCTAGAGTGTGAATGCCATTTAAAGAATAGACCCCCGCTTTAATTTTATTAAGATCCGGTTTTAATTTTAATAAATAGGGGAGAAGTTGCGCATTATCGATCAATTTTTCTTGCTCAAAAAGTGCGGCCAATTTTTTGCCTGTTGTACCACGCTCAACAATCAGCAGCTGATCCGGTTGTGCATTGATGCTTTCTTGCTGAAAAGCCATGAGTTTTTGGTAGCCCCAAAATCCGCCCCCCATAGCAATCAGCAGAACAATAAATAAGCAAATAAAAAATTTTTTCATCATTCATTAAACTAAATATAAAAACAATAAAAGGGGCAAAACGCCCCTCTCATACGAAATATGAATTTATTGATTAAAATACTGGATATCTGCTGTCTTACGCAAGGCTTTTACCCAATCTTTAGTCGCATCTTGTAACTGGCTATTTACAATTTTCTCGTAGGCTTTTTGACGGTAGGCATCTTCTGTACGATCCCCATCACGCGTTCCGGTTACTTCTAAAATATGCCAACCAAACTCCGATTTAAAAGGCGCAGAAATCACACCCGGTTTCGTGGTTTGTACCGCTTTTGCAAAAGGCCCTACATAGGCTTCAGGGAAAACATAGCCTAAACTTCCGCCATTAGCGCCGGATAAATAATCTTTAGAATATTTTAATGCGGCATCAGCAAAGCTCATTTTACCGGCGATAATATCCGAACGAATTTGATTAAGCTCTGCTTTTGCTTGTGCATCATTTAACAATGGATTGAGTTTTAACAGGATGTGGCGAACTTCATATTCTTTACCGGTCACTTTTTTCTCTGTACCACTTGCTTTTGCTTCATTCAACATTTTTTCACCAAGGGCATCCACTTCTTCACGAGTAACTTGAATACTGTTACTAATGGCATGATTACGCACCCCGGACATCATCATTTGATTAGCAATTTGTTGTTTAAAGGCTTTAAGGGAAATACCTTGATAATCCAGTGCATCTAAAAATTGCCCGTAAGTTAAACCATTTCTCGCGGCGATGTCTTCCACAATTCTATCAATCTCGCGTGGATTAATTTTTATGCCGGATTCTTGAATGGCTTTTTGCACTAAAATATCATCAATCACTTTATCCAAAGCCGCTTGATAATTCCCCTTTTTCCCCATAGCTGAACGCACTTGGCTTTCCAATACCGGCACACCATTGACCGTTGCAACAACCCGTTCTGCAGCATGAATAGAGGAAAATGCGAATACGCCTAATAGCGTAATAAAAAAAGATTTTAATCCTAATTTTTTCATCTTTATGGTTCTTCAAATAAGTCAATAACCTTCGTTAGAGTATCAATTTTAAACAAGGTTCACAATAGCTTGGGATTATTTTGATAATAAGGCGACTTCATTGCATCCATCATATTTTTGCGTGCGAACTTGAATTTTTTCTTCACGGCTGGTTGGCAAATTTTTACCCACATAATCTGCCCGAATAGGTAGTTCCCGATGCCCACGGTCAACAAAAATCACCAATTCAATTTTAGCTGCCCGCCCAAAATCCGTAAGGGCATCCATCGCTGCACGAATGGTTCGCCCGGTAAACAAAACATCATCTACCAAAATCACCGATTTATCTTTGATATTGAGATATTGTGATGCACCACGATATACAGGCATACCATCTTCAGGCTCAATATGCTGTAAATCATCACGATAAAAGGTGATATCCAATTCCATTGAAGGCAGTGTGATGTTCACTAAATCTGCAATTTTCCCTTTAATTAAATCAGCAATTTCTGCACCACGACGTTTAATGCCTACCATCACAACATTATCTAAGCTTGTGTGTTTTTCAATAATTTCATGGGAGATACGAGAAATGGTACGATGAAACTGGTTTTCATCAATAATAATTTTTTCCATAATTCATCCAAATATACGGCAAAACGACCCGTAAAATACCACAAAAATAACAGAAGTTTAATCGGTTTATGAAAGCGCCTAGAAACAAAAAGTGCGGTTAAATTTATGATCTGACCCCAAAAAG
>NZ_MLHL01000027.1 GCF_002000545.1 Rodentibacter trehalosifermentans | reverse complement strand
CGTTACGATGACGAGGTTTATCTGCTGTTTGTTCTAAACGATTTAAAATCGTATCAGCCTCACGTTTAGAAATCGGTGCCGGTTTATCCGGCGTTCCCCCGATAAATCCCATCACACGTGGTACGCTTTTCACTAAATGCCAAGTATCATCATTCATTTCCATTTCAACGAGCACATAGCCCGGAAAGAATTTACGCTCGCTTTTACGACGCTTGCCCGCCACATTTTCTACAACCTCTTCGGTAGGCACTAACACCTCACCAAATTGGTCTTCCATTTGATGCTGTTTAATATATTCACGCAAGGTTAATGCAACACGGCTTTCAAAGCCGGAAAACGCCTGTAGAACATACCAACGTTTTTTTGATATTGTTGTTTCTTCCGTCATTTTAGAATCTCAAGTCGGTTAAGAAGTTAATAATTGATACAACGATAGAATCTGTCGCCCAGAAAAATAATGAAGCCACCACAGTTACGCCCATTACAATTAACGTTGTTTGACGAGTTTCGGAACGGGTCGGCCACACCACTTTGCGTGCTTCATTTTTCGCTTCTTTAAAGAAATTACGTGCTTTTGTACCTTGATTCGTGATCGCAGCAAAAACGAATGCCAACACAAGCATAATCGCCATACCAATCACACGAACCGGTGCGGAATACATTTTTTGGAAATAAATATTACCAATCGCTGCGGCAGCAAAGAAAACAACCACTAAGATCCAAAGCAATGAGTTTAAACCTTTTGATTTATCTTCCAGCGGCTCTTCTGTTTTTTTCTTTTTATCAACAATTTCAGTTGCCATAATTGAATCCGTTTAAAAAGGAGGAGTTAAGGGTGAATTTAAGAGCGTGCGATTGTAGCATTTTCTTTTTAGATTGCCTATTGAAAAATAAGGAACATAAAAAACAATGAATAAACCAACCGCACTTTCTTGAAACAAATACTAAGGATGATAAACCAATTTCGGTGCTTGATTTTCAGTCACGGCATTTTCATCCACCACCACTTTTTCTAGATTTTCAATGGATGGCAAGTCATACATGGTATCCAGCAACAATGCCTCAACAATAGAACGCAAGCCACGGGCACCGGTTTTCCGTTCAAGGGCTTTTTTCGCCATCGCTTTTAATGCTTCCGGGGTAAATTCCAATTCAACGTTTTCCAAACTAAACAATGCTTGATATTGTTTCGTTAACGCATTTTTAGGTTGGGTAAGAATTTGTACTAATGCCTCTTCATCCAGTTCGCTTAACGGCGCAATCATCGGTAAGCGCCCGATAAATTCCGGAATAAGCCCAAATTTCATTAAATCATCCGGTTCGACTTGACGGAATAATTCAGACAAGGATTGATCTTCCGTCTCTTTTTCCACTTTGGCATCAAAACCAATGCTTGTCGCTGTTTGAGTACGTTTGGAAATAATTTTATCTAAGCCGGCAAATGCCCCGCCGCAAATAAATAAAATTTTTGAGGTATCCAGTTTTAACATTTCTTGCTGAGGGTGCTTACGTCCGCCTTGTGGCGGGACTGAGGCGATAGTGCCTTCAATTAATTTTAATAAGGCTTGTTGTACGCCTTCACCGGAAACATCACGGGTGATGGAAGCTCCTTCCGATTTGCGACTAATTTTGTCAATTTCATCAATATAAATGATGCCTTGTTCAGCTTTTTCCGTATCGTAGTCACAATTTTGTAGCAGTTTTTGGAGAACATTTTCCACATCTTCACCCACATAGCCTGCTTCGGTCAATGTCGTCGCATCTGCCATAGCAAAAGGCACATTGAGTTGGCGTGCCAAGGTTTGGGCCAGGAGGGTTTTACCGCTTCCTGTCGGGCCAATCAGTAAAATATTACTTTTGCCCAATTCAACCTCATGATTGTTATGATTGGTACGCAAGCGTTTATAGTGATTATACACCGCTACAGAAAGGACTTTTTTAGCATAGTCCTGACCTATCACATAATCATCTAAATGGGCTCGAATTTCATGAGGAGTGGGTAATTTCGCCTCATTTTCAACCGCACTTTCGACCTCATCTTCATTATCTGCTTCGTGATTTTCTTCCAACATGCTGTGGCAAAGCTCAATACATTCGTTGCAGATATAGCCTTCTGTGCCGGCAATTAATTTATCAACTTCACTTTTTTCTTTACCACAAAAAGAGCAATGCAAATCTTTATTATCTGTTGTCATCTTGAGTCCTTAACGTTTAATCAACACCTCATCGACTAAGCCATAGGCTTTGGCTTCTTCGGCAGACATGAAATTATCACGATCCGTATCCTTTTCGATGCGTTCAAGGCTTTGCCCGGTATGGAATGCTAAGCGATCATTTAAGGTGTGCTTAATTTTCAAAATTTCTTGTGCATGAATTTGGATATCTGATGCTTGACCACGGAATCCCCCTAAAGGTTGATGGATCATCACCCGCGAATGAGGTAATGCAGCACGTTTACCTGCGGTGCCACCCGCCAATAAAAAAGCGCCCATAGAACAGGCTTGCCCGATACACAGGGTGCGCACATCCGGTTTAATGAATTGCATCGTATCATAAATAGCCATACCGGCAGTCACCGACCCGCCCGGGGAGTTAATATAAATATTAATATCTTTCGTTGGATCTTCCGATTCTAAAAAAAGTAATTGGGCAACAATTAAATTTGCCATGCGATCTTCAACTTCACCGGTTAAAAAAATCACACGCTCTTTTAATAAACGGGAATAAATATCGTAAGAACGTTCACCACGCGAAGTTTGTTCTACGACCATAGGAACTAAAGCCATTTTCTCACCTATTATGTATAAAAATTCTCGGTATTTTACCTGAAACCACTACAAATAAAAATGCGGTCGTTTTTATGGAAAATAACGACCGCACTTTTAATCAACGAAAATTAAGCTTGTGGATTCATAATTTCATCGAATGAAGAGGCTTTTTCGGTCACTTGTGCTTTCGCAAGAACGGCATCAACGGCTTGTTCTTCTAACACAACATTGCGAATGTTGTTCATTAATTCTTCATTTTTGCTGTAATATTCCACCACTTCAGCCGGTTGTTCGTAAGCAGAAGCGATGTCTGCAATCATGGTTTTCACACGTTCATCATCGGCTTTCAATTCGTTGGATTTGATCACTTCAGAGAATAATAAACCCACTTGAACACGGCGTTTTGCATCGGCTTCAAATAATTCACGCGGCAATTGTGCTGCCTGTTGTGCATTACCACCGAAACGTTGTGCCGCTTGGTTGCGTAACACATTAATTTCTTCTTCCACCGCAGAAGAAGGTACCTCAATTGGGTTTTGTTCGATCAAACCATTGATAACCTGTTGTTTCACACGGGAAACCAAGGCATTTTTCAATTCACGCGCCATATTTTTACGGATTTCTGCACGTAAATCTTCAACAGTTTTTGTGTTCGGGCCGAATTTAGCCACAAACTCATCGGTTAATTCAGGCAATACCATGTTTTCCACTTTTTTCAACGTAATGGCAAATTTGGCGGCTTTGCCTTTTAAGTTTTCTGCATGATATTCAGCCGGGAAGGTGACATCAATATCAAATTGCTCACCGGCTTTATGGCCTACGATACCCTCTTCAAAGCCCGGGATCATACGACCTTGTCCCATAAATAAGACGAAATCGGAGGCTTTGCCGCCTTCAAATTCTTCACCATCAACAGAACCCACAAAATCAATGGTCACACGATCATCGGCTTTCGCAGCTTCTTGGGTTTCTGTCCAAGTGGCTTGTTGTTTACGCAATACATCGATCATCTTATCAATGTCCGCATCTGTGATTTCAACGGTTGGTTTTTCTACTTTGATGTTTTCTAAGCCTTGTAATTGTACTTCCGGATACACTTCAAAAGTGGCATTGAAAACTAAATCTTTGCCTTGCTCAAAGGTTTCGATCGCAAAAGTAGGGCGACCTGCGATATTGATTTTCTCTGCAATCACCGCATCAAAGAAATGACGTGGTAATAAATCATTTAATACATCTTGGCGAATTGATGCACCGAAACGTTGTTCAATAATATGTGCCGGCACTTTCCCTTTACGGAAACCGTCCACTCGCACGTTTTTCGCCGCACGTTTAAATTCTTCACGCGTTGCTTTTTCAACCGCTTCTGCAGGAACAGTGATAGCCACACGGCGCTCTAAACCTTGGGTTGTTTCAATATTTAATGACATTTGTAACCTCAATTAATTTTGCACTCGGTTAAACTTACACCGAACACGTTATTAAAAAATAATAGTGATAAAAACTGGCGGATTATAGCGAAATAAAAGGAGTCAGTCGATAGGAAGTCGATAAATCAAACAAAATCCTACTTATTTTGGCTATTTTATCAACAAAATTTTAGACACAAAAAAAGTGCGATGAAAAATAACCGCACTTTTAAATTCTTATAGCCCTTTAGGTAAGCGGATTTTCTGTCCCGGGAAAATTTTATCCGCATCTTTGATGACTTCTTTATTCGCTTCCACAATAGCGGTGTATTTTGCACCATTGCCATAGGCTTTTTCTGCGATTTTCCAAAGGGTATCGCCTTTTTGAATCACATAGAAAGTCTCATCAGAGGCGAGTGTTTCACCATTGCTGATGGTAGCATCACTTGTTACTGCACTAATACCTTGGATATTACCTGCCATTAATACGGCTTTTTCCAATGCAGCGGCGGTAGACGCCACACCTTGAATATTAGCGACCCCATTTTCAACGGTGACAGAAAGATTTTCTACGCCCGGATTATCTTCTGCAATGTGTTGTGTTACGGCTTTTGAGGCATCTTCTTCTTTAGAAAAAAGTTTTTTGCCAATATCGCCAACAAAATCAAATAATCCCATTTTTTATTCCTTTTTTAGTGATGAAATTCGCCTGCTACCATACTGAAAAGCAGTGGGAATGTCTAGAAAATACAATGTAAATTACTGTAAATCTTTTTGCAAAAAAGCTTTAAAGATGACCGCACTTTGATAGAATGCGGACATTTTTTAAGGATAAATAAAAGAGGAAATTATGCGTTGGCAGGGCAGAAGAGAAAGTTCAAATATTGAGGATAGACGGGGTTCCGGTGGCAATTTTGGCGGCGGCAAAGGCACGGGAATTTTAGGTTTCATTATTTTACTAGTGGGTGCTTATTATGGTGTTGATTTGTCCGGATTAGTCGGTACACCTGACTTTTCAGGTCAATCCTCCCAACGGTTGGAAAGCCAAGAAGAGCAACAACTTGCCGGTTTATCAAAAGTTGTGTTGGCGGATACAGAAGCTGTTTGGGGAAGCTATTTCAAACAAATGGGATACCAATATCAAGAGCCGGTTATAGTGCTTTATAACGGTGCAACCTCGACAGCCTGTGGCACAGGACAATCGGCAATGGGGCCTTTCTATTGTCCAAATGATCGCAAAGTTTACCTCGATCTCTCTTTCTATAATGATATGAAAAATAAATTAGGTGCAGCGGGGGATTCTGCTTTTGCTTATGTGATTGCCCACGAGGTGGGACACCATGTACAAAATTTACTCGGTGTATTAGGGCAAGTTCACCGTGCACAACAAACTACCGATCGTAAAACCGCCAACCAACTTTCCGTCAAACTGGAATTACAAGCCGACTGTTTTGCCGGCGTATGGGCCAATCAAGCCGTGAAAAGCGGTCTATTTGAGCGGGGAGATGAAGAAAAGGCTTTTAATGCGGCGGAAGCAGTAGGGGATGATCGCCTACAAAAACGTGGACAAGGCTATGTAGTGCCGGATAGTTTCACTCACGGCACTTCCACCCAGCGTTTAGCGTGGTTTAGAAAAGGATTGCAAACAGGCAACCCAAGCCAATGCGATACGTTTAACTAAAAAGAAAGGTCTGGCAAATGCCAGACCTTTTCGTTTAATAATGAAATTAAAGAATAAAACGGCTCAAATCTTCATTTTCTACCACCTCACCCAGTGCATCTGCCACATAGGCTTCATCAATATTGACGGTTTGACCGTTCATATCGCTGGCATTAAAAGAGATTTTATCCATCAAACGCTCCATTACCGTATGCAAGCGGCGTGCACCAATATTTTCCGTTTTTTCATTGACACGAAATGCCGCTTCGGCAATTTTCTTCACCGCATCTGGAGTAAATTCAATATTCACCCCTTCAGTCGCCATTAAGGCTTTATATTGCTCGGTTAAAGAAGCATTAGGCTCAGTTAAAATTCGCTCAAAATCAGCCGCACTTAGGGCAGAAAGTTCCACACGAATCGGCAAACGACCTTGTAATTCAGGGATTAAATCGGAAGGACGTGCCACTTGGAATGCACCGGATGCGATAAATAAAATATGATCGGTTTTCACCATACCGTGTTTGGTGCTCACTGTTGAGCCTTCCACTAACGGAAGTAAATCACGTTGCACCCCTTCACGGGAAACATCGGCACCGCTGTATTCCCCTTTTTTGCAGATTTTATCAATCTCATCAATAAATACGATGCCGTTTTGTTCCACCGCCTCAATGGCTTTTTGTTTCAACTCTTCCGGGTTAATCAATTTTGCCGCTTCATCATCAATCAAGGTTTTTAATGCCTCTTTGATTTTCATTTTGCGCTTTTTAGTTTTATCACTACCGAGATTTTGAAACATAGATTGAAGTTGGCTTGTCATTTCTTCCATACCCGGTGGTGCCATAATTTCCACCCCCATAGAAACACCGGCGGAAACATCAATTTCAATTTCTTTGTCATCTAACTGACCTTCACGCAATTTTTTACGGAAGGCTTGGCGTGTACTACTGTTGCTATCGTGGTTTTCTACCTCACCCCATTGGTTTTTAGCCGGTGGTAACAACGCGTCCAGAATACGTTCTTCCGCCGCATCTTCCGCCTTAGCACGATTTTTAGCAATTTCTTGTTGGCGAACCAATTTCATTGCACTATCCGTTAAATCACGAATGATGGAATCCACCTCTTTGCCCACATAACCCACCTCGGTAAATTTAGTTGCCTCCACTTTAATGAAAGGAGCATTGGCTAATTTTGCCAAACGGCGGGCAATTTCTGTTTTACCTACACCGGTTGGCCCAATCATCAGGATATTTTTGGGGGTAACCTCGTGGCGTAGTGGCTCTTGAAGTTGCATACGGCGCCAACGATTTCTCAGTGCAATCGCAACCGCTCTTTTCGCATCAGCTTGCCCAATAATATGTTGATCTAATTCAGAAACAATTTCGCGTGGAGTCATTTCAGACATAATCTTTTCCTTAATTCGGTAATTCTTCAATAGTGAAATTCGTGTTGGTGAACACACAAATATCACCGGCAATTTGTAATGATTTTTCCACAATTTCACGGGCGGAAAGATCAGTGTTTTCCACTAAAGCACGGGCGGCAGAGAGAGCATAATTTCCCCCTGAACCAATGGCTAAAATTTGATCTTCCTCCGGTTGCACTACATCGCCAATTCCCGTGATGATCAGGCTTTCTTTTTCATCCGCTACAATCAGCATGGCTTCTAATTTACGCAATGCTCGATCCGTTCGCCAATCTTTCGCCAATTCCACCGCACTTTTGAGCAAATGCCCTTGATGCATTTCCAATTTACGCTCAAACAATTCAAATAACGTGAAAGCATCCGCCGTGCCACCAGCAAAACCGGCTAATACCTTGCCATGATATAAACGGCGCACTTTTCTCGCATTACCTTTCATCACCGTATTGCCGAGGGAAATCTGCCCGTCTCCCCCAACCACCACTTGCCCGTTACGGCGCACACTGACGATTGTTGTCATTCTTTTGTCCTTCTTTGAAAAAACTTGCCCGTTATATGGCGGTAGGGTTTGGAAAATTCAAGTCTATGAATTGATTATTTACTTCTTGTAGACAAATAATAAAAATTGTAATTTTTAAAAATTACAAAAAAATAACTTGTAATCATAAAAATTCAGTTTATAATTCGCATCATGTAATTTAAAGAAGGCACATTTATATGTTATTAAGTGATATTGTAGAACTTCATAGCGGTCAGGCTCAGTTCCGTATAACCGAGACCGCCGATACAAATGCACCTGTTTATCGCTATTACTCCCAAGCCCACCTCGAGCAAGATTTGTGCTTATCGGATGCTCCGGTTTCATCTAAAGAAATAAGGACTTTTGATCGGATTAGTAGCTTACTCTCTAGCGGCGATATTGTTTTCAGTTTAATTTCAGGAAAAGCCGTTCAAATCAGTAAATTACATCATCATTTTTTATACACGCAAAATTATGTCAAATTAGTACCAAACGCAAAAATTAACAGCAGTTATCTGATTTATTTATTAAATGAAAATCGTTCCATTCACAAACAATTATCCAGTGGTTTGCAAGGCTCTCAAGTGCTGAAATATACGACAAAACAGCTTAAATCACTCAAATTGCCTAAATTACCTCCCTTATCAAAGCAACATCTTATAGGAGATATTTACTTTAAACAGCAAAAATTAGCGCATCTTAAACAACGAGTTGCGCATTTAGAAAAATTACTGGTCTTAAAACAATTAGAAAAAGCGAGTGCAAGATGACAAATAAAATGTCTGAATTAAAATTTGAAAAAACCTTAATTGAATATCTTTGTACCGGCACAATCACAACACCCGAAAATGAGATATCTGAGCCCACAGCAGACTATATCGTTCGTACTAAACTTTGGCAATATGAGCCGAATATTAAAACAACCGAACAGTTATGGGAAAATTTCAAACAAATTTTAGAAAAACTCAATCAAAAAACCTTAGATCGTCCTTTAAGTGCGGTGGAATTTGCACAGGTTAAACGAACGATTTCCAATTTATCCACGCCTTATGCCGCCGGGCAATTTCTTTATGGTACAAACGGCATATCACAAATTGAAATTGATTTGGATGATGATCGCCATGTTTTTTTAACGGTATTTGACCAAAAACAGATTGGTGCAGGCGATACGGTGTATCAAATTGTGAATCAAATTAAACGTCCGGCAGTGATCGCCGGCAAAGAAAACCGTTGTTTTGATACCACATTATTAATTAATGGCTTGCCGATTATTCAAATTGAAGAAAAAAAAGAAACACGCGATATCAATGAAGCCTTAAATCAAATGCATCAATATATTGCCGAAAATCAATACAGCGATATTTTTTCCACGCTCCAAATTTTGATCGCCATTACTCCCAATAACGTGAAATATATGGCAAATACCACGGCGGATCGCTTTAATAAAGATTTTGCCTTCAACTGGCAACGCCAATCGGACAACAAACCTGTTTATAAATGGAAAGAGTTTGCCGATTCTATGCTGAGCATTCCAATGGCGCATCAAATGGCGACTAACTATATGATTTTAGACGGCACACCGAATAAACAAGCCTTAAAAGTGATGCGCCCCTATCAGGTTTATGCCACACGTCGTGTGATGGATAAATTAAAGCGGGCGGATTTTGATCAAGCATTAAATAAACTCGGTTACATTTGGCACACCACCGGGTCAGGCAAGACCATTACGAGTTTTAAAACCGCTTGGCTGGCAAGTCGTTCGCCGAAAGTGGATAAAGTGGTGTTTTTGGTGGATCGCATTGCCTTAACCACCCAAACGAACGAGAATTATCGCGCTTATGATCCTGATGCGACCGAAGATAGTTTGGGGACGGTACTTGATACCAACAACACCACGGATTTAAACCGCAAATTGCACAGTAAAGGTAGCCAAATTATTATTACCTCCGTGCAAAAACTGGATACCTTGGTTAAACGCGCCTCTTTCAAAGCGCCAGAGAAAAATATTGTCTTTATTGTGGACGAGGCCCACCGCTCTACCGGTAGCGAAAATTTTAACGCCATTCAAAAAGCCTTCAAACATTCTGCGTGGATTGGTTATACCGGCACACCCATGTTTGATGAAACCACGAAAGGTTTACGAACTGAAGATATTTTCGGTGAACTGTTGCACGCCTATACTATTCGAGAGGCGATTGCCGATCGTAATGTGTTGGGTTTTAAAGTGGATTTCGAAACCACAATTAGTGAAAAAAGCATGAAAGAAGATCACCTTCCGAAATTCTATCGCCGTAAATATCCAAATTGGAGCGAAGAACAAATTGCATCAAAAATTGCCAACCTAACCCAACAAGATATGGACGACAGCATTGAACCGAGTTTCTATGATGAAAATGAAGAACACGTAAAATTGGTTGTCGCCGATATTTTCAAACACTGGAAAAACCGTTCAAATTGGGACAACAAACGCCATTGTGGTCGATATAATGCCTTGCTCACCACCCACGTTGGTGGTGGCAAAGCCAGCACGCCTATGGCGATGATGTATTTTCGAGAATTCCAACGTGTTAATAAAGTGCGGTCGGAAAATGGCGAGTTTTTGCTTAAAGTTGCCGTCACCTTCAGTCAAAATACAAGCAATAACGACACCATGTTGGAAACCAACCAGGGGTTATTTGAAGCGATTCAACACTATAACAAGGAATTTGGTACGAATTTCACGATGTCAGAGGTGTCTGCCTATACTCAAGATGTCACCAGCCGTTTAAATCGTACTGCGGCAGACAAACAATATTTAGATCTCGTGATTGTGGTGGATCAGCTGCTCACAGGCTTTGATGCCCCTGAATTAAATACGCTCTATGTTGACCGCACTTTAAAAGGTGCAGGGCTTATTCAAGCTTATTCCAGAACCAATCGAGTGGCGGATATGCGAGAAAAACCTTGGGGACGCATTATCAATTACCGCTGGCCGGCTCATAATGAAAAGTTAATGAACGAGGCATTGTCCATTTATGCCAACAAAGATTCCGCCAAATTATCTGATGAAGAACGAAAAATTACGAATGTTAAGGACAATATTACTGCACCTAAATACGAAGAATTGCTCAAAGACACAAAACGTGTTGTGGAAGAGTTGCGTGAAATAACAGATAACTTCAGCCAATTGCCGCCATCTGAAGCGAAAAAATGGGAAATGTTGGAACAATTACGCATCTATACTGCCAATATCGCTAAAATCAAGCAGTATTCCACGGAAGATGAAAATGGTGAAATCATCGGCTTTGATTATGACAACCCGGACAAACTCATTTACGAACTCGGTATGACTGGTGAAGAAGAAAGTATGCTCACCAACACATTGACCAACGAACTCAAACTGCATTTGGCAAAAAAACGAAATGTTCCAGTGATGCAAATTGAGCTACAAATGACCCACGTGAAAGATGTTGAAATTAACTACGATTATTTAACAGAACTAATCACCACCTTACTCAAACAGATCGAAGCGGGAGAAACAGAAAAAGCCAAAGAGACTCAGAAAGAATTGGAAAAATTTGCTAATGGCTTGGAAGACCGTAGTTTTGCAAGCCGAATTAGCGGTGCCGCAAAAGCGATCATCAAAGGCTTTTTCAAATTAAAAGATGCGTTTAAACAAGATGGTGTTTCTATTGTTGAACAGGCGAATCACGCAAGCCAAGATCAACAATTTTTGGATTTTCGCCTCCAATGGGGATTAACGGAAATTCTAACGAACGCCCAACTTCGTCAACTTTTTGCGAAACACCAATTTCAACAAAAAGACTTGGATGATAACGATCAGCTCACGGATTTAATCAAACAAGCTAGCATTACTTACCCTGAACTGGCACAAAATAATGACGTGAAAAAACTGACAAAGATGAAATATCGCAATCAGTTGCGTAATGCCATTTACGAACTTGCGGATGACTTTGTGGGGGAATAATATGCCAAGACAAGATTTTAGCGATTTTATTGTTTATGTTGATGAAAGCGGAGATCACAGCTTGACCTCTATTGACGAACACTATCCTGTTTTTGTTCTCGCATTTTGTATTTTCTACAAAGAACATTATAGAACTAAAATTGTCCCCGCAATCCAGAAACTAAAGTTTGATTATTTTGGTCATGATTTAGCAATTTTACACGAGCGAGAAATCAGAAAAGAGTTAGGCGACTTTAATATATTTACGTCAAAAGAAGACAAAGATGATTTTCTTCAGAGATTATCCGATATTATTGATCAAAATAATTTTGTTCTTGCTGCTTGTGTCATTGAAAAGCAAAAAGAAATTCACCCTTATCACTTTTCACTGACACATTGTTTAGAAACTCTATATGAGTTTGTAAGAGAAAAAGAGCAAGAAGAAAAACTGACCTTTGTTGCCGTGGAAAGCCGTGGCAAAAAAGAAGATAAAGAGCTGGAAATTGAATTTCGTCGCATTTGTGATGGTGAAAATAAATTCAAGAAGAATTTACCTTTTTCAATCAAGATCATCGCAAAAACCACAAACTCAACAGGATTACAACTAGCCGATTTAGTCGCAAGACCAATCGGGCAACATATTTTGCATCCTGAACAACCAAATCAAGCATTCGATTTATTAAAAGAGAAATTTTATTGCGAGGGTGGGCGTAAAAAAGTAGGAGAAGGATTCGATCAGAGAGGGTTAAAACATTTTCCCGAAGCCTAAAAAGCGAAAAGCCTCGATGAAACTCACCAAGGCTATGACGCCGACCAGGCACCCCCAATCCACTTGTGCGAAAGTATAACATGGATTTTTAACCGTTAAAACCGGAAAAGAAAATTAGCTGAAAACCAACCGCACTGTTAACCTTATTTAAGGAAAAACAAAATGAATAACGAAAAAAGACTTGTACCAAAATTACGTTTCCCTGAATTTACTGACGCTTGGGAACAGCGAGTAT
>NZ_MLHL01000026.1 GCF_002000545.1 Rodentibacter trehalosifermentans | reverse complement strand
TCAGCCCCTTCTATTATTTTTTCTTCGCGTATTTTAGAGAGTCAATGGCAACGGCGAGGATAATAATGCTTCCTTTAATAATATATTGCCAGTAAGGATTAACACCAATATAGGTTAATCCATAATTGATGACCGTAAAAATAATCACCCCAGTAACCACCCCAACGACCGTTCCTACTCCGCCGGCAAATGAGACCCCACCGACCACACAAGCCGCAATAGCATCTAATTCATACATAAAACCGAGGTTGTTGGTTGCCGAGCCTATACGACCGGCTTCTAACATCCCCCCAAAGGCATAGAACATACCGGCGATAATGTAGATCACCACAAGATTGCGTGCCACATAACACCGTGATTTTTCTTTGTTACCGCTGATTTGCCATTCTCGTTGTAGCTTACTATAATGCCGAACAATCGCTTTAAAGAATTTAAGGATAGAAATGCAATTTTCTAAGATGCACGGTTTAGGCAATGATTTTGTAGTAGTGGATGCTATTACACAAAATGTTTATTTTACGACGGAAACCATCAAACGCCTTTCTGATCGCCATCGTGGTATTGGTTTTGATCAGCTCTTAATTGTGGAGCCGCCTTACGATCCGGAGTTGGATTTTCATTATCGTATTTTTAATGCCGATGGCAGCGAGGTTTCCCAATGTGGTAATGGCGCACGTTGTTTCGCACGTTTTGTTACTCTTAAGGGCTTAACCAACAAAAAAAATATTGCGGTCAGCACCCAAAAAGGAAAGATGATTTTAACGGTTCAAGAAGACGGTCAAATTCGTGTCAATATGGGCGAGCCAATTTGGGAGCCGGCAAAAATTCCTTTTATCGCCAATAAATTTGAAAAGAATTATATTTTACGTACTGACATTCAAACGGTGCTATGCGGTGCCGTTTCTATGGGAAACCCTCATTGTGTTGTACAAGTGGAAGATATTTGCAGGGCAAATGTGGAACAACTCGGACCTTTATTAGAAAGTCATGAACGCTTTCCAGAGCGTGTTAACGCCGGTTTTATGCAAGTGGTAAATCGTAATCATATTAAATTACGGGTTTATGAGCGTGGTGCCGGTGAAACCCAAGCCTGTGGTAGCGGGGCTTGTGCGGCAGCAGCCGTAGGAATGATGCAGGGCTTGCTTGATAACAAGGTACAAGTTGATTTGCCAGGGGGGAGCCTTACAATTGAATGGCAAGGCGAGGGACATCCACTTTATATGACCGGAGAAGCTACTCATATTTATGATGGGAATATTACGCTTTGAAAGAAGTGCGGTTGAATTTAACCGCATTTTTTTGCGCTATTTTTAAGCAATCAATCTATTTTTTATTATTTCTGTTTGACAGTATGCCATAAATCGGTAAAATACGCCTCGCTGTTTAGCAATAGCAGTAACGGGCGGGAATAGCTCAGTTGGTAGAGCACGACCTTGCCAAGGTCGGGGTCGCGAGTTCGAGCCTCGTTTCCCGCTCCAATTTGCCCGAGTGGTGGAATCGGTAGACACAAGGGATTTAAAATCCCTCGCCTTTCGAGGCGTGCCAGTTCAAGTCTGGCTTCGGGCACCATTTTATAAAATCTCAATTTTATAAAAAACTCCTTTAAAATCCTACATTTGGGTCGTTAGCTCAGTCGGTAGAGCAGCGGACTTTTAATCCGTTGGTCGAAGGTTCGAATCCTTCACGACCCACCAATTTATAGCAAATTATAGCAAAGTCATCATCAAATCAGTCGTTAAACTTTCATTTTTTTCCTATCTTTCAAGCATTGTTAGATAAACCTCTTATTTTTACGAGATTAATTTTTCCAAGGTTGCAAAAAGCCTTTATAAATTAATCATCATTTATTTGGGTTTTATCGCTATTTTTTGGAATAGATTGCAAATTAATGGTGCGTTAGCCTTGGTGAGCTTCTAACAAGACTAAGACCTCATAATGTGCGGTGTTTGGAAACATATCAAAAAGTTGAATTTTTGTTGCTTTATAATGGGTGAGATAGCGTAAATCTTCACCCATTGAAACGGCATTACAACTGGAATATAAAATGAAGCGAGGTTGCATTTCATTGAGAAATTCACTTAATTTTTGCCCAATGCCACGGCGGGGCGGATTGACAATGGCCAAATCAGGATGATTTCCTGTCTGATTTAATGCAAAATTTGCCGCATCTAAAGATTGGAATTCTACCTGTTCTATCCCCAATGTTTGAGCCGATTTTTGTGCGGCTAAAATTGCTGAGGGGGAAATTTCTATTCCTGTGAGCGCTATCGGCTGGGATTGAGTTTGTTTAAGTATTTTTGCACAATGCAAGCCAAAGCCGCCCACACCACAAAATAAATCCCATAGTTTGCTTATCGGTAAGTGCTTTACCCATTCTTGTGCCGTGGCGTATAAACCGGCTGCAACGTTTGGGTTGGTTTGGAAAAAGCCTTGAGGGCGGATAAAAAGTGGCACATTATTAAAATTTTCCGGCAGATATTGCTGCTTTGTTAAAAAGATTTCTTCTTCACCTTCTAGAATGGCGGCATGTTGAGGCTGTAAATTGACACTGACTACCTCCAGTTGTGGGAGTCTTGCTAAAAGCCCATCAAGTTCACGACGAATGAGGGGTAACTTACTTTCAGAACGCAGTACAACGCGTAACATCAATTTTCCTGTCGCATGGCTTTCTGTTAGAAAAATATATTTTAGTTCGCCTTTTCGTTTTTCGATATTATAGGGAACTAAACCGGCCCGTCCGATAAAATCCTTAATAATAGGAAAAATCCTCTTAAACGAGGTGGGATACAAGGGGCAATCACATAAATCCACCGCACCTTGAGGATGAGCAAAAATCGGTCGTTCTACCGCACCACTCACCGCCATTTTGGCTTTATTACGGAATTCTGTCTGTGTCGATTGAAAAGGAGAAAACCAAACTAACTTTTCGCAGTTTAAATGAGAAAGCTGATGTTTAAGATGGGTTATCTTTTCAGCAAGTTGTTGCTCATAAGGCTTTTCAAGCCATTGGCAAGAGCGACAATCTCCTTTTTGATAATGATGGCAAATCATACTTTTTGTGCTAACCATTCTTGTTGAAGTGCGGTCAGTTTTTTATGATTTTCTGACCAACGTGCGCTTTTCGTCAAGGCTTCCCAAGTGCGGGATTTTCTTTTAAAGAGGGAAGCTAAACGGGCTTGTCGTTGAGCAAAGTGTGCTTGGGTTTCGATTAATTTTAAATGATCAAGCACTTGAACCACACCTTGTCGTTCATTACAAAGTAATAATAAATCACAACCGGCATTCAAGGCTTTTTCGCTGCGTTCTACAAAATCGCCCATAAATCCGGCTCCTTTCATACCCAGATCATCAGAGAAAATCGCCCCATTGAACTGTAATTGCGCCCGTAAAATATGTTTTAACCAATATTCCGAGCCACTTGCCGGTTGGCTATCACATTGTGAATAAATCACATGGGCAGGCATAATAGCATCTAATTTGCCTTGTTGAATTAATTGCTGGAAAGGTTGAATGTCTTGGCTGAAAATCTCATTCCGAGGTCTTTCATCATAAGGGGTTTCTAAGTGAGAATCCGCTAACACATGGCCGTGCCCCGGAAAATGTTTACCGGTTGTTGCCATGCCTGCTTCATGCATTCCGTCAATAAAAACGCTTGCTAAATTAACCGCACTTTTCACCTCATTTGAAAAACTCCGATCGCCAATAGCACGACATTCATGGCCCAAATCTAAAACAGGGGCAAAGCTTAAATCAATATCAAGGGCCAGCATTTCTGCCGCCATTTGCCAACCTGCTTCGTATGCCCAAGCCTGTTGTTGCTGAGGCGATTTGGATAAGGCGGCAAACGCCTGCATTGCCGGTAATTGGGTGAAACCCTCTCGGAAACGTTGTACCCGCCCGCCTTCTTGATCTACCGTAATTAATAGTGGTTTTTTTACACGCTGGCGGACGGAGGAAATAAGGTGTTGAATTTGTTGGTGATCGTGAAAATTACGGGTAAACAAAATCAGCCCGGCGACTAAAGGATGCGTGAGTAATTCCACCTCCTCTTGGGTGAGTTCATAGCTTTCAAGATCAATTAATAATGTAGACATAATTTATTGTAAATAAAGGCGATAATTTGTACTTTCCGGTGTTGGTTTGGCAAGCTCAATAAACTGTTTCTCTTGGGGCTGTAAATAAAAATGACCGACAAGGCTCTCTTTTTGTTGTGCCCAAACTTGCGTTACGCCCTGTTCGTTATACCAAAACAAATGGTAATTTACATGGCGTGGTTGAGTACTTTTATTTTTTACCCAAGCGGAATTGAAATCTGCTTTAGCTTCTATCGAAGGGGCAAGTTCTGCCACGATATTCAAAATAGGGCGATTTGTGTGGTTCAAATTCGGTACGGAACTTGAACAGGCCGCAAGCACGAGGCTTGCAAAAATAATCAGTGAACGTTTCATGATTTACCTAACATTTTGCCTAGCGGTTCTCCCCCGACGAGGTGCATATGGAGATGGAACACTTCTTGTCCGCCGTGTTGATTACAGTTGACGATAAGGCGATAGCCTTCTTCTGCAATCCCTTCTTGTTTGGCTAATTTCGCCGCGACGGTAAATAACCTTCCGAGCGAAACTTCATCTTGTTCTGTCACATCGTTGACTGTGGGGATTAATTTATTCGGAATGATTAAAATATGAGTTTTCGCTTGCGGCGCAATATCTCGAAACGCAGTGACAAGTTCATCTTGATAAACGATATTTGCAGGAATTTCTTGACGAATAATTTTGCTAAAAATGGTTTCTTCTGCCATAGCTTCTCCTTTATATATAATAAAAAAGTGCGGTTAAAAATTACCGCACTTTTTATCAAAAATTAGAGGGAATTGCAATTGACCCTCTCATCAAAAAGCCTATGAAAAACAGAGGCTTTTATCATTACTCTTCCTCTTCTTGTTTAATAAAGGATTCGTTGATTTCGATTTGTGCTTTATCCCGCAGGGCTTGTAAAAGTTGTGTGCGTAATTCAAATTGACGGGCTTGGCTTAATTGAGCGCCAAATTGTGCCAATTCCTGCTCATTTAATGTGCCCTGTTCTACCTTTTCAAGGGCAGCAACAATTACATCGCCTTTACTGTTGCGGACCACTTTATGGACCGTTTTTCCTTGTTCCGGTTTTACCATGGAGAAAATACCATTGGTTAAAATCGGATCTTGGGTTTCAACAAAACTAAAGGTTTGTGGTGCGCTGAATGTGATACCTTCCGATAATTTATTCGGCTGGTGAGAAAGCTCATCGACTAATTGGGTTGCATTTTCCATTAAGGTTTTTTCGGCTTTCTCACGTTTTAAAAAGCTTTCAATATCTGCTTTCGCTTCCTCTAGTGATTTTACCCCTTCCGCTTTATGATCTAACACTCTAACGACAACGAAGTGTTGTTCACCCACATTTAATGGCTCGGAATTTACACCTCCATTGGTAATATCGGAATCAAATATAGCCGAAACCACATTCGGGAAGTTGAGTGCTGCAGGGATATTTTGACGGGAGAAATCATCGCTTTGTTGAACTTTTACCCCGGCTGCTTGTGCAGCCGCATCTAACGATTTGCTGTCTTCAAAGGCTTTCTCGCGCACGTTTTTCTCAATAGAATAAAAACGGTTTTCCAACAAGGATTGACGAACAAGATCGGCGATTTGCCCTTTCACTTCATCAAGGGGTTTTTCTTTCCGTTCTTCCACTAAGATAATATGGAAATTGCCATCCACATTCACCGGTTCGCTATATTTTCCTACAGGGAGGGAGAGGGCGGCATCTTCAAAGGTTTTAGGTAATTCATTTGCATTAATCCAACCCAATTCACCCCCATTTTCACCTGAAATTTTATCTAAGGAATGGGTTTTGGCTAGTTCGGCAAAGCTTGCGCCATTTTGTAATGCTTGATAAGCGGATTGTGCCTCTTGCTCGTTAGCAAATTGGATATGCGCCAAACGTTGAGAGACAAATTGTGCTTTATTGTCTTGATAATATTGTGCAATTTCGACATCACTTACTTGAATGCCTTTGGCAACATCCTCGCGGGAAACTTCAATATATTGCACTTTCACTTGTTCAGGTTGCACAAAGGCTTTTTGATTGGCCTCGTAGTAGCTTTTCACTTCATCTTCAGAAATTGTTTGTTTTGCCATTGCTTCTAAAAGCGGTAGGGTGGCTAAACGTGCAATACGTTTTTGAAAGAAAACCTGTGCATTTTCTTTGACTTGAACGGGCACCATAAACTCGCTGTCAGCAATACCTTTTTGCATTTGTTCCAACGTGAGTGCACCACGCAAAATGCTTGCATAAGTATCAGAATTTAAACGGTTTTGTGCGAGAATTTGTTGGTATAGCCCATTATCAAATTTTCCATTGGATTGAAAATTAGGATCAGAAACGATGGCTCGTTTAATCATCTCGTCGCTGACATTTAATTTGAGTTCTTTCGCATATTGACGGAGCAATTCTTGATCCACTAAACGTTCAATGAGTGCTTGACGTAATGTGTTAACAAAAACAGGCGAATCAGATTGTGTTAAAAAGGCTTCACCTTCTTGGGCTGCGCGTGTTTCAAACTCTTGGTTGTAGCGCTCCATAAAGGTTTGTTGGGAGATGGTTTCCCCATTCACCTTGGCGGCGTAGGTGTCGTTTGTGTTAAATAAATAACCGGACATCCCCCCAACCAAAAACGAAACAGTAATTAATCCGAGAATAAATTTTGCAATTTTGGTGTTTGCCGCACCATGCATTTTTTCAATTAACATATTGACCCTTTTAAAAAGACAAAATTTTCGAAATTATAATCGAAAGTGAAAGAAATCGCACCTTAAAATGCGAAAACCCCGTGTTCAAAGAGGACTTTAATTCCCATAATAATGAGCACCAAACCACCAAAAATTTCAGCTTTACTTTTAAATTTTTTCCCTAAAAAATGACCGCTCTTTATACCGATAAAGGAAATCACTAAGGTAGTCGTCCCAATAATCCATATTGCTTGGAAAATATTTACGTTTAAAAAAGCAAAAGAGATACCTACGACAAGCGCATCAATGCTGGTGGCCAAACCCAATGTGAATACCCGTTTCATGCTAATAAGGGATAGGATGTTCTGTTCTTCATCTTCGGTGAAGCCTTCCCGAATCATATTGATACCAATAAGTGATAAAAGCAAAAAGGCGATCCAATGATCCCAATCTTGAATCAGACGGTTAAATTGCGATCCTAATAAATAGCCGATAAAAGGCATAATCGCTTGAAAAAAGCCAAAGCAAAAAGCGATCAGCAAGGCTTGTTTCCAACGAAACGATCGCATGGCTAACCCTTTGGATATGGACACAGCAAAGGCATCCATCGAAAGCCCTAATGCAATGAGCCATAATGTATAAAATGCCACGGTTGCTCCCCTTTATTTACCAATACAAAAGGAACTGAAAATATTGCCAAGGAGATCATCTGAGGTAAATTGTCCGGTGATTTCACTTAAATGCGTTTGCACCAAACGTAACTCTTCTGCCAATAATTCACCGGCATGGAAAGTCGTTAATTGAAATAAGCCGCTTTGTAGATGTTCGGCGGCTTTTTCTAAGGCCTCTAAATGACGGCGGCGGGCAAGAAATCCCCCTTCTGTTCCCATTTGGAAGCCCATGGCTTGTTTTAAATGCTCACGGAGCAGTGACACCCCCTGATGCGTTTGAGCCGATAAGCGAATAACCGGATAGCCGTTTTCTTCCGTTAAACCGGCGTGTTCATCACTTAAATCAATTTTATTACGCACAATAGTGATGGGAATGGTTGTCGGTAATTTTGCAAAGAATTCTGACCGCAGTTTTTCAAGATCTTGGCTATCGGGGTCATGGCTATCCAGCATTAAGATAATGCGATCGGCTTGTTCTATTTCTGTCCAAGCGCGAGAAATGCCGATACGTTCCACTTCATCGGTGGCATCTCGAAGTCCTGCGGTATCAATAATATGCAACGGCATCCCATCAATATGGATATGTTCACGCAATACATCACGCGTTGTGCCTGCGATTTCTGTCACAATGGCGGCTTCACGTCCGGCAAGGGCATTTAATAGACTTGATTTTCCCGCATTGGGGCGGCCTGCGATCACTACTTTCATTCCTTCACGCAAAATTGCCCCTTGCTTTGCTTCACGGCGAACGGCATCCAGTTGTTCGATAATATTGCGTAAATTTGCCTCAATTTTGCCATCGGCCAGAAAATCAATTTCTTCATCAGGAAAATCAATGGCGGCTTCAACATAGGTACGAAGATAGATAACAGAATCAACCAAGGCATTAATTTTATGGGAAAATTCCCCCTGCAAGGATTTTAATGCCGAACGGGCGGCTTGTTCGGAGGTGGCATCAATTAAATCGGCAATGGCTTCGGCTTGAGCGAGGTCTAACTTATCGTTTAAAAATGCCTGTTCAGAGAATTCGCCCGGACGGGCTAAACGAATCCCCTCAATTTGCAAGATTCGTTTTAACAATAGATCCAGCACTACTTGCCCACCATGACCTTGTAGCTCTAAAACATCTTCACCGGTAAAAGAGTGGGGGGCTTTAAAATAAAGTGCAATGCCTTGATCCAACAGGGTGCCGTCGGCATCTTTGAAAGGCAGATAATCTGCCATTCTAGGTTTCGGACATTTACCGAGGACAAGCTCTGCCACATGGAGGGCTAAAGGGCCTGAAACCCGTAAAATACCTATTCCACCACGCCCCGGTGCTGTCGCTTGGGCAACAATTGTTTCTTTCATAAAAACGCTTCCAAAAATCACCGCACTTTTGTGCGCTTAAAATACAAGAGGGCGTATCGCATACGCCCTTAAAGATCGGTTTTCAATAGGTTATGAGAGAAAAGGCACCTTTCGATGCCTTTTTCTGTCAGTAAGAATTATTTATTACGAGAATGTAATCCTTTTTTCTCTAATCCACGGTAAATCAGTTGCTGTTGTACTATTGTGATAAGGTTAGAGACTAACCAGTATAATACTAAGCCTGCCGGGAACCAAAGGAAGAAAAACATAAAAATTAACGGCATAAAATTCATCACTTTTTGTTGCACAGGGTCCGCGACCGGTGTCGGTGACATTTTTTGCAACAAATACATTGAGATCCCCATGAGGATAGGCAAAATGTAATAAGGATCTTGTGCCGATAAATCTTGAATCCAGCCAAAGAACGGCGCATGACGAAGTTCTACCGCTTCCATAAATGTCCAATATAACGCAATGAAAATCGGCATTTGAAGAAGGATAGGTAAACAACCGCCTAAAGGATTAACTTTCTCATCTTTGTAAAGCTTCATCATTTCTTGGCTCATACGCTGACGATCATCCCCAAAACGCTCACGCATTTCTTGCATTTTCGGTTGTAGCATCCGCATTTTTGCCATTGAAGTATATTGGGCTTTAGTGAGCGGGTATAAAATGGCTTTAACGACAATTGTCACACAGATAATCGCCAAGCCCCAATTGGATACTATCCCTTGAATAAAGGTTAATAAGAGGAAGAGGGGTTTAGCAATAAACCACGCCCAGCCGTAATCGACGGTTAAATCGAGGTGGTTGGCTACTTTTGCCATTTCATTTTGCAATTTAGGGCCTGTCCATAGTGAACTGGAAATCGTTTCTTCTGCACCGGCAGGAATGGTAACCACCGGCCCACGATAGCCTATGGAAGCGACATTATTCTTACTATCGGTGAGGGTATAAAGTTGATTATCCGCATCTTGGTTTGGGATCCAAGCGGAAACAAAATAATGCTGTAATACGGCAACCCAACCTGCTTTGGTATTGATGGAAAGATTGGCATCTTGCATATCGGAGAAGCTGTATTTTTTATAATTGGTTTCAGAGGAAGAATAAGCCCCACCGGTGTAAGTCGGCATTGCGACATTACCGGAGCTTTCCACTAAAGTGTGTTTTAACTGACCATAAGGTTTGACTTCAATGGCTTGGGCACTTTGGTTATTGATTTTATAATCGACACCAAGATCATAACTTCCCCGTTTTAACACAAAGACTTTTTGATAGGTAACGCCCTCTTTTTCAAAAACCAATGGCACTGAAAGGGTATCTTGCCCTTCGGCTAATTTGAAGTGATCACCTTCAATTTGATATTGCGCACGACCGGATTTGGTATCAATGCCGTTTTTTCCGATCAAACCGCTTTGTGCGATATAAATATGTTCAGGAGAATCTTTTAACAGGACAAAAGGGGTGTTGGAATTTAATTCTGCATCATATTTTAAGAGTTCGGAACTCACCACATCGCCGTCTAAGGTATCGACTTTCAAACGTAACACATCATTTTCAAGGGTGATAAGACGACCTTTGACTGCTGAATCCGACGCAATTTGTGTTGATGGGGAAGAACTTGCAGGGACATCTGAACTGATTGATGTGGTTTGTTCTGCAACCGGTGGTGGATTTTTATCCAATTGCCATTGCTGATAAACAAGGAAGGAAATAAAAAATAGTGCTAATACTAAGAGGCTACGTCTTGAGTCCATTACTTTTTCTCATCGTTATTATGGTTTTTTGGTGGAACCGGATCGAATCCACCCGCATTTAAAGGGTGACATTTTAATACACGTTTTAGTGTAAGCCAACCACCTTTTAACAATCCATGGGTTTTTAATGCTTCAATGCCATAGCATGAACACGTCGGGACAAATCGACAACGTGGGCCTATCAGGGGACTTATTGTTACCTGATAGAGACGAATTAACCCAATGAGGATTTTTGAGCCAAACGAATGTGCCGTTGCCATAATTTTTCCAATGTTTGATAAAATGTGGGGTTATCAAGTTTACCTATCCCGCCTTTTGCCACAAAAACAAAATCACAAGCCGGTAACTGATGTTGATGCAAGCGAAAACTTTCACGCACTAAACGTTTAATTCGATTGCGATCATGCGCACGCTTCAAATGTTTTTTAGCGACAGTTAAACCTAAGCGAGGATGCTCAAGATTATTTTTTCTAGCGAGAATACTTAGTTCAGGCGTGCTGGCTCGAAACGGTTGTTCAAAGACATTTTTGAATTGAATGGGAGTCAACAAACGCAACTCCCGAGAAAAGTTTAATTTAACCACTAAGAATAGCGATTATGCAGATAAACTTTTACGACCTTTAGCACGACGACGAGCTAAAACTTGACGGCCGTTTTTGGTTGCCATACGAGCGCGGAAACCGTGAGTACGGTTGCGCTTTAATACTGAAGGTTGGAATGTACGTTTCATTGTAATCTACCTAAATCAAAAATTATTGTGTTTTGAATTCAAAACAAGGGTTAAAAAAATAGACCGCAATTCTAATCATAAATTGGGCTTTCGTCAAACAAAGAACGGGATTTTTATCACACAATTTCCCACATCTTTAAAAATCGCAAGGATTATACGGATTTTAGCCTGAATCTCAAGTCACCTTTTTTTAGTTTTTCGCTTTTCGGGAGAGATTTTTTTTCAAGATTATTGTAAAATCCCCCCGATTTTTAACCGCACTTTGTAACGGTGATTGACCCCATTCCCACACACAATGGAAAAAGCATAACTAAGGATAATTTATTGTGAGCCTCTCTAATCTTTGGCAAAATTGCCTTTCCCAATTGCAAGATCAAGTTTCTGCTACCGATTTAAGTACTTGGCTTCGCCCCTTACAAGCCGATGTGGTTTCTGAAGATCAAATCGTGCTTTATGCCTCAAATGTATTTGTAAAGGGGTGGGTGGAAACCCATTATCTTGCGCAAATTCATCAAATTTGCCAAAACCTCTCACAAAACCCAAGATTACAAATTATTCTTAAAGAAGGCGTAAAACCCGCACCTAAAGCCGAGCCTGCAGTGCAAGCTAAACCGCAAGAAAGTGCGGTCAATATTGAGTCTGAAATTGAAAAACCGCTGAAGTTTGAATCGCATCTCAATACCAAACATTTATTTGAAAACTTTGTAGAGGGAAAATCCAACCAATTGGCTCGTGCTGTCGGACAAAAACTGGCGCAAGCACCCGGTGAGGCTGCCGCCAATCCTTTTTTCTTATATGGCGGCACCGGTTTGGGGAAAACCCACTTATTACACGCTATTGGTAATGGTATTTTAGCCAATAAACCCAACGCCCGTGTTCTTTACATTCATGCGAATAATTTTATGCAGCATATGGTGAAAGCAATGCGTGATAACAACATGGAGCAATTTAAAAAATTCTATCGTTCTCTTGACGCACTGTTAGTGGATGATATTCAGTTTTTTGCTGAAAAAGAAAAAACCCAAGAAGAGTTTTTCCATATTTTCAATAACTTATTTGAAACCGGTCGACAAATCATTTTAACATCCGACCGTTATCCGAAAGAAATTGAGAAAATTGAAGAACGTTTGAAATCCCGTTTTGGTTGGGGATTGACCACCGCTATTGAGCCGCCTGATTTAGAAACCCGTGTAGCGATCTTATTGAAAAAAGCAGAAGAACATCAAATGAATTTGCCGGAAGAAGTGGCATTTTTCATTGCACAACGTTTACGCACAAATGTACGCGAACTGGAAGGCGCACTCAATCGCGTGAAAGCAATGCAAGATTTTAAAGGCGGTGAAATTAATATTGATTTTGTACGTGATACCTTAAAAGATATTCTTGCCTTGCAAGAACGCTTGGTGACGATCGATAACATACAAAAAACCGTAGCGGAATACTATCGCATCAAGGTGTCGGATTTAAAATCCAAAAGCCGTCAACGCTCGGTGACACGCCCTCGCCAAATCGCTATGGCACTGGCAAAAGAATTAACCAACCGCAGTTTGCCGGAAATTGGTCGGGCTTTTGATCGGGATCATACCACTGTATTGAACGCCTGCCGTGAAGTGCCGAAATTTCGTGAAAAAGATAACAGTATTCAAGAAGATTGGGCGAATTTAATTCGCACCTTATCTGCATAAGGAGCCATCATGCAATTTAGTATTTCCAGAGAAAATCTCTTAAAACCGTTACAACAAGTTTGTGGCGTATTAAGCAGTCGCCCAAATATTCCAGTATTGAATAATGTATTACTTCAAATCGAAGATAACCGTTTAACCATTACCGGAACAGATTTAGAAGTCGAACTTTCAACGCAAACCCAGCTTTCCTCTTCTACTACAAATGGCAATTTCACCATTCCGGCAAAAAAATTCTTAGATATTTGCCGCACTTTATCCGATGAATTTGAAATTACCGTCACCTTTGAGGAAGATCGTGCCATTGTACAATCAGGCAGAAGTAAATTTAATCTCACCACTTTGCCGGCGGAAGAATATCCGAATTTAACAGATTGGCAATCAGAGGTGGATTTTGCCTTGCCGCAAAATACCTTGCGCCGTTTGATTGAGGCGACCCAGTTCTCTATGGCAAACCAAGATGCCCGCTATTTCTTAAACGGAATGAAATTTGAAACAGAAGGCAACTTACTCCGCACTGTCGCAACAGACGGACACCGTTTGGCAGTTTGTACCATTGCACTTGAACAAGAATTACAAAATCATGCGGTTATTTTGCCACGTAAAGGCGTGTTGGAACTCAATCGCTTATTAGAAAGCAGTGAAGAACCGGCACGTTTACAAATCGGTACAAATAATCTTCGCATTCATCTCAATCATATTACCTTCACATCAAAATTAATTGATGGTCGCTTTCCGGATTATCGTCGTGTATTACCACGTAATGCCACCAAAATTGTGGAAGGGAATTGGGATGCCCTAAAACAAGCTTTTGTTCGTGCCTCTATTCTTTCCAATGAACGTGTCCGTAGCGTACGTTTAAATTTAACTGAAAACCAACTTAAAATCACAGCCTCCAATCCTGAACACGAAGTGGCGGAAGAAATTGTTGATGTCGTGTATTCCGGTGAAGAATTAGAAGTCGGTTTCAACGTGACTTACATTTTAGACGTACTTAACGCTCTCAAGTGTCAACAAGTTCGTATTCGACTAACCGATGCGTCCTCTAGCTGCTTAATTGAAAACTGTGAAGATAACAGCAGCGAATATGTGATTATGCCAATGCGTCTATAAGATGGCAATTTCCCGTTTACTGATTGAAAAATTTAGAAATTTAAATGCCGTCGATCTTGAATTAGATTGCGGCTTTAACTTTTTAATCGGCAATAATGGAAGTGGAAAAACCAGCCTGCTAGAGGCAATTTTCTATTTAGGACACGGGCGCTCCTTCAAAAGTGCGGTCACAAATCGCATCATTTCTTATGATGAACCCCATTTTACCCTGTTTGGAAATATTCAAGAAAACCAACATCAGTGGTCAATAGGATTACAAAAACTTCGCCAAGGCAACACAATTGTTAAAATCAATGGTGAAGACGGAAACAAAATTTCCGATCTTGCTCACTTGCTCCCCATGCAACTTATCACCCCGGAAGGTTTAACTTTGCTTAATGGTGGACCAAGCTATCGCCGGGCATTTTTAGATTGGGGCTTGTTTCATCATCATGCTCATTTTCATTCTGCTTGGCGTAACCTAAACCGTTTATTAAAACAACGCAATGCAGCGCTCACTCAACATCAACCCTATGCAGCAATTAAAATCTGGGATATTGAGTTATCCAAACTTGCGCACGATGTCAGCAATTGGCGTGCAGAGTATGCGGAAGCTTTACGTACAGATATTGAAAAAACCTGCCAACTTTTTTTACCGGAATTAGAAATTAGTGTCGCTTTTCAGCAAGGCTGGGATAAAAACACTGAATATGGTGATTTACTGGAACAAAATTTTGAGCGGGATAAAGCCCTTGGCTATACTTTTTCCGGCCCACAAAAAGCAGATTTTCGTTTTAAAGCGAATGGATTACCCGTAGAAGATGTACTTTCTCGTGGACAATTAAAATTACTCATGTGTGCCTTACGTCTCGCCCAAGGCGAACATTTAATGAAAGAAAAACAACGTCATTGTATTTTCTTAGTTGATGATTTCGCTTCGGAATTAGATCCATTTAAACGTGAATTGCTTGCCGAACGTTTACAACAAAGCGGATCACAAGTATTTGTGACGGCAATTACACAGAAACAGCTTAAAGAGATGAAAGCGGAAACAGGAAGATTATTTGAAGTAGAAGATGGAAAGATTCGTGGAGTAATACCTTGATAAATATATAGAATTTGATAGTATAGGGTTAAAAATTAGTCATTTGGAGGACAACATGGAAGCCAACCAACCAACCAACCAACCAACCAGATAATAAAACCTATTATTTACATTGGGTTGATTATCTTATTCTTATTCCCTTCTTATTGATTGCACTCCTTCTTATTACTCTTTTTGTTGCTACTCTAGTAGAAGAAAGTAGTTTTTCCATTCCTTCATTCATCGGCTCTCTGGTCTTTATCGCGTTCTCAATCGTAGGATTTCTTAACCGAAAAGTGTACAAAGTCTATACAGATGAAAATGGTGTTTGGGTCAGTGGAGGCATTTTTCCTTGGTCAAAAGGAACCTATGGTTTAAATTGGAGAGATATTAGTGATGCAGTCTATTACACAGGCTTTATTAGTTGGTTTTTAAAATCTTATAAATTAGTTATACAACATCGTTATACAAAATCGAGTGAACTGGTTTTGAAAAATATCAAAAATGGCGATCAATTAGTTCAAGAAATCAATAAAAAAGTAAAAGAACTTAATCTGTATTAAAAAAAGCCCGCAAAAGTGCGGGCATTTTTTACTCATATTCCTCTAGCCACTTCAATAAAATCGCTTCAAGAATTGCCTCATTCGATTTTTGTGGATCATCATCAAAATCTTCCAGTTCACAAATCCATTGATGTAAATCCGTAAAACGTACGGTTTTAGGATCAAGATCAGGGTTTTGATCATACAATTCTTCTGCAATAAGTTGTGAATCCGTCCATTTCATTAGTGAGCCGCCTCGTTCGCATGATTAAGATTATATTTTGGAATTTCCACCACTAAATCTTCCTCTCCCACGATACACTGGCAAGAAAGACGGCTCTCCATTTCCAAACCCCATGCTTTATCCAGCATATCTTCTTCTTGATCGCTGGTTTCATTTAAAGAATCAAATCCTTCACGAATAACCACATGGCAAGTCGTGCAAGCGCAAGAGCCATCACAAGCGTGATGAATCTCTACCCCCGCATTATGTGCCACTTCTAACAAGTTATCACCGGCAGCTGCATCCACCACCATACCTTCCGGGCAAAATTCTTCATTTGGTAAAAAAATCACTTTTGGCATAATACTTTCCTCAAATCTCAATGATTAAAAAACAGCCTATTTTAAATAAAATTAAAACTCATCTAAATTTAACCGCACTTTTCTTTACAATTTTTCCATATCCGATACGTTCTTACCGGTTAAAGCGCGATTAATGCTCGCATTCATTCGTCTTGCAGCAAATTCTTGCGTGGCGGCATCTAAGGCTTTAATGCCCTGTGCGATGGCATGACGATCACTTCCCTGTTTCACCTCTATCAATTGTTTCAACACCGCTTCAATATGATGAAATTCTTCTGTGCTAAGCAAGGCAGAACCATCTGCCTGTAATGCCACAATCACACTCTCAATCACACGATCAGCTTCCACACGTTGCTCCGCCAATTCACGGGCTTGCAAATCTTCTTGTGCATGATCAAAGGAAGATTTGATCATCGCCGTCACTTCCTCATCGGTTAAACCATAAGAAGGTTTAATTTGAATGGAGGCCTGCACTTTGGTGGATTTTTCCATCGCAGTGACACTTAATAAACCATCGGCATCTACTTGGTAGGTCACTCGAATATGTGCCGCACCCGCTGCCATTGGCGGAATTCCACGTAAGGTGAAACGTCCAAGTGAACGGCAATCCGCCACCAATTCACGCTCACCTTGCACCACATGTACGCTCATTGCTGTTTGACCGTCTTTAAAGGTAGTAAATTCTTGAGCACGAGCAACAGGAATAGTAGTATTGCGTGGAATAATTTTTTCCACCAAGCCGCCCATGGTTTCAATACCGAGTGAAAGTGGTACCACATCAAGCAATAGCATATTGGCATCGGTTTTATTGCCGACTAAGATATCCGCTTGAATCGCTGCCCCAAGCGCCACCACTTTATCCGGATCAATAGAAGTGAGTGGGGTTTTGCCAAAAAATTCGCCGACTTGCTCACGAACATAAGGTACTCGTGTTGAACCACCTACCATCACCACTTGTTGAACCTCATCAGCATCGACATTGGCATCTTTTAAGGCTCGGCGACAAGCAAGTAATGAACGTTTTACAAGGGGATGAATTAATTCGTTAAATTGCTCACGGATGATGCTAATAGAAAAATCTTGCCAAGAAATGACCGCACTTTCCGAGTTGCTCAACGCAACTTTTGCTTGACCGGCAAGGGTGAGTAGTTCACGTTGTTGATTGACATTTTGTGGTTGGAATTGTGTTTGTTTTATGACCCAATCAGCAATGCAATGATCGAAATCATCTCCCCCTAAAGCCGTATCACCACCGGTTGCAAGAACTTCAAACACCCCTTTCGATAAACGTAGGATAGAAATATCAAAGGTTCCGCCGCCTAAATCATAAACTGCAATGATCCCTTCTTGGCCGCTATCTAAACCGTACGCTACTGCAGCGGCTGTCGGCTCATTTAATAAGCGTAATACATTCAATCCCGCTAAACGGGCGGCATCTTTTGTGCTTTGGCGTTGAGCATCATCAAAATAGGCGGGAACGGTAATCACAACCCCGGATAATTCTGCTCCTAGTCGCTGTTCTGCGATATGGTTCAAATGCGCCAAAATATCGGCAGATACTTCCACAGGGCTTTTTTTCCCTTGGTTTGTGAGGATCAACGGCAAGCCATTTTCACTCGCTACAAAATCATAAGGCATGGCTGGATAACGAGCCTGAACATCAGTTAGACTCCGTCCAATTAAGCGTTTGGCAGAAATGATCGTATTTTTAGGATCACTTGAGGCTTGCGCAAAGGCTTCTATCCCCACTTGTTTTCCATTTTTTCCATAGTACACCACGGAAGGAACTAGGCTGCGATCTTGCTCATCATTTAAAATCACCGCCTGACCGCTTCTTACGGAGGCAATTAAGGAATTAGTCGTCCCTAAATCAATCCCTACGGCTAAACGATGTTGATGAGGGGCAGCTGTTTGTTCAGGTTCTGAAATTTGTAATAATGCCATTTTTTTCTCTATCAATTTATCAAATTAATTAACCGGGTAACCGAAACAGTGTTTATCATCTTCTTCCTCTGTAAATAGATCCTGATAATGACGAGCAATGGGCTGAGTTTGCAACGTTTCTAAATTAATAATTTGGTTACCGTTTACTTGTTCCAATAGGAGCTGCCAATTTTCTTTTCGTAAATCATAATAAAAGCTCGCTATATCGGCTGTAAGTGCCCAACCTAGAAATTGCGAATAATTTAGTCCGATACTTTCCCATTTTCGCTTTTTTGGATGATAGTAATAAACTATCCCGATTTTTTCTCCTAAACCACCACCATTTACCGCAAAATAACCGCCTACAATATCATCTGCAATCAATAAATAAAGCGGACGTTCCCCCATACCTTCAAAGGTCTTACCCAAATTCCAAGTAAAAAAAACACGGGGCAATTTTTCGTGCCCCGAACCTAAAATACGCAACCAACCACCGTCAATTAAGAGACCACCGGTTTCATAAATAATCGCCCCTAAAGGAGTTTTGGTTGAAAGCTGCATTCCCAACAATTCGCTATTCGCGGCTTCCACCTCCTTTGGCAACACTTCAAAGTTGTTATTGACCTGCTTAAACCAGCTTTGAATCATATTCCACGTTGTCTTTTCTTTATCTATTAGTTCATTGAGAGATTTCATTTTATTTCCTTTTACTTATCCCTCTTGATGCTTAGTAATAATATCTTGCCAAGGCAATGAATAATAAAACCAATAAATATCCCTAAAAGGCAAATCATATATTGGTAACCAAGGCTTAAATTCGGTATTAAAATGAAGTATTAGTGGTAACTCATTTTCCGGACGAAGAATCAATTGTGTTAAATTATTTTTAATATAAATATACTCAGCACCAACTAAATAATTAGCATTATGCGTTAATTTCACCCATTTACCTTCAAATAATAAATTTAAAATTCCCTGATCACTATCAGATATTTTATGACCATATTGTTCTGTTAACCTAAGGAGCTCCTGATGGGTATCATACTTTTTCCACAATTGATTATTAATGATTAATACTCCAGCGTTAAAAGCATTATCCTGATTGTGGAAATCATGAGCTAAATTATCTAAACTGGCTGCTAAAAAATAGCCGCCTAGTTCAATTTCAAACATCGAGTTTAATGACCCATTAACAATTACATCACAATCTAAGTAAAGCACTCTATCACTATCAATAAATTCAGGAATGAAGTATCTAAAATAGGTGGAGTCTGAGGATATATGTGGTAAAGTCGAATATTTCTTTAATTCATTATATTCTATTTTTATATCAAAAATTTCACAATTTATTTTCTCTAAAAAAGCACGAATATGACTAAACCACTCACTCGAAAGTTCTCTATTTAAAATAAAAAAACGTATATCTTTATTGTGGTAACAAATTGATTTTATCGCAGTCATTAATTGTTCAGAAAAACGACTATCTGCTGCAAAAACAATTGTGTTTTTATCCACCATAACTATACCTCCAACAATTGCTCTTCCGTTTTTTCTATTTCAGAAATCAATTTTTGAATAAAACGTAATTTATTTGTTAGGGATAATGCGTTATCCCATTCATTATTACTTAAATAAGTTTGTAACTCTTTTAGCATTTCTACTTTAACTTTACAGACATTTTGCTCAAATATAGACAATGCGACTTCATTTTTTTCCAGTTCAATTGTTTCAAGCTCTTCACGCCATTGTAACTGCTGCATTAAAAACGCCACATCTTGCGTGCTCTTTTGTTCAATATCTTGTTGTTCACACAGATTAAGTGCAACAATGGCTTCTGCTCGAAGAATCGGATCTTTTAACGTTTTTAAAGCATCATTCACTTCTGTTGATTTCTGCATCGCCATTCTCTGCTCTAGCGCACTGGCAGATACAAAATTATCAGGATGAAGTGCTTTTTGTAATTCCAGATAACGGGCATTTAATGCTTGGCTATCCAACTGGAAATCAACAGGTAAACCAAAAATTTCAAAGGGATTTAACATACTCTTTTAGCTCGATATTAAACGTGGAAACTTTCACCGCAACCACAGGATTCTTTTACATTTGGATTGTTATATTTAAAGCCTTCGTTCAGCCCTTCTTTGACATAGTCCAATTCAATGCCGTTGAGATAGACCAAGCTTTTCGGATCGACAATCACATTCACGCCGTGTTGTTCAAAGACCTGATCTTCCTCGTTTAACACATCCACAAATTCTAGAACATAAGCCAATCCGGAACAGCCCGATGTTTTGACACCTAAACGCAATCCAATGCCTTTTCCACGGTTATCTAAAAAAGCTTTAACACGTTGAGCCGCTTTTTCTGTTAATGTAATGCTCATTCTTCCCCCAAGAAATCAGTAAAAGTGCGGTCGAAAACAACCGCACTTTTTATTTATTCACCTTGTTTTGCTTTATAATCGGCAATCGCTGCTTTTATCGCATCCTCGGCTAAAATCGAACAGTGAACCTTCACCGGCGGCAACTCTAATTCTTCCGCAATTTGGCTGTTTTTAATCGCCCCTGCTTCTTCTAAAGATTTGCCTTTAACCCATTCGGTAATCAATGAGCTTGATGCAATCGCAGAACCACAACCATAGGTTTTGAATTTTGCATCTTCAATAATGCCGTTGTCATTGACTTTAATTTGTAACTGCATAACATCACCACAAGCCGGAGCCCCGACCATTCCGGTACCTACGGAACTGTCTTTTTTATCCATTGAACCCACATTGCGTGGATTTTCATAATGGTCGATTACTTTTTCGCTATAAGCCATTTTAACTTTCCTTTTTTAAATTCTGATAAAGACTTTTCCATCAATTTGAGAAGTTGATGAAAGATTAATGGGCAGACCACTCAATCGTATTAAGATCGATACCTTCTTTAAACATATCCCATAATGGGGAGAGTTCGCGTAATTTTTTAACCGCATTTTTGACTAAATTCACGGTGTAATCAATTTCTTCTTCCGTGGTATAGCGACCTAAGGTAAAGCGAATTGAGCTGTGTGCCAGTTCATCATTAAGCCCCAATGCTCTTAACACATAAGAAGGTTCAAGACTTGCAGAGGTACAAGCAGAACCGGATGAAACCGCGATATCACGCAATGCCATCATCAATGACTCCCCTTCAACATAGTTAAAACTAATGTTTAAGTTATTATCAAGACGATGTGTCATCGAACCATTGACATAGGTTTCTTCAATATTTTTCAAGCCGTTATATAAACGATCACGAAGTGCTTTCAAACGAGGCATTTCTGTTGCCATTTCTTCTTTTGCAATACGATAAGCTTCGCCCATACCCACAATTTGGTGAACCGGTAAAGTCCCGGAACGCATACCACGTTCATGACCGCCACCGTGGATAATCGCCTCTAAACGGACACGAGGTTTGCGACGAACATACAAAGCACCGATACCTTTTGGTCCATAAAGTTTATGGCTGGACATAGACATTAAATCTACCGGTAATTCGGCAAGATTAATCGGCAGTTTTCCTACACTTTGTGTTGCATCAACATGGAAAAGGGTTTTATTTGCACGGCAAAGTTCACCAATGGCTTTAATATCTTGAATCACACCAATTTCGTTATTTGCGTGCATGATGGAAACCAAGATCGTATCAGGACGAAGTGCTGCTTTGAATTTTTCTAAATCAATTAAACCATCAGATTCCGGTGATAAATAAGTGACTTCAAAACCTTCACGCTCTAATTGGCGGCAAGTATCCAATACGGCTTTATGCTCGGTTTTGCAAGTAATGATATGTTTCCCCTTGGTTTGATAAAAATGCGCAACACCTTTAATTGCCAAGTTATCCGCTTCCGTTGCACCGGATGTAAACACAATCTCGCGAGAATCTGCACCAATTAAATCAGCAATTTGATTACGAGCAATATCTACCGCTTCTTCTGCTTGCCAACCAAATTTATGCGAGCGTGAGGCCGGGTTTCCGAAGGTGCCCTCGATGGTTAAAAATTCCATCATTTTTTTAGCCACTCGCTCATCAACCGGACAGGTCGCGGCATAATCTAAGTAAATAGGTAATTTCATTTTCACTCCTAAAAAATCACGCTAAAATTGACCGCACTTTAAGGGGCGGCGACTTTCCTTTATTGATTTACCAATATTAAATTTTCAATATGATGAGACTGGGATTTGACATGTTTATTTACAAGTTCTGCTAAGGTAATCTCATTTAAAAAGCTTTCAATACGATTGCTTAATTCTTCCCAAAGAGTATGGGTTAAACATTCTGTACCTTGTTGACAATTTCCCCGCCCCAAACACTTTGTTACGTGAATATTTTCATTCACCGCAGAAATAATCATCCCAACAGAAATTTGTTCGCTTGGTAAACCAAGCCGGTAACCGCCCCCCGGTCCACGAACGCTCTTTACCAACCCACCACGACGTAATTTAGCAAAAAGTTGCTCTAAATAAGATAATGAAATATTTTGACGTTCAGAAATATCGGCAAGGTTCACTGGACCCGTACCGGAATTTAATGCGATATCCAACACTGCCGTCACGGCATAACGTCCTTTTGAAGTAAGTTTCATAAAGTTTCCTTAAAAAAATTGTGCTAATCTTTACATATCCGACTAAAACAATCAACTATCTCTTTTAGGCAAATTTAACCGTTTTTCAACCGCACTTAGCATACCACGTAAAATATTTAATTCATTCTGCTCTACGTTGATACGATTATATAACCGTCTTAACTTTTGCATCACGCTTTGATTTTGAATAAATCCTAAAGATTGATATAGTCGTTCGGTATGATTGAAAAAGTATTCCATATCCCTTGCCGTTGCATATTGGTTATCAGGTGTGATATCAAAATGCCGTTGTTCCACTAAGTGGGCCATACGTAATTCATAGCAGACAAGTTGAACCGCCATAGCCAGATTTAATGATGAATAATCGGAATTTGCCGGAATTGTCAGATGATAATGGCATTTAAGCAATTCATCGTTATGCAAACCCACTCGCTCTCGCCCAAAAACAATAGCTACATTTCCCCGATGCTGTGCAACTTTTTCTGCACATTCTCTTGGTTCAATCAATGTACTCTGTAGATGGCGTAAACGTGCACTTGTTCCTATCACTAAAGAACAATCAGCGATTGCTTCATCAAAAGTCGACACAATATTGGCATTTTTAACAATATCATCAGCTCCCGCAGCAAGTGCAATAGCTTGTTCATCAACAGATTTTGGCGAAACAAGGTAGAGTTGGGAAAGCCCCATTGTTTTCATCGCCCTTGCGGAGGAACCGATATTGCCACTATGTGAAGTTTCAACAAGGACGATTCGAATATGATCTAACATCGCAGGCTATTCTCTGATTAAAACTTGCGACTATTTTATCATAATAACCTTGAAATTAAGTCAGGAATTTTCTTATTTTAGTGATAAAAATAACTTATCAATCATGAGGTACTAAACAGAGAAAACTCAAAGTTTATTTAAAGAATGAACGAAGAAAAGGTATGTTTGGAATATTTGGTGGGTCGTGAAGGATTCGAACCTTCGACCAACGGATTAAAAGTCCGCTGCTCTACCGACTGAGCTAACGACCCATATCGCTAAAAAAGCTTCGCCTATACTACTGATTTTATTTAGTAACGCAAGGAAATTTTTTGATTTATTTTGTTAGTTGAGTGAATAATCAACAATTTAGATCAAGTAATAGAAAAAATTAAAAGGCAGAGAATGACTCTCTGCCTTTTCTAAATGATATCTCTAAAAATTAGTAGGCTAACACAGCACGACGGTTTTTAGAGTATGCTGCCTCATCATGACCTAAAACAGCCGGTTTTTCTTCACCATAAGAAACGGTTGAAACTTTGCTACCTTCTACGCCTTTACCCGCTAAGAAAGATTTAACAGCATCAGCACGGCGTTGACCTAAAGCGATGTTATATTCCGGTGTACCACGTTCGTCAGTGTTACCTTCAACAACCACTTTTGATGATGGCATTGCATTTAAGTATGCGGCATGCGCATCTAAGATTTGAACGTATTCACCTTCGATATTGTATTTGTCAAAACCGAAATAAACGGTGTTATAACGTTGTTGAAGATCTTCAACAGAATAACCACCAAAAGTTTGACCATTGTTTGCACCGTTGCCTGCCGCATCATTGCTGGAAGAGCTACAAGCTGCTAATGCCGCAACAGAGGCTGCAACTAATAATGATTTAACAAATTTGCTCATTAGATTTCTCCTAATTACATTTTTATTTAGTTAAGTATGGCGACCAAGCAGGAAATTTCACTTGGCCATTACTTCCTGGAAGACTCGCTTTAAAGCGACCATCTGCAGAAACCAATTGTAGCACCTTTCCTAACCCTTGGGTAGAACTATAAATAATCATAATACCGTTCGGGGAAATACTCGGGCTTTCTCCGAGGAAAGAGGTACTTAATACTTCAGAAGCCCCCGTCGTCAGATCTTGTTTAACAACATTATTGTTACCATTGATCATAACAAGGGTTTTACCATCACCACTGATTTGTGCACTTCCTCTACCTCCGACAGGCGTTGCGCCACCACCATTGGCACTCATACGATAGACCTGAGGTGAACCACTTCTGTCTGAAGTAAATAAAATAGCACTGCCATCCGGCGACCATGAAGGTTCGGTATTATTACCCGCACCACGCGTTAATTGTGTTGGCGTACCGCCATTTGCACTCATCACATAAATATTTAATGTGCCATCTTGTGATGAAGCAAAAGCTAAACGGGAGCCATCCGGCGAAAATGCCGGGGCACCATTATGCCCCGGAAATGAAGCAACCACTTTACGGGCACCGGATCCTAAATCTTGTACTACTAACTGTGACTTCTTATTTTCAAAAGAAACATAGGCCAAACGTTTACCGTCCGGAGACCATGCTGGCGACATAATAGGCTGTGAACTACGATTCACAACAAATTGATTATAGCCATCATAGTCTGCCACACGCACCTCATAAGGCTGTGAACCCCCATTTTTTTGTACCACATAAGCGATACGGGTTCTGAATGCCCCTATAATTCCGGTTAATTTTTCAAACACTTCATCACTCACTGTGTGTGCACCATAGCGTAACCATTTATTGGTAACCGTATAGCTATTTTGCGCAAGCACTGCACCCGGTGTACCCGAAGCGCCCACCGTATCAACTAATTGATAAGAAATGTTATATCCACTTCCTGTTGCCGTTACCTGACCTACCACAACCGCATCAATCCCTAATGCAGTCCAAGCTTCAGGATTCACTTCTGAGGCTGAGGTCGGTTTTTGTGGCATTTGTGCCACGGCAATAGGGTTAAATTTTCCACTATTGCGTAAATCATCGGCAACAATCTTACCAATATCTTCCGGTGCTGAACCGGCAAATGGCACAACCGCAATAGGGCGAGCGCTGTCAACACCTTCATCAATAACAATGCGTACTTCATCTTCTGCTACCGCATGACCTGCAATAGCAAAAACCATGGCAAATACGCTTATGAGTTTTTTCATTAATTTCATTTTGTAACCTATAAGTAAACTAATTAACACACTTAAAAAACCATTATTTCGGAGCAAAATCAATACCCATTGATTTATATCTATTGTATACAGCATCCGATGGTGCAGCGGGCACTTTCTTCGTCCTTGCAATAGCAGCTAATGCCGCCGTACAAATATCTTCCGGCCCTGATTCTTTCTGATAACTCAAAATTGTGCCATCACGACCAAGTTGAATTCTCGTCTTGCAAACTTTACCGTTTAAACTAGGTTCTTTCAAGAAACGACGCATGATTTCCCGCTTAACCACTCCAGTATATTGATCACCCACTTTGCCACCGTCACCGGCGCCTAATCCGGCACCGCTTCCTTGAGAGCCGCCTTTATTGGCATTTCCCCCTTTCTGAGCGCTACCACCGCCGATATTGCCACCATTCATAAAATCATCCAAAGCGGCTTGATCTGCTTTACGTCTTGCAGCCGCTTTTGCTTCTGCCTCTGCTTTCGCCTTCGCTTCAGCTTTCGCCTTAGCTTCTGCAGCCGCCTTCGCTTTGGCCTCAGCTTCAGCTTTCGCTTTTTCCTTTGCTTTTTCTTCGGCCTGTTTTTTCGCTTTTTCCGCGGCCTCAGCGGCTTTCGCCTTCGCCTCTTCTTCTGCTTGTTTTGCCACTGCCGCTAAACGTTTTGCTTCAGCCTCTGCTTTTAATTTTGCCGCCTCAGCAGCTTGCTTGGCTTTTGCCTCTTCTGCTTTTTGTTTCTCTAAAGCTTGCTGGCGGGCCATTTCCTGCTGTTTTTGTTTTTCGATCTCTTGTTGCTGACGCTCAAGCTCCTTTTGACGTTGGATTTCTTGCTGGCGTTTGAGTTCTTGCTGCTTGGCTATCTCTTGTTGATTAACCTCTTCAGCCTCAACGGGTGGTTTTTCTTCCACAACAGATTCAGGCTTTTTCTGCTTATCCGCTTGCCCTTTTTTCTGTTGCTGAATTCGTCCCCACTCTTGTGCTGCATTGCCGGTATCCACCATCACAGCACCTATCGCATTGCCTTCTCCTTCGCCTCCGCCCATAATTTCAACCGTTTGAAATAAAGAGCTCCAAATTAACAGCCCAAACAAGGCAAGGTGCATAAGAATCGAAATGACAAACGCACTCGCTCCTTTTTTTTGTCGATTATTCTGCACGTTTTACCTACTCTACTAAATTGGGTTTGTCATTAAGCCTACTGATTTAACTCCGGCTAAATGAAGCAAATTTAATGCTTTAATGACTTCTTCATAAGGCACTTCTTTTGCCCCTCCCACTAAAAACATTGTATTGTTATCTTTATCAAATTCTTGTTTTGATAACTGCGTCACCATTTCTTCAGTTAAGCCTTCCTGACGTTCCCCACCAATAGAAAGTGCATACTGCCCAACACCGGAAACTTCCAAAATAACGGGCGTTTTATCTTCATTTGAGACATTTTGACTTTGCACGGAATCCGGCAATTCCACTTGTACGCTTTGACTAATAATCGGCGCAGTCGCCATAAATATCAGCACAAGAACAAGTAATACATCCAAAAATGGAACAATATTAATTTCAGATTTAATTTCTTTGCGTGAACGACGAGCCATATTTTCCTCTAAAACTTCACTAAAAATGACCGCACTTTTCTCTTAAAGTGCGGTTGATTTTCTCATTATTTTCTTAATGGGAATGTGGCGCTTTACCAAAAGCTTGACGATGTAAAATGGTAGTAAACTCATCAATAAAGTTGCCATAATTTTGTTCAATCGCATTGACACGCAAGCTTAAACGGTTATACGCCATCACTGCAGGAATCGCTGCAAACAAACCGATTGCGGTTGCAATTAACGCCTCTGCAATCCCCGGTGCCACCATTTGTAATGTTGCTTGTTTTGCCCCACTTAATGCCATAAAAGCATGCATAATTCCCCATACTGTACCGAATAACCCAATATAAGGGCTAACGGAAGCCACGGTTGCTAAAAATGGTACACGGCTTTCAAGGGTTTCAATCTCACGGTTCATGGCAAGATTCATCGCACGGGTCGTCCCTTTAATAATGGCCTCAGGCGCCTCAGCATTCACTTGTTTTAAACGTGAAAATTCTTTAAAGCCCACAAAGAAAATCTGTTCGCTTCCTGTGAGGACATCACGGCGATTTGATAAGCCTTCATATAATTTATTCAAATCTTCACCAGACCAAAAGCGATCTTCAAAGGTATTGGCTTCTTTTAAGGCATTCGTCAAGACACGACTACGTTGAATGATAATTGCCCAAGAAATAATTGAAAATAAAATCAAAATGACAATAACAAGTTGTACGACAATACTTGCTTTTAGAAAAAGATCTAAAAAATTGAGTTCTGCAGTCATTACCTACTCCGAGAAGGTTATATCGTTTGAAAAGGCGGATTTTATTTCACTTGGAATGGCCGCCGGTTTCATTTTGCCAAGATCAACATAGGCTACCTTCACGGTAGCCTTTGAGAGTATTATTGTTTCCCGCATCAGTCGCTGCGCAAAAAGAAGTGTCGCTCCCTTTATTGCAGTCAGTTCCGTTTCAACAATAAGATAATCATCGAGTTTTGCCGGAACACAATAATCAATCGCCATCGATTTGACAACAAAGGCGTGCTGTTGTTCCTGCATTAATTCTTGCTGAGAAAAATTTTGTTTTCTTAAATATTCCGTTCTCGCCCGTTCAAAAAAATGCAAATAACGTGCATGATAAACCACACCGCCTGCATCCGTATCTTCATAATAAACTCGCACAGGGAAACGAAAGATTTTTGAATCCACCTTTACTTTCCTCATTCAATAATTTAAGGCTGTGTATTTTAGAGTCAGTTTTTACTCTTCGCAAGTACTTTCAAATCAGCAAAATCTAATTTACGAATAATGTAAAACTATCGATATGAGAAATGCTAAATAGCCAAAATAAGGAAAAAATACGGCTTTCCAAACAGTACGTTTAATTTCAAAACCCATTCCGTGAATCCAGCCGCAAACCACGCCCCAAAGAATGAAAAGTACCAAAAGCGGATTTGCACTTCTTAATTGTGTGGAAAAAAGATTGATATTAAATAAAAAGGCAAGCGTTAATATTACCGCCAAGATAAATGAAAGGGTTCTTAACGAACCCTTATTAACATATTGATAGAGAAACTGAATCATTATTCGTCAAATTGCCCTAAATTTTCTTTGTTTTTGGTGACTTTTACGCTTGCAAAGATTGCCGCTAAAATACCCACTACCCAAATTACATATAACATCTTATTTCTCCTTTAGTATAATGAGTTTGTGTTTTCTTCCACAAAGCGTTCATCCAAACGACCAAACATTTTAAAGTATGACCAAATGGTGTAAGCCAAAGAAATCACCACGAAAACAAGCGCTAAGAAAAGCATCCAAGTGAGCGTTAACTCGCTCGATGTCGCATCCCACATTAATAAGCTCTGTTCCGGATGTGTGCTTGAAGGCATCACAAATGGGAACATTGATACCGCTGCGGTAATAATTATCCCTGCCATTGTTAATGAAGAGAATAAAAAGGCGAAGCCACAACGATTTGCTTTAGAAAATGCCACATTTAATAAAGCGCTCAACACAGCCAATGCAGGGAAAATCCACAGAATCGGCATGTCATTGAAGTTTCTAAACCATGCACCGGTTTCCACAGCAACTTCTTTACCCATAGGAGAAGAAGGTGCAAAGTGATCGATAGTACTAGTCACCACATAACCCTCTTTGAAGTATAGCCATACCCCCGCAAGAACAAAGGCAATCAAGGTAACAATCGCACCGATTTGGGTCATACCACGCACACGATCTCTTAGTTCGGATGTCGTTTTCATTTGCAACCAGTTTGCCCCGTGAGTGACAAGCATTGCAAGGCTAATCACACCACATAATAAAGCAAATGGATTTAATAAGGCAAAAAATGATCCCGTATAAGTGACCTGTGAGATTTCATTGAATTCAAATGGCACACCTTGTAATAAGTTACCAAATGCTACACCGAATACTAATGCAGGAACGAAACCACCGGCAAACAAGCCCCAATCCCATACTGCACGCCATGTTGGGTTATCAATTTTTGCGCGATACTCAAAACCAAGCGGACGGAAGAATAATGCCGCTAATACCAACACTAATGCAATATAAAAACCGGAGAATGATACCGCATAAACAATCGGCCATGCTGCGAATACAGCACCACCGGCAGTTAATAACCAAACTTGGTTACCATCCCAGTGTGGTGCAATTGAGTTAATCATAATACGGCGTTCCACTTCTTTTTTACCGGCTACAGGTAAAAGTGCGGTCACACCCATATCAAATCCATCAGTAACAGAGAAACCGATAAGCAATACAACGACTAACACCCACCAAATAAAACGTAGAAATTCATAATCAATCATAATTCGTCTCCTGCTTATTTAGATGATTGTTCAAAATAGTATTTGCCGGTTTTCAATGCACTAGGACCTAAACGTGCATATTTAAACATTAAATACATCTCAACAACGATAAACGCTAAGTAAAGTGCACAGATTAAACCAATAGAGAACCAAAGATCACCCACACCTAAATTTGAAGCCGATACACCGACCGGTAATACTTCATAGATTGCCCACGGTTGACGTCCGTATTCAGCTAAGAACCAACCACATTCAATCGCAATCCAAGGTAAAGGCAAGCCCCATACCAATGCTCTTAGCAATAATGGACTTTGTGTTACTTTATTACGCAGATTTTGAACAAACGCACCAAATGCTAACAAGGCAAGTAATCCACCTACCGCTAACATAGCACGGAATGCCCAGAAGTTAGGACCTACATTTGGAATGGTATCACGAGCCGCTTGTTTAATTTGCTCTTCTGTCGCATCCACCACTTTATCAGTGTAGCGTTTTAACAATAAACCAAAACCAAGATCTTTTTTCACTTCTTCAAATTTTGCTTTAGTTTCAGGATTCACTTGCCCTGATGCTTTTTTCTCTGCTTTTAATTGAGTGAAAAGATCATAAGCGATGATACCACTGCGAACCCGTTGTTCATTTAACGCTTGGAGTTCTTTTAAACCGGTGATTTCTTTATCAAAAGAGCGGGTTGCCACAATACCGCCAATCATTGGTACGCTAATTTCAAAATCATTTTTCATTTCAGCGGTATTCGGAATCGCAGCGATATGGAATGATGCCGGTGCCGGTTGGGTTTCAAACTCGGCTTCCATTGCAGCTAATTTTACCGGTTGGGCTTTACCGATGTCATAACCCGATTCATCACCAAGAATTAATACGGAGAGAGAAGCAATAAAACCAAAGGTGGCTGCAATAGAGAAAGAGCGTTTTGCAAATCCAAGATCGCGTCCTTTTAAGAGATAGTATGCACTGATCCCTAATACAAAGAATGCACCTGTGACATAACCGGCAGAAAGGGTGTGTAAGAATTTACTTTGAGCAACCGGATTTAACCATAACTCCATGAAGCTAGTCATTTCCATACGCACGGTTTCAAAATTAAATTCTGATGCCACCGGATTTTGCATCCAACCGTTTGCCACCAAAATCCACATGGCAGAAAGGTTTGAACCGAATGCCACACAGTATGTGGCAAGTAAATGTTTACCCTTAGATAAACGATCCCAACCAAAGAAAAATAAACCCACAAAGGTTGATTCTAAGAAGAATGCAAGTAATGCTTCAATCGCCAATGGCGCACCAAAGATATCACCTACATAATGTGAATAGTAGGACCAGTTAGTACCAAATTGGAATTCCATAATGATACCGGTAGTCACCCCAAGGGCAAAGTTAATACCAAATAACTTACCCCAGAATTTTGTCATATCTTTATAGACTTCTTTGCCTGTTACAACATAGGTCGTTTCCATAATGACTAATACGAAAGTCAAACCTAATGTTAGAGGGACAAAAATGAAGTGATATAACGCAGTTAAGGCAAACTGCAAGCGAGAAAGTTCAACAACGTCTAACATCTCAACCTCTTGTAAAAATTACAAGTCATTCACTATGATTAATAAAGGTCACCCTTAAATAACCACCCCAAGCTTAATTCCGCCCAAACAAGCGGATTAAACAAATACTGAATATCCACACACAACAAATCCTTTTGTCCATTTCAACAAAACAATAGGTTATAAAGCAGATAACTCAAGATACGCCATTATTCTACTACTAATCATAAGGATAAAAAACATCAAAAACGTTATCTCGATCACATTTTTGATATAAACAGGGAAATAACCTTTATAAATTATATTTTTACAAATTGATTCATATCAATTTTAAAAATTTTCCAATAAAAAGAAATCAACCGGGTAACGCAAGATTAGCATTCATATCATTCAATACAAAATATTGAGCATTCTTCATTTATTTCTTCCCAAAATGAAACTGCTTTCTAACATTATGTTTACAAATCAGAATAGGAATTAAATTAGAATAAAATTTATCCATAAAACAACAAACATCTCCTAGCCTTATTCATTAAAAGTGGTATGATCCGCACAGTTTTTAACTTTTTTGAGGTATTTATGCTCTATTTAGAATTTTTATTCTTATTATTAATGCTTTATGTGGGAAGCCGCTTTGGCGGTATCGGATTAGGCGTAGTATCCGGTATCGGATTGGCAATTGAAGTGTTTATCTTCCGTATGCCGGTGGGAAAAGCTCCGATTGATGTCATGCTCATCATCCTTGCCGTCGTAACCTGTGCATCTATATTGGAAGCCGCCGGTGGTTTGAAATTTATGTTACAAATCGCAGAACGTATTCTTCGTAAAAATCCGAAACGTGTCACCTTGCTTGGTCCTTTAGTGGTGTATTTTTTAACCTTTATGTTGGGTACCGGTCACTCTGTTTATACCATTATGCCGATTATCGGTGATGTTGCATTAAAAAATAAGATTCGTCCTGAACGCCCAATGGCCGCTTCTTCTGTTGCCTCTCAACTCGCCATTACATCCAGCCCGCTTTCCGCTGCTGTTGTTTTCTACTTAGGTAAGATTACAGCAATGCCGGGCTTTGAGCATATCAGCTTATTAGATATTATTTGTGTGACGGTACCGGCGACACTGGCAGGAACAATAGCTCTTTCCTTATACAGTATGCGTCGTGGTAAAGAATTAGAGCAAGATCCGGAATATCAACGTCGTTTGGAAGACCCCGTATGGCGGGATCGTATTTTAAATACCACGAGTACAACCTTAAACGAATCACTTCCTCAGGGTGCTAAGAAATCTGTTTATCTTTTCTTATTAGCACTAATCGTTATTGTTGCTATAGCAATGATTCCTGAGATTCGCACAATCGGCACAGGAAAAGCAATCTCTATGTCACTCATCATCCAAATGATGATGCTTTGCTTTGGCGGAATTATTTTACTTGCCACCAAAACCAACCCACAAATTGTCCCAAATGGCGTTGTCTTTAAATCCGGTATGGTGGCCGCTATTGCCATTTACGGTATTGCCTGGATGAGCGATACCTACTTCCAATATGCGATGCCTGAATTTAAAGCCGCCATTACCGATATGGTACAAACCTATCCTTGGACATTTGCCCTTGCTTTATTCGCCGTATCCGTGGTGATTAATAGCCAAGCGGCAACTGCCGTCATGTTACTTCCTGTTGGGATTGGTTTAGGTATTCCTGCCCCAATTTTAGTGGGATTAATGCCGGCGACCTATGCTTATTTCTTCATCCCGAATTATCCATCGGATATTGCAACTGTAAACTTTGATGTAACAGGTACTACAAAAATTGGTAAGTATTACTTCAATCACAGCTTTATGGTTCCCGGTTTGATTGGTGTCCTCGTTGCTTGCCTTGTGGGAGTCACTGTCGCCGAGCTGGTTATTCGTTAGTAAAAATTTTCAATCAAAAGCACCCTATTGGGTGCTTTTTTCTTACAGTGATCTTAAAAGTGCGGTCATAAAACACTTAGTTTTTATGGATTTAAGAGTAGCCGATTGCTCGTTGTATTTGAGTAGGGAAGGGGGGCTAAACGAGATTTAGCTGTTTAGCAGAGAATCATAAAATAGAAAAGGTTGATCATAAATTTACGATCAACCACTTCACTTTTTGTTATCAGAAATTTTGTTTTCAGCTATACCTGGAATTAATAGACCCCTTGTGCCAACATTGCATCAGCCACTTTCACAAAACCGGCAACGTTTGCTCCCACTACATAGTTAATATTTTCTTGACCGTCTACCATACCGTATTTTTTACAGTTCGCGTGAATATCCAGCATAATTCGGTGTAATTTCTCATCCACTTCCTCTGCTGTCCAATATAAACGTTGTGAACTTTGTGCCATTTCTAAACCTGAAGTGGCAACCCCGCCTGCATTGGCGGCTTTACCCGGTCCGAATAGTACGCCTGCTTCTAAGAATGCATCGGTTGCTTCAATAGAAGTCGGCATATTCGCCCCTTCAGCCACTAATTTCACACCATTGGCGATCAATGCTTTTGCATCGGCAATTTCAAGCTCATTTTGAGTTGCGCAAGGCAATGCGATATCCACTTTCACTTCCCAAGGTCGTTTGCCTTCTACATATTGCAAACCAAATTGTTCCGCATAGTCTTTCACACGGCCACGTTTTACATTTTTGATCTCGAAAAGTGCGGTCAATTTTTCAGTGGTAAAACCTTCAGGATCGTAAACATAACCGGAAGAATCTGAGCAAGTCACCACTTTTGCTCCTAATGCTAAGGCTTTTTCGATCGCATATTGTGCCACGTTGCCCGAACCGGAAACCGAGACCACTTTACCCGCGAAACTATCACCTTTTTCCGCTAACATCGCTTGTGCAAAATAAACTAAGCCGTAGCCGGTTGCTTCAGGGCGAATCAAACTGCCACCGAAAGATAACCCACGACCGGTAAAGACACAGGCAGCTTGGTTTGATAATTTTTTCATATACCCGGCAAGGTAGCCCACTTCACGACCACCAACACCGATGTCTCCGGCCGGCACGTCTGTGTCCGGTCCAATATGGCGATAAAGTTCCGCCATCAACGCTTGGCAGAAACGCATGACTTCTGCATCGGATTTGCCTTTTGGATCGAAATCCGAACCGCCTTTACCGCCGCCCATTGGTAATGTCGTTAATGCATTTTTGAAGATTTGTTCAAAACCTAAGAATTTTAAAATAGAAAGGTTTACCGATGGATGGAAACGCATACCACCTTTGTAAGGCCCGATTGCACTGTTAAATTGCACACGAAACGCACGGTTTACTTGCACCTGACCTTTATCATCCGTCCAAGCAACACGGAATTGAAATGCACGTTCAGGTTCAACCAAACGCTCTAATAAGGCTTCGGAACGATATTTGGGATTGGCTTCCAAAAACGGCCAAATCGAAGTGAACACTTCACGAACCGCTTGTAAAAATTCTGGCTGATGACCATCACGCTGTGCGACTTTGGCTAAAAATGCATCTAAAGATGAGACTGTTGACATACTGTGTTTCCTTCTTAATTTTTGATGTTATTTGTGTTTGTTTTATTATGAGCAACCGTTTGCTAACGGGCTGGAACAATATGCTATGAGTTGTTTAATATTGCAATGATTTTTTTAAAGAAAAAATGAACTAGAAAGAAAAAACGAGAAAATATTTAAAACTTTCCCGTTTTTATTAAATAAAATATAATTTTTGTGATAAAGATCACATTTTCACATAAAAACTTACTTATTTTTATTTTCCAAATAAAGCCACTCGGCGACCTGTTTGGCAAAATAGGTCAAAATACCGTCTGCACCTGCTCGCTTAAAGCAAAGAAGAGACTCCATAATACATTCTTTTTCTTTTAACCAGCCATTTTGAATAGCCGCCACATGCATAGCATATTCACCGGAAACTTGATAAGCAAAAGTCGGCACACCAAAATGCGTTTTTACACGATATACCATATCCAAATACGGCATTCCCGGTTTTACCATCACCATATCTGCACCTTCCTGTAAATCGAGTGCTACTTCTTGCAAGCCTTCATCACCATTTGCCGGATCAAGTTGGTAAGTTTTTTTATCGCCACCTTTAAGGTTAGAGGAAGAGCCGACCGCATCGCGGAAAGGTCCATAATAATTTGAGGCATATTTTGCGGAATACGCCATAATTTGCGTATTGATAAAGCCTTTTTCTTCCAATGCTTGGCGAATACGCCCGATACGCCCGTCCATCATATCACTCGGCGCAACAATATCCGCTCCCGCCTCCGCATGAGAAAGCGCCTGTTTTACCAAAACATCAGTTGTGATGTCGTTTAATACGTAACTTTCTTCGTCAATAATGCCGTCTTGTCCGTGAATAGTATAAGGATCAAGTGCCACATCCGTCAGCACTCCTAATTCCGGATATGCGGTTTTTAAGGCTTTCACAGCGCGTTGAACCAAGCCATTCGGGTTATAGGCTTCTTCCGCCATCAACGTTTTTTTGTTTTGCTCAATCACCGGGAAAAGCGAGATAACCGGTACACCATATTTCACCAAAAGCCCGGCTTCGATTAATAATTGATCAATAGTCAATCGTTCCACACCGGGCATAGAAGGAACAGGTTCCCGATAATTTTCCCCCTCTAAAATAAATACCGGATAGATTAAATCATCGACCGAGAGTTTATTTTCTGCCACAAGGCGACGACTAAAATCATGTTTACGCAAACGACGCAAACGGCGGGTAGGAAATCCTGTAAAAATTTGTTGGGTCATATTTGTCATCCTTTTACTGACTATTTATTATGAGAAAGGGGGCGATGCCCCCATGATTTATTCTGTTTTTTCAGATTCTTTTGGATTTTCAACCGCATTTTCTTCATCATCTTTAGGCTGGTAGAAACGTGCAACGAACAAGCCCAATTCAAATAATAAACACATCGGCACGGCGAGTAATGTTTGAGAAAATACATCAGGCGGTGTGAGAATCATACCGATAAGAAAAGCAGCAACAATAATATAAGGGCGTTTTTCCGCAAGAGCTTTTACGGTGGTAACACCTGTCCAGCAAAGTAAAATGATGGCAACCGGCACTTCAAAGCACACGCCAAAAGCAAGAAATAAGGCTAAAGCAAAATCAAGATAGCTGCTGATATCCGTAGCAATTGCCACCCCTTCTGGGGCAGTTTGGGTGAAGAAGCCGAACACAAAGGGGAATACCACATAATAGGCAAAAGCAACACCGAAATAAAATAAAATCGTACTGGAAAACAATAGAGGATAAATCATGCGCTTTTCGTGTTGATATAATGCTGGCGCAATAAATGCCCAAATTTGATAAAGCAAATAAGGCACTGAAATAAACACAGAAACAATCGCGGTTAATTTAATCGGCGTGAAAAATGGGGTTTGAATATTTGTGGCAATCATCGTTGCCCCTTTTGGCATTACTTCTGTTAAGGGAGAGGCAACGAAATGATAAATATCATTAGAAAAATACACCAATCCAACAAATATCACCGCTACACAAATCACACAACGCAATAAGCGGTTTCTTAATTCGATGAGATGGCTAATAAGGGGTTGAGATTCATCCACGTGATTCATAAAAACTCTCTATGACTGGGATTTTTGTGTCGGTGTGACTTCTATATCATCCGGAGGATAATAATCAGACAAACGCTCTGTTAATTCAGCTTGTTCATGAGGCTCAAGTGCGGTCAAATCCGGCACTGTTTTTTCACTTACTTCCGGCGTTTCATTTACCGTTAATACATCGGAAGAATGAGGATTTTCCATGGATTTATCGGTATTTTCAGCCGCACTTTTGATTTCTTTGATTTGTTCTTCAATCGTTGTTCCTGCCTCAGCAGCTTTTGACTCTAATTCTGCACGCATTTTATCTGCTTGTGCTTTTAATTCCTCAACGGTTTTACTTAATTCAGGCGAAAGCGTTTGTAAATTCAAGGATTCCGCTTTCTTAATGCTATCTTGCAATTCTTGTAATTTCAGTTCTTGTTTTAATTCATTTTGAACATTTGCCGCCAATCCACGGATGGTTTTCACCCAACCCATCACGGTTCTAATCGCTACCGGCAAACGTTTAGGGCCTAGTACAACTAAGCCTATAATCATCAATAAAACAAGTTCGGAAAAACCAATATCAAACACGGGTTATGCCTGTTCTTTCTCTTTTATTGTTTCAGTTTTTGATGTTTCGGCGTTGTTATCAATTGATTTGAATTCCGCATCTTTAGTTTTTGGATCATCATCTTGCATTGCTTTTTTAAAGCCTTTTACCGCCGCACCAAGATCCGCACCTGCATTTCTTAATTTTTTCGTACCAAAAACTAATAAAATCACCACTAACAAGATAATCATTTGTGCCGGAGATAACCCAAACATAATAAAATCCTCTTCTTAAGAATAAAAATCTGGGCTGAATATACTCTTTTTGAGTGCATTGAACAATAGCTCAAACGAATTATTTTCGCCTCTTTAATAAACCGGCAATGAGAATTATTGAACCGGTTTCCATGATGCAAACCTCTTTTTAAATTCAGGTAAAGCTTTGCAAAATAGATAGAAATCTAAAAACTGCGGTTACAAGCAATCAGATATAAATAGTAATGAACATTAATGAATAATAACTCATTGAAATATCAATAAATTTTATCTGAAACGAACATTGGTGAACGTTGATGAATTGTATTCTGGCGGTGAGAGGGAACAACAACATTTAACGCTCAAGCCTTGATTTTACTGGGTTTTTCTCTGATTGCTTTTGTTTAGAGGGATCTAAACAGGGATCTAAAATCCTAATTTAATCTAAATGAGAGAAAAGTAATAATCAAGTAATATCGTTAAATCTCATTTAATATCAGGCAAGAAAAAGGGCGATATTCTTGCCCTTATTTATGTGCTCTTAAAAAGAGTTTATTGAGGTTGTCTATTACGTGCATTTTCATAGGCTTGTAGGCGGTCTCGCTTGCCTACGGATAGCACAAAAACGGTGATCTCATTATCTCGCACTTCATAAACAAGGCGATAACCCGCCGAGCGTAGTTTGATTTTATAAAGTGCGGTAGAAAATCCGCTTAATCTGTCGGCTTGAACGTGCGGATTTTCTAAGCGTTCGTACAATTTCTTCTTAAATTGGCTTTTTACCGGTTCGCCGAGTTTCTGCCATTCTTTTAAGGCTTTTTCGTGGAATTTTAGGCTATAAGTCATCAAGATTCACCGCGATAAATTCACCGTCTTTCATGCGTTCTTGCGCAATTCTGCCTAACTCCGCATCTTCTGCCAATTCTTGAAAATACTCAAAAAGTGCGGGGGTAACACAATAAAAAGCCGGTTGATTACGGTTCAAAATAGCGACTGCGCCCTGTTCGCTTGCCTGTGCAATGCCCATCGGGTCGCGTTTTAAATCGGTAATGCTTGCCGCTTGCTGTGTCAAAATTTGGTGTATTGCCATGATTTGCTCCTTACCAATAGTTTCAATCCAAATAATAGCACTATAAAAAGTTTTTTTAAAGTCTTGAATAGATATAAAAACGATTGGAGGGGCTTATATTTTCTGTCGTTTTGGGTTATGGCCATCATAAAAATAATTTTTTCTGTGAGTATGTTTTTTTCATAGGAAACACAGGAATTTTAGGAACGAAAATTTTTTTATTTTATTTATCAAATACTTAAGTGCTAAAAAGTGTTCCTATTTTTAGTTTTCAAAATAGGAGCATAATAGGAATTTTTTAGGAACGGAAAAAAGCCATTTTTTCAAAATAGGAATGAAAAGGGCAAAAATAGGAACAAAAAGCAATAAAATAGGAACAGTTTATTTTTATAATATATTGATTTATAAAAATTTATTATCATTTATTCCTATTTTTCCTATAAAAAATCAATTTAACCTACAAAAATCTTTTTCAGTGCATAAAAAAAGCAAGGTGTGCGCCTTGCTCTTTTGGTTATTTAGCCGTTTTCTTCTTCGGTTTCCGGCTCATCTGAAAACGGCATGATTTTGAATGCCCTAAATTGTTTTCCCATCATTTTTTTAGGTACTTTGAACATAAATTCATAGCCAGTCTCTTCTGTTTGTGGTCTTTTCAATATGCCGGCATTGAATAGCACGCTTTTTAGCATATTTTTGGGGTAAATACTCATCGCCTCATAAAAAACGGAAGGGATTACAAAATAATGCTCTGTAAATTTAGATTCTTTCACATTATCCGATAACACTCTCACGCCGGCTATTTTCTGCGGTGTTCTTGCGTTTGGGTCGTGTGGATACTCAATAAAACAAGATTCATTGACTAAAAGCCAATTCACCACGCTATCAATAATGCTGGTTTCTTCTCGGCTGTTTTCGCCAAATTCCTCTTTCCAGTTGAGAAAGTTTTTCAAAATGGCTTGTGCGCTTTCTTCTTCCGTCCATTGGGTTAAATCTTTGGCTAAATATAACGCTGTTTCCAGCACGGCAAAACGATCACCGGCTACCCGTTGAACTTGCCCGCTCATATTGCTAGATAAATCTAACCATTTTTGCCGGATTGCTTTATAGGTGGTTTTTATGCTGTCCGCATTATTGGCAAGGAAAGCGATCCATTCACGCCCAATCACGCCAAAGCATTCTTGCACTTTTTCGTTCAGGTGGTCGGCGTGGGCTTTATTATTCGGGAAATGGTGCAAATTGCGGGCTTCTTCTAACGGAACATTCAAAAGCCGCACTAATTGCCCTGCGTGGACTTTTGCCCCTTGTAGTCTTAATTGGGTTTCTAAATCCTTTTCACCCGTTGAAAGTGCGGTTACTTTCCAGCGTTTTATTTGGCGGTTTCCGCCCTCTTTCTCGCCGCGTATTTTGTCCGTCTCATTGAACAAATCATAAGCGATATTTTCAAGGTTTTTCCCATCTTTGGCTTGCCCGATTTCGTCAAGAGTAATAAAGCCGTCATTGCGTGCGGCGGCTTCGTTTTTAACGCCCGTTGCCGTGGTACTCCAGCTTAGTTTGATTTTGTCGGGATTGCCGTAAATGCTGTTGGCTATGTTTAATGTGGTGCTTTTCCCTTTTGAACTTTCGGCGAAAAGGTGAACACCAAAGGATTCACGCCCCAAAAGCGAAAGCATAGGGGCTGCAAGTGCAACCGCCACGCCCAACATCATCGAAACATTGCCTTTTACATTTTGGGCGATCTCCCGTTGCCAATCGGCAAGTGTACCACTTGTTATATAACCCAAACTTGAGCCGCTTTTATCGGTGAAATAAATTGGCTTTTTAGGTGTGCCAATGATTTCCCCATTTGGTAATAAATACGCCCCATTTAGCCAACCTGTAACGTTGGTGATCGTCCATTGGGTCGAATGGTTGCCGTTAAAGTGAAAATGCTCGGTGAGCTTTTGAGTTAAGCCCGATCCCTGTGTCATCTTCAAGCCTTGCGCCTTCAACACCTTCCAGCCGGAATCCGTGCCAAAATCCTCACGGGCAATCGCAACCGTTCTAGGGGTGTTTTCGTCTCGGTTTTGCCATTGGAACAAATAATAATATTCACCGCTTGCGGTTTTTCCTTCGCCCACTAACGCTAAATTGTCGCAAATCCACGTTTCTTTTTCTTGAATGATCTCGCCGGTGTCTCTATCCACTTTAGGCGTTATATAATGTAACCCTTTAATCTTGCCATTTTCTCGATATTCAACATAAGGCGTTTTGCGTGGGGCATTGCCTTGTTCTTCCGTTTCTATCATGATTTCAGCCGTATTGCGTGCCTCTTCATCTTCTCTTAGGCGTAAAACATAGGCGCTTAAATCCTGCTTGTTTTCGCCCAAGTTATCGGCAAAAAAGACTTTTTCAGCCTTTGAATGTTTGGCAATGGCCAAAAGTAGGGCGGTTTCTTGTGCTTGGCTGACTTCACCAAAACGGCAAAATGTCACGGCGTGAACATCTTCTTTTAAAATCTGATAATTGACCGCATTTGCCAGTTTTTCAGCGTCTAAAATGATCGGCTTATAATCATTGCCTAAACCTAATTTATCACGCAATAAGCCCCATTCTAGCCCGTTTCCTTTCTCGTTCCCAAATCCCCAAGCCTTCCACGCTTTATCACCAATCAAAGCAAAAATATGCTCATAGGCTACGCGCCCTTGTTCGTCAAAGTGCGGTACTTTTGGCGGTTGTTTTTTATATGCCATAATTCCCCCTAACCTTGATTTCTATTCTTAAAAAACGCAATCACATCGCCGGCGCGGTATTTTTTCGGGCTGCGTGGGCGTGGGTCGCCTAAGGTTGCCGGAAAGCCCGGCAATTTAATTAAGGTTTGAATCACATAACCATAAGAACAACCAGCATAATCGGCAATGTCGTGCGGTGTCCATATTTTATCGGCGTTGATTTGTTGCGTTTCAATGCGTTGCACACGGGCTTTCAGGCTTTCCAATTCCTTTAATAAAAATTCGGCCATAGTCGGTTGATTTTCCATATTTCCCCCTAGCGTTGTTGCCGTCTTGCTTGTTTTTGTTGGGTGCGCTGTTTTTTCTTGCGGCGTTGTGCTTTGGCTTTGATAAATTGCGCTTGTTGTACTAATCGTTCGGCTTTCTGCCACAGGGCGATCCCCTCTTCATCGCTAAAAATTTCAATCAGCGTGCCATTTGGTAAAGTAATTCTATGCGTTATCATGGCTCGCTCCTTTCGATAAAGTAGGTTGGGGTTTGGGAAAACATTGGTCTAATTTCCCTTGAATTCGGTCGATCTGTAACTGTTGAAAGTGTGCAATATTCAACATAAAGCCGCGCAATTCGTTTACCTCTTTCAAATAATCGGTAGCTCCAGCCATATCCAAGCACGTGCCTAGGGTTTCAAGGCGTGAAACTTCCATTTGGATTTCATCAAGAAAAGAAAGGGAAAGATTAGGCATAAATCCCTCCTTGCACAAAAGTGCGGTCAAATTTCGGGTTGATTTTGGCGATAAGTGAAAGGCATTGAAAATCGGCGCTAAGGCTTAGGCGCGCGTTGGTTTCGTTGTTGGCTTGAATAGTTTGAACGCACAAATTAAAGTGCGGGTGCGTGCGATTCACGCATAGAAATTTGTAGATCATTTCTGCGGTTTCCTTGTATTCATTTTCAAGAGTTACCGCTAAAATTGTCACGTTTTGGCGGTAACGCGTAACGGGGTGACAAACTGCCATACAAGGAAAGCAGCCAACCGCAAGCGGTTGCCCATTACGCGCTACCATTGAGAATAGTCTATCAGAAGATAGATTATTTTGGAGAGGTGCGCGAGCGCTACGAACAAAAAAAGCGCAAATTGGCGCGCTGTTGTTCGCCTTGTATATTTTCAGCTTGTCACGGCCGGCTTCAGATTTTGCTAAAGCGGATTTAATATAGTTTAATTTCGTTTTAACTGTCAAGCCGCTTTGTAAAAATTTTCTGTTTTTAGGCATGAAAAGGTTGCACGCCACCGTATTAAACGGTAGATTGTCGTTTAAATAGTTCATTGAATTATTCGCTTTAAATTGTCGTTATAGGGAACGGGCTTATCTTTCGGGGTAAGCCCTTATTTTTTGTTTGAGGTTTCCGCTTTGTTATCTTGCGCCCATCGGTGCGTTTGAGTTACGGGCGAAAATTGCGCAAATTGCCCTTGTTCAAATCCGGCGCGAACAATCCCTTTCAATTCGCATGATTCGCAATAAACGTGAGCAACCGTTACAACTGCGCTAGGGCGTGTGGAACTCCGGATTTTCAACGCTTTGCCACATTCGGGGCAATCAAGCCGTAAGCCTGCCATCTTCGCCGCCTTTTGTATGGTTGGGGTTTTGTTTATCTAACCACGCTTGCACATCTTCACGCGCCCATCGGTTGGTCCTGTCATATTTAAGCGGTTTAGGAAAATCGCCCCGCTTCATTAAATAATAAATTTTTGTGCGTTTGGCGATCCCCATTTCTTCTAATTCTTGAATGGTTAATAAGGCTTTTAATGTCATATTCTTTCCTTTTATTTAAGTGCGGAATTGACCGCACTTTGATTAAATTAAAATAATGTTATTCTTTATTTTCAAATATCACGTTTTTATGCTCAATCGCCGCTATTAAATTAAGATTTTCCACGATATAACATTCTTGTCTTAAATAAGCGCTGATATAATCTCCCGTGTTTTCATCATTATAAATTGAGCGGTGATAACTGCCTTTTTGTGTATAAATGCTTAGATTTTTTAACGTAGTAATCACGGCGCATTTTCGAGGGAATTGAGGAGGAATAATCGCCGGCATACCGCCAAAATAATTTGATAAATAAAGATTATTAATTCCGCCGTTTTCTGAAGAATTAAATGCGCCCTGAATATTAGCATTCGCTTTTGCTACTAAATCCGCCCCAACAAAGAAAACAAGGTCATTGCGTTCTTGATATTGCGCCGGTAATTTATTGCGCAGTGCGATCGCCAATTCATCTAAATTTTTATAGTCGGCTTGTTCAGAAAATAACGTGATTTTGCCCGCACTTTTTCCATCGGTGATGATATTTGCCGGGTTTTGTTCTTTCAGTTGGGCGATCCAACCTTTCACCACATCCGATAAATCTTCCGCTTGCGTGTTTGTTGCTTCGCTTTCACCGTGCCAGCCTATTTGCAACATATCTAAAATAAATTGGGTTTCGGTCAAGCGTGTGAAATTTTCCGCAAAATTATCTTGAATCACTTCAAGTTCATCAATTAAACGCCAATCAATTTGCACGCCGCTGTCGATCTCTTGCGTTTGATAGGTGTCACCATATTCCACAATGGAACGATTACGCCCGTCATATTTACGCCCCGTTGTCGTGCCGTTTAATGCCCCAAAGATTTTTTTACCTTTTTGATCTCTCACCGTCATCCAATTAATCGAGTTGAGAAAATCGGAACGGGTTTTAAAATCTTTCATCAACTCTTGCTGCGCTTTATCATTGAGTGAAATGGATAATAAAACGTCTTCTTTTTCAGCCAATTTACCTTGATATTTTGCCGCCAATTGGCTGGCATATTGTCTTAGTGTGGTTGTCATGTTGTTTTCCTCTTAAAAAATAAAGTGTTCATCTATATTCAGCAATCTCCATCAACGTTCACCATTTGTTTATTTTGATTGTGGTTCGGATTGTAAGAAAAA
>NZ_MLHL01000025.1 GCF_002000545.1 Rodentibacter trehalosifermentans | reverse complement strand
TTTTACAGGGAGCGAGGCGGCACCTTAAGGGGGATTGCAACAAAGTTGCAAAAACTCAGTGAAAAGTAACCGCTCTTTCCCCCCCTCCGCCTGCGACACCTCCCCCGTAAACGGAGGGAGGGAAGATAGCCAATAATTTTGTGCAAGTGCGACATAACACCGGTTCCATACATTTTGATCGAATTTGTTCTTTTTAATTTATCCCTATTTATTTTTTTCAAAAACCCGACCATAATACAAGGAAAATTTTTATGAAAAGGAGAATTCATGAACATCAAAAATCTCATTAAACAACATCAACTCGAATTACTTTTCCAACAGGCTACTTTTGGCATCGAAAAAGAAAGCCAACGGGTTCACGCCAACGGGGTAATTGTGACAACCGAACATCCCAACGCCTTTGGTAATCGCCGTTTTCATCCTTATATTCAAACAGATTTTGCAGAAAGTCAGCTTGAATTGATTACGCCCCCTTCTAAAACATTAGAGGAGGCTTTGCGCTGGCTTTCTGCTATTCACGAAGTCGTGTTACGTACATTGCCTAAAGATGAATATCTTTTCCCCTTCAGTATGCCGTCAGGTTTACCACCTGAAGCGGACATTAAAGTTGCACAACTGGATAATGCGGAAGATGTGGCATATCGTGAACATTTGGTGAAAAGTTATGGCAAATACAAACAAATGGTTAGCGGCATTCACTATAATTTTCAATTAGATAGTGAATTTGTAGAAGCCTTGTTTAAGGCACAAAGCGAACAAAAAAGTGCGGTTGATTTTCAGAATGATTTATATCTCAAAATAGCGAGAAATTTCCTACGTTATCAATGGGTTTTACTTTATTTCTTCTCTGCTACGCCGACAGTGGATGAAAATTATTTCCGTGACGGTACACCGCTTCAACCTAATCAATATGTGCGTAGTCTGCGTTCAAGCCCTTTTGGTTATGTGAACGACCCTGAAATTAAAGTTTCTTTTGAAAGTTTACAAGCCTATGCGGATAGTCTTGAGCATTGGGTGAATAACGGTAAGTTGATTGCGGAGAAAGAATTTTACTCTAACGTTCGTTTACGTGGTGCTAAGAAAGCCCGTGATTTAGTAAAAACCGGTATTCAATATCTTGAGTTCCGCCTTTTTGATCTCAATCCTTTTGCACCTTATGGTATTACCTTGGAGGATGCGAGATTTATCCATTATTTCATTTTATTGATGGCGTGGTTGGATCACACGGCAGATCAAGATGACATTGAACTGGGTAAAACCCGTCTGGCGGAAGTTTCTTGGGAAGATCCTTTATCACCAACGGCTTATTCTGTAGAAGGGGAGCTGTTATTACTTGAAATGCAGAATATGCTCGACGTTCTTCAAGCCGATGATGAAATTAAAGCTATCGTAAAAGAAAAATTTGCACAATTTGAAAACCCGAACGACACGCTTTGTGCCAATGTGGTCGTTGCTATTGAGAAATTTGGTGGTTATCAAAAACTGGGTGCGGATATTGCGAAAGGCAATAAGAAAAATGCACTTGAGCGTTTTTATGCCTTATCCGCTTTTGACAATATGGAACTTTCAACCCAGGCATTAATGTTTGATGCGATTCAAAAAGGCTTGAAAGTTGAAATTTTAGATGAGCGTGATCAATTTTTAAGCCTGCAATACGGCGACCATATTGAATATGTGAAAAACGGTAATATGACATCGTATGATCGCTATATTTCCCCCTTAATTATGGAAAATAAAGTCGTCACGAAAAAGGTGCTGGCAAAAGCCGGTTTTAATGTGCCGAAAAGTGTGGAATTTACCGATATAGAAAGTGCGGTCAAAAATTTCCCGCTTTTTGAAAATCGGGCTGTGGTGATTAAACCGAAATCGACCAATTTCGGGCTTGGTATCACCATTTTTCAATATGGCGTACAAAACCGGAATGATTTTGCCAAAGCCGTAGAAATTGCTTTCCGTGAAGACAAAGAGATTATGATCGAAGATTATTTGGTCGGCACAGAATATCGTTTCTTTGTTTTAGGAGGGAAAACTCTTGCGGTATTGTTACGTGTACCGGCAAATGTGATTGGTGATGGAGTACATTCGATTAAAGAATTAGTGGCAATGAAAAATGATCACCCATTACGTGGCGATGGCAGCCGCACCCCATTGAAGAAAATTGCCCTAGGCGATATTGAAAAACTTCAATTAAAAGAACAGGGGTGGACAATTGATTCTATTCCGCCAAGGGATCTAATCGTTCAATTACGGGCTAATTCCAATATTAGTACCGGAGGGGATTCTATTGATATGACGGACCAAATGCACGAAAGTTATAAACAGCTTGCCGTGGGAATTGCTAAAGCGATGGGGGCTGCCGTATGCGGTGTTGATTTAATTATTCCGGATTTAACAAAACCGGCAGAACCTCACCTAAAATCTTGGGGCGTAATTGAAGCCAATTTTAATCCAATGATGATGATGCATATTTTCCCGTATGTAGGAAAATCACGCCGGGTAACTTTGGATGTGCTTGATATGTTGTTCCCAGAGCTGAATATTCGCTAAAACGGGCGAAAAGTGCGGTTAATTTTGACCGCACTTTCTGATAATGTATTAAAATAATTTTGAACTAAACTTAACCATAAGCAATTATTAATGACAACTTTTACCCTAGAACCCCAAGATAATGCACGCCTTCAATCTCTTTGTGGGGCATTTGATGAGCATATCAAATTGATTGAAAAAGAGTTTAATCTGAATATTGCCCGCAATAATTTCACCTTTACCCTCAAATCCAATGAAGAGAATCCTAAACCTCATCACGAAAAACTTATTCAACGTGCGGTGAAATTACTCCAAGATTTATATGTGGAAACGGCACCGATTAAGGGAAAAGTCAATGAATTGGATTTGGAAGAGGTGCATATCGCCTTGCAGGAAAGCCGAATGCTTTCTCAATCGGAATCCACAAGGGAAGAAAGCCGGGTTTATAGCACAACGATTAAAACGAAACGTGGTGTTATTAAGCCACGCGGTGAAAATCAAATTCAATATTTGCGTAATATTTTAACTCACGATATCAGTTTTGGTATTGGACCGGCAGGGACGGGCAAAACCTTTTTAGCCGTAGCCGCTGCAGTGGAAGCTTTAGAACGGCAAGAAATTCGCCGTATTTTATTAACCCGTCCGGCGGTGGAGGCAGGAGAAAAACTGGGTTTCCTACCGGGGGATTTAGGGCAAAAAATCGAGCCTTATCTACGCCCCCTGTATGATGCGTTATTTGAAATGCTGGGCTTTGAACGGGTGCAAAAACTGATGGAGCGTAATGTGATTGAAATTGCCCCTCTGGCGTATATGCGAGGTCGCACACTTAACGATAGTTTTATCATTTTAGATGAAAGCCAAAATACGACTATCGAACAAATGAAAATGTTTCTCACCCGTATCGGCTTTAATTCCAAAGCAGTGATCACCGGTGATGTCACACAAATTGATTTACCGCGTAGCACCAAATCAGGTTTACGTCATGCCATCGACGTACTGGAATCTGTGCCTGAGCTCAGTTTCAATTATTTTGATAGTCAAGATATTGTGCGTCATCCTGTAGTGGCAAAAGTGGTACAAGCCTATGAAGCTTGGGAAATCCAAGATGAAATCCGCCGCAAGGCGTTAGCGGAAGCACGCAAAGCCGAACGGGAAAAAGAGCGGTCAATTTTAATCGAGAATTTAGGAGAATAATGTGGGCAATATGATGATTGATTTACAGCTCGCCACAGAAAATACGCAAGGTTTGCCCACGGAGGCTCAAATTATCCAATGGGCAACAGAAGCCGTTCAGCCGGAAAGCGAGAATGTGGAAATGACGGTGCGCATTGTGGATGAAGCAGAAAGTCACCAACTCAACCTCACTTATCGTGGAAAAGACCGCCCAACCAACGTGCTTTCCTTTCCCTTTGAATGCCCTGATGAAGTTGAACTCCCCTTGTTAGGCGATTTAGTCATTTGTCGCCAAGTGGTAGAGCGTGAAGCCTGCGATCAAGGAAAACCACTGATGGCACACTGGGCACATATGGTGGTGCATGGCAGTTTGCATTTATTGGGCTATGATCATATTGACGATGAACAAGCCGAAGAAATGGAAAGCCTTGAAACACAGATAATGCAACGTTTGGGCTTTGCCGACCCTTATCTATTGGAAAAAGAATAAATTTTGGAGTAATCATGTATAAAGCCGTATTTAGTGATTTTGATGGAACCTTATTAACCTCCGATCATCGCATTTCCCCAAGAACTTTAGCCGCTATTGAACGTATCACCCGTAAAGGGATCCCTTTCGTACCGATTTCAGCCCGTTCACCTCTTGGTATTTTGCCTTATGCCAAGCAAATTGAGGATTACAGTGTCATTGTGGCATTTAGCGGCGCATTGATTTTAGATAGAAATCTGACCGCACTTTATTCCGTAAAAATCACCTCAGAAGATATTCAAAAAATTAATGATGTGTTGGCGGCATACCCCAAATTAGGCGTAAATTATTACACCAACGATGATTGTGTCGCCCGAGATGTGAAGAATAAATGGGTCGTTTTTGAAAAGAGTGTCACGAAAATTCAAATTGATCCTTATGATGAAAAGGCGGTTTATTCACCACACAAAATTCAAATTATTGGTGATGCCGATGAAATCATTGAGGTTGAAAAACGCTTAAAAACCGCTTTCCCTCATTTAAGTATTTTCCGTTCTCACCAAAATTTCTTGGAAGTGATGGATAAATCAGCCACAAAAGGCAATGCGGCGCGTTTCTTAGAAGATTATTTCCATGTCAAAATGGAAGAAACCATAGCCTTTGGTGATAATTTTAACGATTTGGATATGTTGGAAAATGTTGGGCTTGGGGTCGCTATGGGCAATGCCCCTGAAGAAATTAAACAAGCCGCCAAGCGTGTTACCACAACAAATAATGAGGACGGACTTGCCCTGATTTTGGAAGAGATTTTCCCGGAATAAAATAAGAATAAAAAACAGATAAATATAACCGCACTTTGGCATAGAAAGTGCGGTTAAATCTTAGTTTTTTTACCGTCATAGTAAAGTGATGAATTTTTTGGCAAGATGAGAAAATCCGGTGACATTTTATGGTTACCGGGTTTGTTTTTAGGGGGAGCGAACATATCAAACGGCTTTTTTATTTCCTCTTTCCGGCAAATTACCTTTCAAATAGAGCATTATACTAATTCCACGGAAGTCATAATTAAAATTATGGCATATTTTGAAATTGGGAAAGATGTCCAAAAGTGAATTAAAGTTTTCACTGTGCAAGGCTTATTTCTATATAGTGGTTCTTTTCTTGACGGGATTTCGCTATAATTCCCCACCTCAAATTCACCCTAAAAACCGACCGCACTTTATGAGACTTTATACCAATAATAAATCCCTTGATTTATCACACCCTCAGATTATGGGGATTTTAAATTTCACTCCGGATTCTTTTTCGGATAGTGGAAAATTTTTTACTCTTGATAAAGCCCTTTTTCAAGTAGAAAAAATGCTCAATGAAGGAGCTGGCATTATCGATATTGGGGGCGAATCTACTCGCCCAATGGCAGAGGCAGTGTCCGAGCAAGAAGAGCTTTACCGTGTTATCCCCTTAGTCGAAGCCGTTCGTCAGCGTTTTGATTGTTGGATTTCGGTGGATACTTCGAAAGCTATCGTGATGGAAGAAGCGGCAAAAGTGGGGATGGATTTGATCAATGATATTCGTGCGTTACAAGCACCGAATGCCTTAGCGGTGGCGGCGAAATTGGATTTGCCGGTTTGCCTTATGCATATGCAAGGTGAGCCAAGTACAATGCAAGCCAATCCTCAATATCAGGATGTGGTAGCAGAAGTGCTTGATTTTTTACGTCAGCGTTCAGCAATTTGTATTGCGGCAGGTATAAAAAAACAACATTTAATTTGGGATATGGGGTTCGGCTTTGGCAAAACCGTTCAACATAATTATCAATTGTTACAACAACTTCGTGTATTTTGTGATGAAGGTTATCCTGTGCTTGCCGGTTTATCACGCAAATCAATGATTGGAGCGGTATTGGATAAACCGGTAGGGGAAAGAATGGTCGGCAGTGTGAGTGGAGCGTTAATCGCGGCTCAGAACGGGGCCAAGATTTTACGGGTACATGATGTGGCAGCCACAGCTGATGCACTCAAAATTTGGCAGGCAGTAGAAAATGCCTAACTGATGAAGATGAATAAAATAAAGGAATAAATTATGGCAGAACGTAAATATTTTGGTACAGATGGCGTGCGTGGTAAAGTCGGAACTTACCCGATTACCCCTGATTTCGCCCTAAAATTAGGTTGGGCGGCAGGTAAAGTGCTGGCTTCACAAGGATCAAAAACCGTTTTAATTGGTAAAGATACCCGTATTTCGGGCTATATGTTGGAATCGGCGCTTGAAGCAGGGCTTGCCGCTGCGGGACTTTCAGCCGCCTTTACCGGCCCAATGCCGACACCGGCAATTGCTTATTTAACCCGAACCTTCCGTGCAGAAGCGGGCATTGTCATTTCCGCTTCTCATAATCCTTATTATGATAACGGCATTAAATTTTTCTCAGCCCAAGGCACAAAATTACCCGATGAAATTGAAGAAGCCATTGAAGCGATGTTAGAGCAGCCCATGGATTGTGTTGAATCTGCAGAATTGGGAAAAGCCCGTCGGATTAATGATGCCGCCGGACGCTATATTGAATTTTGTAAAGGCACATTCCCGGCGCATTTAGGCTTAGAGGGCTATAAAATTGTGGTGGATTGCGCCAACGGGGCGACCTATCACATCGCCCCGAATGTATTGCGTGAATTGGGTGCAGAAGTTATTGAAATCGGCACAGAACCAAATGGGGTCAATATCAACGAACAATGCGGTGCAACGGATGTTCGGGCATTGCAGGCAAAAGTGTTGGAGATGAAGGCTGATGTCGGCTTGGCTTATGATGGTGATGGCGACCGCATTATGATGGTAGATCACCTCGGAAATAAAATTGATGGCGACCAAATTCTCTTCATTATTGCTCGAGAAGCATTGCGAGCCGGACAATTAAAAGGCGGGGTCGTGGGCACATTAATGAGTAATATGAGCCTTGAAATTGCCCTAAAAATGCTGGGTGTCCCTTTTGTTCGTGCCAATGTGGGTGACCGTTATGTTCTTGAAAAAATGTTGGAAAACGGTTGGACACTTGGGGGAGAAAACTCCGGTCATATTATTATTTCCGATAAAAATACCACAGGTGATGGCATTGTTGCTTCATTAGCGGTGTTGGCTGCTATGGTTCAGCATAAACTTTCCCTCAATGAATTGGTAAGTGCAGTGAAGTTATTCCCTCAGGTTCTCATTAATGTGCGTTTTGCCGGGGGGAAAAATCCATTAGAAAGTGAGGCTGTAAAAGCAGTGGCGGCAGAGGTTGAAAAACGTTTAGCTGGAAAAGGCCGAATTTTATTACGTAAATCCGGTACTGAGCCTTTAATCCGTGTAATGGTCGAATGCCAAGACGGTGAACTTGCCCAGCAATGTGCAGAAGAAATTGCCGAAGCAGTAAAAGCCAATTAATTAGTTTTGACCGCTTTTTGAAAAAAGAGCGGTCAGTTTTTTAAATTTAGGAAAGCAAAATGAATATTTTTGTTATGCGCCACGGTGAAGCTGAAGTGATGGCAAAAACCGATAAAGAACGCCATTTAACCGACTATGGTAAAAAACAAGCTTTTGCACAAGGTGAATGGTTAAAAAATTATATAAAATCCACCGCACTTTCATTTGATCTTGTGCTTGTCAGCCCTTATCAAAGAGCTTTGGAAACTTTTGAAGAAGTTGATGTAGCATTTGATTCGGCGTTAAAAAACAAACAAGAGATTTGGGATGGTATCACCCCTTATGGTTCTGCTGAGCTTGTCGTCAATTATTTATCCGTGCTAGAAAATGAAGGAGTGGGATCCGTTTTGCTTATTTCCCATTTACCCTTAGTCGGGGAAATTGTGGCTGAACTTTATGGCAAACGAAACCCCGTGAGTTTTTATCCAGCAACCCTTGTACAAGTAGATTGGAAAATGGGAAAAGGAGAGATTTTGACACATCATTACCCACTGGAAATGCTTTAAATTGGCTAAAAAAGCATCCTTTTTAAAGGATTTATTTCTTTACAAAAAATAAATTTAAAAATGGGAACTTTTAAAAAAATACTTGTGTTTCAGTGGGTTATTGTTTTGGTTGTTTGATTAATAGTCAGTTTTGCGTGAGGGAAATGTAAAGTTTTTTTTCGGCTATTTTATTTTGCATTTTTTTGCGTAAACTACGTCGCGCAACCTTAATAGGTTTTCCCGTTTATTTCATTCAATAGGAGATTAAAAATGAAAAAATCAGCATTAGCCGCATTAGTACTTGGTGCAAGTTTAGCTGTAACCGGTTGTTTTGATAAACAAGAGGCAACTCAAAAAGTGGAAGACGCTAAAGAAGCGGCAACGAGCGCCGTCACTGAAGTGAAAGATGCCGCAGTGAATGCCGCATCCGATGTAAAAGATTCTGCAAAACAAGCAGTTGCGGATGTAAAAGATGCGGCAGCCAATGCAATGGATTCTGCTAAATCTGTGGCTGAAGATGCCAAAAATGCTGCAATGGATAAAGTATCTGAAGTTAAAGATGCGGCTGTAGCCAAAGTTGAAGAAGCAAAAGATGCAGCTGTCAACAAAATGGAAGAAATGACAAATAAAGCATCAGATAAAGCTACTGAAATGAAAGATGCGGCGGTCAGCAAAATGGAAGAGATGACAAATAAGGCATCAGATAAAGCAGCTGAAATGAAAGAGGCGGCAACGACAAAAATGGATGAAGCAAAAGAAGCCGTATCTTCAATGAAAGATGCAGCAACTGAAAAAGCGGCAGAAGCCGTAGATGCGGTAAAAGATGCAGCAAAATAAGTATGTAAAATACAAAATCCCTGCCCTATTTGGCGGGGATTTTCTTTTTGGGGAGAAAAATAATGCTTTGTACGATCTATAGAAGCCGAAAAAAACCGGGCAGCTACCTTTATATTCAAAAACGTGATGATTTTTCTTCAATTCCATCTGCACTGTTAGAACATTTTGGCAAGCCTGAATTGGTGATGATGTTTAATTTAGCCGGTAATAAATCACTTCACAATGCTGATAAAAATGAAGTACGTGAAAAAATTATCGCACAAGGGTTTTATTTACAAATGCCGAAACAAGATGATGGCTTATTTAATAGTTTGAGTGAGATCAAATAATCGTTAAATTTTTGTTAGAAAAGTAATAAATTTTGCGTTAACTCAAATTTTTATCCAAGAATACTTTTAAAATCATCCGCACTTTGAAGCTGTTGCTTTTCAGCCTAAATGAGAAGATTTAAGGAGAAAATATGAGTAGCTTTTTTATTACCGGAACAGATACCGATGTAGGTAAAACTACTGCTTGCCGGGCAATTATTCAAGCTCTACAAAGTCGAGGGGTAAATATTGTCGGTTTTAAACCCATTGCTTGTAATGCAGAAGAAAGTATTTATCCGACAGTGCGGGAGCAGAACGTCATTTCCGATTACGATAATAAAGAAAATACGGATGTTTTGGTTTTGATGAACTCAACCAAGCAAAGTGTGACCTATGAGGAAATTAATAGTTATACCTTTAACCATAGTCTGCCAATGTTGGTTGAAAGCAAGTCTCGCATTAAACTGGATAAAATTAATGCTATGCTTGATAAATTATGTCAAAAATATCAATCGGTTGCGGTCGAGGGGGCGTTTGGATTGCTCACACCGATGACAGAGGGAAAAGGTTTTGCCGATTGGGTTAAGGAACAAAAAATGCCTATTGTTTTGGTCGTGGGTATTAAAGACGGTTGTATTAGCCATGCTTTATTAACGGTGCAAGCCATTCGTAGTCTAGGTGTGCCCTTATTAGGCTGGGTCGCCAATCGAATCAACCCGCTTTTAGGGCATTATGCGGAAATCATTGATTTCTTAGAGAAAAATATTGATGCCCCCTTATTAGGCAAAATTCCTTATCTTCACAAACCGGAAACCCAAGAGCTGGGACAATATCTTACAAATATTGATCGATTATTGTATATGCAAACGGAGCAGGTAAAGTAAAGGATAAAAGTGCGGTCAAATTCCTTGGTGTTTTTATTGCACCTCAACCCGTTTACCAATATCTCTTAAATTGGAAAATTGCTCCATTAATCTCGGGGCATCATCAAGACTTATGGCAAAAGTCCAGAGATAGGTCATCACCGCATAAATATGCCCGGCTTGCACACCCTCGGTCATAGCTAAATGAACGACTGTCACACCAAATAAAATTGCTGAAGCCACGCCAATCCACAAATAGCCTGCCGCTTCACGATTTGATAGACGAATGCGTAATATAGCGAGCCAATCATAGTGCTTGTTTAGGTGGTAATGGCTTTTTTGTTCAATCACATTCACCTCTTTTTCTAAACGATTATTGAGCTTTAAATAAAGCAAATCGTTGGTTTTAGCATATTTAGGCAACATCAACCCAAAGCATATCAAAATGAAACAAGCGGTTACCCCAGACCAAAATTCTAACCACAACAGCATGATTGCCGCCCCCATAATAGAAAAGCCGGACATAATAAGTGTGGGTAAATGTTGCTCAAAGAAATCCACAAATTGACGCGAGAGTGCCACACGCGCTGCAATGGCTGATTTATCTAATCCTTTCTCTCGCTGGTTTAATATCACAGGAACGGCAAGTTCTGCATAAATACGGGCAAAAGCGCGTGTATCAACCGCACGCCGTGCCGCCCCTATTGTCCAAATGATGAATACAACAAGTGAATAGGTTAGTGATAATGCTACATTACCACTCATCATCGCATTTACCGCAAAGCTGCCAAAAAGCGGATAGGTAATAAAAAGAATATTCTCTAAAGCGACAAATCCAAAAGTAAAAAAGAGTCGTTTTTTGTTGTTTTTTGCAATCGATTTAATATTGTCTAATGCACCGAAATTGATTTGTTCCACTCGTATTATCCTATTGTAAAGTCCTAAATATTACTAATTTTTAGATCTTAGTCTTAAAAATGACTAAAATCAAGTAAATTTTAGGACTATTCTTAGATTAAATATGCTAGAATAATGAGTTTTTAGTAGAAGGAGATAACCAATGAATCATTTTGATCAACTCGGCAAGCAAGTTTCAGAAATGGATGATTTGCTTGATAGTTGGGTAAAGAAATTAGGGATAAACTATCACCATTTTGCTGTACTTTATAGCTTATCTCATGCCGAAAACGGACAATGCACACAAAAACAGATTGGCGAGGAATGGTATGTGCCAAAACAAACCATATTCAATATTTGTAAGGAATATCGTGAGAAAGGCTGGATTGAATTTTTTGAAAGCCAAAGTGATAAACGTGAAAAAATGATGCGATTAACCGAATTAGGCAAACAACAGGCAGAGCCAATTTATCAAGCGACAATCGCCTTATTTGAAAAAATATTTAATACACTTGGAAAACAAAAAACCACTCAATTATTTACCTTGATAGGCGAGCTTAATCAAATTTGGCGGGCGGAAATTGAAAACTGAAAAAGTGCGGTTGAATTTAACCGCACTTTTTCTCGACTAACCCGTATTACGCATTCCTGCGGCAATGCCAGTGATGGTGATCATCAAGGCTTGTTCCACATCCGGGTTTGGGCTATCCGGGTTTTCACGGAAGCGGTGGAGGAGTTCCACTTGGAGAAGATTAAGCGGATCGGTGTAAATGTTGCGTAAGGCAATCGATTCGGCAATCCACGGTAAATCGGACATCAGTTCATTACGGTGAGAAAGGGAAAGCACCGTTTGAATATCCGCTTGCAATTGTTGGCGTAGATTTTCGCCTAAATACCAAAGTTCTTTTTTCACTAAACGTTGGTCATATTGCTGTGAAAGCCAGAGGTCTGCTTTGCTAAATACCATTTCTAACATCCCAATTCGGGTGGAGAAAAATGGCCAGGTTTGGCACATTTCTTCAATGCTCTCACCTTTGCCGTTTTCAATGACTTGACGCACAGAAGCACCGGCGCCTAGCCATGCCGGTAACATAAGGCGATTTTGCATCCAAGCGAAAATCCAAGGAATAGCTCGAAGGCTTTCAACGCCACCATTCGGATTGCGTTTTGCCGGGCGTGACCCTAGTGGCAATTTAGAAAGTTCTTGTTCCGGTGTGGCACTACGGAAGTAAGGGACAAAATCTTTATCGCCCCGCACTACATCACGGTAGATTTTGCAAGAAATGGTGGAAAGTTCATCCATAATGTCACGCCATTGCGCTTTAGGTTCAGGCGGTGGCAGGAGGTTAGCCTCTAAAATAGCGCTGGCATAAAGGTCGAAGGTTTCCACTGCCACAGCAGGTAAACCCAGTTTGAAGCGGATCATTTCCCCTTGTTCTGTAACGCGTAAGCCATTTTTTAATGAGCGGGGCGGTTGGGAAAGGAGGGCGGCATGCGCCGGTGCACCACCACGGCCGATTGTGCCGCCACGTCCGTGGAATAAGGTGAGTTCGATGCCTAGTTTTTCCGTTAAATTTACTAAAGCTTCTTGAGCACGATATTGCACCCAAGAAGCTGCCATCATGCCGGCATCTTTGGCAGAATCCGAATAGCCGATCATCACCATTTGGCGGTTGTTGATGACACCTCGATACCAGCCAATATTAAAGAGTTGTGTCATCACTTCTTCTGCGGCATCTAAATCGTCTAAGGTTTCAAAAAGCGGTACCACAGGGATATGGTGGGAAACCCCCGCTTCTTTTAATAATAAATGAACGGCAAGCACATCGGAGGCACTGCGCGCCATAGAGATCACATAACAAGCAATCACCCCTTGTTTTTGGGCGGCAACCACTTTACAAGTATCTAAAATTTCTTGTGTTTCCGCCGAAGGTGTCCAATTTTGAGGAATGAGTGGACGGCGTGAACTTAATTCACGAATTAAGAACGCTTGTTTGTCTTCTTCTGTCCATTGGGAATAATCGCCTAAGCCGATATAGCGGGTGATTTCTGCAATGGCATCGGTATGACGGGTGCTTTCTTGACGAATATCCATTTGTGACAAGGTGACGCCAAAGCAACGAATGCGGTGTAAAATATCAAGCAATGAGCCGTTTGCAATAATCCGCATACCGCATGCCATAAGGGATTGATAACAATCATAAAGAGGTTCCCAAAGTTGGTTATCCTCTAAAATAATGTCATTTTCTGTGACACGAGGCAGACGCTCGGCAAGGAGATCATCAAAATAGGCAAGGGTTGTGGTGAGTTTGCTGCGTAAGTCTTTTACTACCACACGATAAGGCTCTAAATGATCGCCATATTTTGCTCGAAATTCATCGGTACATTTCACCATAGAAAGCTCATCGGCAAGTTTGCTGATATCTTGAAGGAATAAATCAGCCGCTTTCCAACGGGCAAAATTGAGTACTTTTCGGGTGATTTGAGCTGTCACAAATGGATTGCCATCACGGTCGCCCCCCATCCAAGAAGAAATGCGTACAGGTTTTAGCCCCACCGGTAAATCATCACCTAAAAATTCACGGGCATTTTCATTTAGCTGACGAAGAAATTCCGGTACAGCCTGCCAGAGGCTGTTTTCCAACATCGCAAAGCCCCATTTGGCTTCATCAAAAGGGGTTGGACGAACGGTGCGGATTTCATTGGTATGCCAAGCTTCGGCAATTAAGCGAAGAAGCAGGCGCTCAATGATGCTTCGTTCTTTAGGTGTCAGATCACCGTGTTCTAATTTGCTTAAACATTTGTTGATTTCAACATGTTTATGGATAAGTGAACGGCGGGTCGTTTCTGTTGGGTGTGCCGTCAACACCAGTTCGATTAAGAGTTTCTCAATGGTTTTATAAACTGCTTCTTTTGACGCATTTTCCGCTTTTAAACGGGTAAATAGCGCATGTAAAGAACGCTCTGAAGGGGCTTTTTGTAAATGTTCACGAGAGATCGTTTGATACTGTTCAGCGATATTGGTGAGGTTCAAAAATTGGCTGAATGCACGGGCTACAGGAATGATATTATCCGTTGAAATGTTTGCCAAGGTTTCAAGCAAGGCTTGACGTGCTTTGTCGTCTCCTGCCCGGGAATCACGGGATAATTTGCGGATATTTTCAATCAGTTCAAGAATATCTGCACCTTGTGCATCGTTAATGGTTTCGCCGAGAAAACGTCCTAACATATTGATGTTATTACGCAGAGTTGCATACTCTTGTGTCATAAAAAAACTCCTAAAATTGAAGTAAAAAAATAAAACAGGCGTAGATATAACTAAAAATAGGTGTTCGGTCAAACGCTATAAGAAAAAAGATTGATAAAAAACAAGAAAATTGAATATTCTTAAAAAAATAACCGCACTTTCTAAAGGTTATGTAAAAAGTGCAGTCATTTTTTAGTGAATTTTATGAAATGCTTTTCACCGATTTTCTGATAACCAGTTCGGGGTGGATGTCAATTCGGCTTTGAGATTGTGGTGAATTCTCAGTATCTTTTTGTGAAATACGTTCAAATAATAAATTCACTGCCTGTGCACCAAGGCGTGATTTAGACTGATGAATTGTGGTTAAAGGTGGTGCATAAAAACGTGAGGAATGAATATTATCGTAACCAATAATTGAAATATCCTCGGGCACTCGCAAGCCTTTTTCTGTAATGGCAGAAATTGCCCCTAGAGCCATCACATCGTTACAGCAAAACACGGCAGTAGGGTGGTTGGTTTGGTTAAGAATTTTATTCATACATTCATAGCCGTCTTCCGGTTCAAAATAGCCTTCCGCTACCCAATCTTTATTGATGCTTAAATGGGATTCTTTCATGGCTTTCTCAAACCCTTCATAGCGGGTTCTGGCTGTTGTTTTGGTGAGTTCACCGGCGATAATACCAATTTTTTGATGGCCGCAATCAATTAAATATTTTGTTGCCAAATAACCACCGGTGAAGCTGTTATCCTCAATGATATCGGTATTACCATTTGGGCCCCAATCCATCACAACCATCGGCACTGAGGAAAAATTGACCAGTAAATTTAGGGAGGTTTGCGTGTATTCGGAACACATCACCAATAAGCCATCCACTCGTTTTTTTGCCAACATTTCTAAGTGATTTTTAATTTTTTCAGGATCATTTTGTGTGTTACACAAAAAAAGGGAATAACCTTGGCGATAGCAATGTTCTTCTACTGCGTGAATAATTTCGGCAAAGTAGGGGGCTTCACTGGTGGTGACGATCATGCCAATGGATTTCGTGGTGTTGACTTTTAGGCTTCTTGCCACGGCACTTGGAGAATATTTTAAGGTTTTAATCGCATGTTGAACGGCTTCTTCTGTTTCTTTTGCAACAAATCGGGTTTTATTAATTACATGGGAAACCGTGGTGGTGGAAACGCCAGCCATTTTTGCCACATCTTTAATCGTTGCCATAGTTGATTTTCCTTAAAAAAATTTTTCCCATTATAAGGATTGTTTAAGAATAGTTAAGTGGAGAACAAAAATTTTTTAAAAAAAGGTCGTTTTTTTTCTTTTTCTTGTTAGAATGGCGGGGATTCAACATCAATTTAAGGAGAAAACAATGAGTGATTTAGGTTATGCGGTGGTTTCCGCGGCGTTAGTTATGGCTTTTCTATTTGGCTTAACATTCGCTATCTTTTAATTAAATTAACGAGATAGCTTTTCTTATCACTTATCACCGCACTTTGGGTTGTCAAAGTGCGGTGATTTTTTTCGGTGTTTTTTGCTTGAGGATTAAAAATATGGTAAAACTAGCGCCGTTTTATTCATTAACGAAATAGGAAGTACCATGTCAAATTTACAAGCAATTATTGAGTCCGCCTTTGAAAAACGTGCAGAAATTACGCCAAAAACGGTGGATGCAGAAACTCGTGCTGCGATTGAAGAAGTGATTGAAGGTTTAGATAGCGGCAAATATCGTGTTGCAGAAAAAATTGATGGGGAGTGGGTTACTCACCAATGGTTAAAAAAAGCGGTATTGCTTTCATTCCGTATCAATGACAACGAAATGATTGATGGGGCAGAAACCAAATATTACGACAAAGTGGCATTAAAATTTGCCGATTACACGGAAGAACGTTTCCAACAAGAGGGCTTCCGTGTGGTACCATCTGCCACCGTGCGTAAAGGCGCCTATATTTCGAAAAACTGTGTGTTAATGCCGTCTTATGTCAATATCGGGGCTTATGTGGGCGAGGGTACGATGGTCGATACTTGGGCAACAGTAGGTTCTTGCGCACAAATCGGTAAAAACGTTCACTTATCTGGTGGTGTCGGCATTGGAGGGGTATTAGAACCATTACAAGCCAATCCAACTATCATTGGTGACAACTGCTTTATCGGCGCACGTTCTGAAGTGGTGGAAGGGGTGATTGTTGAAGACGGTTGTGTGATTTCAATGGGGGTATTCATCGGTCAATCCACGAAAATTTATGATCGTGAAACCGGTGAAATCCATTACGGCCGTGTACCGGCAGGATCGGTGGTGGTTTCCGGTAGCCTTCCGTCAAAATGTGGTAAATATAGCCTTTACTGTGCGGTGATCGTGAAAAAAGTGGATGCGAAAACCCTCGGTAAAGTCGGTATTAACGAGTTATTACGTTCTATCGAAGAATAATTAAAAATTTTCTCAAAAAAACCGCACTTTGTTGTCACAAAATGCGGTTTTTTCTTTTATCAGCAATGGATTATTTCTTTTTGGCTAACATTGTCACAAATTTCATTTTAATGCGATTGCCGTTTTCATCAGTTTTGTGTAGTTCGCCCATTTCTTCGTTGTATTTAATCAATTCCCAGCCTTGGTAATAATTCTTCAATTCATTTTCTTGGAAGGTGAAAGAAAAAGGCATCGGACAAGGCACATCCTCTGTGGACATCGCAGCAACAATTAAATTGTATCCACCGATATTGGTATGTTCCTGCATATTGTGAATAATTGCCGGTATGTGTTCTCGGTTTAAAAACATAAATACCACAGTAGAAAGAATAAAATCGTAATTTTCCTGAATATTCGCAGTGTTAATATCATAAAGTGCGGTTGAGATGTTGAGATTTTCTTTGTCCTTGGTTTCATTTAGGAAAGCTAGGCTATTGGCATTATGATCCCAAGCGGTAACATTAAACCCAAGTAAACTTAAGAAAAGGGAATTTCGTCCTTGTCCACAACCGAGATCGAGGGTTTTGCACGGTTTGATGATATTAACCGCATTTTTTACTTCAGAATGGGTGGCTGTCATATTGTATTTTTTGTTGAAGTAATCTTCTTTTTTACAATAAAACCCAAGGGTACATTCTAAATCCTCTGTTAAGGCTTCCACTCGATGCCAAGCTTGTGGTTCGACAAAAGGTGTTTCTGTTTCCGCAGTGAAAATATGTTCTGCAATCACATCGCCTTGTTCGGTTAATTCATAAAATTTTAGTTTTCCTTTTAATACGGTGATTTTTCCCCAAGTACCGACTTTAGTGTTATGCTTTTCTTGAAACATTTGGGGCAGTTTGTCTTTTGTCCAAATCGGCATTTGTTTATAACAGATTAATTCGTTTTTCATTGTGGTTCTCCAATAAATTACTTAGGGTTTGTGAGTGTTTTATTTTTTGCTTATGCATCGGTAAAATTGCCACAAATCCTCTTTATTTACCATTATTTTTCAACGGCAAACGCCAACATCATACCGGTATCTTCGTGTTCCAATACATGACAATGAGCCATATAAGGCGCTTGTTCCCCGGCTAAATAATCAAATTTAACCAGCACTTCGCTGATACTCCCATTCACACTGACAGTGTCTTTCCAACCTTGACGGTGAACAGCAGGTGGTTTTCCATTTTCAGTCAGAATACGGAATTGCGTGCCGTGGATATGGAATGGGTGCAGCATCATATCACCTTCTCCGGAAATAACCCATTTTTCATATTGTCCTTGTTTGGCACTGAATACTGGGTGGTGATGGAAACTTTGTCCGTTAATGCGATTTGCCGTCCAAATATCCAATGTTTCCTTTTTATGCGTCATATCACCATCATGTTTCATATGTTGCATATGCATATCCTGCGACATTGGCATTGAGTGATCCGGCATAGCGTGATTTGACATATCCGTATGATGCATCATATTCATACCTTGATGACCGTATTTTTGCATAAATAATTGCATACCTTGGTGATCTAATTCCGGATCCATCGTGAGTTGGAAATGACGTACCACAATATCTTTCGGGATTTCTACTTTCGGTAACGCCGCTAATGTTGTCGGTAAATTGCCTTGTCCTTTTTGTAATGTCGTTTCCAAACTTAATAGCGGGAGTTTTTGATCGAACGGAGGCAATCCCATACCCATTTGATCCACCGGTAAACTGACTAAATCCACGGACTTACCGTCACTCAAATCAATCAATACTTCGAAACGTTCCCCCATAAGGATTTCCAATTCATTCACTTTTATTGGTTCACTCAAAAATCCGCCGTCACTAGCGATAACATACATCGGTCGTTCATCACCGGTAGCTATTTTTAGTGAACGGGCATTACAGCCGTTAAGTAAGCGTAAACGCACCCAGCCTTTTGGTGCGATATGTTTCGGATATTGCACTCCGTTTGTCAGCATGGTATCGCCAAACCAACCAAGGCTTGCGGTTAGTAAATCAATTTTATAATCAATCTGACCTTGTTCATCAAAACGTTTATCTTGCAAGATGACGGGAATATCATCGACGCCCCATTGTTTCGGTAGCGGTAATGTTGAACTTAATTCGTCTTCAATCAAAAATAAACCGGCTAATCCCATTGCCACCTGGTAGCCCGTTCTGCGATGGGGGTGGGGGTGAAACCAACAGGTAGATGCCCGTTGATTAACGGTAAATTTCGCCTGATATTGTTGTGCCGGTTTAATAATTGCCTGTGGGCCGCCGTCAACGTCACCCGGAATTTCCAATCCATGCCAATGTACGGTTGTTTCTTCCGGTAAATTATTTTGAATATTTACCCGCACTTCTTGTCCTGATTTTACCCGAATTGCCGGTCCTAGCAAGCTACCATTGTAGCCCCAAGTTGCGGTTTTATGTTGCCCGAATTGGCTAGTGCCTTGTTCCACCGATAAGTGAATTTCCCCTTTATCGGCTTCCAATAGTGTTGGAATAGGCAATATGGCTTGTTTTTCTTTCGCCCAAACCCATTTTATCGGTGTCGCTGCCATTGCAATAAAAAGTGCGCTGTGTTTTAGAAATTTTCTCCGTTGCATCATCATTTTCTCCGCTAAATATTGAATCGGTGGCAAGGATAAGGCTTAACCTTAGGTTAAGGTCAAGAGGGAATTGTATGATATTGAATAAATTTTTGAGAAAGAAAAAGGCGGTCAATGCCGCCTAATTTGTATTGAATGAATTATTTTACCTGCATGCCGGCTGTGACACCACTGTCTGCAGAGAGTAAGAATAAATCACTACCACCTGTGCCGGCAGAAAGAATCATGCCTTCCGATATACCGAATTTCATTTTTCTTGGCGCAAGATTTGCCACCATAATCACAAACCGACCTTCTAATTCTTCCGGTTTGTTATAAGCCGCTTTAATGCCTGAGAAAACTTGGCGGGTATGATCACCAAGATCCAATTCAAAACGTAAAAGTTTATTAGATTCCGGCACGGCTTCGCATTTCAACACTTTGGCAACCCGCATATCTAATTTTGCAAAATCATCAATGGTGATCGTTTCAGCAATCGGTTCGATATGAGAAAGTGCGGTCGATTTTGATGCTGTTTTTTCCGCAGTCTGATTGCTTTGTGCAAACAAGGCTTTGGTTTCATTAATTACCGCATCAATTTGTTTTTTCTCTAAACGGGAGAACAGGGCTTTGAACGGTGAAAGGGTATGACCCAGTAACGGTTGAGCGAGATTGTCCCAAGCTAATTCACTTTGCAAGAACGCTTCTGAGCGTTCAGCCAGTTTGGGTAATACCGGTTTTAAGTAGGTCATTAAAATACGGAAGAGTTCAATGCCCATGGAGCAAACCGCTTGTAGCTCGGCTTCTTTACCTTCCTCTTTGGCAATCACCCAAGGGGCTTTATCATCAATGTATTTATTGGCTTTATCTGCCAAGGCCATAATTTCACGGATCGCTTTATTAAATTCGCGGGTTTCATAATAGGTGGCGATTTGTTCAGTTCGTGCAGTAAACTCGGTAAATAATGCCTCATCTTCCAATTTATCGGCTAATTTTCCGTTAAAACGTTTTGCGATAAAACTCGCATTACGAGAGGCTAAATTCACTAATTTGTTAACGATATCCGTGTTTACCCGTTGAACGAAATCCTCTAAATTAAAATCTAAATCTTCAATGCGATTATTGATTTTTGCCGCATAGTAATAACGCAAGCACTCAGGATCAATGTGGTTCAAATAGGTGCTGGCTTGAATGAACGTGCCACGGGATTTTGACATTTTCGCCCCATCGACAGTGACATAACCATGGGCAAATACATTTGTTGGTTTACGATAGCCACTGCCTTCTAGCATGGCTGGCCAAAATAGACTGTGGAAATAGACGATATCTTTTCCAATAAAATGATAAAGTTCTGTCTCGCTGTTTTCTGCCCAAAATGCATTAAAATCAATGCCTTCACGATCACAAAGATTTTTGAACGATGCCATATAACCAATTGGTGCATCCAACCATACATAGAAGAATTTATCTTTTGCTCCCGGAATTTCAAAACCAAAATACGGCGCATCACGAGAAATATCCCATTGTTGTAAACCGCTTTCAAACCATTCTTGCATTTTGTTGGCGATTTCCGCTTGAAGAGAACCCGAATTTGTCCATTCTTTCAACATGCTTTCAAATGCCGGCAAATCAAAGAAAAAGTGTTCAGATTCTTTCACAATCGGTGTCGCACCGGATATTGCAGAACGAGGGTTAATTAAATCCATTGGACTATAAGTGGAAGCACAGACTTCACAGTTATCGCCATATTGATCTTCTGCTTTACATTTCGGGCAAGTTCCTTTCACAAAACGATCCGGCAAAAACATCTTTTTTTCCGGATCATAAAGTTGTTCAATCACTTTGCTTTTGATGAAACCCTTTGATTTTAATTTGTTATAAATTTCTGCGGTGATTTGTTTATTTTCTTCACTATGAGTGGAGTGATAGTTATCAAAACTGATATTAAAACCGGCAAAATCACGAATATGATCCGCTTTCGCTTTAGCGATCAATTCTTCCGGTGTCATGCCTAATTTATCGGCATTGAGCATAATTGGCGTACCATGGGCATCATCAGCACACACGAAATAAATCTTATTGCCACGCATACGTTGAAAACGCACCCAAATATCCGCTTGAATATGCTCGAGCATATGGCCTAAATGAATTGCACCATTAGCGTAAGGGAGGGCGCAAGTGACTAACATTTTACGGGGTTGAGTTGTCATTGTTGTTCTCTTTTATTACACAAAAAAATTGCCGTTATCTTACCTGAGAAAGGGTATTTTTTCTAGCTTGAAAAACTTTAGCTTAACAGACCGCACTTTCCGTGATTAAATATCCCGACTTATTTAGTCGATTTTGTATTTTTAAACAGGATATTTTATGACAATCTATTTTTCCGACAATCTGACGTCAACACAGCAAACCCAGCTTCAACAAGTTTTTCAGCAATTTCAACATCCTCATTTACAAAAAGATCTTCTTTCACTCAATGCCCTAAAAAAAGTCGAAAAAGGGGGCGAAACATTACGCATTGAATTACAACTTCCCTTTGCATGGAATAGTGGTGTAGCACAGCTTAAACAAGCCATTTCTGAAGAACTATTAAAAATCTCAGAGTGCAAAACGATCAAATGGGAGGTGAATTATCAAATTGCCACCCTAAAACGAGCGAATAATCAGCCTGCTGTAAAAGGGGTGAAGAATATTATTGCGGTAACCTCCGGTAAAGGTGGCGTGGGAAAATCCAGTGTTTCGGTGAATTTAGCCTTAGCATTACAAGCTCAAGGAGCGAGAGTGGGTATTTTAGATGCGGATATTTACGGTCCATCGATCCCTCATATGCTTGGCGTTCCTCATCAACGCCCAACATCTCCGGATAATCAACATATCACCCCCATTAAAGCGCACGGTTTATCGGCAAACTCTATTGGTTTTTTAATGGATGAAGACAGTGCCACTATTTGGCGTGGTCCAATGGCAAGCAGTGCATTAAGCCAACTACTCAATGAAACCCTATGGGATAGCTTGGATTATTTGGTTATTGATATGCCGCCCGGCACGGGAGATATTCAACTTACCCTGTCACAACAAATTCCTGTTACCGGTGCGGTGGTGGTGACCACACCGCAAGATATAGCCTTGCTTGATGCGGTAAAAGGGGTATCTATGTTTGAACGGGTATCTGTACCGGTACTAGGCATTGTAGAAAATATGTCGATGCATATTTGTAGCCAATGTGGGCATCACGAAGCCATTTTTGGCACCGGTGGGGCTGAAAAAATGGCGGAAAAATACAAGGTGAAAGTATTAGCACAGTTGCCGTTACATCTTCGTATCCGTGAAGATTTAGATGCTGGCAACCCAACTGTGGTGGCCGCTCCGGAAAGTGAAATCGCACAAGCTTTCCTACAATTGGCAGAGAAAATTTCCACCGAACTTTATTGGCAAGGATCGGTCATTCCAAGCGAGATTTTATTTAGAGAAGTGAAGTAGCAATAAGAGGGCTGTATTAACAGCTCTTTCTTGTTCTTCTTTTCTTTTAAGATTAAAATGCCTCGCAATTTTTTTCTAACATAATGATTGAGAATAACAATGAAAAATGTTGCGAAATATGGTCTGATTGATTTACACCTTCACCTAGACGGTTCACTTTCCCCCGAATGAATGGTTGAATGGGCGGAAAAACAAAATATCCCATTGCCTACCCAAAATATTGAACAACTTCTTTCTTTGGTTTCCGTTCCGCAAGATTGCACAGATCTTAATCAATACCTCAGTTGCTTTGAGATTCCCGTTTCTTTATTGCAAAGCACAGAAGCCATCAGTTCTGCGGTGTCTGATTTATTAAAACGCCTAGATCAACAAGGGTTGGCCTATGTTGAAATTCGTTTTGCCCCACAACTTCACACGTAAAAAGGTTTAACTCAATCACAAGTCGTAGAAGCAGCTCTATCGGGTTTGCAAGAGGGATTAACGGAAAGCCGATTATTTAAAGCCAATTTAATTTTGTGCTGTTTGCGCGGTATTGGTTCGCAAGAAGGGAATTTAGAAACCGTAAAAATGGCGAAAAAATACCTTTCAACAGGAAAAACCGGAGTGGTCGCCGTGGATTTAGCCGGCCCGGAAGCCGGTTATCCAACCATTGATTTTAAAAAGGAATTTGAGCTGGCAAAATCATTAAATGTGCCTTTTACTATTCACGCCGGTGAAGCTGCAGGGGCAGGAAATGTTCAACAAGCCATAGACCTTGGTGCAAGCCGAATCGGGCATGGTATTCGTGCGGCGGAATCAGAAGCGGTTATGCAATCTTTAGCCCATCGCTATATTGCTGTAGAAATGTGCCCTTGCAGCAATTTGCAAACCAAAGCCATCGACCAATTGAACAATTACCCGCTGCGAACCTTTTTAATGAAGGACATCATCGCCACCCTAAACACCGACAATATGACCGTTTCTCAAACCCATATTCAACAAGAATTTGAGTTATTGGCACGAGAATACCAATTAAACGAAACAGAGGCACAACAATTGCTTGAAAACGCCATCCGTGCCGCTTTTCTCAGTGAGGAAGAAAAAGTGAAATTAAAGGCGTATATTGAAAAACGCCTTGTTATTTAAGCCGTTAATCTAGCAATGTTTCTACATAATGAGATTTACCGAATTCACTTTACCCATCCTCACGGTATTTTACTTCACAATCTCATAACAAGGCTCATAGGCTTTGCCGGTAGGGAGTTTCATTCGGTGTTGTTGGATGAAATCTTGCAAGACGATGTCCACTTTTTCCATTAAAGTGCGGTCGCCTTTGAGTTTAAATTTACCGAGTTTGGCAATATCGTCCTGTGCTTGGGGTTTGATATTGCCGGCGACAATGCCGGAAAACACTTGGCGTAGGTTGGCGGTTAAATCCATTTGGGATTGGTCAAAATGCAAGGCTAAATTTGCCATATTTTCGTGGGTTGGCTCAAAAGGCTGTTGAAAACGAGGATCAATTTTTAGCGACCAGTTAAAGCCGTAAGCATCATTGGTTTGACGACGTTGAATTTTCACTTCTTCCATGGCTTTTTTCATATGGCGTGCCACTGTCACCGGATCATCAATCACAATGCTATACAGTTTTTGCGCTTCCTCGCCAAGGACTTCGCCAATAAAGCAATCGATCGTCGCAAAATAGTCGGTACTTTCTTTTGGGCCGGTTAGAATCACCGGTAAATGCTGGGCTTTATTTTCCGGATTAAGCTTCACACCAAGTATATAGAGCAATTCCTCAAATGTACCGGGGCCACCCGGAAAAATCAAAATACCGTGCCCCATTCGTACAAACGCCTCAAGGCGTTTTTCAATATCCGGCATAATAATCAGTTCATTGACTATTGGGTTAGGGGGTTCTGAGGCGATGATCGAAGGTTCGGTAATCCCCACAAAACGGCTATTTTTATAGCGTTGGTTGGCATGTCCAATGGCCGCCCCTTTCATTGGGGCTTCCATCACCCCCGTGCCACAACCGGTGATGATATTCATCTCTCGCAAGCCCAATTCTAATCCCACTTGGCGGCAATATTGGTATTCGATTTCACTGATTGAATGACCGCCCCAGCAGACAACTAAATTGGGTTGTTCGCCCACAATCAATGCCTTGGCGTTGCGTAAAATAGAGAAGACTTGATTGGTGATTTGTTTGCTGTCTTGTGCTGCCTTGCCTTGATGTAACACATTGACAAATAAAATATCCCGCAATACGGCAAAAAGATGATATTGAATATTGGCAATCATTTTATCATCGACAAAGGCACGCTCCGGTGGGTTATGCAGTTCTAAAGCCACCCCCCGTTCGCGCGCCACAAGATGAATATCAAAATCACGATATTGTTGTAGAAGTGCACGGCTATCATCGGTGATCGCACCGGAATTGAGCACGGCAAGGGAACAGTTTCGATAGAGTTGGTAGAGTTCCGATTGTGCGGTTTTGGTCAGGCATTCTACTTCCAGATGGGAAAGCAGCGCCATGCTGCCTTTCGGGTTGATAAAATGAATATTCGACATAATTATCCTTTTATTGTCTGGCTAAACGTAAATTTTCCGGTAGTGTTTCAAAGTTGGAACGGAAAGGGTTGATATCCAAGCCGCCACGGCGGGTATAGCGTGCATAAACCGTGAGTTTTTCGGGCTTGGCACAATGCATTAAATCGCAAAAAATGCGTTCGACACACTGCTCGTGAAATTCATTATGCTGTCGGAAAGAAACCACATAACGTAATAATTTTTCCCGATCAATTTTTTGTCCGATATAGTGGATTTGAAGTGAACCCCAGTCCGGTTGATTGGTAATTAAACAATTTGATTTTAATAAATGGCTAACTAAATATTCTTCGACAATCTCATCGGATATGCAATTTTTTAACCAATTCGCATTAAATTGATAGTCGGTAATTTCAATATCCTGTGCATCAATACATTCGCCTTGTAACCTTTCAATTTTTTGCAAATCGTAAAACTCAAGGGAATTTAACCGCACTTTCACATCTCCTTGGGCGCATTGGGCTAAATCCCGTCGCATTATTTGCGCCACTTGGTCGAAATCATCAAATTTACTTTGATTGAAGCTGTTCAAATAGAGTTTAAAACTTTTCGATTCAATTAAATATTGGCTTTGGTGATCCAAATAAATATCCGCTATTGCCACCTGTGGTATGCCTTTTTTATTTAACCAAGAAATTTCATAGGCTGTCCAAATATCCGCCCCAATGGTGAAAGGTTGAACTTGGCTGATGCCTAAGTCATCTCGATTTAACGCACGGGGGACAGCCTGTAATAACGTGCGGTCATATTCGCAGGCATAGTCGGTTTTTTGTCCAAGTTTTAGCGATGTTAAGTCGTAGTCTTTGTGCATTATTCCTTTTCCTGTTTATAAAAAATTCCACGAAATATTTGAGATTAAGCGACATTGATCGCATTTAAAATGAAAGATCTCAAAAAGCGGTGTCTTTAATGCCCAATTGCTACCACATTCAGGGCAGCGGCGTTGTTGCTCCGCTTCAAGGGATTTGCCGCCCACTCGATAGAGGTAATAATAGGTGGGAATTTGGCTGATTTTTTCGATTTCTTTTGCTAAATAGCGCCCGTGTTTCGTTAATGTGCTTTGATGATGTGCAATTTCATTTAAGGCATGCTGTTCTAATATCGCACCATTCATTTGAAGCTGATCGCAGGCTTGCCAGTTTTCCTGCCATTTCATCACATCTTGGCTTAAGTGTGGTTGGGTTTTTAGTTGTTTATAAAGGGGAATAGGGGAAAAATCTTCACCACTGTGGAGGGGAGAGCAACTTTGCAAATGGGTAGTATAAAGCAGCTGCCATTCAGGGTGAGTATTTTTTGTGGTGTAATCACTGTTGAGATCATCACCGATGATTTGAAACCCCTCAAAAATCAGACCGCACTTTTGGGCATTTGCAAGTGCATCATTGACTTCCTGATTATTATATTGGGGTAAAAGGCTGTCTTGTTCCGGGCAAATGACACGCATAGCAAAGCCTTGTTGCCTGTTTTCTTCCGCCAAATAGAGCGGAATTTCACGCCCGATAATTTGCCCGTTATAACGCCATTGGTCGATCACTGCATTGAGTAAACGGCTTTGCACGGCTATGTCGTTTTCAAGTGTGGTCAATTTGAAGAAAGTTTCGATCAAATACATTGCTGTTTTAACTGTTGTGCGATTTGATTTAAGCCATTTAAGCGGGTTTCGCTTAATCGTTGCGCAATGCCCAGTTCGGTGAAAAATGCGCTGAGATCAAATTGGCTTAATTCTTCGGTGTTTTTGCCATTGATCTTTTCCAGTAAAAGCCAAAGTAAACCGTTCATAATGCGGGCTTCGCTGAATGCTTTGAACTGAAAAGTGCGGTCATTTTGCGGGATAATTTGAAACCATAACTGTGCTTCACAACCGCTAATGGGTTGCATATTGGTGAGCTCATCATCAGCGGGACGAGGTAAATTTTTGCCTGCCTGAATAATCAAACGGTAGCGTTCTTCCCAGTTTTTTGCCTGTTTTAATTGTTCTATCATTGTAAAAGTTCCAAGGCTTTGTCTAATGCGGCGAAGAATTGTGCCACATCTTCCGGTGTATTGTAAGGGGCGAAAGAAAGACGGAGGGTTGTTCTTTCACCAAGTCTTGCCAAATAGGGTTGCGCGCAATGTTCCCCTACACGCAAAGCGATATGTTGTTCGCTTAATAAGGTCGCAAGATCCGAGCTGTCAATGCCGTTAAAGACAAAACACACTATGCTGCTTGGTTGGGGAGAGTTAAATAATCGGCAATTTGTTTCATTTTTTAACCGCACTTTGACGGATTCCGCCAAGGCGATGGCGTGTTGTTCGGCAGAAATACTATCCCATTGTGTTAACCAATCTAATACTGCATTAAAACCAATGACACCGGCAATATTCGGCGTGCCGGCTTCAAGGCGATAGGGCAGATCGGCAAAGGTGATGGCCTCAAGGGATACGCGATCTACCATTTTCCCGCCAAAAAAGAGCGGTTGTAGCCTTGAAAGTGCGGTCAGTTTCCCGCTTAAAACGCCAAGCCCGTTTGGGCCATAAAGTTTATGGGCGGAAAAAGCGAGAAAATCCACATCTAAATCTTGCACATCAATTTTTATATGGCTAATGGCTTGGGCGGCATCGACTAAAACAAGGGCATTGCTGTTTTGACGGACAGTTTGAATTAGGCGTTTAACAGGCTGTTCTGTGCCGGTGACATTGGAGACAAAATTTAAGGCGACTAACTTTGTGCGTTCATTTAAGGCATTTTTTAGTGCACTCTCATCAATGAGCCAATTATCCAACATCGGCAAAATTCGAACTTTGGCCCCACATTTTTTGGCAGTTTCATACCAAGTCACAAAATTCGCATGATGATCCGCTTGGCTTATTAGGATTTCATCGCCGGGTTTCAAATGGGGTAATAACCCATTTGCTACTAAATTAATGGCATGGGTGGTGCCAGAAGTCCAAATCACCGCTTTTTCATCTTCTGCATTAATAAGACTTTTTACTTGTGTGCGAGTCTTTTCATATTGGGCGGTTTGTTGAGCATCATATTGGCTACGGTGAACAGAGCCCGCCGAGGCATAAAATTCGGCTGTGCGCTCAATTAACACATTGGGTTTTAATGCGGTAGCCGCGTTATCTAAATAGACGCTGGCATTTGGGGTTTTAAAATAAGGAAAATGAGCTTTAAATAATTGATAATCAAAAGCCATATTTTCTCTCCTGTTTTCGCCATTGATAGGGGGGCGTCGGGAAACGATCAGCCCATAACCCTAATCGCTTTGTTTTTGCTGTTTGTTGTGCCTGTAAATATATGCTGTGGTTCAGAGCATGGTGATATGCCCAAGCCATACCGGATTTTACCATTTCAAGATTAATGTTTTTCCCATTGTAATACACCGTTGCCAGTGTCCGTTTATAGCGATCTTGGCCCGTTATTTTTAAACTCACTCTCTGTTTGTAAATGAAGGCAGAAAGACGCTGTTTGGCTTTCTTTCCAAAAGGCTGATGGCGTTCCGGCGCATCAATGTCTGCCAAACGCACTTTGACGGGCTTATTTCCCCTCATCAGGCAAGTGATGGTATCGCCATCACTGATTGCTACCACAAGACAAGTCTTGAGAGGGCGGGAATGGGCGGAAAGTGCGGTTAAAAAAAGTAGTGAAATTAAAATGATGATATTTTTTATCATAGTGTTAAAAATAAGCCCTGCATTGGGGCAAATGCGTATTCAATGTTTTATTAAAAAGACCGTTGGTTATTGTAGCAAATTACTGCGTAAATAAACTATAGCCTATGGATTTTGATCAAACGCATGAATTCCTGTGTTTTTCAAGAAAAAGGGTAGCAGAAGATGAGGCTATAGGCGTAAAATATTTTTTAAATTTTATTGGAAAAGTTGAAAAGGAAGAAGATGTTATCCAAGCCGTTTCTTTTGCTCCGTTCCTTATTGATTCTCTATATGATGCTTTATCTCGGCAATCAAATCGCCCATTTTATTCCCATTGGCGTACCCGGCAGTATTTGGGGATTATTGCTCCTTTTTGTTGGTTTGACGACAAAAATTATCCGTTTGGAATGGATTTATTTAGGCGCCAGTTTGTTAATTCGTTATATGGCGGTGTTGTTTGTTCCTGTGAGTGTGGGGATTATTAAATATTCCGATTTATTATGGGAGAAAATGAGCATTTTGATTATTCCGAATGTGATCAGTAGTTGTGTTACGCTTGTTTTGATCGGTATGCTGGCAAATAGCCTGTTTGAACGCCAATCCTTTCGTCATAAACGCAAAAAAGTCTTAGCCAAGCGTGCTATACAAGAAAAGAACCTAATGCAGTAGAGGAAAATGATGAATTACACGCTTTATCTTTATACCTTTTTAACCATTTTCGGATTTTGGCTTGCCCTACAGATTAATAAGCGTTGGAAATCCATTATTTTCAACTCATTTATTCTTACTGTGTTGATTTTAGTGGCGATTTTGGTGATGGGAAAAATTCCTTATGATGACTATATGCAAGGTAATGCGCCCATTAATCATTTATTGAGCCTAAGTATTGTCGCGCTTGCTTTACCCCTTTATGAACAACTCAGACAAATTGCCAGACAGTGGCGTATTATTCTCACGGTTGTCGTCCTTGCTTCTGTTTTTTCAATGTTTACCGGTGCGGTTCTTGCATTAATTTTAGGGGCAACACCGGATATGGTGGCAACAGTATTACCGAAATCGATTACGACACCAATTGCAATGGAAGTCTCTGCCCATTTAGGCGGTATTCCTGCCGTCACCGCAGTTGGGGTGGTGCTTGCAGGTTTACAAGGTTCGGTCTTTGGTTATGTCATATTGAAAAAAATCGGGTTACGTCATCAAGAAGCGATAGGTTTATCCGTCGGCGCAGTATCTCACGCATTAGGTACGGTAAGCTGTATGGAAATTCATCCCAAAGCGGGGAGCTATAGTTCGATTTCTTTAGTACTTTGTGGCATTATCAGTGCTATCCTTGCCCCTTTGGTGTTTAAAATGATTTATTTATTGGTATAAACTTGATGAAAAATAGCCTATCTCCTTATTGGACAGAACGATTTATTCCTGATTTACCCCGCGAAAAAGATCATCGTCCGCCATTTCGTCGAGATCGTGGTCGAATTTTACATTCTGCCGCATTTCGTTGCTTACAAGCCAAAACCCAAATTCATGCTATTGGTGAAAATGACTTTTATCGAACCCGTTTAACCCATTCCTTAGAAGTGGCACAAATTGGCAGTAGTTTGGTATCACAATTAAAATACCTTGAGGCATTCAGCCACTTATCCGAACAAGTAAATTGGGAACAAACCGAACTGCAAAAACAACTCAAAGGCTTGCTACCAAGTAATGATTTAATTGAAAGCCTTTGTTTTGCCCACGATATTGGTCATCCTCCTTTTGGACATGGTGGGGAAGTGGCGTTGAATTTTATGATGCATCAGCAAGGGGGCTTTGAAGGTAATGCACAAACCTTTCGTATTCTGACAAAACTTGAACCTTATACAGAAAATGCAGGAATGAATTTAACGCGCCGTACATTACTTGGCGTGATTAAATACCCAACCATTTTAGATAGTGCATCGCCACAATATGCGGATTTACCTCGTCTCACCCAAGTGGATGCCCGTTATGTCAAACTGAGCGATTGGAAACCAGGGAAAGGGATATTCCGTGATGATTTGGGGATGTTTCATTGGCTTTTACAGCCACTTTCCGAACATGATTGCTCGTTGTTTACCTCAGTACAAAAAGAGCGGTCAAATTCTGCGGCGTTTTTGAAAACCCGTTTTAAATCCCTCGATTGCAGCATTATGGAATTAGCCGATGATATTGCTTATGCCGTGCATGATTTAGAAGATGCCATTGTGACTAAAATGGTGAATCAACATCAGTGGGAAGAAGCCTATAGCGCATTAGCGGAAATTCCTTATCCATGGTTACAAGAAAATATCCAACAGATTAGCCAAGGGCTTTTTTCTGATAAACATTTTGAGCGGAAAAATGCCATTGGCGCCTTAGTCAATTTTTTTATTACTAATGTGCATTGGACGCTCACCGAGAATTTTGATGAACCTTTGTTACGTTATAACGCAGAATTACCGGGGCCTGTGGTGATGGCACTTGATGTGTTTAAAAAATTCGTTTGGCAATATGTGATCCGTAGCGTTGATACACAAAGAATCGAATACAAAGGGCAAAGAATGTTGACGGAAATGTTCCAAATTTTCGAATCCGATCCGATTCGCCTTTTACCACGCCATACTGCCGAAGAATGGCAAAATGCACCGAACGAACAGAAAAAACGTGTCATTTGTGATTATATTGCGAGTATGTCTGATGCCTATGCGATGAGAGTTTATCAACAGCTTTGATAAAATCGGGCGAAATTCGACCGCACTTTAAAGTGAGTAACTGGGGATAAATATTGAAGAGAAAAAAAACGCTATTCATTAGAATAGCGGAGGAGGTCTTAAAATAAGAAATTTAAAAAACTGCCTTATGCAGTGCACTAGCAACCTATCAGACTATGATTTTGTGCATTAGTTCATATTTCTTTAGAAAACTAAAAATTTTTAGGTGAGTAATAGTATCTAATTGTAGCGTAAGGCAAATAAAAAATACTGGTGCGAAAAAATGTTGGTGTGAAAAAGTGCGGTCGATAAAAACCACTATTTTTATCGACCGCACTT
>NZ_MLHL01000024.1 GCF_002000545.1 Rodentibacter trehalosifermentans | reverse complement strand
AAAAAGATGAAAATGTTGTAAACGCACCGAGAAAACCTGTCACTAAAAACAACTTCCACAATCCATTCACTTGCGGATATTGCCAAAAAAATGCCATCAATATACCAACAACGAAACACCCAATAAGATTGGCAAGTAATGTCCCCAAAGCAAAAATAGAAAATATCGGGTTCAAGCTATGGGTTAACGCCCATCTTCCTAAAGCACCTAATACTGCGCCACCACTAATACATAGTATTGTTTGAAACACTATTTTATTCCGAATTGAAGTTGAATATATTTTGCCACCGACTCATTCTGATTTGAGCCTATCTGTTCTAATTGTGGACAGGCTTGTTTAAGACGCTCATCAGCGTTCGCCATAATACAGCCTCTCCCAACGGAAGAAAGCATTTCTACATCATTCATTCCATCGCCGAAAGCAATACAATCTTCTAAGCCATAATCTCGTTGAGTCAATAAATGCGCTAATGCATCGCCTTTGGAAACATTTTTATTCATCACCTCTAAACAGGACAAGGCGGAATAAACAATAGTGGCTCTATCACCAAAATGTTCACGTAAATATTTTTCCACTTCAACTAAATCTTCAGGCGTTTTTCCTATAAAAAATATTTTTTCCACGCTACGGGCGTGATGTTTAGAAAAATCAACCACTTCATACATAAAACCCGAATCTTGATGAAATTTCTTCAATGCAGGCACTTCTTTATTGATAAACCAGCCTTCATCTTGATAAGTATTTAAACATACCTTAGTGTCGTCAAATGGCGTTTTGTAAAGTTCAAATACAAGATCTTCCGGCAAACTATTGCTATAAATAAGATTCCCCGCCATATCGCGTACTCTTGCACCATTTGAAGTAATCATCACCGCACGTTCTGCACCGATTTTAGCCAAAATAGATGAAACATCCGTGTGATTCCGCCCCGTAGCAAGGATAATATCAACACCATTCTGTTCAAGGCGGTTCAACGTATCAATCGTAAAATCCCCAATCATATGGTGTTCATTTAATAATGTGCCATC
>NZ_MLHL01000023.1 GCF_002000545.1 Rodentibacter trehalosifermentans | reverse complement strand
CTAATCTACTTCAGCCCCGAAATTTTTTATGTGTGCTATCTCGTTTGGGTTGGCAACACGAAGCGCCAAACCGTTCATACTTTTATAGTCATAAACCAATGTGATATTCCATTTTTTACCGAGTGATAAAAGTTGGGCTACCGAGGTTTCAGATTTATCGTAGAAAATAATCAGAACGCCATTATTGGCTTGAATTTGTTCTGAGATAACAGGGCGGTTTTGTTGTGTTTCGCTACAACCCATTATGAAAAGTAAAGTGAGGATTATGAGCGATTTTTTCATCATTTCACTGCCACCATTGAACCGAAATTAAAGCATTGAAACCAAAGTTCCACCTGTGAAAATCCGATATCTTTTAACCGAGCTTTGTGGGTATCAATACTGTCTGTACGCATCACATTTTCTAGGGCTGTGCGTTTTTGGCTGACTTCGAGTTCGCTATAGCCGTTGGCCCGTTTAAATTGATGGTGGAGATCAATCAGTAACTCATCGATTTTCTCGTTTTCAAAACGAAACTTCTCCGAAAGCACTAACAGTCCGTTGGGGTTTAAACCTTGGTAAATGTTGGTGAGCAATGCAAGGCGATCTTCAGGTGGTAAAAACTGCAGGGTGAAATTTAAAATCACCATTGAGGCATTTTTAATTTCCACATGGCGAATATCATCGCAGAGAATTTCCACAGGAATATCACTGTGATAAGCGGCAATGTGCTGACGACAACGTTCAACCATGGGTTGAGAATTATCGATGCCAATAATTTTAACGTTGGGGTGGTGGATATTTCGCCGTGCAGAAAGGGTTGCCGCCCCTCGTGAGCAGCCGAGATCATAGACGTAGCTGTTGGGGGTGACAAAGCGTTCGGCAAGCATTCCAATGGCGGTGATGATATTGCTATAACCCGGTACGGAACGCTGGATCATATCAGGGAACACTTCGGCGACGTTTTCATCAAAGGTGAAATCGCCCAGCTTCTCAATTGGGGTGGAAAAGAGGGTATCTTTCATAATTTTTCGGTTTAATTGAGACCTACATTGGCGTTAGGTGATAAAAAGTGCGGTTATTTTAGGGCAAGTTTTTAGCGGGTCAAATAAATTTCTGTTTCTCATTTAAAATGCGCGGCTTTTTCCGTATAATCCAGCGATATTTTCATTTTAGCCCAGTATAAGGAACAGAATATGATGCGTACACATTATTGCGGTGCTTTGAACCGTAGCAATATCGGACAAGAAGTAACATTAAGCGGTTGGGTTCATCGTCGTCGTGATTTGGGTGGCTTAATTTTTATTGATATGCGTGACCGTGAGGGCATTGTGCAAGTGTGTTTTGATCCGAAGTATCAAGAGGCATTAACGGCAGCAGCAAATTTGCGTAACGAATTTTGTATTCAAATTCAAGGTGAAGTCCTTCCTCGTCCGGAAAATCAAATCAACAAAAATATGGCGACAGGTGAAGTGGAGATTTTGGCTAAAACCTTGCGCATTTATAACGCTTCGGAGGTGTTGCCGTTAGATTTCAATCAAAACAACACCGAAGAACAACGGTTGAAATACCGTTATTTGGATTTACGCCGTCCGGAAATGGCACAGCGTTTGAAAACCCGTGCGAAAATCACCAGTTTTGTCCGCCGTTTTATGGATGATAACGGTTTCTTGGATATGGAAACGCCAATGCTTACCAAAGCCACACCGGAGGGGGCGCGGGATTATCTTGTGCCAAGCCGTGTGCATAAAGGGAAATTCTATGCCCTCCCGCAATCACCACAGCTTTTCAAGCAACTTTTAATGATGTCCGGTTTCGACCGCTATTATCAAATTGTTAAATGTTTCCGTGATGAGGATTTACGCGCAGACCGCCAACCGGAATTTACCCAAATTGATGTGGAGACATCCTTTTTAACGGCGCAGGAAGTGCGTGAGATCATGGAGCGAATGGTGCATGGTTTGTGGTTAGATATCTTAGGCGTGGATTTAGGCCAATTCCCGGTGATGACTTGGCAAGAAGCGATGCAGCGTTTTGGCTCGGATAAACCGGATTTGCGTAATCCGTTAGAAATAGTGGATGTGGCAGATATTGTAAAAGCGGTGGATTTCAAAGTCTTCCAAGGCCCGGCGAATGACCCGAATGGTCGTGTTGCCGTGATTCGAGTGCCAAACGGCAATGAGATAACCCGTAAACAAATTGATGAATATACTCAATTTGTGGGCATTTATGGCGCAAAAGGATTAGCGTGGTTAAAAGTAAATGATGTGAATGCGGGGCTTGAAGGCGTTCAAAGCCCTATTGCTAAATTCTTAAATGAAGAAGTATTAAAAGCCTTATTTGAGCGGGTAGGGGCTCAAACCGGGGATATTCTCTTCTTTGGTGCAGACAAGTGGCAAACCGCTACAGATTCAATGGGGGCACTTCGTTTGAAACTGGGACGGGATCTTGGTTTGACCCGTTTAGATGAATGGCAACCGCTTTGGGTGATTGATTTCCCTATGTTTGAACGTGATGACGAAGGCCATCTTGCTGCAATGCACCACCCATTTACCTCACCAAAAGCGTTTACCCCTGAACAATTGGAAGCCGACCCCACTGCAGCGGTTGCCAATGCTTATGATATGGTGATTAATGGCTATGAAGTAGGCGGCGGATCGGTGCGTATTTTTGAGCCGAAAATGCAACAAACCGTGTTCCGTATTTTAGGTATTGATGAAGCACAGCAGCGGGAAAAATTCGGTTTCTTATTAGATGCCTTAAAATTTGGTACGCCACCGCACGCCGGTCTTGCCTTTGGATTGGATCGCTTAACCATGTTATTAACCGGTACGGACAATATTCGTGATGTGATTGCCTTCCCGAAAACCACCGCAGCCGCTTGCTTAATGACCGATGCGCCAAGTGTGGCGAACCCACAAGCTTTGGAAGAGCTGGCGATTTCAGTGGTGAAAGCCGAATAATCTTGATGTTGTAGCAAAAAGTGCGGTCAAAATTGACTGCACTTTTTCGGTGTTATGTCGCACTTGCACAAAACTATTGGCTATCTTCCCTCCCTCCGTTTACGGGGGGGAGGTGCCGCAGGCGGAGGGGGGAAAGCGCAGTTATTTTTCACCGAGTTTTTACAACGTTGTTGCAATCCCCCTTAATATGCTGCCTGCTTCCTGTAAAAGGAGGGAGCGAAAAATTATCTATTGTGCAACTGCTATATAATGCCGCACTTTTCAATGTCATTCATTAAAAAAGGGAAACATCATGTTTCCCTTTTGATCTTTCAAATCGCTATTTATCTTTACGAGCGTTTCATTATCTCAAAAAACGCCTCGTTGGTTTTGGCAACACCCAGTTTATCAATGAGCCATTCCATCGCTTCCACCTCACCCATTGGGTTAAGGATTTTACGCAGAATCCACATTTTTTGGAGTTCATCCGGGGTGGTGAGTAAATCTTCTTTACGCGTGCCTGAGCGGTTGAAATCAATGGCAGGGAAGACCCGTTTTTCAGCAATTTTACGGGAAAGGTGAAGCTCCATATTCCCCGTTCCTTTAAATTCTTCAAAAATCACTTCATCCATTTTTGAACCGGTATCCACCAGTGCCGTAGCGATAATGGTTAAACTACCACCTTCTTCTACGTTACGGGCAGCACCGAAGAAACGCTTAGGACGATGTAGGGCATTGGCATCCACACCACCGGATAGGATCTTACCGGAAGCCGGGGTAACGGTATTGTAAGCCCGAGCCAAACGGGTAATCGAATCAAGTAAAATCACCACATCTTTTTTGTGTTCTACAGAACGTTTGGCTTTTTCGATAACCATTTCCGCCACTTGAACATGGCGTGTTGCCGGCTCATCAAAGGTGGAGGCAATCACTTCACCTTTCACGGAACGCTGCATTTCTGTGACTTCTTCAGGGCGTTCATCAATAAGCAATACGATAAGTTCCACATCGGGATAATTGTGGGTGATACTTTGTGCAATATTTTGTAGCAACATAGTTTTACCCGCTTTTGGCGGCGCAACAATCAAACCACGCTGACCTTTACCGATAGGCGAGGCTAAATCCAAAATACGGGCTGTTAAATCCTCCGTTGAACCGTTACCACGTTCCATTCTTAAACGCGAATTAGCATGTAATGGTGTTAAGTTTTCAAAGAGAATTTTACTGCGGGAAACTTCAGGTTTGTCATCATTGACTTGATCGACTTTCAACAAGGCAAAATAACGTTCACCTTCTTTTGGTGGGCGGATTTTACCTTCAATTTTATCACCGGTTTGGAGATTGAAACGACGGATTTGGCTAGGGGAAACATAGATATCATCAGGGCCGGCAAGGTAGGAACTATCGGCAGAGCGGAGAAAACCGAAACCATCAGGTAAAATTTCCAACACGCCGCCACCGAAAATATCTTCACCACCTTTTGCGTGTTGTTTTAAAATGGCGAAAACAATGTCTTGTTTGCGTAAACGGGCTAAATTTTCTAAGCCCATTTGCTCTTCGCCGAGTTTCACAAGATCCGAAACGGGCGTATTTTTAAGTTCTGTTAAATGCATAATGAATAATCGTTGGGATTAATAAGAGTTGAGTTAATGAAATGAAGGGCAGATGCCCGAAAATTGTTGTGTAAGTTACCACTAAAAATAGGCATTGTCTAGTTTTTGTTGTAAAAATGAGGTTTTTTTATGGTAAAGTGCGGTCTGTTTTTATAAAGTTTTAGAATTTCTAAAATATCCGTTGATTTGTGCATAAGTATGCATTATTTTAGAATAAATTTTTAATCAAGCGGTGTTATACCGCTGAAAATTCAATATATAGAGGATAAATTATGGCACTTTGGGGTGGACGTTTTACACAAGCAGCAGATAAGCGTTTTAAAGATTTTAATGACTCTTTACGTTTTGATTATCGTCTCGCCGAGCAAGATATTGAGGGTTCTATCGGCTGGTCGAAAGCGTTAGTAAAAGTGAACGTATTAACGCAAGAAGAGCAGCAACAATTAGAACAAGCATTAAAGGCATTATTGATCGAGGTGCGATCAAATCCACATGCAATTTTGCAAGATGAAGCCGAAGATATTCACAGTTGGGTGGAAAGTAAACTAATTGATAAAGTAGGCAATTTGGGTAAAAAATTGCACACCGGGCGTAGCCGTAACGACCAAGTTGCATTGGATATTAAAATGTGGTGTAAACAGCGTGTGATCGAATTGCAAGATTCCATCCGCAATTTGCAACGTCATTTAGTGCAAACCGCTGAAAATACACAAGATGCGGTGATGCCGGGTTATACCCATTTACAACGTGCCCAGCCTATTACTTTTGCCCATTGGTGTATGGCTTATGTGGAAATGTTTGATAGGGACTATACCCGGTTAAGCGATGCCTATAAACGAATGAATACTTGCCCGCTTGGCAGTGGTGCATTAGCAGGAACAGCCTATGCCGTCGATCGTGATGCCTTGGCTTTGGATTTAGGATTTAGCTTTGCCACCCGCAATAGTTTAGACAGCGTTTCGGATCGTGATCATATCGTGGAATTACTTTCTGCGGCTTCTTTAAGTATGGCGCATCTTTCCCGATTTGCCGAAGATATGATCATTTTCAACAGTGGCGAGGCGAATTTTGTAGAATTGTCAGATCGGGTGACATCCGGTTCTTCATTAATGCCACAAAAGAAAAACCCGGATGCTTGTGAATTAATCAGAGGCAAAGCAGGGCGTGTTATGGGGGCGTTAACCGGCATGTTGATGACATTAAAAGGTCTACCGCTTGCTTATAACAAAGATATGCAGGAAGACAAAGAAGGGATTTTTGATGCCCTTGATACTTGGCAAGATTGTGTAGATATGGCGACCTTTGTATTAGATGAACTCAAAGTCAATGTTGAACGCACTCGTGAAGCGGCGCTAAAAGGCTATTCCAATGCCACCGAGTTGGCAGATTATCTCGTAGCAAAAGGCGTGCCTTTCCGTGATTCTCACCATATTGTGGGCGAAACGGTGGTTTATGCCATTGAGAAGGGTAAAGGCTTGGAAGATCTCACTATTCCGGAATTTCGTCAGTTTAGTGACGTGGTGGGTGATGATGTGTATGCCATTCTTTCCCTCCAATCTTGTTTGGATAAACGTTGTGCAAAAGGTGGGGTTTCTCCATTGCGTGTGGCAGAAGCCATTGCAGAAGCGAAAGCCCGATTTGCTTAAGGGGTAAAATCAACCCAAAAGTGCGGTCAGAAAAACAATTGAATTTCTGACCGCACTTTTTCTTTAAAATCCAGACCAGGTTCGTCAAACATTCCTTTATAACAAAAGACAACCCGGATAAATGAATTTTTATACAGAGGCGGGTTTGTTTGCTGTTGAATTGTCCAATCGCATCTTTGAATTTTTCATTGTTCCCCTTAAAATCGGGCTTTTCTCTTTTATTTTATTAAGGAAACTTGAATGACAGATTATAAGCAAAATGAAAAATCAACATGGCTTTCAAAATTGAATGCATTAGGCCCGGGGATTTTAATGGCATCGGCTGCCGTAGGAGGCTCTCACCTTATTGCCTCCACCCAAGCGGGTGCTATTTATGGCTGGCAATTAGCGCTGATTATCGTTCTTGCTAATTTATTTAAATATCCTTTTTTCCGCTTTGGTACACAATATACCCTTGATAGTGGCAACACGTTATTAGAAGGTTACCGCCAAAAAGGGAAAGTCTATCTTTGGGTCTTTTTTCTTTTAAATATCTTTGCAACAATGATCAATACTGCCGCAGTGGGGCTACTATGTGCGGCAATTCTCACCTTTGTTCTGCCCATTCAGATTCCCGTTCCTGTATTGAGTTTGGTGGTTATTTGTGTCAGTGCAGGCATTCTCTTGTTTGGAAAATATCGCCTGCTTGATAGGCTTTCCAAACTAATTATGATTTCCTTAACCCTCACCACGGTCGCTGCAGTGCTTATTGCCTTGTGGCAAACAGGGCTACAAGGGGTTGCGGCCACAGATTATATCGCCCCTTCCCCTTGGCAATGGGGCGCATTGGGCTTTATTGTGGCGTTGATGGGGTGGATGCCTGCGCCTATTGAAATTTCTGCCATTAATTCAATGTGGGTGGTGGCAAAACGCCGTATCAGCCCTGTTTCTTACAAAGACGGGATTTTTGATTTCAATGTGGGTTATATCGGCACAGCCATTTTAGCCTTGGTGTTCTTGGCATTGGGCGCATTGGTGCAATTTGGCTCAGGTAATGCGGTGGAAATGGTAGGCGGAAAATATATTGCCCAACTCATCAATATGTATGCTTCCACGATTGGTGAATGGGCAAAAGGGATCATCGCTTTTATCGCTTTTATGTGTATGTTTGGTACGACGATTACGGTCATTGACGGTTATTCTCGTACTAATGTGGAAAGCTTGCGTCTTATTTTAGGACAGAAAAAAACACCGGAAAAAACCTTAAATATTGCGATTTTACTGGCCTCTCTTTCAGGTTTAGCTATTATTTTCTATTTCAATAATGCCGTGGGTCCCATGCTGAAATTTGCCATGATTGCTTCTTTTGTTTCCACACCGATTTTTGCGTGGCTCAATTTATCGCTCGTTTTGGAAGGTAAACATAAAGTGAGAGGCTGGTTGCTTTGGCTGTCGATTATTGGGTTAATTTACCTGAGTAGTTTCACCGTATTGTTCATTCTCTATCAAATGAATTGGTTGAATTAAAGGAAAAAGAGCGGTTGAATTTTGTTAATTTTTAATATTATTTAGCTATTCTACAAACCGGAGTGTGTTTATTTCGTCATCATCCTCTCGCCCGTTTATGGGCGAGGGAGGGAAAATCCATCAGGATTTTCACAGGATAAGGGGAAGCGTAACATCTCGGCAAAATAGCCGAATTTCCTCTCACTTATTGAAATAATGCGGTATTTGCTACAGTTATGTATAAAGGGAAACACTGTGTGTTTCCCTTTATATTTTCTTTGTGCAACATCATGCCAAAACGGGTTAGTGGATAACCGCGCTTTCTGGTATTAATCTCTAAAATTATTAAATTGGAAAGGCTGACCTAATTCTGCGCTTTTCACCAATTGAATAACGGCTTGTAAATCATCTCGGGATTTGCCGGTTACTCGCACTTGATCACCTTGGATTTGGGCTTGAACTTTAATTTTAGAATCCTTCACTAATTTGGTGATTTTTTTCGCCATTTCTGTTTCAATGCCTTGTTTTAATTTGATTTCTTTGGTGTAAAGTTTGCCGTGGTGTTCACTTTCTGTTGGAATATCCAATGATCCGTGTTCAATACCACGTTTAACAAAGGCGCCAATTAAGATTTCAATTAATTGCTCAAGTTGAAACTCGGATTCCGTTGTCACTTTCACGGTTTCATTTTTTTCATTGAGTTCAATGATAGCTTCCACGCCACGAAAATCATAACGGGTGCTTAATACACGGTTAGCATTTTCTACTGCATTACGCACTTCGTGCATCGTAATTTCAGAAACAATATCAAAAGATGGCATAATTTCCTCCCATTAAGGTTATATTCTCTCTCTTGCACTTAAAAGACATAAAAGTGCCGTCAGGTCGGCGAAGTTTACCACAATTTGGGCTTGTTGTTGTACTTTAGGTTTAGCATGAAACGCCACCCCTAAACCGGCAACGCTCATCATGGCTAAATCATTGGCACCATCACCGATGGCTAGGGTGTTTTGGGGAGCAATGCCGTACTCATCACGCAGCCGTTCTAGGGTTCGTGCTTTATATTGCGCATCCACCACATCGCCTTTAACTAAGCCGGTGAGTTTGCCCTCTACGATGTCAAATTGGTTGGAAACGGCGCAGTCTAATTTTAATAAATCTTTTAAATAATCGGCGAAGTAGGTGAAGCCCCCTGAGGCAATGGCGGTTTTCCAGCCGTATTTTTGCAAAGTTTGTAGGGTTTGTTGCAAGCCGGGCATGAGGGGTAAATTTGACCGCACGGTTTGCAAAATCTTTTCCGGCGCACCTTTTAAGGTGGCAACCCGACGACGTAAGCTCTGCTCAAAATCCAGCTCGCCCCGCATGGCACTTTCGGTGATAGCTGAGACTAATTCCCCTGTGCCGGCAAGTTTGGCGATTTCATCGATGCATTCTATTTGAATGGCGGTGGAATCCATATCCATCACTAATAACCCTTTTTCGGACAATTTTGCCTCGAAGTTTAACGGGGCAATATCTAAACTTAAGTCATGGGCAATGGAAAGAAACTCGTCGTACCATTTTCCTTTGAGCAATACCACGGTGTTTTTTTCTACATTCCAAGCATCAAAGCACTGAAAATTTTGACCGCACTTTTGTTGGAAAGTGGATAGCTGTGCGGCATTGAGTGTCGTGCCATATAAAATGAAGGCGTCTTCTAATGGCGCAAGGGGCAATTGTGGCAAAAGTGCGCTAGGAAAGGCGGGATATTTTTGTGTAATACCGGCAAGGTTTTGAATTTGCATAGAAAATCCTGTAAATTGTCAAAAATGAAAACTATTCTAGCCGATTTAAAGGCAATTTGGGGAAATAACCTTGCATTTAATCAAAGATAAATTAACGAAATCAGTGATGTTGGTGCTGATTCTTTTTCTTTGCCTAGGGGCAATGGCGGTGATTTTGTTTGGGGTACAACAGTTTAAAATCGGCTCACAGTTAGCCAGTGTGAATCAAGTATCGAATTTATCTCACATTTTGGTACGCCAACAGACAAATTTATTTTCGGTGTTATTGATGAATAATGCCAAAATGGAAACACTCACCGAAAATTTGGATAACTTGGTTCGGGAGCATTTTGTATTAGATGCCTCAATTTATAATTCACAAGGAAAATTACTGGCCCAAAGCACCGATTCGGAAAGTTTGCGTAAACGTCTTGGATTAGAAAAGCAAGATGAAGCGCAAAATACCCAGCAAGTGGTGGAGCCGGTTTATTCAAATTTGGGGATTCAAGGTTTTCTTAGGGTGACTTTTGATGGGCAATATGCGCAATCTTCCCAAAGCAAAATTAATCAAATTTTCCTACGTCTTTATGGTGAGCTTATTATTGTCTTTTTATTAGGGGTGGTATTGGCAAGCTCCATTCACTATTTTTTAAGCCACTACCGCCGAGCTTATCGCCTTTCTCATGAACCTCAAAAAGCGGTCAATTTACCGGTTAAATCCAATATCCAACGGTATAATCAAAGACGGCGTAGGGGATAAAGGGCGATAGTTTATAGCGATAAGATAAAATTCAAATTTTTACCGAAAGGCGGGAATAAATAAGGTAGAATAGCCGAAAAATTTATTTTTTATCATAACAGGAGAAAGATATGGCAACTCGTAAACAGTTAGCAAACGCAATCCGT
>NZ_MLHL01000022.1 GCF_002000545.1 Rodentibacter trehalosifermentans | reverse complement strand
TCTACGTCAGCCCCAAAGTTTTAATGCCCAAACTTTTAGCAATTGTCAAAGCGCTGATTCCAATACCACTACTTCCGCCATGAACCAATAGACTTTCTTCCACCTTCATTTGGTTGTACATAAAAAGATTTACCCACACAGTGAAAAAAGTTTCAGGCAACATTGCCGCCTCTTGCAGCGTATAACCTGACGGAATCGGTAAAGTTTGACCGGCTTTCACTACGCAATATTCCGCATAAGCCCCCCCATCCGTTAATGCACAAACGGGATCACCTATCTTAAAGTTTTTAACGGTAGCCCCCACTTTGACTACCTCGCCCGATAATTCTAACCCCATTATCGGCGTGACACCTTTTGGCATCGGGTACAGTCCTTGGCGTTGCAGAATATCCGGACGATTCACACCGGCAAAGGCAACCTTGATAAGCAATTCATCCGATTTAGGCTCAGGAATGGCCGCATTTTCAATAAACAAAACGCTTGGGCTACCTACGGTTTTCATATTAATTCGTTGCATTTTAGTCATAAAACTCAATCACTTATGATAAGAAAAAAGAAAGTGCGGTTATTTTAAGGTGAGTTTTCCAGCATACCGCGCAATATTTACTTTAGCTTTAAAATAATTCTTGCGAAAAACAAAAATGCCGCTGAGAGCAACGGCATTTGAAAAAATCAATTTATTTTAATCCGACGGATTTTAACAATTCTTCTGCGGCTAAAATACCCAGTTTGTTACCGGCAAGCGGGCTGTCCCCCGTAAGTAAATTACGATCTTTGTGAACTTGACCGCTAATACCTTGGTTCATCACTTTCATCCCTAGTTGTTCTAATCGAGCAGCCAGCAACCAAGGCAATTTCCCCGGCATATAACCGATATCAATATTCGCCCCTTCATCCAACGCGTCCGGGAAAACACAAAGCTCATAGCCTTTGAACGGGAAGTCGCTTTCGGCTTTATCAATTGCCGCTGCCGCTAATGCTGCCGGCCCGTGGCAAAGGGTGATAATGAATTTATTATTTGCCATCGCCCAATCTAAAACCCGTTTCACTTCACGGCTTTCAGGAATTTTGTTGAACGCACCGTGCCCACCCGGAATTAACACCGCAACGTACGGAGAGTGTTCCGCCGTCACCTCATCAATAATATCCGCTAATTTTGCCGGTTTCTCTAATTTTGGCAAATATTCATTATAGATTTCCGCTACTGCTTTATCTTCTGCAGGCATTGCCCACATTTCAAATTTAGCATGGTTACCTGAAAGCGTTGCGACATCAATTTCAAATCCCGCCTTATGAATATGAAGCATCGGCAACAAAGTTTCTACCGGATGATTTCCCGTGGAAAATCATTTACCGTTTTGCATTTGCAAATAACGCTCATCAGTAGCAATCATTAACACTTTTTTATCACCCGTGTAAGCCGTTTCAAACTTCACACCATCAAAATCCGTTTTCGGGCTTGTGTATTGTGATAATGAATATTCTGAGGGAAAGTAAGCGTTATGTTCTGCGAAATCACGCACAGGCTGTTTGCTTAATTCAGTCATGATTAAAACTCCTAATTGTCAGTATCATTACAAATGAATAAATCGGGCGCATTATAATAGAAAGTATGCGCATTCACTTGCCTAAAATGACATTTTCATTGCCTTTTTTGATAGATTTTGCCGACATACAAAACTTATATTGGAAATTCTGCTAAAATTTTTTATCTCTGATTTTTCAAAAATTGCCAAAATGACAACAATAAAAATCTCTGAAGATTTGACCTCACTTTACCGGCAACTCATTGACAAAATTTTGCCCTATATCCCTAAAGAGGGACGGGTTTATACGGCTGTTGAAGGGCTAAGTTTTTATCGTCATGATAATCCAAATTATTCTTTGCCTTGTGTACAACCTCTTGGCATTGTGGTTGCCTTACAAGGACGAAAAGAAATCACCCTTAGCAATCAGTATATTAGTTATGAAACCGGGCAGGTTTTATTCATTGGTGCAAATCTATCCGGACTATCCTATGTACCGGAATGTTCCGCAGATAAACCTTTTCTAGGAATTGCATTAGAATTTGATTTCAATCAGCTATCCCGTCTCGCTTGTGAACTGGAATTAGTGAATAACAAAATGCCAAAAACATCCCCAAACCGTATTTTTAGTCTCTTTGATGCAAATAAAAAATTGCTTGAAAACTTGCTGAGACTTGTCGATACATTACAAGAAATGGAGCTGATTCAACCTCTTGCAACTCTGATCAAACAGGAAATTGCTTTAAGAATTTTCCATACCCACCCGAAATTAATGGCATTATTAAAAGATGGAACAACAAGTCATAAAATTATCGAAATGATGACGTGGATAAAGCAAAATCCCCAAGCAAAAAATACGCTCGCCAACCTTGCAAAACGGGCAATGATGAGTAAATCCTCATTTCGCCAACATTTCCGCACGATTGCAGGTATTAGCCCGATACAATATCAAAAACAAATCCGTTTACAGCAAGCCAGAATGCTCATTTTGCAAGAAAAATGTTCTGTGACCGAAGCTGCAAATTTAGTCGGTTATGAAAGCATTTCACAGTTTTCACGAGAATATAAGCGATTTTTTGGTGTAACTGCAAAAGAAGACAAATTGGAATGACAGCTTGGGGAAAAAGAGCGGTCAAAATTAAAAAAATTTCTAAGGCTCAATAATTTGATGGATTTCAATAGCTATAAAATAACAATAAAAAAGCCCGCAGACTGCGAGCTTTTTTATTCTTTTAAGTATTATTCCGCTGAGGTTTCTGCAACTTCCGGACGGTCAACTAATTCAATGTAAGCCATTGGTGCGTTATCACCGGCACGGAAACCACATTTTAAAATGCGGGTATAACCGCCCGGACGTTTAGCAAAACGTGGGGCTAATTCATTGAATAATTTCGCAACAGTTTCAATGTTACGGGTACGAGCGAATGCTAAACGACGGTTTGCAACGCTATCTTCTTTTGCTAATGTAATTAACGGCTCAACTACACGACGTAATTCTTTAGCTTTAGGCAAAGTAGTCTTAATAATTTCATGACTAATTAAAGCACTTGCTAAGTTACGAAACATCGCTTGGCGATGACTGCTATTACGGTTTAGTTGACGACCACTCTTACGATGGCGCATGATATTATCCTTCTCAGAAAAATCTTAACCTATGACCACAAATTAATCTTCAGCAATACTTGCCGGTGGCCAATTTTCAAGGCGCATACCAAGTGACAAGCCACGTGAAGCCAATACATCCTTAATTTCAGTAAGCGATTTCTTACCAAGATTAGGTGTTTTTAATAATTCAACTTCTGTACGTTGTACTAAGTCACCGATATAGTGAATTGTTTCTGCTTTCAAACAATTAGCAGAACGAACTGTCAACTCTAAATCATCAACAGGACGTAATAAAATCGGATCAAATTCCGGTTTTTCTTCCTTAACTTCAGGTTGACGAATATCACGTAAATCAACGAATGCATCAAGTTGCTCTGCTAAGATCGTTGCAGCACGACGAATTGCTTCTTCAGGATCTAATGTACCGTTTGTTTCCAACTCAATGACTAATTTATCTAAGTCTGTACGTTGTTCTACACGGGCGGCTTCCACATTATAAGAAATGCGATCAACCGGACTATAACAAGCATCAACAAGTAAACGACCAATTGGACGCTCATCCGTTTGAGCTCTCGCTGAAGCCGGCACATACCCTCTACCACGTTGGACACGAATCCGCATACTAATTGATGCGTTTTCATCCGTCAAATGGCAAATAACATGGTCCGGATTTACAATTTCAACATCACCATCATGGGTAATATCTGCTGCAACAACAGGGCCAATTCCAGATTTATTTAGTGTCAGAATAACATCATCTTTATTCTGTACTTTAACCCCTAGACCTTTAAGGTTTAAAAGCACCTCAAGAATATCCTCTTGAACGCCTTCCTTACTGCTATATTCATGTAGTACACCGTCAATCTCTACCTCTGTGACAGCACAACCTGGCATTGAAGACAGAAGGATACGACGTAATGCATTTCCTAGCGTATGACCAAAACCTCGTTCTAATGGTTCAAGGACCACTTTAGCATGTGTTGTGCTAATTTGCTCAATATCAACTAAGTGTGGTTTCAAAAATTCTGTAACAGAACCCTGCATTTTATCCTCTCTTTGCTTTTAAGCTTAACTATTATTTAGAGTAAAGCTCAACGATCAGATGTTCGTTAATATCTGCTGATAAATCGGAACGCTCAGGAATACGTTTAAATACCCCTTCCATTTTAGCAACATCAACTTCCAACCAAGTTGGTTTTTCTCTTTGTTCTGCCAATTCTAATGATGCTTTAATACGAGCTTGTTTTTTAGATTTTTCACGAACAGCAACAACATCATTAACTGAAACTTGGAAAGATGGAATATTCACAACACGACCATTTACAACAATCGCCTTATGGCTCACTAATTGACGAGCCTCAGCGCGCGTTGCAGCAAATCCCATGCGATAAACAACGTTATCCAATCTACCTTCCAGTAACACTAATAAGTTTTCACCGGTGTTACCTTTTAAACGGTTTGCTTCTTTGTAGTAGTTACGGAATTGACGTTCTAAGATGCCATAAATACGGCGAACTTTTTGCTTTTCACGCAACTGACTACCATAGTCAGACAAACGCGGTTTACGAGCACCATGTTGACCCGGTGCCGTATCAATTTTACATTTTGAATCAATCGCACGCACGCCTGATTTGAGGAATAAATCAGTGCCTTCACGACGGCTGAGCTTGAGTTTAGGACCCAAATATCTTGCCATTTTCTTTCTCCAATTATCCTGCTACGCCATTTTATTAAACACGACGTTTTTTCGGTGGACGACAACCGTTATGAGGAATCGGAGTCACATCAGTAATGTTCGTGATACGGAAACCCGCAGCATTTAATGCACGGATTGTTGATTCACGACCTGGACCCGGACCTTTAACCATAACTTCCAAGTTCTTTAAGCCGAATTCTTTAACGATTTCAGCACAACGTTCTGCTGCAACTTGAGCAGCAAACGGAGTAGATTTACGAGAACCACGGAAACCTGAGCCGCCAGCAGTTGCCCATGCTAAAGCGTTGCCTTGACGGTCAGTAATAGTAACGATTGTATTATTGAAAGATGCGTGAATATGCGCTACGCCATCTACAACTTGTTTTTTTACACGTTTACGTGTACGAACTGGTGTTTTAGCCATTATCTACCCCGACTACTTTTTGATCGGCTTACGAGGACCCTTACGGGTGCGCGCATTCGTTTTAGTACGTTGACCACGTACCGGTAAACTACGACGATGACGTAAACCACGGTAACAACCTAAGTCTAGAAGACGTTTGATGTTTAGTGTTACTTCACGACGTAAATCACCTTCAACGGTAAATTTACCAACTTCGTCACGCAGTTTGTCAATCTGCTCTTCAGACAATTCTCTGATCTTAACATCTTCAGCAATACCCGCAGCGGCACAAATAGCTTTTGAACGGGTTTTACCGATACCGTAAATTGCAGTTAAAGCGATTACAGCGTGTTTATGATCAGGAATGTTAATGCCTGCAATACGGGCCACTATGCACTCCTATTTCTAAAATTAATTGGTATTCTGATCATGAAAAGCCCGTTTTCAGGATACTCAAACAGAATACCAAGGATGTAAATGAGCTGAGCAGTATAACTGCTCAACCGGTTCTTTGCAAGAAAATTATCTATTAACCCTGACGTTGTTTATGTTTAGGATCGCTACACAATACGCGTACAACTCCTTCACGTTTAACAATTTTACAGTTACGACACATTTTCTTTACGGAAGCACGAACTTTCATTGCTTATCCTTTTATGTTAATTGGACAATTATTGCCCGAAACCTTTAAGGTTTGCTTTTTTCAACGCAGATTCATATTGAGACGACATTAAGTGACTCTGAACTTGCACGATGAAATCCATAATTACAACGACAACGATTAATAATGATGTTCCACCAAAGTAGAACTTAACATCCCAAGCCGATGTCATAACATAGGGAACTAAACACACAAATGTTACATAAAGACCGCCAATTAGTGTTAAACGCGTCATGACTTTGTCAATGTAACGAGATGTCTGTTCACCTGGTCTAATTCCTGGAATAAATGCACCAGATTTCTTTAAATTATCTGCTGTATCACGCGGATTATATTGCATCCCCGTATAGAAGAAGCTGAAGAAAATAATTGCAATTGCATAAACGAGCAAATATAAAGGCTGACCTGGGTTTAACAGCATCGATAAATTATTCAACCATTCAAATTTATCATTTTGACCAAACCATTGTGTCAATGTAGCCGGAAATAAAATGATACTTGATGCAAAAATTGCCGGCATGACATTTGCCATATTAACTTTCAATGGGAGGTGTGTTGAATGACCACCTAAAATCTGACGCCCTTGTTGACGTTTAGCATATTCAATGCGAATTCTACGCTGTCCTCTTTCTACGAAAACAACAAAATAAGTTACCGCGAAAACAATTGCTGCAATTAGTAAAAGCACTAACGGGTGCATTTGTCCTTGACGAGCCTGCTCAATTGTTTGCAGAATAGCTGAAGGTAAACCGGCTACGATACCACCAAAAACCAAAATCGAAATCCCATTACCAATTCCTCTTTCTGTAATTTGCTCACCTAACCACATTAAAAATACGGTTCCGGTAACTAAACTCACTACAGAAGTAAAATAGAAACCAAATCCTATATTAGGAACTAATCCGGGTAACATATTTGGTAGACCTGTAGAAATTGCTACAGCTTGAATTGTTGCAAAAACCACCGTTGCATAACGTGTATACTTGGTAATTTTTCTCTGACCTGCTGCACCTTCTTTCTTTAATTCGGCTAAAGCCGGAGATACTGTTGCTAACAATTGAATCACGATAGAAGCCGAAATATACGGCATAATACCTAACGCGAGAATAGAAGCTCGGCTCAAAGCACCACCAGAGAACATATTAAACATATCAATGATGGTACCTTTTTGTTGTTCAACTAATTGAGCGAGCACGGCTGCATCAATACCAGGAACCGGAATAAATGAACCAATACGGTAAACGATAAGTGCACCTAAAACAAAAAGTAAGCGACTTCTTAACTCACTTTTACCACTACTAGTACTTCTGGTTTGATAACCTGGTTGTTTAGCCATTTGCTAATTATTCCTCAATTGAACCGCCAGCAGCTTCAATTGCTGCTTTTGCTCCTTTAGTCACTCGCAAACCGCGAACTGTCACTGCCGATTTTACTTCACCTGCTAAAATAACTTTAGCAAATTGAATATCTTTAGTTAAAACATTTGCAGCCTTTAACGTTTCTAAAGTTACAACATTACCCTCTACTTTGGTTAATTCATTCAAACGAACTTCTGCAGTCACCGCAGCTTTCATTGAAGTAAAACCAAATTTTGGTAAACGACGGTATAGTGGCATTTGACCACCTTCAAAACCGCGACGAACCCCGCCACCGGTACGGGATTTTTGCCCCTTGTGACCGCGTCCGCCTGTTTTGCCTAAACCTGAACCGATACCACGACCAAGGCGTTTAGCGCTGTGCTTTGCACCTTCAGCCGGAGATAGAGTATTTAAACGCATCCCTTAGTCCTCCACTTTAACCATGTATGAAACTTGGTTAATCATACCACGCACTGCAGGTGTATCAATTAACTCAACAGTATGGTGCATATGGCGAAGACCGAGACCACGCAAGGTAGCTTTATGCTTTGGCAAACGTGCAATTGAGCTACGAACTTGTGTTACTTTAATAGTTTTAGCCATTATTCATTACCCCAAAATCTCATCAACGGTTTTACCACGTTTCGCAGCAACCATTTCCGGTGATTTCATATTTGCTAATGCATCAATTGTTGCACGAACAACATTGATTGGGTTGGTTGAGCCATACGCTTTAGAAAGCACATTGCGAACACCCGCAACTTCTAGCACTGCACGCATTGCACCACCCGCAATGATACCGGTACCTTCACTAGCCGGTTGCATAAACACCCGTGAACCAGTATGAACACCTTTAACAGGATGTTGTAAAGTACCTTCATTTAAAGTGACATTAACCATATTGCGACGTGCTTTTTCCATCGCTTTTTGGATCGCTGCCGGAACTTCGCGTGCTTTACCATAACCAAAACCAACACGACCGTTACCATCGCCTACTACAGTTAATGCAGTAAAGCTCATAATACGACCACCCTTTACAGTTTTTGATACACGGTTTACTGCGATTAGCTTCTCTTGCAGTTCACCAGCTTGTTTTTCGATGTTTGACATCTCAATTTACCTCATTAGAACTGTAGACCAGCTTCACGAGCAGCATCCGCTAAAGTTTGGACACGACCATGATATTTAAAACCGGAACGATCAAAAGCAACAGCTTGAACGCCTTTTGCTAATGCACGCTCTGCAACAGCTTTGCCAACTACAGCAGCAGCATCTTTGTTACCGGTATATTTTACTTGCTCACGAATTGCTTTCTCAACAGTTGAAGCAGCGGCAAGCACTTCTGAACCGTTTGGTGCAATGACTTGTGCGTAGATATGACGCGGAGTGCGGTGGATAACCAAACGGGTTACACCTTGCTCTCTCATCATATGACGTGCACGAGCTGCACGACGGATACGAGCTGATTTCTTATCCATAGTGTTACCTTAATTATTTCTTCTTAGCCTCTTTGATACGCACTACCTCATCAGAGTAACGTACCCCTTTACCTTTATAAGGTTCAGGACGGCGATAAGCACGAATATCTGCTGCAACTTGACCAATTAACTGCTTGTCTGCCCCTTTCAACACGATTTCTGTTTGAGAAGGACATTCAGCAGTAATACCTGCTGGCAAAGTGTGCTCTACCGGGTGAGAGTAACCTAAGCTTAATGCAACAACATTACCTTTAAGTTGTACTCTATAACCAACACCCACCAATACTAATTTCTTCGTGAAGCCTTCAGTAACACCGATAACCATTGCATTAACCAATGCACGGGCTGTACCTGATTGAGCATTAGCCTCAACAAAACCTTCACGTGGAGAGAAAGTTAGTTGACCATTATCCTGTTTAACTTCAACCGAATTATGAATTGTGCGAGATAACTCGCCATTTTTACCTTTTACTGTTAATAGCTGACCGTCAAGTTTAACCTCGACACCGGCAGGAATATTAACAGGTGCTTTTGCAACACGAGACATTTTCCTACCTCTCTATTAAGCTACATAACAGATGATCTCACCGCCTAAACCAGCTTGACGAGCTGCACGGTCAGTCATAACACCTTTAGATGTAGAAACTACAGCAACACCTAAACCACCCATCACTTTTGGTAATTCGTCTTTACGTTTATAAATACGAAGACCAGGACGGCTTACACGTTGAATACTTTCTACAACCGGCTTACCTTGGAAATATTTTAATGTGATTTCCAACTCAGGTTTTGCACCTTCTAAAACTTTAACGCTTTCAATATAACCTTCAGCAGCTAATACATTGGCAATCGCCACTTTTAGCTTGGATGAAGGCATACTGATCGCAACTTTGTTCGCAGCCTGACCGTTACGAATACGAGTCAACATATCTGCGATTGGATCTTGCATACTCATTGTGCTTTTTCTCCGATTCCAAAATAAAGTGGTATATTACCAACTCGCCTTTTTAAGACCTGGGATTTCACCGCGCATTGCAGCTTCACGAACCTTAATACGGCTTAAACCAAACTTGCGAAGAACGCCATGAGGACGTCCAGTTTGGCGGCAACGGTTACGTTGACGAGACGGGCTAGAATCACGTGGTAAAGATTGTAACTTTAACACTGCATTCCAACGTTCTTCGTCAGAGGCATTGACATCAGAAATGATTTTCTTCAATTCTACACGCTTAGCATAGAATTTTTCAGCCAATTTAACGCGTTTTACATCGCGTGCTTTCATTGATTGTTTAGCCATAATAACCTGCCTTATTTACGGAATGGGAAATTAAAGGCAGCAAGCAGTGCTTGACCTTCTTCATCATTCTTAGCAGTGGTTGTGATAGTGATATCTAAACCACGCACACGATCGACTTTATCGTAGTCGATTTCAGGGAAGATGATTTGTTCACGCACACCCATACTGTAATTACCACGACCATCAAATGATTTCGCGCTTAAACCGCGGAAGTCACGGATACGTGGAACAGCAATTGTAATTAAACGTTCAAAGAACTCCCACATACGCTCACCGCGTAGTGTTACTTTACAACCGATTGGATATCCCTGACGGATTTTAAAGCCGGCAACAGATTTGCGAGCTTTAGTTACTAAAGGTTTTTGACCGCTAATTGCTGTTAAATCCGCTACTGCGTTGTCTAGCAATTTTTTATCGGTCAATGCTTCACCCACACCCATATTCAGGGTAATCTTTTCGATTCGTGGGACTTGCATGACAGATTTGTAGCCGAATTTATTTTTTAATTCGTTTACTACTTGATCTCTGTAGTAATCATGCAGTTTCGCCATCGCATTACTCCAGTTTGTTAGATAATTTCATTGTTAGATTTAAAGAAACGGACTTTTTTGCCCTCTTCAAATCTAAAACCTACACGGTCAGCTTTATTTGTTTTCGGGTTGAAAATCGCCACATTTGAAGCATCAATCGCTGCTTCTTTTTTCACCAAACCACCCGCTTTTCCTAACGCAGGAACCGGTTTTTCATGTTTAGTGATAATGTTGACACCTTCAACAAATACTTTACCGTTTGGTAACACTTTAGTTACCTTGCCACGCTTGCCTTTGTCTTTACCAGCAAGCACGATTACTTCATCGTTTTGACGAATTTTTGCAGCCATTTGTCACTTCTCCCTTACAGTACTTCTGGTGCCAAAGAAATGATCTTCATAAACTTCTCTGAACGAAGTTCACGAGTCACCGGTCCAAAAATACGAGTACCGATTGGTTGCTCTGTGTTATTGTTTAAAATCACACAGGCATTACCATCGAAGCGAATGACTGATCCGTCTGGGCGACGAACACCCTTCTTGGTGCGCACAACAACTGCTTTTAATACATCACCTTTTTTCACTTTACCGCGTGGAATAGCTTCTTTTACGGTAATTTTGATGATGTCACCAACAGCAGCATAACGACGGTGCGATCCACCTAGAACCTTGATACACATTACGCTGCGAGCGCCTGAGTTATCAGCAACATCCAGCATAGTCTGTTCTTGGATCATATTAGTGCTCCGTTAAGTTTAAAAAAACACCCTTTTCGGGACGAACCTACTTACACCATAATAAACGTGTAAGAGGTCGCGGAATATACCATAAAGCACCCATCTAATCAATAAGATTTTATGTCATGAAAGGAAAATAAGAGAGGCACACTTTTTATAGTGCAATTTGAGGAAAATATTGCTCGCTAATCTCTACTAACTCCATCAAAGAAATTAACCGAACTTGGCTCTCTTTTGGTAAAAGTGCGGTCAAATTTCTTGCCGAAATATCCGCTTCAAATGCAAAACATTGTCCTTTACAACACGCAAAATGCTGGGGATATTTAACCGCCAATAAAACCGCATCCTGCCAAAGCACAACTGCATCAGTTTCTGTCACACCAGAGAGCAAATTCACTAATTTATCAAAGCCATAATCGGCTTGTGAAAAACAATAAAGCATACCTTCCCTCTTTTTAAAAGCTGAGCACTTTCTCTGCTTGATGCAACCTCGCCATCAGCAAAGTGCGGTCAATTTTTTCTACGGATAAAATGAAATGCTTTTCATCTATTTTTAATTTTTCCAGGGAATGGTGACAAACAAAACGTTGTTCAATGCCGTATAAATCTAAGAGTTTAAATGTGCGGATAAAATCTTTTTGCAGTAAGCATTCCGGCTGTTGCCCTTCTAGTAAATTCAATAGCCCATCATCAATAAAAAAGACCCCTATATCCTCTTCATCACAAAAGGCGGTAGCCGCTAATAATGCCTCTAACCCTTCTCTGGCAACAGAAGAGCCATGGGGGGCGCTGTGGAATAAAAAGGCGATTTTCATAGTGTAATCAGTCTATCCGATTTTAATACTGCCGCCATAAACTCCCCTAAACCGGCAATCACAAAGCCCTCTGCGAGATTATGATTTTCTTTTTCCTTTGCCGTCATACTATCGACAACACCACGACGTTGCGAAGCTGCGACACATAAATGCAAGGGGATGCCATTGCGCTTAGAAAAAAGTTGCCAATATTGCTGTAGATGCGTCTCATCATTGGCAGGATAAACAAAGGCATTACCATTGCTCACCCCTTCTTGGAAAAAGAAGATTTGTGTAATGGTATGCCCTTTCTTAATTAAAGCTTCTGCAAATTGATAAGCAAGATAAGCCCCTTGTTTACCGTAAATCGGGCTTTTTACTGCAATCACATAATTCATTATTCTTGATCTTGTTTAATTTGGCGAATGTAAAGATAAACGGTATGACGGGAAATATTCAAACGGTCTGCCACTAAATTGATGGCATCCTTAATATCAAAAATACCTTTTTCATATAAGGAAAGCACAATTTGGCGGTTCTTATTGTTATTTGCCACCCCCCGATCCAAATTCACTTCTTCTACGGTTTTTTCGATGGTTTGAGAAACCAGTTCTTCAACAGAGCTGGCAAAATTGACCGATGAAGTCTCCTCCGCTTTCATTGCAGGCATAAAAGACTGAACAAACTGTGAAATAGGTACATCAAGATTAATATTAATACACAGCAGCCCGATCATTCGCTGATTTTTATTACGAATCGCGATAGTGACCGATTTCATCAATACATTCCCCTTTGCCCTTGTAAAATAGGGCTGAGAAACACTTTCACTTTGCATATTACGCAATGAACGCAATGCCCGATCCGTAATCGGTGAGCCCACTTGACGGTTGGTATTATGTCCGTTTGCAATGCAAATGGCAGAGTGTTCAATATCTTCTAAAGAATGCAAAACAATCTCACAATGCTCGCCGATGAGCGCACTAACCCCATCGACCACCGCTTTGTAAGAATTTAAAATCGTGCGATCTTCATCAGTGAAAACCTGTTTATTATATAACATAAGCGAGCCTAATCTACACTAAAAATGACCGCACTTTATGTGCCACAACGCCAATAATAAAGCACAAGCAAAGGCTTGTGCTTCCATCAAAATTATCCATTATTTTGCTTTTGGATTCACATCTAACACTTCAACATCAAAATACAGTGTCGCATTAGGTGGAATTGATGCGCCTGCACCTTGTTCACCATAAGCCAATTCCGGTGGAAGGACTAATTCAATTTTTCCGCCTTTTTTCACCAGTTGAAGTCCCTCTGTCCAGCCTTTCACTACCTGATCTAAACGAAATTCTGCCGGTTGGCCTCGACCAATAGAACTATCGAAGACTTCACCGTTTGGTAGCTTACCGGTGTAATGCACTTTCACCGTATCCGTTGGCTTAATCACTTCACCTTTTCCTGCTTCAACAATGCGATATAACAAACCGGATTTCGTGGTTTTCACGCCCTCTTTTTTGGCAAACTCGGCACGGTATTTATACCCTTCCTCTTGTGCCTTTTGTGAAATTTCTTTCATTTTTGCTTGTTCGCGTGCCATCACTTTTTGTTGAAACTGCTCTAATGTTTGGCTCAATTCACCCATTTTTTGTTCGGTAACTTTACCTTTCAATACATCTTCTACCGCTTTATTTACCTGCGCTTCATTGAATTTAATTTCGCCTTGCTCTGCCATTAATTTTGCCTGCGTCATCAAGTAAGCCGCTAAAGCATAAGAGACATCATCATTAAACTTTGCATCCACTTTTTCATCTGCAAAAACTTTGCCGGAAACCACCGCACTTACCATCAATGCCGCCAATGAAAATTTTTGAATTTTTAACATTGTGATTCATCCTTTATAATAGAAAAGTGCCGAATAGATTAAATCGGATTTAAACTATTCTCAACTTTTTTTTAAAATTTAGAGAAAAACTATGCAAATTCAACAAATGTTAGAAAATCGCCTTACCGAGCTTGAAATGAAAGTCGCATTTCAAGAACAATTGTTAGAGGAATTAAATCAAGCATTAGTTCAACAACAATTTGATATGGATAGAATGCAGCGACAATTGCGTTATATGGCGAATAAATTAAAAGATTTCCACCCCTCAAATATTGCCAGCCAAGCAGAAGAAACCCCTCCACCGCATTACTAAAAAAATGGATAATCATTGCTGATTATCCATTTTTGTCCGCGATTATTTCACCACGCTAAACGGCAAATCTTGATAAATCTTTCCCATAATTTGGATTTGAAATTTATATTTACCCAGAGGATCGGTTTCATCAAAGTGCCAACATCTGACTAATCGCTCCCCTTGCGCCGAGCTCTCCAATGTACTGCGAATCACATTCACTTTCCCATTTTGTGAGGTTGAAATTTGTGAGCCTTTTGCCATAACCTGTTGTTTTGCCGGTGCGTTTAAGGTTTCAATCGTGCTCACCGTTTCAGAAAACCGACCTTTTGCCACCCAACAAAGTCGAAGGTTGGATTGACTACGCGATAATACAGTTGTGTTGAGATCGGTAAAGGGTTCCGTTGAAGTATCAAACACAGAAAGATAAATTTCTGGTGATGCCGTGTTCTTTTGATGATGAGCTATTTTAGCTTCTGCGGCATTTACCGCCCCAAATAGCATTGTTGCAATCGAAACCAAAGCGAGTGTTTTCTTCATTTCTTTTCCTTTCAATTAATAAAAATAACCTAAACATTGTTCACAAACCCGTATACCTGCCTGTTCACCCGACAGGGAGGAAAGCCAAGGTTCAAAAAACGTTTTTTTGTGACCATACTTTATTGCACAATCATTATTCCAATGCATCCCATATCCGCAAGCATAAGATTTGAAGCGCCAAAAATAAACGGATAGGTATTGGAAGATGACTGATCAAAACGTACCAAAATTTGCGTTTTTCCTTTCACCCATACGGTATCCTTCCAAGCCAATTCGTGATCTTTCGGCACGCCATTAACATCACTTTCCACAATAAATTTCGCCCCTTGAAGGGTAAACCCGACAGGTAAAGAACTCGTCAGAATCCAACGTTCAACTGCGCCTTTTTTTGCGACCACATCTACACGGCGTGGATCAAAACGTTGTTGGTTAATTAAACCGTTTGTCACATCCAAAACAAATGTGCGCTCCCGCTCAACTTTTGCATTTAGCATAGATGTGGCATCCGTTTCAAAATGCACATCCATTTTTTGTGCAAAAGCGGAAAAATCCCCTTGGGGGCGTAATTCCAACACGGTATTTTCCATTAACCCGCCATCAGCGGAAAAAATCTGCTTCACTTTGTCAAAGATACCCCGTTTATGCCCGGAAATAAGCGAAACATTGCCCCCTTCACTTAAATTAACTAAGATTTCCGTCCGTTCACCAGGGGCTAAAATAAAGGATTTCACCACGTTCCCTTGTGGAAGAAAGCCTAAGTCTTTTGCAATCACCGTGATATCTTGATCGTTATCCAAACGTAATTCATAGGCTCGCGCCAAAGAGGCATTAAGTAAACGCAATCTCACCCACCCTCGAGGCACATCTAAGTAAGGTGCTTCCAAGCCATTAACCAATAGACGATTGCCCACAAAGTGCGGTTGATTTTGTTTGAATAATTGCAGCCCTTCACGATTAAATTCCATATCCTGTAAAATCAACGGAATATCATCCACCCCATATTTACGGGGCAGGACTGATTTAACACTTTGCTCATCTTCAATCAACCACATTCCCACCAAGCCACGATAGGTTTGATAAGCAGAATTAGCTAATGTCGCAGAACGATACCAACAAGTGGCAGCCGGTTGATCAATCGGCACAATCGGTGCCCAAGATTCCCCCTTTTTAAGCACTCGGGCTGCACCGCCAAACAACTCACCGGATGCCTGTAAACCTTGGATAGAAAGGGAAACGTGTTGAGGTAAATTATTATGGTAATTGAGTTTTGCAAAACTGCCCGATTTAATTTTGATTGTCGGTCCTAAATAATTCCCGTTAAAACCCCACACACTCACTTGATGTTCGCCGTCTAGCTTATATCCGGCTTCTTCCATCGTCAGAATTATCGGGCGACCACGGCGCACTTCAACCAATGGAGGCACGACCAATTTAGGTCGTGTTGCGGCAATTAAAGGCATTGGCACAGAAAAAAGTGCGGTGGAAATTGCACTTGTTTTTAGTAGCTGTCGGCGGGAAAGTTTAAGCATTTGAACTTTCCTTATTTTGATGAGATTGCATAATTTCCGCATCCAATTCGGCAATACGCTTTTCCATCAAATCGTGGCAATATGTGGCTAAATCACGCACGGTTTCTTTGGTATAACCGCTCGTATCAATCGGCGCCATCATTTCACAAATGACCTTACCATTATCCCAACGATTGAGATCGATTTTATTATGTGTGGTTGAACACACCACCGGAATAATCGGTACACCGGCGGCAACTGCGGCATAAAACGCACCAGTTTTAAAAGGCAACAAACCTCGTCCACGACTTCGCGTGCCTTCCGGAAACATCCAAATAGAAAGGTTATCCTTATTAATGCGTTCTGCGAGTTGGGTCATTGTGCTATGGGCTTTAGAACGATTTTCCCGATCCAAAAAAACATTCCCCGTCACCCAATACAAAATACCGAAAAAGGGTATCCAAATCAGGCTTTTCTTCCCCACACTCACCGTGCGAGGTAACACCATATAAGAAATCGTCACCATATCGTAGTTATTTTGGTGATTACCAATATAAATCGCCCGCCCAAAACTTGCTTTATTTTCAGGGAAACGATGTTCCACTTGTAAACCAAAAAGCGGATATAAACGCCCAAACCATCGCGCCATCACGCCCACATTACTGGGATTTTTAAAGCGGATAAAAGAATAGATCGTGCCAAGGACACAAATTAAAATACAACACACCACCACAACGAGAATTCGAGCCAGTTTTAACATATCAATACCTATGAGAAAATTTCGCAAAAGTATAGCAAATTAGAAGGAATTTTGTGCTAATCTAGACAAAAATTTACGGAAATTCTATGAAAAAGACCTATTTCATTTCAGATCTTCACCTCAGCGAAACACAACCGGAATTGACCGCACTTTTCCTCGACTTTATGCAAAATCTCGCCCCTACGGCAGAGGCGGTTTATATTCTCGGTGATTTATTTGATTTTTGGATTGGTGATGACGAACAATCCTCCCTAATCACTCAAGTGAAAAATGCGATTAAACAGATCACCGCACAAGGCGTTGCTTGTTATTTCATCCATGGCAACCGTGATTTCCTGATTGGAAAACGCTTTGCAAAAGAAACCGGAATGACCTTGCTGCCTGATTATCACATAATTAATCTTTACGGTGTGCCCACCCTGCTTTGCCACGGCGACACCCTGTGTATTGATGATGTGAAATACCAACAATTTCGACAAAAAGTCCATCAAAAATGGCGACAATGGCTCTTTCTCCATTTACCCCTAAAAGTGCGGTTAAAAATTGCAGAGAAAATTCGGGCAAAAAGCCGAAAAGATAAAGCACACAAAGCCGATGAAATGATGGATGTCAATCTTCCGTTCACTTTAACCAAAATGCAGCAATGCAATGTTCCCCTCTTAATTCACGGGCATACCCACCGTGAAGCGATTCATCACTATGAGGATAAACAACGCATCGTACTGGGCGATTGGCGAACCGATTATGCGTCAATTCTCGTGGCAGAAGAAAATGGGGAGATGGGTTTCCTAAAATAGCCTCATTCCGTGTGGAAAGATTCAAATAATCTTTTCACACTTATAACTTTTTCATCTATCAAATAGCCTTTATTTCTTTCCAAAACCCAAACGACTCACGTAGTATCAATCTGCAAATGATTTTTACGATAGGAGTTTTTTATGTCTCAATTTACCATCCACACCATTGAAACCGCCCCTGATGCCGCCAAAGAAGCCTTAACTGCGGTAAAAAATGTCAATGGATTTATTCCCAATTTAATCGGCGTGTTAGCCAACGCCCCCACCGCCTTAGAAACCTACCGCACCGTAGGCGGCATTAACGGTAGAAATAGCCTTACCGCCACAGAACGCGAGGTGGTACAAATTACCGCTGCTGTGGTAAACGGTTGTGGTTTCTGCGTGGCAGGGCATACGAAAATTGCCTTGAAAGTATTAAAGTTAGAAGAAGAGCTGGTGAATCAAATTCGTGCTACCGCACGCATTGAAAGCGATGAAAAACTGGACACCCTCGCCCGTTTTACCCTTGCTGTCATATTGCAAAAAGCGAAGCTTACCCAAGCACAACTCCAAGCCTTTTTTGATGCGGGCTATACACAAGAAAATGCCATTGATGTCATCCTTGGAGTGAGCCTCGCCACATTATGTAACTATGTTAATAATATTGCAGAAACCCCAATCAATCCTGAATTACAACCTTTCGCCTAATTTCCTTCCCCGATGGCAAAGTCTTCTCTTTGCCATTTTTTATGGCGAAATCAAAGTACAAATGGATTTTTCCCATACCTTCTTTTCCACCATTGCGTGTAATCAGGCGATCTATATGGGAACTTGGTTTTATTTTGGGGCGAATCCTATCTCTATGCCTATCGCCATTTATTAAAAGAAGGCTATCAAATTTAAACAAAAGTGCGGTCAAAAAGAACAACGTTTTTTGTAGCCGCACTTTCAATGCCTATTTCACAAAGATAAACACAATATCGCTATTTCTTTTCTCTTAAAAGCGCTTCAATACTTTCCACCAACCAATCAAATACGATTTTTACACGAGGATGAGTGACATTTCTGTATGGGCGATAAACATAAGCTGTCCATTGTTTGCGGGCAAATTCGGGGAAAAGCTCCACCAATTCACCACTTTTTAGATAGGGGGCACAGAGAAAACGTGGCAAAAAGGCGATGGTTTGAGCTTGTCGGACAGCCGTAAGCTCATCAGCAATACAGGTAGCGGTAAACTTCGGACGAGGAGGGATAAACTGCGTTTTGTGGGACAAATACCACGTATAAGCCCGCCCGGTATTAGGATTGAATAAGGCACTCAGCGGATAATTTTTAAGATCTTGCCAATTTTCAGGGGTGCCACAGCGTTCTAAAAGCGTTGGAGATGCCACAATACAATCTTCGACTAAACCAACTTGACGAATAATAAGCCGATTGTCATCGGGCATACCAAAACGAAAACCCACATCAATTTGTTCATTCACCACATCTTCTACCGTCAATCTTGCTTGCCAATGTAGCCGCAAATCAGGATAAGCGGCGGCTTTTGTCAACACCTTTTCCAGCACCGCTTGCATTAACGGGATTTCAGGCACGGCAATTCGGACTATCCCTGCAATTTCCTGTGTGTTTAATGATTTTCGATAACTAAAAAGCCGTTCGGTATCAACGATAAGCTGCTGTGCTTGTGGTAAAAATTCTTCACCAAAATCAGTCAGTTTGACTTGCCTTGTACTGCGTTGAAACAAGACTTCGCCTAATGTTTTTTCCAGTGTACCAATTGCTCTTGATACCACTTGAGGGGAAAGTGCCAGACGGTTTGCCGTTTCACGAAAATGTAAGGTTTCCGCCACACTACAAAAAATCCGTAATAGTTCTAGTTTGTTCATCATTTTGCCTGTTTTTGGCTTTCTTTTTTAAGGGATATTATATGATTAAGCCTAAAACAGGAATAATAAAATCCATAATAAGGAATTATATTGCACATAATTTCCGATATAATTTTATCATCCAAAAGACAAGAATTGTTTGAAAAACCAAGAGGAAAAGTATTATGAGAATGTCCCCTGAACGTTTGGCAAAAGTCTTTGAACAAGAAAAAAACATTTCACCTGAAGATTATGAAAAAGTGAAAGGATTGGCGGCTATCGTCCGTCCACTTCGTAGCTCCATTTTCAAAACCCCTGATGAATATGGTATGGCCTATGAAGAATTAGTGATCCCTTCTGATGATGGCATCCCCCTAGAGGCTTGGTATATTCCTGCTAAAGAAAAATCCGACAAACTCATCATTTTTAACCACGCACTACCAATGTGTCGTTCCGGTTTCCCCGGTCACTTTGGTCTGCCATGGGCAGGGTTTGATGCCGTAGAAATTGATTTTGTGATTCAATACAAACATTTAACCGATGCCGGCTATAACGTCTTAACTTACGATATTCGCAATCACGGCAATAGTGGTGCGGCAAATGGCGGTATCAGTGGTATTGGTAACTGGGAATGGCGAGATTGTGTCGGTGTGAAAAAATGGGTCGATGCCCATCCTGAACTGGGTAAAATGACCGTTGGGTTATACAGCCAATGTATGGGCGGTAACTCACAATATCGCGCGATTAAAGAACGTCCGGACTTGTTTGCTAACGTAAAATGTATGGTAAGTCCAATGGTGGTTTCCATGGCGGCAATTTATGATGCCTTTTCCGAATTACAGGGCGTGCAACAATATCAAGAATTGATTGATTTGGAACTGCTTCGTATGGGGGGATTCACCGCAGCAGAAATGACGCCACACCTGACTGCCCCTTTTGTGCATATGCCGACACTCATTGTTCAAGTCAAAGATGATGCTTGGACACGCAATCCGGAAGATGGACAAAAAACCTTTGATTTATTGGCATCGAAAGAAAAAGAAATCTTTTGGATTGAGGGCACAACCCGTCGCTTTAAAGACGGTTACAACTGGTTTGGGCGTGAGCCAAAAGTCGTATTGGATTTCTTCGCCAAATATATGAAATAAAGTACGGTCATTTTTAGCCGACTTTTTATAAACAATTTAGCCTATGTCGATAACACCACATAGGCTATTTCTTTAAATTAAGAAGCAGAGGAAAAAATCATGAAAAAAATCACCCTTATCTGCGGGCATCCCAACTTATCCATTTCAGTGGGCAATAAACTGATTTTAGCAGAGCTCCAAGCCCACTTTGGTGAAAAAATCAATATTCGCCAATTAGATAGCCTTTATCCAAACGCTCATTTTGATGTGGCTGCAGAACAAGCCTCACTGGTAGAAGCGGATATTATCGTATGGCAATTTCCGATGTATTGGTATAACGTGCCGGCATTGCTAAAAAAATGGATTGATGATGTCCTATTACACAACTTCGCTTACGGCAGTAAAGGGGATAAATTACAGGGGAAAAAATTGATTTTATCCTTCACCACCGGTGGGGGAGCCGATGAATACGATGGCAATCATGCCCATAAAATCAACGCTTTCTATCCTGCTTTCATGGACACTGCAAAACTCTGTGGGATGGATTGGCAAGAACCAGTTTATTCACATAGTGTGCTTTATATTGAAGGGGTCAGTCGTGTAGAAGATTTACCCAAGGTACAAGCCATTGCAAAAGAGCACGCCAAGCGATTAATTGCACGTTTAGAAAGCCTTTGATTATCCAAGGGCTCTATGTGTTCAAATCACTTCACTAAGGTTATGATATAAAAATCTCCATTGAGCTCGCTCAATGGAGAATATTGTCTTTAAATGCGTAATAGGTTGGGTTTTATGATTTAAAAACGCGATCCCGGTTGGGTTAAAAATTCAATTTCTTCTGCGCTACTTTCCCGCCCTAACACCGCATTTCGGTGAGGATAACGGCCAAAACGGTCAATAATCACCTTATGTTTTAATTCAAAATCCACGCTTTCTTTTGGGCCAAACTGTTCAAATAAAGGCACGGCTTGCTCGTGAATGACTTTACTTTCACTATGCATTAACGGCATCAGCATAAAATGACGCTCACGCACAGTCATCTCTTTGAATTCAGGCTGTTTTATCGCCTCTTGTGCCAGTGCGATGGCCATATTATCTTGGGCAAATGCCAAAGGGCTATCACGATATAAATTGCGTGAAAACTGGTCTAACACAATAATTTCCGCTAATCGTCCGCGCACCGTTTCACGCCAATGGCTTAGTTCCGATTGTGCTGCTTGTTGCCATAAATCATAAAATTGCTCACGAATTTGACGGTCAAATTCCTCACTTTTGGCAAACCAAAAGGGCTTTGTTTCCTCACTAAACCAAAAATCAAGTACCGCTTGGTAAGACATTACTTTCTTCTCCTCATCATAAAAAACGGGCATATTTTACACAAAAATCCCCCAATAAAGAATGAGGCAAAACAATACGCAAACGTTTTCGTTTTCATTTCTTTTCCTTTATAATAGCGCGCAATTTTCATTTCTATTCAGACTCAAGGGAATCCTTATGTTTCAAATTTTTCGCAGCTCACCTGCCCTTTCCGAATTCCGTATTCATGGCCTGATGCAAAAATTTCAACAAAACGAACTGCCGGTACAATCTGTCTATGCCGAGTATATTCATTTTGTGGCACTCAACGCCGCCCTTTCCAAGGAACAGGAAAACAAGCTAAAAGCCTTGCTCCATTATGGCCCTACCTTGGCAGAACACGAAGCAAAAGGTGAGACTTTTATTGTTATCCCACGTCTCGGTACTATTTCTTCTTGGTCGTCTAAAGCAACAGATATCGCCCACAATTGCGGTTTAAACGAAGTGGCGCGTATTGAACGGGGAATTGCCTATTATTTTGAATTTCACCAACCTTTAAATGAAAAAACACAGTCAAAATTAACCGCACTTCTGCACGACCGTATGATGGAAACTGTGGTGCGAGATGCTAAAGATGCCGAAGCTTTATTCCGCCAGCAACCCCCGAAACCTTTCACCACCGTGGATATTTTAGGTGGCGGCCGAAAAGCCTTGGAAACCGCCAATATCGAGTTGGGACTTGCCTTGGCGGAAGATGAAATCGATTATTTGGTGGAAAATTTCACCGCATTGGGGCGTAACCCGAACGATATCGAGCTTTATATGTTCGCCCAAGCCAACTCCGAACATTGCCGCCACAAAATCTTTAATGCCGATTGGGTGATTGATGGGAAAGAACAAGAAAAATCCTTGTTTAAAATGATCAAAAATACCTTTAAGAAAACCCCGGATTTTGTGCTTTCCGCTTATAAAGATAACGCCGCTGTGATGGAAGGCTCTAAAGTGGGGCGTTTTTTTGCCGACCAAGACGGGCAATATCGCTACCACAATGAAGACACCCATATTTTAATGAAAGTGGAAACCCATAATCACCCAACAGCAATCTCCCCTTTCCCCGGTGCGGCAACAGGTTCCGGTGGGGAAATTCGTGATGAAGGGGCAACCGGTCGTGGCGCAAAACCCAAAGCCGGTTTAACAGGTTTTTCTGTATCAAACTTGGTGATCCCAAATTTCGAGCAACCTTGGGAAAATCCGCTTTCCAAACCTCACCGTATTGCTTCTGCGCTCGATATTATGATTGAAGGTCCATTAGGCGGTGCGGCATTTAATAATGAATTTGGCCGCCCGGCATTGCTTGGCTATTTCCGTACTTATGAAGAAAAAGTAAACAGCTTCAATGGTGAAGAAGTGCGGGGTTATCACAAACCTATTATGCTGGCTGGGGGTATCGGTAATATTCGTGCCGAACATGTGCAAAAAGGCGAAATTCCTGTGGGGGCGAAGCTTATCGTATTAGGCGGCCCGGCGATGAATATCGGTTTAGGAGGCGGGGCGGCTTCTTCAATGGACAGCGGTAAATCAAAGGAAGATTTAGACTTTGCTTCCGTTCAACGGGAAAACCCGGAAATGGAACGTCGCTGCCAAGAAGTGATCGACCGTTGCTGGCAACTGGGTGAGGATAACCCCATTTTATTTATTCACGATGTGGGTGCAGGCGGCTTATCCAATGCTATGCCGGAATTAGTGCATGATGGCGAGCGTGGCGGAAAATTCGATTTACGTTCCATTCTGTGTGATGAAAAAGGAATGTCCCCCCTTGAAATTTGGTGTAACGAATCACAAGAACGCTATGTGTTAGCTGTTGCGCCGGAAAAATTGGATTTATTTACTGCACTTTGTGAGCGTGAACGTGCGCCTTTTGCGGTAATTGGCGAGGCTACAGAAGAAAAACATTTAACCTTACACGACAGCCATTTCAACAATAATCCAATTGATTTGCCAATGAACGTGCTGCTCGGTAAAACACCAAAAATGACCCGCAATGTGCAATCAAGTGCGGTCGAAAATTCCCCTGTTTCGCAAGACAATATTGTGCTGAAAGAAGCCCTCCACCGTGTATTACGTTTACCGGTGGTGGCAGAAAAAACCTTCTTAATTACCATTGGCGACCGCTCGGTCACCGGTATGGTGGCACGGGATCAAATGGTTGGTCCATGGCAAATTCCGGTTTCCGATGTGGCGGTGACTACGGCAAGCCTTGATAGCTATCACGGTGAAGCCATGGCAATGGGCGAACGTGCCCCTGTGGCATTACTTGATTTTGCCGCTTCTGCCCGTTTGGCGGTGGCAGAATCTATCACCAATATCGCCGCCACCAACATTGGTGAGATAAAACGCATTAAACTTTCCGCCAACTGGATGTCGGCGGCCGGCCACGGGGGGGAAGATGCGGGGCTTTATGAAGCGGTGAAAGCCGTGGGCGAAGAACTTTGTCCGGCGCTAGGCCTCACCATTCCGGTGGGGAAAGATTCTATGTCGATGAAAACCAGCTGGGAAGAAAATGGCGAGAAGAAAACCGTCACCGCCCCACTTTCTTTAGTGATTAGTGCCTTTGCCCGAGTGGAAGATGTGCGTAAGACCGTCACGCCACAATTGCGTACCGATAAAGGCGCCTCCCGCCTCTTATTGATCGATTTAGGGGAAGGGAAAAATCGCCTTGGTGCAACCGCTCTTGCTCAGGTTTATAAACAACTGGGTGATAAACCGGCAGATGTGGAAAATGCCAATACCTTGAAACAGTTCTTTGATGCCATGCAAACCTTGGTCGCCGCGCGTAAATTATTGGCTTACCATGACCGCTCTGACGGGGGCTTAATCGTTACCCTCGCAGAAATGGCCTTTGCCGGTAACTGCGGTATTGAAGTGGATATTTCCGCCTTAGGTGATAATGATCTTGCGGTGTTATTTAACGAAGAGCTCGGTGCTGTCATTCAGGTGGCGGAAAGCGAATTAGCCGCTGTGCGTGACATTTTAAATGCCCACAATTTATTACCATTGACACACGAACTCGGGGCGGTCACCACAGACGATCGTATTGAAATCGCACGAGGCAATAAAAAATTACTCTGTGAGAAACGTTCCGAATTGCGTGGTATTTGGGCAGAATTGACCCATCAAATGCAACGCTTGCGTGACAACCCTGCCTGTGCCGATGAAGAGTTTGAAGCGAAAAAAGATCCGCAAAATAAAGGATTATCAGCATACCTAAGCTATGATCCCAACGAGGATATTGCCGCTCCTTATATTGCCAAAGGGGTAAAACCGAAAGTTGCCGTACTTCGTGAACAGGGTGTCAACAGCCATGTAGAAATGGCGGCAGCCTTCGACCGTGCCGGTTTTGCCGCTATTGATGTTCACATGAGTGATTTAATGGCAGGGCGTTACAATTTAAACGATTTCAATGCTATGGTGGCTTGTGGGGGGTTCTCTTACGGCGATGTCCTTGGTGCCGGTGGCGGCTGGGCGAAATCGATTTTATTCAATCCACAATTACGGGATCAATTCAGCCAATTCTTTGCCAATGAGAATACCCTTTCTTTAGGAGTATGTAACGGTTGTCAGTTTATCTCTAACCTAGCGGAAATCATTCCGGGTGCAGAAAACTGGCCACGTTTTGTACGGAATAAATCCGAGCGTTTTGAAGCCCGTGTGGGTTTAGTGAAAATTAACGACACCCACTCTTTATGGTTCCAAGGTATGGCAGGTTCCCATATGCCAATTGCCGTCTCCCACGGTGAAGGGCGTGTGGAATTCAAAACACCGGAAAATTTAACCGCACTTCAAGCACAAAATTTAATCGTTGCACAATATATTGATAACAACTTGAAAGTGACGGAAACCTATCCGGCAAATCCAAATGGCTCGGCGTTAGGGATCACCGCTATTTCCAATGTGGACGGTCGAATTGCCGCCATGATGCCACATCCTGAACGGGTATTCCGAGCTGTGAGCAACTCGTGGTATCCGGAAGATTGGAGTGAAGATGGGGCGTGGATGCGGTTATTTAGAAATGCGAGAGTGGTATTAAAATAACCTAAAAATGAGGGGCTAATCTAGTAATTAGCCCCAATACACCTTTCTCCCAATAACATTTTTAAAATTTATGACAGTTATAAAAAACAATACATCTATCTTAATAAATCTATTGAATGTCTATTTAGTATTTTTAGTCATTGGTGTGTTAAATGATATCTTCACATTGAAACTCTTAAACAATTTTAAAGAGGGCATTTTTCCAGACTATGTGGACAATTTCGATAACTACACGGCTATTTTTAGCATTGTCTTTTTTATTCTCGTTATAGCGGTCTTGATTGTTGCCGGAGTGTGGCTTTATCGCTCACATAAACGCTTAAGGGGTTGGGGAGTAAAGGATTTAAAATTCAGTGATGGAAGCTGTGTATGGTGGTATTTCATCCCATTTATGAATTTATTTAGGGGCTGACGTAG